>JABLXH010000099.1 GCA_013178155.1 Armatimonadota bacterium | reverse complement strand
GTTCTACCTCAACGGCAGCCGCATCCACATGCTGGCCACCTCCTGGTGGCCGGAACTGTTCAAGGACCGCGAATACATCCGCGAGCGCATGCTGGCCATCAAAGCTGCCAACTGCGTCATCTTCCGCACCCACACTCAGCCCTGGCCGGAGGTCTGGTACGAGGTGGCCGACGAGGTTGGCCTGATGATGATCCCGGAGGGGGCGGTCTGGAATGACGACGAGGCTTACCGGGTCAATGACCCGGTCTTCTGGGACAACTATGCCGCGCACCTGAAGGCGATGGTGGACCGCGACAAGAACAAGCCCTCGGTAGTGATGTACAGCCTGGAGAACGAGTTCTACGGCTCGCGCCTGAACAACGACTCGCCGGCGCGGCTGGAACTGGCGCGGCTGGGCCGCCTCATGAAGCAGTGGGACCCCACCCGGCCGATCTTCTACGAGTCCGATGGCGACCCGGAGGGCGTGGCCGATGCCATTGGCATCCACTACCCGCACGAGTATCCCGATTACACCCAGTGGCCGAACACGGCCTACTGGATGGACACGCCGCTCAACGCCAGCTCGTTCTTTGTGCCGGATCCCGCCGGCTCGCGCGAGTGGGTGTGGGACCGCAAGAAGCCCGTCTACATCGGCGAGTTCCTGTGGGTGCCCTCCGCCGACCCCTCTTGGCATACGGTGTTCTTTGGCGATGACGCCTACCTCGACTACAACACCTACCGCAACCGGGCCAAAGGCGAGGCCTGGCGCATGGCCATCCAGGCCTACCGATACTACGAGGTCGGCGGCATCTCGCCATGGACGATGGTCGAGGGCGGGCCGCTGGATCACACCAACCCCATGTATGCCGCCCAGCGCTATGCCATGCAGCCCATAGCTGCCTACATCCGGGAGTACTCGCACACCTTCTACTCCGGCGCCACGATGACTCGCACTGCGGATGTTTACAACGATGTCCTGAGCCCCTCGGCACTGACCGTGCAGTGGGCTGTACTGGACGGTGAACGCGAAGTCTCGACGGGCGAGCAGGCTGTGAACCTGGGTCCCGGCGAGCGCCAGGAACTGCAGTTTGCTGTCACACTGCCCGAGGTCGTGGAGCGCCGTGAGGTGGCTCTGCGTCTGCGCGTTCTGCGGGACGGCCGGGTCGCCTTCGAGGACGAGAAGCCGTGGTCAGTCTTTCCGCGACGTGCTCTGACAGCGCCGCCTGGTCTGGGCGTGTACGACCCGTCGGGTGAGACGATCGCGGCCTGGCGACGACTGGGTCTCGAGGCCCGCCAGGTGGCCGACCTTGGCGCCATCCCCGACGGCGTCACCGCTCTGGTCATCGGGCCGGGCGCACTGGGGCCCGCGGCCCCAGCGGTGCCGGTCATCGGCGGCGAGGGGGCGACGACGGGGTCTCTCCTGGGCTACGCCCGGCGCGGCGGGCGCGTGCTGATTCTGGAGCAGGAAGCCTATCCGGCCGGCCTGCTGCCGGTGAGCCTCACCAGCGATGCCTCGACCATGACCTTCCCCCAGATGCCCCATCACCCGCTGCTGCGGGGCGTCCGGGCAGACGACCTGCGGTGGTGGGGGCCGGACCATCTGGTGAGCATGGCCGAGCCACTGAGGCCCCTGGACGGCGGCTTCCGGACGGTGGTGGTCTCGGGAAGCAAGGCGGGCATCGCCCACGCGCCTCTGCTGGAGTTGCCGGCGGGCGACGGCACCATCGTCATGTGCCAACTTCGCGTCGGTGAGCGACTGGGGGTGGAGCCCGTAGCAGACCTGCTGCTGCAAAACGCCCTGGACTATCTGGCAGGGTTTGAGCCAGGTCATTCGCGCACCGCCCTCTACTGCCCGGACGCGCTCACCCGCGAGCGCCTCGCGGACACGGGCCTGGTCGCCACCGACATCACCGCGGCCCCGGCGGCGGCCGACTGGGAAGGCATTGACCTGCTGATCGCCTGCAGCCCCCTGCAGGGTCTGGCTGCGGCAGCAGAGCGGGTCGGTGAGTTCCTGCGGCGCGGCGGCAAAGCCCTGCTTCATGGGCTGACGCCGGAAGAGTTCGCCGTCCTGAGCCCCCTCCTCGGCGGCAACCTGCGTCTGTTGCCATACGCCGGACCGGTGAACCGCATACCGGGCGTCCACCCCCTGTCAGAGTTCCTGACCAACGAGGACCTGTACTGGCTGGGCGAGCAGCGCGCCGCCAACTTCTGGGCCACCCTCCCTCTGGCCAACAACATGGCCAGCGCCGTCATCAGCAAGACCCTCGAGGGGAAGCCCGTCACCGACTACGGCCATGAGCGGATGACGGTCGCGGGACCGTACGCAAGCAATGAGGGCGACACGGCCGTGTTGCCCAGTGGCGGCAGCACGGCCACCGTCGAGATCGAGGTGGCCGCTGATGGCCCCTACCTGCTGGGCGTGGTGGCCGGGGGCAGCGCGGCGTATGGCGTGTGGCCGGCAGGCAGCGTGGCCGTGGATGGCCGGCCGTTCGGTGTCTTTACCTGCCAGAGCGGCGATCTGGACACCTACGTGCTGGCAGGCGAACTCACCGCCGGGAAACATCAGGTTGTGATCACCTTCACCAACGATGCCTACGATCCGGCCAACCGTCAGGATCGCAACCTGCTGGTGAGGTCGCTGCGGGTAGCGCCGGATGAGACACTGGACGGGATCAGCTTCCTGACCTCGCCGGCGGCCCTGACGGCCATAGACACCGGGAGCGGTCTCATCGTGGTAGATAACATAAACTGGGATCGGACCGAGAGCAACAGCGACAAGGCGGCCAGGTACATCGCCGGGCTGCTGACGGGACTGGGTGCGGAGTTCCAGGCGGGCGCCGCCGCCACCGTCATCGAGCCGGTCACCTTCGAGCCGCAGCCGGGCCTGCCGTGGTTCCGGCGCGAGAGCGGCACGGCCTACATGGGCGCCAGTGGGTACATCGCCGGGCCCTTTGAGTGCGCGCGCGCCGGGCAGTACGTGTTCCGCTTCAGCGCCCGCGGCACACCCGTGGAGGGCGTCTTCCCTGTCTTCGAAGTCTCCGTAGATGGTGCCAAGGTCGGCCAGGTGGAGCTGAAGAGCGACGGGTGGCGCAGCTACCCCGTGACGGTGGACGTGACGCCCGGACGACACGAACTGCGGCTCTCGTTCATCAACGACGCCCAGCGCGGGTCAGAGGACCGCAACCTCTGGCTGGGCCGCATCGAGGTGACCCCGGCGCCGTAGTGAGGCTACCGCGGGGCCAGTGTCCGCAGGTCCCAGGGGCGAAGCGCAAGCCGTACCTGGCGCTGGCCGCCAGCGCGGGTCTCGGTGCAGATCTCGTTGAGCGTGACATCGCGCAGCCCGGCGGGGGCATAGCCAGCGGGCAGCTCCAGCGTCACTTCCCGCGCCTCCGCGCTATCGTTGATGATACCGATGCGGTCGCGATACATGCGCACGCAGAGGGTGTCGTCGGCTGTTGTCTCTTCCGGCAGCACCCGGCCCGTGAAGGGTCGTGGCGAGACCATTGGCAGGCCCCGGTAGGCGCGGCAGAACTCCCGCAGGTCAAGCTCATGGCCCGTGGTGGCGCGGAACCAGTTGTAGAAGGTCAGATGGCCGGGATTCCCGTGCCGGAGCGCGTGGGTCATCGGCTCGTAGTAGGCGCGGCCTCGCGGTGAGGCGGGGCCCACGCGGAATCCCAGGGGGTGGTCTGGCAACTCCCAGTAGACGTAGTAGAGCTCCACGCCGCTCGGTTCCCGGGACCGAAAGAAGCTGTCCAGAGACGGCTCGAAGAAGAAGCGCTTATTCCACGGCTCCGGCCAGTAGCGGTCGGCGCTGATCCCAATGACCCGCGAGAGCACCAGCCCCTCGTCGTCCCGGAAGAGCTCCGGGTCATAGCCGTGGTAGCGGTGCAACGCCAGCAGATCCACGGGTGCGTTCACCCAGTCGCGTTTCTCTCCCGGGTCATTGCTCGGGATCTTGGTGAAGACGATGAGCTTCTTCCCCGGATCTACCGCGCGCACCGCCTGGGCGAGTTGCGCCCAGTGGTCGTGGATCCGCTGGCAGCGCCACGCAATCCAGCGATCCCAGGCGTTGGCGCGCAGCCACTGGTACCGGCTGTCGGCGTCGCCGGCGCTGCCTCCGACTGTCACACCGCTGTCACGCTCGAACTCACGGATATCAAACTCGCTGTAGCCCGACTCCTCGGGCGGGTGGGCGCGGTCCACGCCCACGTAGAGGTTCCCGAACTTGCCGTTGGCCCGGAAACCCACCGCCGGGACGTTCGGCCATCCCTTCGTCTGCTCCGCCAACTCACACACCATGGCTCGCAACAACTCCTGCACCTGGGGATGCAGGGGGTCGGGCACGAGGCCAAAGAAGCGCATGGTCTCACCTTTGCGGGTGACCTGGAAGGCCTCCGCGTCGGCGTAAAGCTCCTTCGCGCTATCGTCGGAGAGGTAGAAGCAGGTGGAGTCGATGCGCGGCACGACCTCGATACCCCGGTCCCGGGCCACCGGCAGCACGTCAGCGAACAGATCACCGGCGGCGCGTCTGGGGTAGAGGCGGGAGCGGAACTCGGCACTGCGCCCAAACTGGTATGGGTGGAACTCCAGGCGGCCGAAGCCCATGAAGCGCAGGTAGTCGCAAAGGGCGTCAGCCGACGCCCGTCGTGTGCTCTCCGTGCCATCGCTAAAGCCGTACTCATTGTAGAGCGGGTTACCCCAGGGGTAGAAAAGGCTGACCGAGCGCTCCCCGGGCTCACTCAGGGCGGGGAGGTCCCCGAGGTCCGCCGTCACTTCATACACCGCCAGCCGCCGAACAGCGGCTCCGGCGTCGCCGCCGGGGTCCAGCTCACGCCCCGAGGCGCTGATCGTCGCCGTAACCGCGTCACTCTTGGGGTAAAAGAGCGTCACCTGCTGCAAAGACTGCGCATCGCAGGGGTACTCGCGGCCGGTGTATGTCACATGGAGATTGATGAGGTCGCGGCCGCCGGTTCCCGCCCCCGCCAGCAACGGGCTGACCCGGCTGCCAGGTGCCATGTCAACGGCGGTCTCCAGATACCGTTCCCGGTCATTGATGGTCTCCGCTACCAGCAGGTGAGGCACCGGGCGGGGGGCAGTTGCCAGCCGGTACTGAAAGGCGGGCAACAACCGTGCCTCGTTGCCGTACACGGTGCGCTGCTCCTGCACACTGTCCCTGGGCCCCGTGATGCGGTACCGTCGCCCGTCACCCAGTGTCACCACCCGGGACTGGCCCCATTCCCGGAAGCTGTGGTCCGTCCCCGTGCAGTCCACTTCGTCAAGCAGCCGGCAGGGGAGGACGTCGGTGATACGCCCGGAGGCCACTAGCGACCGGCATAGAGCCTGGCCAGCCGCGTCATAGGGTCGAACCTCACCGTCGAACCAGAAGGCGACACCGGGGCCGGGGGCCAGGTAGACCCGCGTGTCGCGCAGGACCTTTCGCGCACTCCAGCGCCAGCGGGCCGGCTGCGGGCTGGCCGGGGGCTTGACCACATCCACCACGGCCCGCCAGCGTCGCACGTCCGCGACGACGGCGCCCGCCAGCGTGGCTGTTAGCTCATGACGCCCTGCCACGACATGGTAGTAGGCGGGAAGTGTGAAGCTCAGGGGCCCGAGGCTCTGCTCGCCAGCCCGCAGCCGGATGCCGCGGTCGACGAGAGCCGGCAGTGGGAGGCCGTCCAGGGCGACTGTCAGTGGCAGTGCGTCGGGGGTCGGGGTCTCCGCCACGCAGTCCAGGCTCACCTCGAAGGTCTCACCGACCGTGATCTCCCGTGGTGCCACCAGCCGTATAGCGCGAACCGCCGGCAAGGCCTTGCCTTCGCTGACTCGCAGCACCTGGCCGGCGTCAAGTGGCCCGTCATAGATGCGGACGTCAGAGATGAGTGCGTCAGCGGGCTGCTGGCCAGCCCAGTTGCAGCCCACGAAGAAGCGCGTGCCCTCAATCGGCTCCCAGCGCAGCTCCATGGCGGCCACGAGTTGGCCGTCGACAAAGAGCCAGGTGCCCTGCCGGCAGTTCCAAGCGGCGGCGATGTGGTGCCACTCGCCGGCCCGCCAGAAGGTGACGGGGGAGGCGATATCGCGGGGCTCGGCCGTGCGGATGTCAAAGCGTAGCTGGTCACCGAGCAGCCACTTCCAGAGGTGCAGGTTGTTTCGTTCCGGCTGGTTGAAGTCCAGGTCGTCGGAGAAGAAGCTGTGGTTCTGGCCGTCGTCGCCGTTCCATCGGGGACAGACCCACAGGGCGACCGTACCCCGCGCCTTGTTGAGGTTTCCCAGGGCAGGGTAGGAGAGCACGCAGGTGCCATCGGCGATGTAGGCTTGGCGCCCGTCGCGCCCGCGGGCGAAGGACGGGGTGCCCTGCGTGACCGCTTCCTCTTGACCCAGTTGGGCTGCTGTGCTGCCATCGAGGTCCGCCTGGAAGATGAGCCGTGGCCCCTCGGCCGAGGCCGCGGTACCAACCAGTGTAAGAGCCAGTAGCGTTGCCGGGCATCGCATCACGGCACCTCAGAACGAGAAGATCTCATGACCTCGCACACCGGCCAGCATGTCCACGACGACCCACAGGCCGGCGCTGAGGAACTCCGCCAGGATGAGCCCGAGAAAGCCAGGCAGGAGCTTGCGGTAGAGCTTGTGCCCGCCCAGCTTGAGCACGTTCACCTTGATCAGCCAGCCCAGCAGCACCGGGAACCAGAAGTTGATCATGGGCCAGGAGGCGCCCATGAGGTAGCCGATGGGGTGCAGCGGCCACCAGAGATGGGTATGGTGCATGACGGTCACGCCCCACAGCGACACTGCGCCGATGGCCATCGTGAGGAAGGCAACAGGGGAGGCCGGCTCGCCGTTGACGATGAGCCCGTTGGTCCAGGTGCTATAGAGATTGCGCGTGTAGTAGGTCGTGAACCAGTTGTTGAGGGCCTGGCCGCCATGGCCGTACATCAGGCGCAGGTAGGAGTAGTAGGATAGCACCATGGCCACCACCACAGCCCCGGCCAAGGCCGCCACCAGCCGCCGGCGCGAGAGGCGCTCCTCATCGGCCAGGCGCAAGCTCTGCATGATCCCCGGCATCAGCGGACTGCGGTTGTCCAGCATCCAGAGATGGTCAAACAGGGCGAGGATGCCCAGGCGATGACGCCCGAGACCATCGGTGCCCATCGCGGCCAGCATGAAGTTGATGGCGCGGAAGGGGTGCTGGACATATAACATGCCCCCCTCGCAGACCAGGCGCGTACCCACGACCTGCAGCGCGAAGTAGATGCCGAAGAGAACCAGCGTCTGTGCGAGGCCCCCACCGGCCAGCCAGCCCCACAGGCCGATGCCGATGAGGCAGGCCCCCAGGACGCGTAGAGCGAGGCCGTAAGGGAGCGCCTCGCGCTCGTCGGCACCGCGCTCACCCAGGACCGTCTGCCAGACCTCCACCAGGCGCGTCCGCCCTGCCAGCAGCCCCAGGACAAAGGAAGTGACGATCCCCCCGATCATCTGGTGGGCGACAAACCGACGCACCGGATAGGCCTGCACCGGCGGCATGCTGTACCCCAGGGCCGAGCCGATGACCTGCTGGATGAGGAAGTAGAAGAAGAAGAACCACAGGCTGAAGGACAGGTCACTGGGCAGAAGATAGGCCAGGCCGATGATGCTGAAAAGGAACCGGAGCCACAGGGGCGACATGGCGCTCCAGGGGCGTTCCTTGATCCAGGCGTCCAGTGGAATCATGTGCACGTTGATGCCCGGCACCGTCGGGAAGTAGCGGTGCAAGCCATTGAGGGTATGGATGAAGAAGGGGATAGCGAAGAACGCCCACATGGTGCCGTTGCGCAGTAGCGCCGGGACCAGTTCGGTCGGCGTTTCGTACCGCGTCAGCTCAACCGGCAGTTGCACCAGTGGGAACACCAGCTTCTCGTCGTCCACCCAGCGCTTTCGCAACAGCGCGCAGAGCGCGAGGAACACCCCGTACACCAGCAGTGCCAGCAACGACCAGACCGCCAGCGGCAGCACCCATTCCCCCCAGGGGAGTGGCGCCCCGGGCCGCAAGCCTTCGTACAGACCGGTGGTGGCCCGGCCGGGCGGGGGGTGCAGCCAAGCTGGTAACTGCGGCCAGAGGCTCTGCTCCCACTTATTCTCGGGGGTGGCAAAGTAAAAGGGACCAGCCAGATAAGGGATGAGAAGGCCTGTGAGCCCAAAGGAGGGTATTCCTGCGGCCACGAGCATCATGCAGTAGATGACGATGAGCTCGCCCCGGCTCAGCGCCAACCCGACCCGCCGGGGGACCACGTTGACGACACTGACCAGCACCAGCAGCAGGAACAGGGCACTGATGGGGAAGGCTGTCAGACCCACCCACGTGCCCTGGACGACGAGGTCGCAGTATGGCGTGCCCAGCGCGATGAGTGCTACTGCCAGCAGGCCGATGGTCACAGCGCGTCGCGTCATGGGGGGCCTATTCCTCACAATGGGAAGCGAATCCCTCTCGCTCCGGCAGTAGAGGCGTTGCGCCCCTGG
The DNA here is from genome assembly GCA_013178155.1 of Armatimonadota bacterium. Lineage (GTDB taxonomy): Bacteria > Armatimonadota > Zipacnadia > Zipacnadales > UBA11051 > JABLXH01. The sequence continues at coordinate 11,055 of JABLXH010000099.1, read as the reverse complement.
GCCGTCTAGAGACTTGCAGGAATCCCTCGGTCTCCCAAAGAAGGGTAGGGTTGCGCTTGAGAGTGCGGCGGCTGTGGAACTCGTCCGCGCACGAGAGGTGACTGCGATGCCTATGCTCAGGTTGCTGGGGTTGTGCTGCGCAGGTGCGATGCTTGCCGCCATCCTGGCGGGGTGCGGGGGGGCGGGCGAAGTAACTGAGGTGACCAGCGAGGTGGCGGAATATGCGGGGGACGGTCACAATGGCACGAAGCCGCTGCCGGAACTAGTGGGTCTGTCCCATCCCCTGATGCAGACCCAGGCGGTAGCGACGGCATTGCGCCTGGGCGAGCCGCCAGTGCTGCAGCGAGTGCCGGCCAAGAGCGTGAACTGGTACCGCATCCCGCCCATCGGCGTGGATCGTCCACTGCTGGTTACCCTCCAGCCCACGGCGGACGAGGACTCTGACCTTTATCTGTTCCCGGGCAGTGCGACCGGCTACGGCTCCGGCGCCACCTGCCTTGGTTCCAGCAACCGCCTGCCCCTGGGCAATACCGATCGCCCCGGCGGCTTCGCGCCCGACTGGGTGGTCCTGGAGGCGACAGACTCCAAGGGCTGGCCGGCGGCGCAGGTGGCGGTCTGGGGCGCCCCGGGCGGCGCCACCCCGAAGCACTACCGCATCGAATGTGACCCCGTGTGGGGGTTGACAGTGGGCGGGAGCAGTAAGGGCGCCACCCTCACCTACCGGGACAGCCACTGGTACCGGTTCCCCGTCAAGGCCGGCCACTCATACTGGATTGAGCGCGAGTATGGCTCTGCCGACGGCCGTTGCGACGTCTACGCCTATCTCGGAAGGGCGACGCGCTACCTGGGGGCTGGCGCCTTTCCCCAACTCGACGCCACGGAGACAGGGACCTGCTATCTGCGCCTCTATGGGTCCACCTCTGCGGCATGCCCATACACTATCTTGGTTGACATGATGTGGTAAGCCGCGGGCGTGGCTCGTCCGGGTCGGCAGGATCGGTCAGAGGAGGAACAAGGATGATCGCTCTAGTTCGGGTCGTCATGCTTGGCGCTGCTGTGGCGGCAGCGGCTGTGCTCGTCGGCTGCGGGGGGGGGAGAGCCCCGGCGCGATCAGCGAGGCCAGAGTGGGCGAATACGTGGGCGACGGCCATGGCGGCACGAAGCCGCTGATGGATTTCCCCGGAATTGCGCCAGCGGAGATCGGGACGCAGGCGCTGCCGACCGCCCTCGTCATTGGTGAGGCCCCGCTCACGGGCCGCACGCCGTCGCGCAGCATCAACTGGTACCGCGTGCCACCGGTCAGCACCACCCGAATGCTTCTGGTCACTCTGCAACCGACGGCCGACGAGGACACCGACCTGTACCTGTTGTCGGGGGATGGAGAGGCCTACAGTCCGAAAGCCGCCTGTCTGGGGTACAGCAACCGTCTGCCGGTTGCAGGAGATGACGTGAACGGCTACGCGCCGGACTGGGTGGCCTTCGACATCGGCGCCACAGCCGGCCGCCAGGCCGCGCAAGTGGCTGTGTGCGGAGTGGCCACAGGGGTGACACCCAAGCACTACAGAGTGGAGTGCGATGCGGTCTGGGGGCTGACGGTGAATGGCGTGGCAAAGGCCGGGACTCTCACGGAATACGACAGCCACTGGTACCGGTTTCTGGGGCAGCAAGGCACCAGTTACGACGTGATGCTCGTCGCCCACAGTGGCGACCCCGACACCTACGTCTATCAGGGCGACGCCCGCCATTTCATCGCCAAGGACGTGCAGGTGGGGAGCGGCACCTCGGTGGGCTTCACGGCTTCCGTGACCGGCTACTACTATATACGGGTACACGGCTATAAGGCTGGTAGCTACCAGGTCGGCATCGACAGTCCAGGCTCGTGAGTCGCCTGACACCCGGCGTCGCACCAGGTACCGCCGGGTCCATGGGGGGAACCATGAGAGCCACCTTCGCTCGCTTTGCCTTGGAGCGCATCCCGGTGGGCGGGCAGAACCGTGGCCGGGAGGACGTGCCCGTGGTCCATCCCGAGAGCTTCACCCGGGAGCATGCGCAGTTCTGCCTGGAGACAGGCGTGCGCGGCAAGTTCAGCGTCGTGCCCTGCCCGGACGCGTTGGGGCGCATGGACGAGGGCCTGCCGCCATTCGGCCGCCAGCGGCAGGAGAGCTGGCCGGCCACGTGTCGGGAGCCAGCCCCTTGAACCGCATCCTCTCTCTCGTGCTTGTGCTCGCGTCCTGCCTGCCGCTACACGCAAGGCCCATTGACCCGGCCATTGACGAGGGACCCGGACCGTTCTCCTACTTCAGTCGCCCCTCGGACGTGCTGGGCGTCGCCGACGGCGATGAAGGCACCCAGGTCACTCCGGAGGGCTGGCTCTGGACGGGTTCGGCCCAACTGGTGTTCTTCGCCGGGCCGGACCTGGAGCCCCTGCGTCAGCGGGTCCGCACACTGCCGAACGAGGTCGCCCCTGTTCTGAGCTACTCGTTGCGTCGCGAGGGCATCGAGTACGCGTTGACCCTGTATGGCGCGACGCTTGACGGACGCGCCGAAAGCCCGCTCGTCAACTTCATCCGCGTAACCATGAGCAATCCGGCTTCCCGGACGCTGACAGCGACCTTCGCCGTGGGCTTCCGCGGTGAAGGCGATCACTGCTGCCCGCGGCTGCGAGTCGCCTGGAACCCTTACACGGCCACGTATGAGATGGGGCCGACCTGGGCCGCGCGGGATGATCAGCTCATCTATACCTTCCCCGACTTGCCGGAGCTATCGCGCCTGATCCTGCCGGACGTGCCCGCCAGGGGCAGGCTCAGTGCCCGCGAGGGGGCCATCAGCGCTCGAACCCCCGTCTGTCTCGCGCGATATGACTTGGCGCTGCAACCGGGAGAGAGCCGCACGCTGGACTTCACCATGCCCTACGCGCCGGTGCCCCTGAGCGACCGTGAGTTTCTGAAAGCCTTGCAGGCGGCCGCCTTCGACCCCACGCCCACGCAGACCTGGTGGCGGGCATTTCTGGCCCAGGGCATGCAGATCGAGCTGCCTGAGCGCAAGCCCGTGGACACCTACCAGGCCAGCCTGATGTACGACGCCATCGCCCGCGACAAGCATGGCGATGACTACATCATGACCGTCAACCAGTTCCAGTATCACTACTTCTGGGTGCGCGATGGCGCGTACATTGCCAATGCCTTTGACCTGGCGGGGAGGCACCGTTGGGCCGAGCAGGGCCTGGAGTACTTCCTGAAGTCCCGGCAGCCCAACGGCATCATCTACCAGCCCCCGCAGCTTGACGGGTTCGGACAGACCCTCTGGGCCTTCGGTTCGCACTGGCGGCTCACCGGCGACCAGGCCTGGGCCCGGCGGATCTACCCGCACCTGGCGCAGCATGTGCGGGGCGTCATGCGCGAGACCCGGCAGGACCCGCTGGGGCTCGTGCCGGCCGCTCCCCCGTACGACAACGAGGCCATCAACGGCCACTACACCGGCCACAGCTTCTGGCTGCTCATTGGACTGCGAGACCTGATCGCCATGGCGCGCACCCTGGGGCAGGACGAGGATGCCGGTGAGTTTCAGGCCTACCACGACGAGTATGCAGCGAACTTCGCGCGGGCGCTGGATGCGGCGACCGAAAAGACCGACGGCTACATCCCACCCGGCCTGGATGCGGGGCCGGGGTGCGACTGGGACAACCTCATCGGACTCTATCCCCGCGGTGGCGTCCCGGCCCGCGGGGCGCTGGACGTGAGTGACCCGCGTCCGGGCATCACCGCCACGACGGTGCGTGAGCGCAAGTATGCCGAGGGGCTGATGACCTACGGCCCCGGTTTGAGGCCGGCCTTGCTGCACCACTATGACACTATTAAGGCCACTCACGGCCTCGTGACCCTCAACCGCCAGCGCGAGGCGCTCGCAGACTTCTACGCGCTGTTGGTGCATACCAGCTCCACCCATGCCGGGTTTGAGTTCGGGATCGTGCCCTGGGACAACCGTGACCCCGGCGGCAACTTCCCGCCGCACGGCTGGTTTGCCGCCGAGTACATCGCCCTGCTGCGCAACATGCTGGTGCGCGAGTGGGATGGCGACCTGCACCTGCTGTCGGTGGTCTCGCCGGAATGGCTGAAGCCGGGCAGCCGATTGGCCGTCCGCCGGGCCCCGACGGACTTTGGGCCCATCTCATTGACCGCCCGGGTGACAGGCGACGACATGACCGTTCGCCTGTCCCCTGCCTGGCGGGCCGCGCCGGAGCAGGTCGTGCTGCATCTGCCGTGGTTCGTGCGGCCGCTGTCGGCGGAGTGCGAGGGGCGGCCTTTGCCCATCACCCGCCCGCCCTTTGGCGAGGGCTCGCAGATCGTCCTGGACCCCAGTGACCGCCTGGTCACGGTCCGCTGGGAGCGGTCCCGCCTCCCCGAGCTGAGCTACACCACCGCCGTGGCCGCGTGGAAGCGCGAGAACCGGCGGCGCTACGCTGGCTACACCCGCTCCGGCGGCCGACCGGAGGCGCTCTGGACCGAGGCCTCGCTGCCGATGACCGCCGAGGCGCGTCGGGAGGCCTGGACGGCTCTCGAGACCCAGGTCGGAGTCGCGATCGGTGGCCAGGCCACAGCGAGCAGCTCCGAACCCGGCCACCCACCGCAGGCGGCAGTGGATGGCCGCGTGGAGCGCGAAGTCTACTGGGGCGCGACGCCCTGGCCGGCCTGGTGGCAGGTAGACCTGGGCCAGGAGCGCCGCATTGACCGCGTCCGGGTCGTCACCTACTGGGGCGCAGCAAGCGAGCCGCGGCACTACCAGTACCGCGTCCTGACCTCCCTTGACGGCGCCAACTGGCACGTGGTCGCCGACGCCAGCACCGGTGCTGTGACCGCTACTGAGAGCGGGCTGGAGCACACCTTCGCGCCAGTCAGCGCCCGGTACGTCCGGGTGGAGATGCTGCGCAACAGCGCCAACACTGGTGTGCACCTGGTGGAGGTCATGGTATTTCCGGCGGTCGAGGCTCCCATCGCGGAAGCGCCGCCACAGTCCTCTGCAGTCTGGACGGCCGAGAGCCAGACCGGCAGTGAAGCGGCGGAGATGGCCCAATGGGGGTTCATCGGCGCCGAGAGAATCGTGTTGCAGGGCAAGGCCATCGGCCGCGACGCGGACCGGGTGCGCCTCGTGTTCCTCGGGGGACGCACCGGCGGCATCGTCATTGGCGACGTGTCACTGGCCAGGACGGACCCCACTGACCCAGCCAACATCATCGCCATCTCCCGCGTGCCCATCACCTTCGGCGGACGTAACGTTGTGGACTTACCTGCGGGCGGCGAAGTCGCCAGCGACTGGGTGCGGTTCCCCCTCGAGCAGGGCCGGGACCTCAGCCTTACCTTCCGCGTCTTGGGCCATGGAGCGACCACACTATGGGCCGATCCCGGGACGCGGCGCTACGAGAGCCAGCACGAGGCCGCACCGCTGGCTGCCCGGTGGTCCGACCTTGGGGCCGCCGAGACCTATAACCTGTACTTCCTGGCGCGGATCGAGGCGCCCTGATCACCGCGAGGAGTGTGCCATGCAGGCCAAGTTCGTTCGCTTCGCTCTGGACCGCATTCCGGTGTCCCTCATCATTGACGACTCCACGGTGCTGGTGAACCTGAACTACTTCTGGATGCGCGACCGCAACCCGGTGGATAGGCAGAATCGCCGCTGGGAGGACGTGCCGGTGGTCCATCCGGAGAGCTTCACCCGGGAGTTCGCGGAGTTCTGCCTGGAGGCCGGCGTGCGGGGCAAGTTCAGCGTCGTGCCCTGCCCGGCGGCGTTAGGGCGCATAGACGAGGGCCTGCCCCTGTTCAGCCGCCAGCAGCAGGAGAGTTGGCTGGCCATGTGCCGCGAGGTCATCCAGCCGGCCTTCGACATCACCCCGGAGATGATCACGCACACATTTGTGGTGGACCCGCAGACACTGCAGCCAGTGGAACCGCGGATCTGGGAGCAGATGGAGTGGGAGACACTGCCCACGGACCAGGAGGAGCTGGTCTTTGACTACATTGCCACCGCCTGCCGCATCCTGGACAACGTGGGGCTCACACCGGAGGGGGTCACGTCTCCGGGCGGTTTCGGTGGGCGGACCCTGGAGTTCTACGCCAAGGTCGCCGGCGAGGCCACACGCTCAGTGACCGGCGACCCGGCGCCGTACTTCTTCAAGCGCGTGAAGGATGAGCCCATCACCCGCGCCGGGCAGGTTGAGGTGCCGGTCTGGTACCCGGATCCGGCGGCCCGGACCGCTACCGGCGAGATCATCGCCTCCACCGGGGACTGGACCGGCTCCTGGACCGGCTATGGCGAGGTCAACGCCGACAAGTACCTGACCGCCGACCTGCAGGGCGGGCGGGTGCGCGAGCTGATAGAGGCCGGTGAACCGGTCATCTTCTGCAGTCACTGGCAGGGCTTCTACGGCATGCACAACGAGGACCGGCGAGGCTTCCGCGCTCTGCAGACCGTCGTCGCTCGCCTCAGGGAGCTGGATCCCCGTGGCGAGCGCACGCGCTGGCGGAAATGCAGCGAGATCACCCGCTACGCCTGCGCGACACAGATGGCGAACCTGTCGGTGGCTGTTGATGAGGTCCGGCTGCACCTGCCCCTGGTCGTACCGGAAGTCACCCTGAGCCTCACCGACGTTCGGCCCGGTATCCTGGCGGTGGACGGACGGCCTCTACGGCAGGTCAGCCACCGCCGCGACTTCGTCAGCGGGACATGGCTCTCGGAGGGGGACCAGACTTTGGTGGCCTTCGATCCGGCAGGACCTCAGGTGACACTGACTGTGCAGGCCTGAGGCTACCGCACGTCCCAGGAGAAGAGGTGCGCTCGTTCGGCGCCCCAGGTGCTCTCCGGGATGAGGCGAAGCGCCGTCGTCTCCACCGCCAGAGGCACCCTCACCAGTCGCCGCCGGTTCTCCTCCGCCCGCGCCACAGTCTGCCATTCGCCCCCGGCTGTCAGCGCCTCCAACCGAAACGCCCTGAGCAACGAGTCCGGCAGACGGAAGTGCGGATCGCCGGGGCGGTAGCAGCAGTGCATGTTCTGCATGCGGTTGCGCTCACCGGTGCGGAAGACCCGGTCAAGATCGCTGTCGCAGGTGAGGCGCGCTTCGGTCAGACAGCGCATCTCCGGCCAGCGGTACTCGACCCATGAGCCCAGTGGCCCCGCCCACCCGTTGTCGGCGGCGCCGATGGGGCGGTCGTGCCCGTTGCGCAGCGGCTCGGGGTCTCCGTACTCGGCGGTCAGTGTCGCCTTGCGGCTGACCTCCGGGACCTCCCGTGCATGCCAGGGCAGGTAGCAGTCGTCGTCCATCAGGGTCTGCTGGAGCTCCGCGAGGTGCCGCTGGCCGACGCCCCGCGGACAGAGACCATGCCTGGCCGCGATGGCCGCGGCAGTGCCCACGGCTTGCCCCAGCATGGCGCAGGTGCCCATGACGCGGGTGGAGCTGAGCGCCGCATGGGTGGCGCTGATATTGCGCCCCGCGCAGAAAAGATTGGCGATGTTTCTGGAATAGAGGCTGCGGTACGGGATGCCGTAAGGAGAGGGGGCCGGATGGAAGACGGTGGGTGGGCCGGCCCAGCGAATGCCGCCGGGATGGTGGTCGTCCATGGACCAGCCACCGTAGGCGACCAGGTCCGCGAAATGCCCCTCGGCACGGATGTCATTCTGGGTCAGGATGTGGTCGCCGACATACCGGCGGCTCTCGCGCTTGCCGGGCAGGAAACCGACCCACTCCAGAGCCCAGTTCTCGGCGCCGTGGTCGCCACGGTTCTTGATGTGGTCCCAGACCCCGAAAGCCACCTGCAGCAGTTCGTGGCGCAGGCGCTCAGTGTCGTGGATCGAGTCGTCTTCCCCACCCAGCTCAAACCACCAGAAGTTGTTGCCGACGACCTCGTGCCCCCGGTGCGGCAGGTCCTCATCGCTCTCGTAGCGATTCGCCCATTCCGGAGGTGTATAGGGCACCGGATGGTCGTATTCGCGGGTCTGGATCAGGCAGCTCATGCCCATGGTCCGGCGATCGGCCACCGGTGGCTCGATATCCTCGCCGAACTCGCCAGCGGCCTCACGACCTACCCGCACCTGCGCCCCCGTCAGGGGAGCCAGGATGCTGTCGCCCGAGCAGTCGGCGAACAAGTCGGCGGTGACCGTGTGCCACGTCTCGGCGGTGCCTTGCCAGCCGCGCACGGACCGGATGCGGTCTCCATCCATCTCCGCCGAGACACAGGAGCAGTTCAGCAACAGGGCCAAGTTGGGCTGGCAGGCCGCCAGACCATACAGCACGCTGTCCCAGACCGAGTAGTTGGCCGTCGGGTTGCGGTAGAAGTTCTCCAGCATCAGCTCCTCGAGGATGCCGGTTTCCCGCATATTGGCGCCCTGGGCGCCGCAAACCCACATGCGTACCTCAGAGGATGCGTTGCCGCCCAGCACCGGCCGGTCATGCATGAGGACCGTCCTGGTACCGTGTCGAGCAGCCGCGACGGCCGCGCACAGACCGGCCAACCCACCGCCGACAACGCAGAAGTCTGCTTCGTGTCTCTCTTCGCGCATGATCTCATTCTCCGCTGAACGCTCGGGCCCGTCAGTCCCCTGGCGCGCACCGCCGGGCCACTTCCTCAGCCGTGAGGGCCCGCGACAGGAACCGCACCTCATCCAGCAGTCCGGTGAAGTGCGCCTTGTGGGCCCGGTCATAGCTGCCCAGGCACAGATGCGTACGGATCGGCTGGACCTTGCCAATCCGGTCCAGGCTGCCAACGAGGTCACCATCCTGATACAGGCGCATCACCCGGCCGTCGTAAGTGGCGGCCACGTGCACCCACTTGCCCAGGGGCAGGGCCTCTGCTGCGACAAGGTGGTGACTCCAGGGCGTCTGGGGGATGGCCCAGGTCAGTCGGCCATCACTCAGCCCCAGTCGGAAGCCGCTGTCGCCGGTCCCGAAGACGCAGTTGACGAACCATCTGTCGGTCTGCCCGGCCAGGTCAGTGCGGACCCAGCACTCAACACTGAGGGAGGGGAGGTCGAACCGCAGCCCATCGCCTGGCACGAGCACGCAACCGCCCTCACAGGCCAGGGCCTTCCCCTTTCGGCCGGGCACGCGCGCAGCCTGGTCCAGAATGCCCCCGAGGCCGTGGCCCGAAAGGTCGAGGGCCACCGGTGCGTCGTCCTCTTCGTCGAAGGTCCACCAGCCTATGAGGTCAGGCTCAGTACCCTCAGCGGCAGGCGTCTTGCCTCTGCACAGCTCCAGGAGGGACTGCTGCTGCCGCCAGGCCTTGTCATACGGCCCCAGCCCATAGTCCTCGGGAATGGGATCTATGTGGGGCTCGGGCGCGCGGGTGAATACCTTACGCACCGCATCCAGGTAGCCGAAGCCGTACTGGCGATGGGGCGCAATGTAGTGGCCCTCGCCGTACTCGTTCCAGTTGTCCAGCAGCACCAGCTTCCGGCCCAGGCTCTGCTGCGGGAGCTGGTCCATGAAGGCCTTGCCGCGGCGGCAGAGCACCTCGAAATCCGGCGGTGGCAGGCGCCACTTGCTATAGCTGGGATGCCAGGGCGTGGAGTCCCAGCCCATGGACAGGGTGATCAGGAACGGGATAATACTCTGCTCCTGCCAGGACTTCCAGTAGCGCTCCTGGGCCGCCACAGCCTCGGCTGGCGGCACGCTGTCCACGGGCCAGCAGTACTGGAAGGCGTAGTCCAGGCCCTCATCCAGCATCAGTTGCAGCGGCTGCGGCGCTGTGCCCCGGTACTCGCCCAGGATGGTCAGTCCGCCCAGTCCGGCCTGGCGACACGCTTCGCGAGCCTTGTCAAGCGCCTGACGCACGGCTTCGACGCTTCCCAGATCGTCCACCAGGAACTCCGGGCGGTAGATGAACAGCAACGGCTTGCCGTCCACTTTCAGGTAGTTGTCGCGGCGGAAGTAATTCTCGATCCAGAACGGCAGTAGGTTGGTGAGCAGGTCTTCCTCGGACGCGATGCCCGCCCGGCCCTTGGCCTGGTTCTCCCACATGATGGCGAACTTGAACTGCGAGCCGTAGCGCGAGTTGAACAGGCCGTCGTGGATAGCGTGACCGAGCATCTGTTCCACCGGTCGTCCCTGGCTGGTGCGGTACCAGCAGTAAACGAAGTACTGTATGCCGTGGTCCAGTGCCCACTTGATCTCCCAGTCAGTGACTTCCGGGTCATCCTCGTCGTAGTAGCCGAGAGCAGGTTTGCGCTCCAGAAAGGGCACAATGGGCTCCCAGACTGTGGCCCGCGACCCCTGCTTCCAGAGCGGACAGTAGTGGCAGCCCACGAGGTAATCGCTGGGTGGCGGCTCCGGGGGCGGCACATAGTCGGCCCTGGTTACCGGGACGGGCTGGCTGAAGCTGACCGGGATTGCCGCGCTGGAGGCGGTGACTCCGGGACCGGTCACCGTCACCACCGCTTGCCCCGATACGGCGCTGGACGCCTCGACCCGCCATGCGACCGGGCACGACTCGCCGTGCGCCAACGGTGGCAGGTGGAGAGCGGCCTCGTCCCGGATGGTGACGCCTTCAGGCAGGGCGAGCTCGGCACGAAGGCCTTCACCCGGGCCGCCCGAGTTGGTCACGGTGGCGGTCACCGTCACCGGCCGGCCGGCCCGGAGAATGACCGCATCGGTGGTCAGGTCGCTGACCGTCAGTTCCGCCGGCGCGTCCGGCTTGGGGGCCAGGGCCAGGAAGTCCACACTCACCTCGGCTGCCGCATCAGAGGGCTCCAGGGCCAGTGAGAGCAGGTCACCGCGCCACTCAGGGTAGTCGGCCAGTCGCACCACGTAGGCATGCATGCGCCCATCCGCCTTCAGGGGCAGTTCGACGGAGCGCACATCAGCCGGGGTCTTTCCGGTCAGGAAGGTCAGGCGGGCCGACTGACCCGTGGTGGCGGACATGCGCAGGGACAGGTACTCATGGCCCACAGCGGGGACCGCGAGGCCTCGCTGCAGCAGCAGGCACCCATATCCGCCGACCTTCGCTCGCAGGACACCGTCTTCGGCCCGCAGGCCCTCTACGTTGCGCCCCGCCCAGCCCTCGGTGTTGTCAG
>JABLXH010000098.1 GCA_013178155.1 Armatimonadota bacterium | reverse complement strand
CCCTCGGGGTAGAGCCCGAAGTGCAGGAAGATCAGGCTCCCCAGCATGACGAGGTTCGTCATCCTGCCGTTGACCATCAGGGGCTGTGAACCCAGGAAGGACTTCAGTTGGCGGCTGGCTTGCCAGAAGGGAAACGACGCCAGGGAAGCCACGCCCGTCTCAGCCCGCCCACGAGTGAAGATGGTGGCAAAGACGATGACCATCGCGAAGAAGGCGCCGGCCACCCAGGGGGTCATGCCCGCCAGGATATACCACCCACACAGAAACACAAACCCCGCGATGGCGCCCAAGACCGCGCCGCGATAGGTCATGGGCTCGGCCCAGCGTCGCGCCTCGGGCTCACCGGGCAGCCACCCGCCTGTCAGGGCTGCCCGCAGGACGCGCCCGAGGTACTCACGCGCTGCCCAGGCATAGAAAAGCGCGATGGCTACGAAGGCTCCCGCGCTCTGCTCCCAGTAGAACGGGAAGCCCGAGGGCTCTGGCAGACCCGCCATTCGAACGAACAGCATGATCGGCTTGAAGTACCCCAGAAAGAAGAACCACATCGAGAAACACAGGTCCTGGGGGGCAAAGTACGCCATGCCGGTTAGCGCCGGGTTGTAGATGAACATGAACAACGGGCGCATGGCGTCCAGGGGCTTCTCGGTCAGGAACCTGCCCACATCGTAGTAGGTGCCCGCCGTGGGCACGCCCGGGTTCAGGGCGTGCAGCATGATGGTCAGGAAATGCAGGAACGAGACAGCAAAGCCGACCCACATCAGCGGCTCGCGCCAGATGGTCGTGCGTGGCTGCAAGCGGCCAGAGCCCGCGGAGGTGATGTAGAGGGGTACCGTTACCAGCGGGAAAGCCAGACGCTCATGCTCAACCCAGTGCCGGCGCAGTATGGCCGTGATGCAAAACAGCGTCCACCATAGCACCATGAAGAACAGCGACCAGAGGGCCAGGGGCTTCAGCCAGGGCCCCCAGTGCATCCTGCCGTCGTCAGAGCCCTCGAAGAACTGGCGGATGACCTCAGGGTCCTGCGGGGCGAACCAACTGGGGATGTACTCGTCCGCCAGCCCTAGGAAGTTGTTCTCCGGCGTGTGGAAGTAGCGCGGTACGGTGTAGGCCGGCAGGAAGCGTTGGGCGAGGTCAAAGCCGTTTCCGGCGATCATGACGAAGCAGTAGATGACGATGATGTCGCGCCGACTCAGCTTGAGTACCCGGGAGAGCACCGGATAGAGCGCGACGCCGCCAAAGAGCACCAGCAGCGGCACGTCAGGCCCGCCGCCCAGTCCGTTCAGGATGGCCCGAGCACTGGCCCGCAGGGCGAAAACACCGATCACCAGGGCCAGGACGGTGGCCCGGGCTGAGACGGGGATCAGGGCTGGGCTTTCGCGGGTTGGGTCGGACTGCGGAGACTCGGCTGCGGCTGCCATCAGCATTGCTCACAAGTCTGAGGATGGACGGAAAGTGTTCCGTATTCGCCACTGCGGCGCGTACACCTGCCCGACTTCGGTCAGCTCGGGGCAGATTGACAAGGCGGGCTGCAGACGCTACCTTGCAGCTGACACAGGCCGCTGCAGGCAGCGCGAGGTGAGACTGAATGGTCAGAAACGGCCAGGTGCTATTGGTTCTGCTGGTGATGCTCCTGCTGGCGCTGGCGCCGGTGGTATCCGTGTTCGCTCAGGGTGCGGCGCCACCGCCCGGCGCGGCCAAAGCCGGGCCGCCACCCGGCGGTGGCCCCGGCGGTCTGGGCCCCATGAACATGCCCGGCAAGGGCGGCATGGGCATGGGGAGCGGGCCGATGGGCGGTCCTGCCGGGATGAAGATGGCGGTTGACACGGCGCCCAAGACAATCGAGACCACCGGTACGACACCGATCGTCATCGTGGCCGTGGTCATCTGCATCATCGCCATCGTCGCCGCCCTGGCGCTCCGGAAGCAGCCGGCAACAACAGCCGACCAGCCAGACTAGGAGTGTGGGTCCGCCGCCACCTTGAGGAGCCCAAAGGCAACCCGCCATGTCTCGCCCTGCTCCGTCAAGACGGTGCAGGTCTTCTGATTCACCCGAATCACCCTGCCGCGTCGCCGCACGCCCTCGTGACGGAATGCAACCTCCTGCCCTACACGGAAACGGTCACGGGGGGCCTCTCGCCTGATCGCCGGGCGGGCTCCCGGCGGCGCGGGGCCAAGCCGCAGGTAGTTGTGGGGCACGCGCCAGTTCACGCCGTCTGCCGTTACGGTACAGGTCTGGCGGTTCAGCCGGACTACCTGGCCCGTGACGACCCCATGGACCGGGCCGCCATCGAAGTGCACTACCACCCCGGCCCGGAAACTCGCCCGAAGCTCCTGGAACGACTGCCAGGCGACCTCGGCGGCAGCGCGGGCCTCGCTCTCCGCCCGAAGCAAGTCATCCGCTTCGACCCGCGCATCAGCCTGCAGGTCGAGTAGCACGTGGTCAGAGCTTACGGCGCCGGACCTGGCGTGCTCAAGCACGGCCTCCTCGTTACCCGGGAAAAGCCCAGCGGCGACCGCTGCCTCGGCCAGTCGCGCGAACTGGCGACGCCACAGGTTGCCGTGGGTCCGGTCCATCCGCCAGACCCGGCGCCCGTCGCCCCGCTGCAGGGGACGCCCCAGCCCCATTTCCAGCAGGCGACGGCGCTCACGCCAGTCCAGGACATGAGCCAGCTCGTGCAGCAGCGTCACCAGCCAGCGCACGGGATGGACCCCTTCGCTCACCATGCGTACAAGACCCAGGTAGGGCCAGGCCTTGCCGGCGAAGGAGCGCCGGAACCCGACCAGCTCGATCTGCACGTCATCCAGAGCGAAGTCGTGAAGCAGACGCTGTAAGTCTGGGTGGTCCAGCCAGTCAGGCCCGCGGCGGATGGCGTCCGGCATCGCAGCGGCTACGCCGCGCCCTGCATGGCGCGTATCAGCTCCACCAGGCCCGATACCACCTCGGCGCAGACCCGAGCCCCGAACTCGGCGCTGGCCCGGCTTGGGTCGCCCATGACGCCGACCTGTATCTCTGGCCTTTGGCTGATCCGCGGGACGACACCAGGATGGTCCAGGGGATACTCGATGAGCTGGTACTTGTCCGGGTCCTCGCGCATCATCTGCACCAGCTCGGGGGAGTCGAGTGCGATCTCGTTCAGCCTGACGTCCTCGGGGGCCCAGTACAGCATGAGTGAGGTCTCTACATTCCCGGCATGGAAATCCCCCTCCGCGAACCCCTGAGCGACAAGCCCCGACAGCTCGCAGAAGTTGTAGAGGGCAACCTTGCGGTCGGCATACGCCGGATGCTGGCGGAGGAACAGCTCGGCCGCTTCGCGGGTGGCGCGGGCGTTCTCGCTGCCGCCATGGCCCAGCACCAGAATGAGGTTCCTCAGCCCATTGGCGGCCAGCGCTCGCAGAATGTCACTGATGAGCAGAGCCACCAGATGGTAGTCTATGTTGATGGTTCCCGGCAGCTCCCCGCCCGAAAAGGTGTAGGGTAACAGAGGCGCCACGAAGCAACCTGTCTCTTCGGCTGCTCGCGTCGCGATCTGCCAGGCGTTGTGCATGTCGGTGTTCACGGCCAGGTGGTACCCGTGCTGCTCCGTGACGCCGATGGGTATCAGCACCGTCTGGGTGCTCTTCAGCGCCTCACGTATCTCGCGGACGGTCATTTTCTCCCATATCATAGCCTTCGCCATGGGTTGTATTCCTCCGGTCAGCGCGGCCCACCACACGGCGGTGGGGGTCAAAACCGGCTGGTTCGCCGCGGGGAAGGAGAATCCTCTCTCTGGCCACCACCAGGTGCCGGAACGCCCCCCCAGTGCCCTTCACGGGAACGAGACGCGCCCACCTCGGGTGGGTGAGGTGGGCGCGTTGGCTGCAGGTTTCAGGCGAGCGAAGAGGCTCAGAGGATGACGGTAAGCAGCTCACGAACTTGCTTGGGATAGTGATAGATCAGCCAGAGCTCCTCGCGCGTCAGGGGCGCCTGGTTGTGCAGGTTAGCGATCTGGCAGAGCTGCAGGGTCTCCCGCATATGCTCGTCGTCGGCAAAGCCGAGATCCAGTTGGTTGTAGACATACTCCAGACCGGAGGCCCCGCCGTGGGCGCCAGTGGTGATGACGCGGCCGGTCGGAATCTCGATCTTCTCGCCCCGCCCCAAAGCCTCGTAGTCGTACAACTCGTAGTTGTGCCGGTCCTTCAGGGCGCCATCGGCGTGGATCCCTGACTCGTGGGCAAAAGCATTGGCCCCCACACCCGGCTGGTTGATGGGAATGGGCACTCCGAAAGCGTTGGCGACATAGTTGGCGATCTTCCAGGACTTCGTAAGGTCGATCTGGGGGGTGATGTAGTCTGTCTTGCCCCACTTGGCGGAGTACTTCAGGGCAAGAATGCATGACACCAGGTCTGCGTTCCCCGCCCGCTCGCCAATGCCGTTGACGGTGGTGTTGATGAAAGCATCCTGGCCGGCTTCGCAGACAGCCACAGCTCCGGCCACCGAGTTCGCAACGGCCAGACCGAGGTCGTTGTGGCAATGCAACTCGATCGGTATCTGCGCTTCACGAGCGATGGTGCCCACGCGCTCACTGATGGACATGGGGTCATCGTGTCCCAGCGTGTCGCAGTAACGGAAGCGGTCGGCGCCGGCCTCTCGTCCTGCCTGGGCGAACTCGATGAGAAAACCAAGGTCGGTGCGCGAGGCGTCCTCGGCGTTCACACCTGCCGTAATCGCCCCTCCTTGCTTGGCCGCGGTTACGGAGTCCACCATCATCTTGATGATGTCTTCCTTTGAGAACTTACCCCGGAACTTCCACGTCAGCATCTGTTCAGAGGTGGAGATAGAGAGGTTCAGGTGACGAATCTTTGTCTGTGAGAGGGCCTTCTCAACGTCGCCAGCCACGGCTCGCGACCAGCCACTCAGCTGAATACGCTTCATCAGCGGGCCGTTTTCACTGTCGTCCTGAGTCAAGTCAACGTTGGCGTTGATGTAACCTCGTTCGTGGGGGTTCAGCGGGAAGCCCATCTCGCTCTGGTAGACGCCCATCTCGTCGAGTAACCAGTTGATGACCGTCTTCTGGAGCTTGGACAGGCTAATGCGCGCGGTCTGTTCACCATCGCGGTTAGTCACGTCAATGAACTCGATAGTGGGCATGCTCTTCACCATTCATTCATAGGGTACGCTACAAGTGTGGTGGGGTTGGGCAGGCCGTGGCCGCGGGGCATCAGCACTCGACAGCCACGGCACCTGCTGGGACGGGCCTGACATCAGCCCTTCCGAAATGCGGGTGCCTGGTCCAGTTGCTGCTCTGCCACCGATTGCGGTGTTGCATGGTTCTGCCCAGGGAGGATGCCACAAGGGCCGACACCACCTGCGGCGTCGGCCACTGCACCTAACGCAACTGTCATACATCATAACGCAATGTCTCAGGCTTGACAAGAGCGTCCCGCAGGCGGAATCCGCTTGCAGTGGGCCCGGTATGATGTTATATTGTCTTCTCGCCGCGCAAACGGCGCGAGCACATTCTGCCAACAACCATGGCCAGGCGACAGCAGGAGTGACGACCGATGAAACAAGGTATCCACCCGGACTATGTTGAGTGCACGGTCACCTGTGGCTGTGGCGAGACCTTCAAGACCCGTTCCACGAAGCCGGAGCTGCGAGTGGAGATCTGCAGCAAGTGCCACCCCTTCTACACGGGCACCCAGAAGATCATGGACACCGAGGGTCGGGTAGAGCGCTTCATCAAGCGCTACCAGCTACAGGGCAAGTACAGCCAGCAGGGCAAGTAGCCGCCCCCGGGATCGGCCGCGGCGCGAACACCGCCCAGGCCTAGCGGCCTGGGTGGTTGGCGATAGGACGACATGATGGCGGAAGAGAAGCACTTCTACGGCGGCCAGGCGCTGATGGAGGGTGTCATGATGCGTGGCACCGACGTCTGGGGCGCCGCCGTCAAACGGCGGGACGGCACCATCGCCGTGATCCGCCAGGGCATCTGGGACCTCACTCACCGCTACCGGTGGGCCAAGTGGCCTCTCATCCGCGGGAACGTGGCTCTGATTGACACGCTCAACCTGGGTGTCCGATCGCTCATCTTCTCCTTCAACGTTCTCGTCGAAGAGCAGATGGAGCAGGAACGCCGAGAGCAAGAGGCTGCCGCCACACAAGGGTCTGAGGTCTCGTCGGCGGCGGAGAGCAAGGCCCGCCGCAAACGTCAGAAGGCCCCGAAGAAGCAGGCTGACACGGGCTGGCTGGCCTGGGCGGCCATGCTTCCCTCGCTCGCCCTGGGTGTTGGGCTCTTTATTATCCTGCCCACCCGCCTGGTGGATTGGTTACCCTTCGTGGATGAGCTGGGCCCGATCGGCAAGAACTGCGTGGAAGGCGTGGTCCGTCTCGCCGGCATCCTGGGGTACATCGCCGCCATCTCGCTGCTACCCGACATCCGGCGGATATTTGAGTACCACGGCGCGGAGCACGCGACCATCAACTGCTACGAGGACGGGAAGCAGGTCACGCTGGAGAATTGCCGGGACTACAGCCCCTTGCATCCTCGGTGCGGCACCGCCTTCCTGCTGGTTTTCATCGCCGTCAAGATCCTGGTGGGCATCTTCCTGGGCTGGCCGGACTTCTGGCTGCGCATGGTGCTGCGCGTGGCCACCATCCCGATCGTGGCCGCGGTCGCCTACGAGATCATCCGCTATGGTGGCCGTCACCGCGACAGTCTCGTCGCTCGCGTACTCGCCCAGCCCGGGCTTCTGATGCAGCGTCTGACGACCCGCCAGCCGTCAGACGAGCAGATCCGGGTGGCGATCTACGCACTCAGTACTGTGGCGCCGGAGGTCCCGTTGCCGGCCGGTTTCCCGGCGCCCACGCTGGCGGCGCCCGACGGCAAACTGCTCCCCGAAGTCGCAGCGCCCGTGCCCGTCTCACCCGTACCCAGCGAAGAGTGAATGCGCTATGGACCTGCAGAGCGCCCTTGAGAGCTTTGAGACCGAGTTGGGCGAGTTGGAGGCACAGCTAGCCGATCCTGCCATCATCCAGGACCAGAACCGGTTCCGTGAGGTCTCCGTCCGCCACGCTGAACTCGCGCCCATCGTGGGCCTGTACCATGAGTTGAGGCAGGCGCTCGCAGAAGCCGAGGAAGCCGAGGCTCTCCTGCCTGAGACGCAGGACGAGGAAATGCGCGAGTACCTCAGGACCGCCGCTGACGAGGCCCGGCAGAAGGCTGAGGCCTTGCAGCAGCGGCTGCTGCTGGAACTGGTACCCAGGGACCCCATGGACGAGAGAAACGCCGTGGTGGAGATCCGGGCGGGCACCGGTGGCGATGAGGCAGCGCTCTTCGCCGGAGACCTGCTGACCATGTACTCGCGGCTCGCAGAACGCCGGGGCTGGCAGGTCGAGCTGGTGGACGCTACCGAAGGTGAGGTGGGCGGCTTCAAGGAGGCCATACTCGAAGTCAAGGGAAAGGGTGCCTACGGGGCACTTCGACACGAAAGCGGCGTGCATCGGGTGCAGCGGGTGCCCGCTACGGAGTCCCAGGGCCGCATACACACTTCAGCTGCCACCGTAGCCGTCCTTCCCGAGGTCGAGGAAGTTGACGTAGAGCTGGACCCGTCCGACCTGGTCTTTGAGGCTTTCCGGGCGGGGGGACCGGGCGGACAGCACATGCAGAAGAACGAGACCGCGGTGCGGGTAACCCACAAGCCCACCGGCATATCGGTAGCCTGCTCCGACCAGCGCTCCCAGGGCCAGAACCGCGAGCGCGCCTTGCGTCTCCTGAGATCGCGGATCTATGAAATCCGCCGCCGCGAACAGGAGGAGGCTCTGGCGCGCGAGCGCCGGCAACAGGTCAAGACCGGCGACCGCAGCGAGAAGATCCGTACCTATAATTTCCCCCAGGATCGCCTGACCGACCATCGGATAGGCCTTACCCTCCACAACCTGCCGGCGATCTTTGTCGGCGAGATTGACGAGCTGCTGGAGGCGTTGGCCGAGGCCGATCGCCAGAACCGTCTCCAGGAACTCTGAGCCATGGCCCTCTCTCTCTCTGTCGCTGCGGCTCTCCGAGCGGGGACCGAGAGGCTTCGCAGCGCCGGGGTGGACAGCCCTGAGGTTGATGCACGGGTCCTGCTGGCCCACGTCCTCGGCTGCGGCCTCAACGACGTGTTCCTTCGCAGTGCCCAGGAGCTGGCGGCAACGGAGGAGCCGGCGTGGTGGCATCTCCTTGAACTGCGGGCGTCGCGCATGCCGCTGCAGTATGTCACCCGCACGGTGGCCTTCTGTGGTCTCATGCTGCGTTGCGACGACCGGGCGCTGATCCCCCGGCAGGAGACAGAGCTTCTGGCCGAGGCAATCGCGGACCGATTGCGGCGGCTCCGCCTTCCGGAGGACAGTGTGGTCGTGGACGTGGGCTGTGGGGGCGGCGCCATCGCTCTGGCCCTGGCGCAGTGGCTCCCGCACGTTGGCGTGCTGGCCTCCGATGTCTCCCCTGAGGCCCTGCAACTGGCTACCGAGAACGCCGGTCGCCTTGGTCTGACTGAACGCGTGCGCTTTGCCAGGGGTCCTTACCTTGAGCCGGTGTTTCAGCTTGGGCTCGAAAAACGGGTGGTCGCGGTCGTCAACAATCCGCCCTACGTCAAGCCTGAGGAGATACCTCTGCTTGATCCGGAGACACTGGCGGAGCCGCGCCTCGCTGTTGAGTCGTGTTCGGAGGATGGCCTGGAGGAGTACCGAGAGTTGGCGCGCCAGGCGGCCCATCTGCCGAATCTGAGGCTGCTGGGCGTCGAAGTCGGCTTTGGGCAGGCCGGGAGCGTCCGTGAGATCCTCGGCCGCTTTGGTGAGACCGATACCATCCTTGACTACTGCGACATCGAGCGGCACGTGATCGTCCATGTCCAGAGATAGATACAGGACGCTGGCGGTGACGCCCGGCAAGGACGCGGAGCCGATCATTGCGGAAGCGGCGGCAGCCCTGCGTGCTGGTCACCTGGTCGTCCTGCCGACAGATACTGTCTACGGTCTCGCTTGCCGCGCTGATATGGAGGAAGCCGTGGCACGGGTCTACGCCGCCAAGGGACGCGATGCCGAGAAGGCCCTGCCCATACTGCTGCCGGGGGTGCATGCCCTCGAACGGGTCTGTCATACCTGTGATGAGCAAACACTGCTCCTGGCGCGAGCGTTCTGGCCCGGGGCCCTGACACTGGTCGTGCACAAGTCCCCAGCCGTCCCGGCTGTGGTGACCGGTGGCAGGCCATCGGTGGCTCTGCGGGTGCCTGCCTGCGGCATTACCTGCCAGGTTCTGGAGCAGAGCGGAGTTCTGGTAGCGGTGACCAGCGCCAACACCAGCGGCGAGCCACCCGCGGTTGCGGTCAAGGAGCTGTCGCCGGAGCTGCTGACACGTGTGGACGTGGTTGTGGACGGCGGTCCCTGTCCGGGAGGCCAGGCCTCGACGTTGCTTGACCTGACCCAGGACCCTCCGCGGATCCTCCGCGCCGGTCCGGTCAGTCGCGACCAGTTGGCTGCCGTGCTGCGAGGGCCAGTGCTCGAGAACTGAGGGAGCGCGAGGCGAGATGCGGATCGGGCTGATTGGACTCGCCGGGAGCGGCAAGACAACCTGTTTCGAGGCTCTGACTGGTGTGCCGGGACGCCACGGTTCGCCCAGGGATAACGTGGCCGTGGTCACGGTGCCCGAGCCGCGTCTGGACCGCGTGGCGGACATCTACAAGTCCCGCAAGCGGACCTACCCCGAGATTACGTTTCTCGACACCCCGGCGCTGGAGGTTGGGCATGGCCCGGCGGCGGTGGAAAAGCAGTTGGCGCGTCTGGCCCACGAGGCCGACGCGCTTGCCTTGATCCTGCAGTGCTTCGGCGAACTGGACCACAATGGCCGCCCCCTCGACCCCCGCGGTGACCTCGAGAGCCTGCTGCTGGAGCTGGCCATCGCGGACCTGTCCCTGACCGAGCGGTGGCTCGAACGGCTGCGCAGCCAACCCAAGAAGGAGCGGAGCGCTTACGAGGAGCACTTCGTCGAGCGCCTCCGGACCCATCTGCAGGCCGGCCACCCAGCCTTCAGACTGGACATGACGCCCGATGAGGCCAAGCTGCTGCGGGGGATGTCACTCATCACGACGAAGCCGCTGATGGTGGTGGCTAACGTGGCAGACGATGACCTGGAGGACCAGCGGGGACAGGCCGCCATGGACTTTGCGGCCAGCCAAGGCCTCCCCGGCCTGCACTTCTGTGCGACGCTAGAGGCCGAGATCGCCCAACTGCCGTCCGATGAGCAGCTCGCGTTCCTTCAGGACTATGGTCTCGCCGAGCCAGCCCGCGACCGCTTCATCCGCACGGCCTACGAACTGCTGGACGTGATCACCTTTCTCACCGCCGGCGAGCGCGAAGCGCATGCCTGGACCATCCCACGCGGGCTGCGGGCGCCCGAGGCGGCTGGGAAGATACACACCGACTTCGGGCGCGGGTTCATCCGGGCGGAAGTCGTGGCCTTTGCCGACCTCGATCGTTACGGGAGCCTGGCCGAGTGCCGCAAGCACGGGGTCGTGCGGCTCGAGGGGCGCGAATATGTCGTCCAGGACGGCGACATACTTGACATCCGGTTCAGTCGCTAGTCCTCGATCAGGTGCACCAGCAGCACGTCGCCCTCGGCATCTGTGACCTTGACTTCTGTCACGAGGTAGTCAACCTGACAGTCAGTTGCCTCGGCGACGAATCGCAGCGGGACGTAGGTGGCGCCGAAGACCAGGCGCGGAGGCACGTCAAGCTGGTACTGCTGCCCGTTGACCAGCGCCAGGTGGTTGTCGATCTGCATTGTCAGGTGATATCCGGGCTGAGTTGCGGTGATGGTCCGGCTCAGCGGCGCCCACTCCACAGTCCAGTCCAGCGCCTCGAAGATGGGGCGCATCTGGATCAGGAGCCGCCCCTCCTCCTGGTAACGCTGTACGTAGAGCTCCGCATACCCCGCCGGGTTCTGAACGGGGCCTCCATACTGCGCCCACGTCGCCCCTGCCCCAAGAAGACTGACCAACACCAAAGGCGCGACCACACGCCCCATAGCCATGACTGAGCTCTCCCTGTCCCCAGCGTTCAATGCATCGTCTGGCCGCCGTCCACGTTCAGAGCCTGGCCGGTGATGTAGCTGCTCTCATCAAGACACAGGAAGACCATCGCGTTGGCCACGTCATCATAGGTGCAGCCCCTGCCCAGCGGCACCTGGTCCACGTACTTGCGGCGAACTTCCTCCACCGTCATGTTCCAGCGCTTGGCGTACTGCTCATAGAGGCTGTCAACCCAGAGCGGACTGTCCAGCAAGTTGCCCGGACAGATGGCGTTGACGCGGATACCGGCCGGCGCCAGCTCCAGGGCAAGGCTTTGGGTCAAGCCTATGCCGCCAAACTTGCTGGCCGCATAGGCGCTGTTCTTCAGGCTGCCCTTCTTCCCGGACTTGCTGTTGATCTGAATGATGACGCCACTGCCCTGGGCAAGCATCATCCGGGCGGCGTACTTGGCGACGATCATGTAACCCGTGAGGTTGACGTCCACCACCTTGCGCCACTTGGCAACATCGAACTCGCTGATATCGCCGGAGATGAGGATACCCGCGTTGCTGATGCACAGGTCGAGGCGTCCGAACTCCTGCTCAACCCGCGCGAAGGCCGCCGCTACCTGTTCCTCGTCGGTTACATCGCAACCGAGGCCCAGGGCACGCACCCCGTGTTCGGAAGCCAGTCGGTCAGCCTTGGCCCTGGCCCCTTCAGCGTTCAGATCCAGCACCGCAACGTCGGCGCCCTCGGCCGCGAGGCGTTCAGACAGGGCAGCGCCCAGGCCCTGGGCGCCTCCCGTGACCAGAGAGATTTTGCCTGCGAGACGTCTCATGGCCATCTCACTCAACTCCTTGCGTCGCCCAGGAAGTTCTCCAGCAGTGCCACCTCAGCCTCGCGCGTCCAGACGTGTCCGGGCGCCAGCTTGGCGGCCACCTCCGGCAGGACATCGCCAAGGTCCGAAAGGGCAGTCAGAGGCAGTCCCGTCAGCTGTGGGTAGATGACGGTCTTGCCGGGGAAGCGCGCCTCCATGACCGCCTGCAGACCGTCCTTGACGGCCTCGATGCCGCCGATGGCTGCCACGGCCATGTTGGGCGACAGCTCTCCCTGCTCTGCCATGCTCAGCGTCTTCTTCAGATCGGCGATGTCAGATCCGCTGCTGCCGAAATAGCGGACGCCCTTCTCGATGACGGCATTGAGATCCAGATCGGCCATGGTGCCGATGGGCACTCCGGCGAAGATGTTGAGCACCCCGCGCTTGCCCAGGAAGCGGCTGCATTGGCCGATCACTGCCGGCACGGGCACGAGGCACACCACGTCATCGAAGCCGTCGGGGGCCAGCTTGGAGAGCTCTGCCTCAAATCCCTCGCCAAGGTCCTTGGGGTTGAGGGTCACCAGCCGGCAGCCACGCTTTGCCGCAGCCGCCCCAAAGCGTTCGGGGAGGAGCGCCAACCGCTCGTTGTCAATGTCGGTTGCCACGATGAGGCGTGGGCCATCGGATGCTTCCACCGCCAACTGAACGTGCATCTGCCCCATCGGCCCCCCGGCCCCACAGATCCAGCACGTACCGTCCTTCAGGAGCTTCAGTGGCCGGGGATGAGCATACCCGCCCAAGGGGCGTCCCGGGCTGCTCGCCACATACTGCTGAGCCGCGTAGTGGACCTTGCCCACGTCAATGCTGGCCGGTCTGGCCAACGGCCGGTCGGCCAGAATCGTCATGACCGCATCCTTCCCCAGATGGCCGGCGAGCTGTTCGATGGCTTCCACGTCATTGCCCACAACGAAGATCTCGTCAAAGCCATCGGGAGCGTTGGCAGCCGCGACCGCGTCATAGTCTGTCCCCGGGGCCTCGACGAGCCGGATGCCCCCGATGCTCGTCAGGTTTCTCAGGGCGCTCAGCAGTTGTTCGGGGCAGTTGCTGACCACGACCGTCCCTGGATAGGTCGGGGTGTCCATGCCACCAAGAGCAACGTTCGCGGCGCTGGCCTCGGGTAGCCACACCACCCACGCCTTCCCGCCCTGCTTCAGGGCTCGGCGGCGGGTGTCGCGATAGGCGCGAACGACGCAGGCCCAGGGCTCCGCCAGGGCGGCCTCGGCATAGCCCATGTCGGCTTTCACAGGGATCAGGTAGCAGCCGTCGTCGCCGCGCAGTACCTCATCGCCGAGCCGGACGAACTGCTGCAGCCCCCCCTTGATCATGTACCCGAAGGCCAGGTTCACCCCATGGTAGTAAATGTCAGCCTGGATGACGAAGCGGTCCCCCACCTTGTACTGACCCTGCAGGTTCTCTCCTACCTGCACCACCGTCATCGCCACCTCGTGACCGAGGACCGTCGGGTCGTTGGCCAGATCGCGGTTGAAAAGGCGGGGGTGGGCTCCGCCCTGCTTGATGACCTTGATGTCCGAGAAGCACAGCCCGCAGGCATCTACACGCGCCAGCAGGTCATCGGGCCCGATCTCGGGGACGGCCTCGGCCAGGGGCCGACCGTCTCTGCCCACGTTCTCCAGCCCCTCACCATAGAGGTTCCATGCCAAGTTCGTTGCCGGAGTCTCGATCACTCCCGCTCGGTACTGCTCTAGCTTCCCAGACATGCCTATCGCCCTTCCATTCTCCCAATGGGTGCCGGTCTGGACCGACACTCTAGTTGACTAGTCCTTCTTCTCCAGCAAGCGTTCCCGGTACTTCTCATCGGGCCGCGTGAAGATGCGCTCCACAGCGGCGGGGGACAAGGTGTTGGGGCCTCCGAGCAGGTAGGTCCCCAGTAGGATCTTGCACATCTTCACCATCATGCGTGTGGCGTTCTCCACGCTGGCACTCGTCGGCCCCAAGGCTATCATACCGTGATTTTGCATGACAATGACCTTGGGCGCAAAGCCTTCCTCATCCAGGAAGCGCTGCACCTCGACGTGCACCCTGCGGGCCAGTGGTGCCCCCGGATCGGTCCACGGGATCCAGACATAGCGAGGCCCGCAGCAGACGATCTCATCCGGAAACAGGCGCCCGGCAAAGGCCTTCTCCCCGTCGCGGGCGCAGGTGATGGCATTGACGGCCACCGGATGGGTATGCGCGACGAACTCAACGTCGGGCAGTTGCAGCAAGAGCCCGTGCAGGATGGTCTCTACCGACGGGTGGGCGGCCTCCTGGCTGACCCGTGCCGCAGCCAGACACGTCTTGACGGCCTGGTCAGAGATATCGTCGGCCTCCAGCAGGCTCAGTACCTTCTCAAAAATCACCTCGGTAAAGCCATCCTCGGTGATCGTGGGAAGTTGGAAGCCACTGGCCTTGACGAGGAAGGTGGTGTCGCTGGCCCGGGCCGAGGTGTTGCCCTCGCCCAAAATCGCCGCCTCAAGCCAGGGATCGCCCAGGCGATGAGATAGCCCGATGAGTTCGTTGAGCCGTTGCTGCCTATCAATCATTGGAGATGCCTCCTGGGACACAACACGACCCGCGGGTCAGCCCGCGAGACGTGTCTCATTATAGCCGCCGTCGGCCCTGGTGACCATACCCTGCTGCCACAAGCTGGCCCCCGACAGGGGCCGCCGAGGCAGGTGCTGGGGAAGCGGTTGGCGAAAACTCCATCAGTACGGGTTAGACGCCGCCGCGTGGGAACCGTGGTTCTCCGGCGGCGCCTGACCTTCCGGAAAGCATGGAGGTGTTGGAGCAATGGCCGTCAAGTGGGGAGTTATCGGTGCCGGCGGCATCGCCGATCGCCGCACCATTCCCGAAGGGATCGTGCCCGCTCACAATGCGGAACTGGTGGCAGTACAGGACGTTGCCGCCGACCGGGCAGAGGCCGTGGGCCAGAAGTATGGCATAGGCGCCGTCTACACCAGTGAGTATGACCTGCTCGGCGACCCCAACGTCGAGGCGGTCTACATTGCCACGCCGACCCACCTGCACCACGGCCAGGTCATGGCCGCTGCCGAGGCGGGCAAGCATGTGCTCTGCGAGAAGCCGCTGGCCCTTACCCTCGCTCAGTGCGAGGAGATGGTCGAGGAGTGTGCCAGCCGCAATGTGAAGCTCGGCGTGAACTTCATGATGCGCTTCCACGCCTGCCATGTGGCCCTCAAGCACATGGTCGAGGAGGGCAAGCTTGGCGAACTGGTGATGGGGCGGGCAGAGCTGACGTGCTGGTACCCGCCCATCCCTGGCGCCTTCCGTCAGGACCCTGCTCTCGGCGGGGGCGGCGCCTTCATTGACATGGGCAATCACTGCGTTGACCTCCTGGAGCAGTTCTTTGGGCGCACCGTGGAGGTCATGTGCTACACCAGCAACATCGTGCAGGACTACCCCAGCGAGGACACAGCCGTAGCGATGCTCAAGTTCGCCAACGGCGCCGTCGGCGTGGTGGACGCTCTGTTCAATGTGCCCGACGCCGCAGGGCGGGCGGCTCTCGAGGTGTATGGTTCGCTCGGCAGCGTCTACTCCTTCGGTACCATCGGCCAAGGCTCCGAGGGGTCCCTCAACGTGGTCATCGAGGAGCCCGGGAAAGCGTATGATGCCGCCCAGGTGCGGAGCGCCGACGAGGGGAAGTTCGTGCTGACCCCGGAGGTGGTGAACATCTACCGCGCCCACATCGAGGCCTTCTCTCAGGCCGTTCTCGATGACTCGGCGCCCCCCGTCCCGGGTGAAGACGGCATCTGGAGCCACAAGGTCATCGAGGCGTGCTACGAGTCGGCCAGGACCGGTAAGGCTGTGCCGGTGGGATAACAGCCGTAGTGAGCTACCAGAATGGCAGCCGCTGCCCTGGGGAGGGTGGCGGCTGTCTCTATTCCCGTGTGGACTCTAGGCCGGAATCGGCGCCGGACGGGTGGGTAGACGCAATGCCACGACAGCTGCGGCCACGGGCAGGAGCAGGGGAAGGCTCAGGGCAAGCGTGAGGCTCCCGGTATGGTCTGAGACCAAGCCTACCAGCCAGGGGACGACCCCGGCCACCCCCCACACAAAGCCCATGCTGATGGCCGAGGCGGTGCTCATACCGCGAGGCAGCAGGTCCTGGGTCTGGGCGATGTTCACAGACTCCGCCCCGCGCAGAGTGAACCCTCCAACGAACAGCATTACCACGGCGCCCCAGTAGGAGGCTGTCAGCGCATACCACAGGAAGGCCGGCGACAGCAGCAGCGAGACCACGGTGACGCAGCGGCGCCCCCAAATGTCACTCAGGTGCCCGCCGACGATGCCCCCGACGGCCCCACCTGCCACAAAGGCGAACAAGACGCCGCCCTGTGACATGGCGCTGGCTCCACGCTCTCCCTGCAACACCTGGTAGAAGGTCGCGAAGGCGGTCACTGTGCCCGAGCGCAGTACCATGACGGCAAACAGCGGCAGGAGTTGCGGCATGTAGGGGAGCAGGTCCCGACGCAGGCGGAAGCGCTCGGCGGAGCTGGGGCGTGGTGCGTGGGGGGTAAAGCGTGCCAGCAGCAGCACCGCCACCACCCCCGCGGGCAAGGCGAAGATGAGCCCCTGCAGGGGCTCCATACCCAGGTTCAGGCCCCATGTATGGAGCGCTGGAGCGACAAGCGAAGCCAGCGCGTAGCCGATGGCCCCTCCGGCGCCAAAGATGCTCATGCCCAGGGCACGCCGCGAGCCCGAGGCCTCGGCCGCCAGAGCGCCGCCCCGGGGGTGAAAGAGCGCGATCCCCCAGCCAGCAATCATGAGACAGACCACAAAGACGTAGACGTTTGGCGCGAAACCAAGGCTGCACATGAACACCGCGGCGAGCAGTAGGGCGACGGGGATGGTGTGCTTGGGCTGCCAGCGGTCCACCACATACCCGAAGACTGGCTGGCCGAAGTTGGTGGTCACCGAGAAGAGCAGCGTTATCAGCCCGAGGTGGTGATCACTGAGGCCAAAGAGTTGGCGCACGGTGTACATCAGGGGCGGCACGAAGTTGGCGAAGGCGTCACCGATGGCATGCCCCACCGTACAAGCAAGCAGAGCACCGGTCTGGAAGCTCTCGGGGAGGACACGCGAGCGGGTGATAGCCATGTACCTGCGGGAAGGAATGAAAGACACTTCGCCTACTGCCGGGTGCAGCCTAACCGAACCACACGCCGTACCGCTGATACCACTCGGCCTGGCCAAAGGTACCGAACAGGTCGTAAACGACGCCGGCGGTGAAGAAGTGCCCCAGCGCCAGTCCGATGAAACCGGGAATGAGCTGCCGGTAACCGCGCATGCCCCCGAGCTTGATCACGATGGTCTTGACCAGCCAGACAATGAAGAAGGTGCCCCACACCAGTTCGCCGTAGGAGGTTGCCATTGCCAGGCCCAGCGGGTGCAGTGGGAACTTCAGGAACAGCATGCGCGCCACGGTCAGGATGGTAGCCTGCAGCAGCCCGGCCACCGCAGCCACCGCCCGCGGCACATCCGCAGGTGTAGAGGCCTTGGCATAGCCCGTCAGCATCTCATACTCCGCCTTGGCGATGCCAGCCCCCCATCCCTCCAGGGCCCGCAACCCGCCCGCTCCAAAGGCATAGTACGACCGCAGATGCAGCCACACAGCGACCAGAAAGCCGACGATCAGAGCCAGTATCAACGCCCAGGTCATATGGCGAGGTCTGATCCCGACCTCCTGGCACAGGCGATAGCTCTCGGCCTGATACCCCATCAGCGATGGGAAGTACCCCCGTGAGAGAAACACGAGGGTCGTGAAAATCGTGGCGCTTCTCCATTCGTTGTTGTATATAAGCGCACGGCTGTTGGTGAAGTACTTAATGGCCTTGTAGTGCCCGAAGTACGGGAACATCCAGATAAGCGGGACGCCTACCTCGGCCCTGATCCGCGTGTAGACCAGCGCGACCATCAGGATCAGGGTCGTGTAGACAATAGCCAACCAGGGGGCCATCCCCGCAGCGATCATCCACGCCAAGACGGCTGCCAGGCTGGCCACGCCCCCGAGCACGACTGTCCGGTAAGTCATGGGCTCATCGGAGTCGCTAACCTGCGGGGCTAACCCGAAAGCCTTCCGTGCCACGTCGCCGAGATGGGCCCGGCCGACCCAGACCAGCGCCAGCGCCAGCGCCACGTAGACGCCCGTGGATTGCTCCTGGGCAAAGGGGAAGCCCGCCAGTTCCACACCGGCGGTCGTAGCGACGAGGCTCTGGAGCTTCAGGAACAGGTAGAAAACCCAGACGCTCAGGGCCACCTCCGTGCTGACCAGGTAACCAAAGCCGATCATCTCGGGGCGGTAATGCAGCATCATGGGCTGGAGCGCCGACAGCGGACGCTCCGTGAACAACCGGCCAATGTCGTAGTACTTGCCGATGGTCATGAACGAGGGGTTGTAGGCGTTGATGATGTTGGAGACGTTGTAGAGCACCGCCACGGCAAACCCGATCCACATGATACGATTGCGGAAGAACTCCGAGACCAGGGCACGGCTCTCCACGCCCTCGGTGACCTCGAGGGGAAGGTAGAGCAGGGGATAGACCAGCTTCTCCTTCTCCGCCCACTGGCGCCGGAAGAGCACTGTCAGACACAGCATGACCAGCCACAAAGCCAGGAAGAGGCCAAGCCAACTGAGGATCGGGGTCGTCCAGAAACGCCAGGGTATGCCGCCGGTCTCCGAGCCCTCATAGAGCTGACGGATGGCCTCACGGTCGTGGGTCATCAGCCACTCGGGCAGGAACCGCTGGTACTCGGCGAAGTTGTTCTCTGGCGTATCGAAGTAGAAAAGCACCGGAATGGTGTTGATGAAGAAGCGCACGATGCCACAGCCGGCCATGCTCGTGGCGACGGTCAGGAAAGCATACACGACCAGCATCTCGACTCGACTGAGACCCAGCCGCTGGGAGATGCGGCGCAAGAAGGGGTTGAGCAGGACGAGCAGGATAATCGCGGCGACCGCCGGGATGGCCGGGACTGACTCCGTGATCTGGCAGAAGAACTTGACGACCTCGGACTGGTCAATCCAGAAGCTGGCGAGCACGGTTAGAACGACGGCTATCAGCACAGAGCGCAGGCTCACGCTCTGCCAGACCGTGGGCGCCGCAGACTGCGTGGGAAGTAGCTGCTCCTGAGATGCCATGACGGCGCAAAACCTCCGTGACGCCGGCGAGCAGGTGGCAGCACGCCGGTCCTTGCTACTACGGACAGCCCTCAGATGGCGCCGGCAACCTGGATCCCGCGCAAGCGTATGGCAGGCATGGTACTGCCTGGCTCCTCACGGTAGTCGCTGGATACCGCATCCAGGTGACGGAGCATATCCAGGACGTGACCCCCTACCATGCCCAGCTTGACCGGGTGACACAACTCGCCACGTCGTATGCGAAAGCCGAAGTCCACGGTGGAGGAGACTTCGCCGGAGATTCCGTCGGGCGCCAGCTCCGCGTAGCTGACGTAAAGCCCGTCGTCAACCCCGCGGATAAGCTCCGCCTCCGAGTACTCACCGGGAGCCACCTGCAGGTTCGACAGACCGATGCCAACCACGCCCGCGTAGCCGCCACGCACCGCATGAGCGTTGTTGGCCGCTCCCGCCTTCCCTGAAGTATAGGAGTTGTGCAGGTAGCAGGTCAGCACCCCGCGGTCTATCAGGACCAGGTCCTGTTTGGCGACCCCCTCACCGTCGTGCGACGACGAAGCCAGTCCCCGGGGCCATGATGGTACCTCGCGGATCACCAGGCACTCAGGGCCAATGGCCGTGCCCGCTCGGCCCGCCAGAAACGATCGGCCGCGCTGGACGCTCTCGGCGTTGGCCGCAGCGACGATCTCCCCCAGGAAGTGCGCGGCTGCCAGCGGCCCCAGGACGAGGTCCATGGTAGCGGTGCGGACTGAGCGCGCCCCGAGATACCGCAGTGCTTCCCGGCACGTACTGGCACCCAGCCCGGCAGGCGCGAAATCCGCCAGAACCCTGGCGACATCGAAGTCGAAGTAGAAGCCGGCGTCATCTCCGTCCTGGATCGTGACCTCAACGCTGAGATCGACCTTTGTCCCGGGCCGGGTCAGCGCTACGCCGGCGGAACTGGCGAGAGCCCCCTCCCCCACCGAGAAGCCGGCTCCACCCGAAACTCGCGCCCGCGGATCAACCGCCAGGGCC
>JABLXH010000097.1 GCA_013178155.1 Armatimonadota bacterium | reverse complement strand
TCACGGTAGTCTTTGTAGGGCTTGTAGTTGAACTCCCTGGTCCGCTCTTCCAGCAGTTGCTCGTTCAGGTCGGCAGCGGCCACCAGCTCCGCCGCACCGATATAACCGAGCTGCCGGAAGCAGCGCAGGTGGTTGATGCCAAAGGTCCCGACTCCGATGACGCCGATGCGACACTTTGCCATTGCTCAAAGCCTCCCAGATTGTCCCCATCTGGACTTGTCAGTCGCTTGGGGTGGCTCAGGTGTGGTTCTCACCCGAACCGACGAAACTCATACAGCCCATGCAGAACCAGCATGATCAGCGCCAGGGCGAAGGCGGCGCGATGGCCGTAGGTGAACAGTCGCCAGCGCCTGCGCCACGCCCTGGGTGGAGCAACCCTCAGGAAACCCGAGATAGCCAGTAACAGGAAGCCCACCCCGGAGAGGTGCGGGGGTTCCAGACCAAAGTTAGGTGCTCCTTCCTGCGCCCACCTGCCCAGGTGGTGCGTCAGCGCCAGGACGACGGCGGCGGCCCCGCCGGCCATGTGCAGGCCTCGTAGACTGCGACGCCTGGGATCAGCCCACTCGGTTCCGCGTCGTGACAGGAAGAGGTACAGCACTCCGCCACCCAGGAAGGCCAGCCCCGCGACCATGCCCCCCGCGATCCCGAACCAGTGCACCGGATCACGCCAGGGCGAGCCGATGATGTCGTCGTCCACCACATACGGGCCCTGCCCGTGGCCCGGCTCGTCAGGGCTCGGCGGGCCCTTGGGGCTGTCCTGGGCCCAGGCAGCCAGACCACACAGCAAGATCACGGTCAGACACAGCGTTACGAGCCGCATACCGGCCACCTCGCCGGACGTCGAGCTATCCGCACCACCTCGGGATCGCCAGGGCCAAGGCCTTGGCGCAGTCCAACACATCCTGGTATCTTATCTTCTCGTCGCGCCCATGGGCCTCGCGGATGTCTGACGGGCCAAAGACCACGGTGGGGATACCTGCCATCTTGGCGTAGAGAGCGGCATCGCAACTCACATTCCAGCCGTAGACCTCGCTGGCCCTTCCGCACTCCTGAACCGCGCCCTGCAACGTGGTGACAATGGCATGGTTCGGGTCAATCTGGTAGGCATCCTTTTTTAGCTTGGGGTAGGTCAGCTCGAAGTGGGACTTGAGCCACTCATCCTCGGTGCGCATGACCGCGGCCTCGAGCTCGGCCCGCACTTCAGCGATGCTCTTGTTGGGCAGGAATCCCACGCCGCCTTCCACCACACACTCATCGGGGACCTTGGACGGCCACTGTCCGGCCTGGATCATCCCGATACACACCTGGACGGGGTTGTCATAGCGGTCGAACAGAGGGTTACCCTTGCTCGCGGCGATGAGCTCCTCTTCATAGATAAGCATCTGCCGCAGGGCTTCCATCATCTTCTCGATTGCATTGACGCCCTCGTGGCGGCGACCCATGTGGGTGGAGATGCCCGTCGTCCTGGCCTTGAACCACACCGCCCCGCGGTTAGCGGGAAAGACGTTGAGGTCCGAGGCCTCGATGACGATGCAGGCGTCGGCCTGGCAACCCTGGCGGATGAGCGCCAGAGCCCCGTTGCCACCGGGTTCCTCTTCGATGACGAACTGCAGCTCCAACCGTCCGGCAGGCTCATAGCCCAAGTCCTTCAGGGCCTTCATGGCCAGCAAGGCCGAGACCTGGCAGCCCTTGCAGTCGGTAGCGCCGCGCCCCCACACATACTCGCCGTCCCAGCGGGGGGTAAAACCGTCCCAATCGTCGGCGGGGACAACGTCAGAGTGGCTCTGGACAATGAGACTGCGCCCTTGTCCCTGCCCCCAGTTGGTGACCAGGTTGTACCGCCCCTCATAGGAGCACTCGCTCTCGTTGTGGCAGTAGTCCGGGTCTTCCATCAGGCTGTCGGGGATTTCACGGTACTCGGGTGCGAACCCGAGGCTCTCCAGCACTCTCTTCCAGTAGGCCTGCTGCTCCTGCTCACAGCCCTGGACACTGCGGAAACGGATGGAGTCCGTCAACCAGGCAAGGCCCTCGTCACGGTAGCTGTCGATCTTTCGGCTGATGCTCTCACAGGTGATGTCAACGGACAATCCCAATCACTCCCAAGCTTGCGGCGCACGACCGTGGCGGGTTCGCCGTTTACCTCCCCAACACCTTGGCGCCTTCACGATCGGTGTCCAGAATGAGGGTGCGGGCCTCGACGCCAGCCTCGAGCAGCGTCGTCACCATGGCCGCTGCAACCTCCGGGGCGTGGTCGGTGCAGAAGGCGGCGATGGTGGGGCCAGAGCCGCTCAAAGCGACACCATGGGCTCCGGCATCGAGGGCCGCAGCACAGGTGGCCTCGAACCCGGGGATGAGATGAGCCCGATAGGGCTGGTGCAGTCGGTCACGCATGCCCACTCGCAAGTGCACGAACTCGCCAGTCATGAGGGCCGCGACCGTCAAAGCCACGTGCGACGCGTTGTAGACTCCGTCCGCGTGGGGGATGGTGGCTGGCATGACCTTGCGCGCGGCCTCGGTGCTGACCTCGAAGTTCGGGATCGCCGCCACCACCTGCAGGTCGGGCGCTGGCAGGGGCAGCCCCGACAGGCCGCCATCCGTGCAACAGACCACGAGTCCCCCGAAGATAGCGGGCGCCACATTATCCGGGTGGCCCTCAATCTCGGCGGCCAGAGCAAGGATCTCCGACCGCGGCAATGCGGTTCCCAGAAGCGCGTCCGCCCCGAAGAGCCCGGCCACAATCGCCGCCGAGCTGCTACCCAGTCCGCGGGCCAGAGGGATGGCGTTGCTTTGGACAAGTTGCCAGCCCGGTACGGCGCGGCCCGCGCGTTCCGCCAGTAGTCTTGCGCTGCGCAGGACCAGGTGCGAGCCATCGCGCGGAAGACAGTCCTGGCCTTCGCCCCGCACCTCCACCGAATCCTGGTCAGCCACCCGCAACTCGACTTCGTTGTACAAGGCGAGCGCAAGCCCCAGGGTGTCGAATCCCGGTCCAAGGTTGGCAGTGGTGGCCGGCACGCGCACCTGGACAGCGTCAGGCATCTGTAGTCCCCTGTTCATCGTCCATATACACCCGCGGCAAGCGCGAGCCCATGCGAGCCATGATCTCTTGCGTGATCGTGCCGGCCCGCCTCGCCAGCTCTTCCACCGTGATAGTTTCCTCGCCCTGTCGTCCGAGAAGGACGACCTCGTCTCCCACCCTGCAGGTGGGCACCCCCCCCACATCAACCATCACCGAGTCCATGCACACGCGCCCCACCAGCGGACAGCGCTGCCCGCCGACCAGCGCCTCGGCCTGACTGCTCAGGGCGCGCGGGTAGCCGTCGGCATAGCCCACTGGGACGACAGCAAGCGTGGTATCCCGGGGAACACGGTAAGTGCACCCGTAACTGACAACCTCGCCGGCCAGGGCCGGCTTCAGCAGGGCAATGCAGGCCTTGAGCGCCATGGCCGGGCGAAGAGGAGGGCGGCCTTCGGTTGGGACATCCTCCAGGGCGCCGTAGAGCATGTTGCCGGGGCGAACAGTGGTGAAATGGCAGTCGGGCCGGCAACAGATAGCGGCACTGGCTGCCAGGTGCTGGTAGGGCACAGGACCGAGAACCGCTGTGACCTGAGCGACGGCATCGGCAAACAGCTCGCGCTGGCGGTCGGTGAACTCCGCACTGTTTGCAGGATCGGCCAGGTGTGACATGATGCCTTCGTAGCGCAGGGCTGGCAGGGCCGCCAGTTGTGGCAGGAGCTCGCGCAGCGAGTCGTGCCTTAGGCCCCCCCGGGACATACCCGTGTCAACTTTGAGATGTGCCGACAGCTCCACCCTCAACCTATGGGCTGCTGCCGACAGGGCGGTCGCTTGCTCGAGGCTCATGACGGCCGGCGTCAGACGCCACGCCACGAACTCCTGAGCCTGGGAGGGCAGGAACGCGCCCATGACCAGAATCGGAGTAAGGATGCCCTGCTGACGTAAGGCGATGCCCTCCTCAACCAGCGCGACCGCCAGCATGTCGGCGCCAGCGCGCCGGCAGGCATGAGCGGCCCGCAGAGCCCCGTGGCCATAGGCCTCCGCCTTGACCACAGCGATGACCCGTACGCCGTCGCCCACCAGTGAGCGGACGACACCCAGGTTGTGGGTGATGGCATTGAGGCTGATCTCGAGCCGGGCTGGTCGCATGGCTGCCCGCAAGACGTGGGAGACGCCCCGGACACTCCGGGACGTCTCCCGCAGGATGTATCCGCTGGTGGTGACCCCCTCCCGTCGGCATCTACTTCTCGGTCGGGATGATCACACCTCGCATAATGATGTTCTGGGCGAAGATGAACACGATCAGTGGCGGTATGGAGGCCAGCACCAGCGCGGCGAAGATCATGGATTGCGGCGCCCAGACTCGCATTTGCTGCAGCCAAACCATGAGTGTCCACATGTCGCGGTCCGGGCAGACGATGAAGGCCCACATGAACGAGCCGTAGGCGGCTCCAAAAGCTCCCAGGCCGATGACGGCCATCACCGGTGTGGACATCGGCAGGCAGATCTTCGTGAACATCTGGAACTCCGACGCCCCGTCTATTTCTGCGGCCTCGTAGAGCTCCTGCGGCAGGCTGTCAAAGAAGCCCTTGAGCAGGAAGATCGAAAACCCCGCAGCCGCGCCGGGCAGGATCAGCGCCCACAGGGTGTTCAGCATGTGCAGTTTCTTCATCAGCAGGAAGTTCGGGATGGCCGTCACTTCCGCCGGGAAGGCCATAGTGGCAAGGCAGAAAAGCAGGATCTTGTAGGTCGAGGGCAGGTTGTAGCGGGACAAGGCATAGGCCGCCAGCGGGTTGATAGTCAGGGTCAGGAAGATGGTGGCGACCACGAGAATGATGGTGACCCACAGCGCACGGCCGTGCACCGCGATGTAAGCAGCGACGTCGCGGTAGTTGCGCACCAGGAAGTCCTTGCGTATCAGGTCCTTGTTGGCCTGCATGTGGAACCAGTCGGCTTGCGGCATCGGGAAGCGCACGCGCTCGAAACTGGTGTGCTTGGTCCCGTAGGCCTCGTTCATGGCAGCCACGGTGCCAAACTTCCTCTTCAGGAAAGCCCGGTAGCGGATCTCCGGAGTGTCCAGGCGCACGTGCTTGAGGTCCACCGCCTGCTCCAGGAAACCGCCGAAGTCAGCCGTGCCGGCCATCGAGGTAGGGGTCGTGGTTGGCAAGGGCACGTCGGCCAGGCTCCTCACCTTCGCCGCCTCAGGGTCTTCGGCATGCAGGCGGCGGTACAGCCTCACATCGCCCTTATAGGCCTTCTCGATGTACGCCCGCCACGCCGGGGCGGCGGCCCTATCGAACCGCACACACCAGTATGGTACCTGGTGCCGCACGTAGTCCGCCCAGTCCTCTGCCAGTTTGGGGTTGGCCGGCAGGCGCTCCGCCACCGTCAGGTCAGCTAGGGACTTGATCGTCGGGTCATTGTAGCGCTTGGCGAAGGTCGCGGGCTTGGCGTCGTACTTGTTGGTGATGTACTCCACATAGTCGCCTTCTACCGGCGAAGGCATGGTGAACCAGACCGGCAGCGTGTTGCGGAACTCCACATACTCCAGGAACCGTCGCTCACGGAGGGGCTGGTAGACGCGCTGGTGCCACTGCTCCATGGGCGTCTGAAGATCGAAGTACTCCCGGTTTTCGTTGTAAGCCCTGTTGAGCGCTTCGATGTCGTTGTTGTATTTCTCCGCGAGAAACTGCTGATAACGGTGCGCGCCCATCAGGCTGAGCTTGGGCTTGGCCACCGAGAACCCATGGGCGGTTATCTTGTACTCGTAGGGCAGTTTCTGCCGCCACTCGTCGAAGTCTCTGACCAGCGCCTCCTTGAACTCCTCCGGCTTCTTGATCTCCTTGAAGTCACTGATCTCGCTGCCTACGTTGACGGTTGTGTAAAGCTTGGAGTCCTCGTTGTAGGCACTCTCCACGAACTTCTGATACAGAGCCACATCGTCCTTGAGGTAAGGCGGGAAGAGCCGATAGTCGTGGGAGTCAACGTTGCTGGTCACCGAGCTGGTGAGCATCAGCCAAAACGGCACCACCATGGTCACGGCGCCAAGGCTCAGGATCACATAGATCAGCAGGATGAGCAGCCGGGTTTTCAGGGCTTTGCGCCCGACCAGGGCGATATGGGGCATGAACGTTGTCTCCGCTCAGAGCTGGGGGGCCACAGGCCCCTCCCGCAACACGGGCATCACTTGGCCTGCGCCGTTCGGAACTGCAGGCGTGACAGGATACGGAGCTGCAGCACGGTGAAGCCGACCAGAAGCGAACCCAGGATCCAGGCCATGGATACCGCGAAGCCGTACTTCAGGTAGACGTAGGCGTTGAAGAAGATCTCCAGGCCCAGCACCTGGGTCTGCTTGGCCGGGCCGCCTGCAGTCATCAGGAAAATGGACTCAAAGGCCCGGAACGAACCAATGAAGGCCCCCACGAAGTTGATGATGATCAGCGCTTTGAGGTGAGGTATGGTCACCCGCCAGAACTTCCCCATAAAGCCCGCCCCGTCAAGGTCCGCCGCTTCATAGAACTCCTCCGGGATGGACTGCAGCGCCGCCAGGTAGATGATGCAGCCGGGGCCCACGGAGGCCCATATCTGCGGCAGGATGACGCACATCATGGCCACGGAGGGCAGCCACACCTGGCCGAAGGGGTGGCTGCCATCCTGCAGGAACTTCATGGGCTCCTTCACCCCAAACAGGTGAGCCACCTGGTTCAGCATGCCCAGCGGGCTGGGGTCAAAGAACTCCTTCCACAGCATGTAGATGACCACGCCAGTGGTCACGGCGGGCAGGTAGTACAAGACCCGGTAGAACATCTTGCCCCGGGGCACCTCATGCAACAGCAGGGCCAGCAGGATGGGGGCGCCGAAACCCAGCAGAAGCATTAGCCCAGCGTACTGGGCGGTGCGCAGCATGGTCAGCCAGAACTCCACATCAAAGAAAGCCTGGCTGAAGTTGTTGACACCCACCCACCGCGACGGGAGCAGGATCTTGTAGTCCTGGAAGGCCATGAGCGAGCCGCGGGCCAGCGGGTAGTACTGAAAGAGCGCGATCAGGCCGAGTGCCGGGAGCATAATGATCCAGGCGTAGATGAAGCGTCGTCGCTTGTGTCCCCCCACCGTCTCGGTATGGCCCCCGGAGGTCTGCGTCTGGATCTGACGCGAGTAGTGTGTCAGACTGGCTCGCATGAGCAGCCCGAAGGCCACGGCCATCAAGCACACAACGGCAGTGGTGATGATGTTGCGCGTCCGGGCGATGTCCGGGGGAATGCGCCCCATCAGCTTGATGTTCGTGGCCTCGACGTTCTTCTTGAGGATGGCCGGAATGTCAGGGTTCTCTTGAGCGATGGCCTCGTCGAGGGGGTACTGCATCTCCCGGTAGATGAGCTGGCAGTTCTTGCCGAAGGGCTCGGGCTTGGCGTCGGCTACCGCCCGATCCAGCGTCTCAGCCCAGCCCTTGGGCACATCGCGCAGGTATTTCTCATAGCCGAACATCTTCAGCCACTTGGGCTGGACGTACTTGGCGTACCCGGCCTCGACGAAGGTCTTGGTCTTGATGCGGCGGGCCTCCAGGGAAGCGAAGAAGCGAATGTAGTCCCAGGCCAGGTCACGGATCTTGGGGTCCGTGATGGTCGCGTTGATGCCATACATCGTGGCATTGATCTCACTGCCCCGCAGGCCATTGGGGCCGGCCGGTACGGGCGTGATACCGATCTGGTTGGGGTTGACCTGGGCGATGACGGAGTCCTGGAGGTACTGGAACATCATGGCGATCTTGCCGCGCTCCCACCCGCGCGTACCCGCTGGATCGCCGTCCACCACGCCCTCGTAGAGCTTGTCCTCGCTCTTGGCCTCGTCCTCGCTGACGAGCCGACCGCACTCCTTGCACTCGGCTGTGTCCTTGCCCTGGTCGAAAGCCACGGGAGTGCGCTTGCCGCGCAGTTCGCAGATAGGGCAGACCGTCCAGAGCCCGCGCCGAAGCTTCCAGTAGAACTTCACGGCCTCGACAGCGCCCTCGTCATCGTACGCCGCCCGCCACTCGCCGTTGTCGTCTTCCACTACGGCATCGGACCCCGCCGACCACAGGAGGCTCATGAAATTCCAGGCAGCGTCGGACTTGGTGTAAAGGCCCAGCCCGAAGATGCCCTCCTTGGGGAACGTGGTCCGCATGGCCATCTCATACATCTCGTCCCAGTTCTGGGGAGGAACGTCCGGGTCGAGGCCGGCCTTGCGGAAGATGTCCTTGCGGTACATCAGCGCCATGACCACGACGCCGTAGGGCACCGCCCAGATGTGCTCCTTGCCGTCGCGGCCCAGGGCCGGGTCACCACCACTGGGGCCTTTGCGCTTGATGACGTCCCAGACCTGTGGCGGTATGAGACCGCTCTCGCGGACCGGCTCCTCCTTCTCCCACTGGGCAATATAGTCATCCAGCGGGTAGAGAAAGCCCTGGGAGATGTAGGTCTCCGAGATGCGGAAGTTGACGTACATGACCTCCGGGGCCACACCACCGGCCATGGCCATCAGCGGCCCGGAGTCCATGGTGGACATACCCTCAATGACCATCCCCTCGAAGGGCACCAGCCTCACGTTGGGATGCTTTTTCAGGAAGGCGTCGGCGATAGCCAGACGGGCCTTGTCGTCAGGCGAGACTGCCCGGTCGCGAGTGGGCAGGTAGTCCACCTTGAGAGTGATTTTCTGAGGTTCGCCGCCGGTGTCAGCGGCCTGAGCTCCGCTCATACAGGCCGACTGCACCACGATCAGCGCCAACACCAGGAATGATGATCGCACGGGGGAAAGGCGCCTCCTGGTTGAGTTGCGCTCGCCCTTTTGGCGCCGGCGTGGACAGACAAGCGACCCGCCGGCACGTCCGTAGACCGCCTCCGCCATGGAGACGAGTCCACGGAGCCCGGACGCAGCGAGGGATCAGCGGAGCGAGTATAGCACATCGTCGCCGCCTTTGGCAAAGGTGCCCGGAGCGCCGGTGGGGAAGTCACCACGGGCATTTCGCCTACGTCAACCACAGGCCCAGGGGGTGTACTGGCATGGGCAGACGCGGCCCACACATTCGTGACCTGTTCGACTTGGCAGGACGTGTAGCGCTTGTTACGGGCGGGGCCCAGAACCTGGGCCTCGACATGGCCGAGGCGCTCGGCGAGGCGGGCGCCGACCTCGCCATCACTTCCAGGCAATTGGAGAAGGCGCAACAGGCTGCCGTGGGTCTGCGCGAGGACTGCGGCGTGCGCGTACTGCCGCTGGCGATGGACATCATGGACGATGGTTCGGTGGGTGCGGCCGTGCAGGCGGCAATGGCTGAATACGGGCGGCTGGACATCCTGGTCTGCAACGCTGGCGGGGCCCGTCTGACCGCCGGGGGTGTCACCACCGACACCCGTGACATCACGGACTTCGAGTATGTGGTCAACATCAACATCCGCGGCACGTTCTTCTGCGTGCGCCACGTTGTCCCCATCATGCGCGCCCAGGGCGGCGGCTCGATCATCACGGTCGGCTCCATCAGCGGAATGGTGGGCCGCGACCGCTGGGTCTACGAGGGCTCACCCGGGATGATCCCCAACATGAGCGACTACAGCGCCGCCAAGGCGGGCATCATCGGCTATACTCGCGACCTGGCCGCTGATCTCGGCAAGGACGGCATCCGGGTCAACTGCATCTCGCCCGGCGGCTTTGAGCGCGGCCAGCCCGAGGAGTTCATCCGCCGCTACAGCAAGCAGACGCCGCTGGGCCGCATGGGCAAGGATGGCACCGACCTCAAGGGCGCGGTGGTCTACCTGGCCTCGGACGCGGCGGCGTATGTCACCGGCCAGAACCTGGCCGTAGACGGAGGATTCACGGTATGGTAGACGGCGATTTCGCGGCCAAACCGCTGAAAGTGCTTGTCGTAGGATGCGGTTCCATCGGCAAACGCCACGCGCGCCTCTGGACCGAGCGCCCCGAGGCAGAGGTGTGGGTCTGTGACAGCCTGGATAGCAACCTCAAGGCCGCCCTGGCCGAGGCGCCGGGAGCCCAGGCCTTCAGCAGCTACGAGGATGCCCTGTTTGCGGGGCCGGATGCCGTCTGGGTCTGCACGCCCAACCACCTGCACCGCCCCATGGCCGAGGCAGCCCTGGACGCGGGCTGCGACGTGCTCTGTGAGAAACCTCTGGCCGACAACGTTGCCAACGCCGAAGCCCTGGCCGCGAAAGCAGAGGGCTCAGGGCGCTTCTTCGCCGTCGGCTACACCATGCGCAGCCATGCCGGCATGCGCCGGGTGCTGGAGGTGGCGCAGTCGGGCGTCCTGGGCACTCTGGTAGGCGGGCGGGCCATGGTCGGGACCTACTTCACCCTCATGTGTGCAACGACGCCCTACCGCTTTGAGGAAGAGAACGCCCTGATCATTGACTATACGCACCTCCTGGACTACCTGCGCCTGTTCTTTGGCGATCTGGAGCTTGTCAGCGCCGAGAGCAACACCCTGGGTGACCTGGAGATGAAGCCGAAGCCCAACATGTTCAGTATCCTGATGCGCTACACGTCCGGGGCCCTGGTCCAGTGCCACATGGACTACATCCAGCACCCGCAACGCCACACCTTGGAGCTATACGGCGACCGGGGTGTGCTAACGTGCGACTTCCAGACTGGAGAGCTGCGGCTTTATGACCGTGAAAAACCCGGCTACGAGGTGGAGCACGTGATCGTGGCACGGGCCGACATCTATCGGGTACAGATCAGTGAGTTCCTGCGCGGCCTGCGTGGGGAGACGACAGCTCTGGCGACAGCGGAAGATGGCGTGGCCGCCCTGCGGGCAGCAGCCGCGGCAGTGGAAGCGGCGGCAACACACTCGGCAGTCAGGATGTAAGAGTATGGAGCACAAAGGGGCGGCTGTCGCGGGACTCATCCTGGCGACCTTCACAGCCGGCACGGCGGCCCCGATGGCCGTGAACCCGCCGTTCCCCCGCATCGCCAACTGCTACTCCGTGAACCTGACGCCGTGGAGCACCGAACAGGACATCGCCGAAGTGGCCCGGTTTGACCTGCTCATCGGCGGGCTGTGGGCCGACTGGACCAACGCCGAACAGCGGGAGAAGCTGGCGGCCAACATGGCCGCGGTGCGCAAGCTGAACCCTCACATCGTTATCCTGGACTTCTCGTCCTCGGCGCCCTACGCCGACCCTGAAGACCCGACCTTCCCGGCGGAGGGCTGGCTTCTGCAGCCCAACGGCCAGCGCATCAAAGGCTGGCCCGGAACCGAGATGATCAACCTGACCAGGCCCGAGGTCATCGCCTGGTTGGCGCAGCGGTCGGTGAGAAGTGTCCGCGAGCGGGGCTTTGACGGCACCTTCATTGACTGCATGGGCAGCGGCTTTGACTGGTGGGCCTGCAACATCGAACATGGCGAGCCTTACCAGATAGACGCCGACGGTGACGGCAAGGCTGACAACCGGGAGTGGCTCGACGCGGAGTGGGTCAGGGCCAAGACTGAGTTGGCGCGACAGGTGCGGGAGGCCCTCGGGCCGGATGTCCCCTTCATGACCAACCAGGCCGGGGACTGGGGCCGGCCCTACATGAACGGCATCCTGCTGGAGGACTACCTGGACTGTGTGCTCGATGGGCGGCAGCAGTGGGACTGGGCGCTGGGCGAGTACTTGCGCTGGTGCAGCGCGCCAGCGCGCCCGAATGTCACCACTATCGTCAGCAGCTCCGGCATCGAGCCACCGTACGACCCCTGGCGAACGCTGGATGAGGCCGCCCGCCAGGCCCTGCTGGACCGGGGATACGGCCTGAAGCAGCGTATGCGGTTTGGCCTGGCGACGACCCTGATGGGCGACGGCTACTTCGCCTATGACCTGCACACGCGCTGGCGCGGGCAACGATGGTGGTACCCGGAGTATGACGCCCCTCTGGGCTACCCAAACGGCCCCGGCCAGGCGCAGGCGGACGGCTCGTGGCGCAGGGAGTTCGACGGCGGGACCGTCATCGTCAACCCGACCCCCTTCGACGTGCGGGTTCGCCTTGCAGCGCGCCACCGCGACTACAGTAGCGGCAAGGTGGCCGCGGACTTCATCGTACCGGCCCAGGATGGGCGCATCTTCTGCCCGACCGATGAGCCCGAACGCGCGGGTGAGATGCCCGACCCCTCGCCGGTCTTCGCGGTGGAGGGCCCTGAGCCAGTGGTGCAGCGGGGAGACCGGTTGCTGGTGCGGCGGGAGGGCTACGTGGCCATGTTCGACGAAAGAGGGGAACTGCTGCTGCTCACCGACCGCAAGCGCACGCTGGCCCAGCACCTGCGGCCCTTCATCGTGAGCGATGACCGCTGGCGCGACTTCGCTTATGCTGATACGGTCTGCGAGGTTCTGCCGTCAGGCGATCTGGAGTTCAGCGGCAAACGCGTGGACGGCACGACCGTGCTGACGTACCGCGAGCGCGTGCGCCTCGATGACGCGAGCCTCACGGTCAGCTACGACTGGAAGGCACTCAGCCCCGGCCACGTCCACATGTGGCGGCACCAGGTGGACTTCCCGGTAGCGCAGTTCGGCGGTGGGGGATACGAGCGCGCCCCCGGCACCGGGGCATTGCCGCCTGGGCGCGCGGCAGAACCCGTGCTGAGCCGCGGCCTGCGGGTGGTGGTGCTCCGGGGGCGAGATGGCGTCGGCATCCGGGTGGAGACAGCGCTGGATGCTGCGCTGGTGGACGAGCGGCACTACGGGGTCGCCGCCTATCGCTTGGGCTGCCACCCGGTACAGGGCGACATCCGGGCGGGCCAGACGTGGACCGTCCGGCTGAGACTGACCGTGAGCGGCTAGACACCGCCGAGCGAGGTCACCGCTGTCGTCCGCCCCGCCACGTTCAGATGCGGCGTGTATGCATGCCGAACGGATCGGGGTAGAGGTCCGTTAGCACAGGTTCCTCGCGCTCAGTTTCCTCGCCCGTCGAACCAGTAGGTCCGGAACTCCTCCATGGCGCTGCAGACGGCATCCACGTTCTCCGGTGGTGTCGGCGGGTAGATGCCGCAGACGAGCTCTAGCCCGCCCTGGGGCGAGCCGAGCTTGCGGACCTCCTCCTCGATCAGGTCGTGGATGTCATCGGGACTGCCAAATGGCACCACCGTCTGGCGGTCCACGTCCAGCTTGATGCAGACGCGGCCCTTGACCTCGCGGGCCAGGTTGTCTATGCCATTGCAGAGATCCTGTGGGTTGACAATGTCCAGGCCGGCTTCCAGGAGGTCGTCGATCAGCTCCATGATGCAGCCGTCGCTGTGCGAGCCGCAGATAATGCCAGCATCGCGGACCGGCTGCATGAGCGACTGGTAGGCCGGCATGATGTAGCGGTGAAAGTGCTTCGGGCTGATGAGCGAGGCGGTCTGTGTTCCCAGGTCCTCGGGGAAGTCGATCATGTCCACGCCCATGGAGACATACTGGTCCACGATGATGCGGTTGTGCTCGTTGATCAGGGCGATCAGGTCGTCCAACCGCGGGTCCTCGGTGGCGAAGTCAAGCATCAGGTTATCAAACCCGCGCAGGTAGTACATCCGCATCAGCAGGAACCCGTGCGCCAGTGAGCCGGCGGTGAGTTGCCCGGCAGCCTTGGCCGCCAGGGTCCGCTGTCGCACCTGCTCCCAGTCGACGGTGGAGCGATCAAGCTGCACAGACGCGTCTGGGGGGCGGTAGGTGGCCAGCGCGTCCCAGTCGGCCAAAGGGTGCTCGATAACGACGCCCTCAAGGCCATCTATGTCTGTGTACCAGACGCAGCCCCAGGCGTCGGTGTAGCGTTCGCCGGCGCGGTGCGCCGGGCCAGGATCCCACGCGTCCCAGTCGCGCTGTCCCTTCTGGAAGCCCGGGAAGAAGAGGGGATGC
This sequence comes from Armatimonadota bacterium, assembly GCA_013178155.1. Lineage (GTDB taxonomy): Bacteria > Armatimonadota > Zipacnadia > Zipacnadales > UBA11051 > JABLXH01. The sequence goes on along the minus strand of JABLXH010000097.1, from coordinate 6,311 downwards.
CGTGCTGCCACGTCCTCCATCTCGTTTCGCCACTGGTTCCACGAGGCGCCGGAGATGGCCACGGTGCAGGGCATCCACTCGGGGCCGGTCATGCGGACGTTGCGGACGTAGTTCTCGCGCTCCGTCAGGGGCATGTCCACGTCCTCCCAGAGATGTGATGCGCCCTGAAGGCTTCGTCCTCTGACGAACAAATACCTGCCGCACGGGTGCAGAGTCCAGTACTCCGCGGCCACCAAACCGGCCCCGCACAAGGCCAGACTCCGTGTACCAGGTAAGACACTTGCCCAACGCCTGTTGGCGACGTGTATTGACTTCGGGCGCGTGGCTATGGTAGGCTACAGCGTGAGGTTTTTGGCCGTGTCCCGGCGGGTACTCCTACGGGGCACCGGGGTTGATGCGGTCTAGCATCCGGCGCGTTCGTTACTGACCAGGGGCGAGGCAGTGCTCTTGCGGACTGTCCGCCGTGGCCGCACTTTGCAGCACCCAAACGCAGCCGTGAGGGATGGTGCACATGGCACGTTCACTTCACCCCGCCGTCTACCGCACGCTCTTCGCCGTATCCCTGCTCAGCTTTCTCACCACCGCTATCTTCCCGGGTCTGGCCCTGGGGGCACCGCTCGTGGCGATCACCCGCCCCACCCAGGGCACGCAGGTGTCCGGGAGCGTCTGGATCGATGTGGCTTTCCGGTCTGATTCGGATCGCCCCATCACACGCCTCGAGCTCTATATTGACGATAGGCTAGCCCAGGGATTCGACCTGGCTTCACCGCTGCTGGAGGGCAGGCAGTCCTTCAACTGGGATTTCACCTACTCAGCCAACACGGTGCACAAGATCGGGGCTCGTGCCATCGACACCTCCGGGGCCGCCAACACGGCGACCATCACCGTCCAGGTCCAGGGTGCGGCGGCGGGCGGTCCGGACCGCATTCCGCCGGTCTTGCGCGTCTATTATCCGGCCCAGGGCGCGAAGCTACGGGGTCCCGTGGAGATCAAGGCCGAAGCCGAGGACAACGTGGGTGTCGAGCTGGTTTACTTCTACGTGGACGGTCGTCTGCACAAGATGATGATGCAGGCTCCGCCGTACACGGACCTGTGGGACACCACCCGCGAAGCCGATGGCACCCACGTACTGGAGGCGGTGGCGGTTGATGCGGCCGAGAACGAGGCCCGGTCCGCCCAGGTCACCGTCATCGTCGAGAACCACAGCATGACCCTGATGTCAACGACCGCCGGCGGCGACCTGCCGGTTGGTGAGACGTCTACAAGCCAGCCGACTCTGCCTGTGGTGCCTTCGGCCCCGGTGGCGCCGCCCGTGACGGCGCCGGTTCCGGTCATTGCCGCTGCTCCACCGACCACGGTCCCTGCCGCGGCCCTTCCTGCCGTAGCCATGGGCAAGTCCACCACAGAGCCGCTCGGGCTGGTCGCGCAAGGGCCCGATCTGGACAGGCTTGAGGTTGCCCCGGCCGCTCCGCCGCTGATGCGCACCAGTCGGCCGGACGGAGCGAGCGCGGCAGTAACAGTGCCCGCCGATGGAGGGGCGCGCCCGACCCTGGCGTCGACGGATAAGCCGGCTCCAGTGAAGATAGCCTCCCCGACGCCTGCCGCGGGCAACCGTTCGACCTTGACGCCAATCACCGGACCAGCGGTCGCGGTGGCGAGCAAGGCTGTCGAGATGCAGCCGATCACAGTGGTGGCTCCATCACCGGCCGCAGCGCCCGAACCACGCATCGCGGCCCTGGCGCGTCCGGAGCTGGCCCCGGTACCCCTGGTTGGGGCCGCTTTGGCGACGGCCGACAGCACGCCTGTTCCCGCGGCCAGGATGCTGGCTCGCCTGCCAGATCCCGGTGAGCTGGACGGCCTTCCCCCGGCAGCGCGAACGGCGACTCCCGCCGCTGTTCGCACTGCAGCCGTGCCGGTGGCCGTGGCCAAGGTCAGGGACATCAAGATCGTGTTTGACGGCGAGGTGCTGACGCTGCGGGCCGCGCCTGAGACGCGCCGTGGACTGTCGGTTGCCCCCTTGCGTGAGATCTTCGAGCACACGGACGGCGTGCTGTACTGGTTCCCCGTGGAGAAGAAGGTGCATGCCGTCAACAAGAGTGTTGACATGAAGCTCACCATTGGAGACCGCAACGCCGAGGTCAACGGCGAGACCCGTATGCTGGAGATGGCCCCCTACATCAAGCAGGGGCGGACCATGGTGCCGCTGCAGTTCATCGCGGAGGCCCTCGACGTCCACATCACCTTTGACAGCCAGTCGGGTCAGATCCTGATCGCAAGCAACCAGCAGTAGCGCTTCCGCCCGGGCCGGTCAGCCAGGCACGCAGCCCCAAAAGACCACTTTTGGGGCTGTTTCGTGCACTTGCGGGGTCCGTCTCTGGCGTAGTCGGAAGCAGGAGGTCACTATGACGCTCTTTGGAACCCAGGGCATCAACGCCGCGGGACACCTGACCATCGGCGGTTGCGACACGGTCGAGTTGGCGGAGCGCTTCGGTACTCCGCTCTATGTGGTGGACGAGTGGCTGGTGCGCGACAACTGCCGTCGGTACCTGGGCGCCTTCCGCGCAGTGCTGCCTGAGGTGGAGATTGCCTACGCCGGCAAGGCATTGCTAACAACTGCCATTGCCCGACTGATGGACCAGGAAGGGATGGCCCTTGACACCGCATCGGCCGGTGAGCTCTACACGGCCCTGCAAGCTGGCTTCCCCCCGGAGCGCATCAAGCTCCACGGCAACTTCAAGAAACCCGATCTTCTCCGGATGGCTCTGGAGACCGGTGTCGGGCGCATCGTCGTGGACAGCCTGGAGGAGCTCCACGACCTCTCGCAGATCGCGGCTGAGATGGGGCGCACTGCGGACATACTGATCCGCGTCGCGCCGGGGATCAAGGCCCACACCCACCACGCGATCCAGACTGGCCAGGAGGACACCAAGTTCGGCCTCGGCCTGCGTTGCGGGTCGGCTCGCGAGGGTACCCGGCTGGCGTTGGAGCTGCCGAATCTGACCTTGCACGGATTCCATGCCCACATCGGCTCACAGATTCTGGACACCGACGCCTTCAAGCACGCCACTGCCGCGATGGTGGATTTCCTGGCCGACATGCGTGACGAGTTCGGATTTGCGGCGCGGCAGTTGGACCTGGGCGGTGGTCTGGGGATTCGCTACCAGGAAGATGACATTCCGCCTACCATCGAGGAACTGGCTCAGGCAGTGGGCACAGCGCTGAAGGACGCCTGTGCGGCCAGAGACTTCCCGGTCCCCGAGCTGATCCTGGAGCCGGGCCGCTCCATTGTCGGCGAGGCAGGCACGACTCTCTACACGGTCGGTGTGGTGAAGCATATTCCGGGTGTTCGTACCTATGTCTCAGTAGATGGCGGTCTCTCAGACAACCCCCGCCCGGTAATGTATGATGCCGTCTACCGGGCGCTCCTGGCCAACCGGGCTAACGAGGCGCCCACGCACGAGTTGGTACGCATATCCGGCGCGCACTGCGAGACCGACACCCTGATTCCGGAGATCGCCCTGCCCGAGCCGGCACCCGGCGATATCCTGGCGGTTCTGGGCACCGGGGCCTACAACCACGCCATGGCCTCCAACTACAACCGGTTCTCGCGGCCAGCGATGGTGCTCGTGGCCGATGGACAGGCCGATCTCATCTACGCCCGGGAAAGCCTGGCCGACCTGGTAAGACAAGACCTCATGCCGGAACGCCTGGCATAGCCTTTACAAAGAGGGTTGCCATGCGTCTGGAGCCCGAACGCGTCTGGTCAGCCGAGGCGGTGACCGTGGTCCGCCTCGTTGGCGATCTGGCTCAGACCGCAGGGCTTCGTGCCTACCTCGTCGGCGGCCCGGTGCGGGACCTGCTCCTGGGTCGGCCGACGCTGGACCTGGACATCGCGGTGGAGGGCGAGGTGGGGGGGCTTGCCCAGGCATTGAGCAGCGCCCTGGATGGGCAGGTTGCTATGCACCAGCGCTTCGGCACCGCCGTGGTCGACTGGTCGAGTGGCTTGCACGTTGATCTGGCCACCACGCGGCGCGAGAGCTATCCCGAGCCCGGGGCCTTGCCCGAAGTGGCGCCGGCTCCGCTGGACGAGGACCTTAGACGGCGCGATTTCACAGTCCATGCCATGGCGCTGCCGCTGACATCCCACCCGGCAACGCTCATTGACCCGCTGGGGGGCCGTCTGGACTTACAACTGCGGCTACTGCGGGGCCTGCACCCGCGGACCTTCGTTGATGACCCAACACGCATCTTGCGGGCAGCCCGCTACGCCGCGACGTTCGACCTCACTGTCGAACCGCAGACCCTGGCCTGGCTCCACACGGCGGTTACCGACGGCATGCTCCGCAGGGTCTCCGGGGCGCGGCTCTGGGGGGAGCTGGAGCGCACGCTGATCATCCCTGAGTTCACGAGTGCGTGTGAGCTCCTGGCGCAGTGGGGTGCGCTTGCCGAACTGGGGTTGCGGGCGCTGGACCGCCTGGCCATGCTGCCGGAACTGGAATCGGTCCCTGAGGCGACACCTGCCGACCGGGCTCTCGCGGTCCTTGGAATGCTGGCCGGGGAGCCAGTCGGCGAGGTAACGAGGGCTTTCGAACTCACTCTTGCGCAGCGGGATGCCGTGCAGGCAGCAGCGGCAATGGTATCCTCGCCCCCCGCGGCGGTCTTTGCAGCGGAGGCGAAAAGTAGTACACTGCACGAAGTGCTGCGCCGTGTGCCCCGCGCCGGGATATTGGCTCTGTGGGCCAGCCATCCGGGCACGCGAGGCAATCTACGGCGCTGGCTGGCTGCGAGCCCCTGGCAGGCGGACGTCACCGGCGATGACCTGGTGGCATCCGGTTACCCGCCGGGGCCTGGCTTCCGCGAGGCCCTCGAAGCGGCACTGAAAGCGAAACTCGACGACGGAGCTGACCGCCAGGGGCAACTCCAGGCGGCCCTGCAGGCCTTGGAGCAGTCGCGACGGCGGCAGACATAGACTATGCTGAAGAGCTTCATACAGGGCCAGATCGGGTTGGGCGAGCTGCTGGCCTGGCTCATCGCGGTGGTCATCGCCATCACCGTGCATGAGTTCGCCCATGCCAAGAGTGCTGAACTCTACGGAGACCCCACGCCGCGAGCGCAGGGCCGCGTGACCCTGAACCCCTTGGCCCACTATGACCCCATCGGCACCACGCTGTTTCTGGTGTTTGGGTTTGGCTGGGCCAAGCCGGTGCCGGTAAACGTCTTGGCGATGCGAAATCCCCGGTGGAACGGCGCCATGGTGGCGCTATGGGGACCACTGAGCAACTTCCTGACCGCGGCCCTGCTGGCCATACCCGTGCGCTTGGGCATCACCGGTGTATATACCGGGCCAACGGTCATCATCATGTTTGCCTGTCTTCTGCTTGGGGTTTTCAACCTGATACCCTTGGGGCCACTGGATGGAGCGCACGTACTGGAGGGTATACTGAGCGATCGCCAGCGGGTTCGGCTATACGCCTTCCACGCCAGGTTTCAGTCGGTGATGCTGATACTCCTGCTGCTTGTCCTGGCGGTTCCACCGATCAACCGCGCCGTGTTTGGCGTGATCCTGGTTCCCGTTATGCTCCTGCTGCGCTTGCTGGCCGGCCCACACATGACGTTCGGCCTGTAGGTGTCCTATTCACGAAGGCAAGGGGAAAGTGCCCATGCGTAAACTCAAGGCCATAGTGCTCTGTGCTGGCGAGGGGACGCGCCTGCGACCTCTGACCTTCTCCAAGCCCAAGCATCTGCTCCCGGTGGCGGGCACACCCCTCCTGGGGCATGTCCTTAACGCCCTGGCCGAGGCGGGCTTAAGCGAGGTCGGTCTGGTGGTGGGGCACCACCCTGAGGCCGTGCAGCGCTATGTGGGCGATGGCGAGCAGTGGGGTTTGCAGGCGACCTACATCACCCAGGAGAAGCCCCTCGGTCTGGCTCACGCCGTCAGTCTGTGCCGCGAATACCTGGCCGACACGCCGTTCATCCTCTACCTGGGCGACAACCTCCTGGAAAACGGGATCAAGGGCTTTGTGGAACGCTTCCGCAGCGATGGCATGGACGCCTCACTCCTCCTGCGCGAGGTGGATGATCCCCGGCGGTACGGTGTGGCGGTGCTGGATGAGAACCAGCGCGTGGTGCGCCTGGTGGAGAAGCCCAAGGACCCTCCATCCAACCTCGCCATCGTCGGGGTATATGCCTTCATACCGGCGATCTTTGCCGCCATTGACGCAACGCAGCCGTCCGCGCGGGGTGAACTGGAGATCACGGACGCGATCCAGAACCTGATTGAGCGCGGCGGCAGGGTCAGCGCCGAGGTTTTC
>JABLXH010000096.1 GCA_013178155.1 Armatimonadota bacterium | reverse complement strand
CCCGCAACTTCTCAGGCGCAGTGGCCTCGACGGGGCCACCGGACTGGCTGGGCATCCGGGCCGCGCCCCTGGGTGAGTACCGCTATCGCCAACTGTCCCACGACCGCACCGCCGCTCGCGAGAAGGGAGAGCGCTACCTGGCCGCGCCTCTTGAGCGCACCTTCGAGAAGCTCTGTTTCCGTGACAGCTTTGAGCCAGACGGGCAGTATCTGGTGCTGGAGGGCTTCCAGGTCGCGGCCGCCGATAACCAGCCCCCGCTGGACGCCAACTCCATCATCCGCTACACCGACCTGGGTCACGTCTGGCTCCATGCCAATACCGAGAAACAGGGCAACCTGCCGCGCACGGCGGTCTACTGTACCGATGGCCGCAACGACAGCCCCCAGCCGGCCGGGTGCGAACTGCAGGCCCTGCACGACGGCCAACGGGTGGGCCTGGTCGCCAGCCATTTCCCGGACTATACCGCCTGCGACTGGACACGCAACATCGTCTGGCGACGGGGCGAGTACTTTGTCATCGTGGACCTGCTGACCCAGACCCGTGAGGGCCGCTTCGGCCTCATCTGCACTTTCCGCACTCCGCAGCGGGCCTGGCTGGAGCCCGACGGCATGGTCGCCCGGGACGGGCTGGCGGGGATGCGTGTGCGTAACGCCGACGCCGTCGCGCTGGCGCTAGAGGGCGGCGATGAACTGGAGGGCGCAGCCGTCCCGACGCTGCTGCGCCAGACCCAGCTTCTGGACGGGCAACCCGGTGACCTGCGGGTCTTCCGCAACGCTCTTTACGCCGCCGACCCGCAGCATCCCGCCGATCTGCAGGCCCGCCCCCTGGGGGCAACGGGACTGCTGGTGCGGGGGAGCATCCGGGGACGAGACGAGCTGGCCCTGATCGCCGCGGCTCCCTCAGGACAGCGCCTGGAGTGCGGTCCCCTGGTGTCTGACGCGCAGGTCGTCTATGTGAGCGCCACTGACTGGGCGCAGGCGGGCGGCAAAGGCCTGCGTCTGGGCGCGCTGAACATGTCCGGTTCCGAGGGTCAGAGCCCAGACGGCACGGCAGCGCTGCTGCAGCGCCTGTGGGCCCAGGCGACGACGCCCGCACGACCAAGCGCCACGTCCAGCGGCCAACCGGTGGGGCGGGTGCTATGGCATGCCTCGGCCTTCTCGCGGCTCGCGGAGGCAGTGGCCGCGCCGGCTTTTACCAGCACGCCTGCTGCGCAAGGCCAGCTTGCCACCCTCTTTGACCGCGTGGTGACCCGCTGGGCTACGGTCAGTTGGCCGGGGGGCAGTGGCGTCCAGTTGGAGCTGGACCTGCGCGACAGCCGTCCCCTGAGCCAGGTGGACTTCCACACGAACACCTTCGGCGACTACAACCGCATCCCCGACCCGGCCACCTACCCGCCGCCCCGCACGGTTCAGGCCGAGTTCAGCGACGACGGCTTCCGTCAGGACATCCGGCGCAAGGTGCTCACATTCACCAGCGACTGCACCTTCGAGAACCTGCACAAGGGCACGGTCTGGCCCATCCTCCGCTGGACCTGCCGGGAGGTCGGGGAGAAGGCGCGACATCTGCGGCTCATCTTCCCCCCATCTGACTGGCCGGGGGGCCTGGGCATGACGGAGCTGTCGGTACGCGCCGATGGAGCCGAGGCCACCCGCGTCGCTGGACTGCTACAGCGCGACGTGGACGGTGACGGGCGGCGTGAAGCGATCGTTTGGTCGGACCAGGCAGGGCTGGCTGTCGTGCGTGCTGACGGATCGGTCATGCTGAGGAAGCGGATGCCCGGGTACATCACAGCCGTCGAGTGCTACCCGGAGCTGGCGGGTCCGGGCACCCCTCCTCGGCTGTTAGTCACCACCCGCGAGGCGCGGCTTTATTGCCTGCAACCCGACGGTACGGAGCTGTGGCGCATGGACTTTCTGGAGAGCGCAAAGCAGAACGCCGACCTGCCTATCGGCTACTCCATCGGCTTGCTGCACAGACCCGACGGCATGCCGCTTATCGTTGTCGGCAACTACAACCTGGCCAGCTTCGTGACGGCGGAGGGGAAGCTGGCCGGGGACTGCCGCTTGCCAGCAGCCTTCCAGACCATGACCCTGTCCCACGGCTTTGACTACGACAATGACGGCGCCGAGGAGATCATCTCTACCGAGGTCTGGGGCTGCCTGAGCGTGCTGGACACCCAGATGCGGCGCAAGGCCGGCGGCAGTCTCCCGCGCGGCAAGGGCGTGTTGCTGGAGTACTGGGGCGCCCCGGCGCCGGGGCAGGCCCGGGTGGCGGTCTGCACGGAGAACGGGCTCGGGCGCCTGGACCCGGCTACGCTCAAGTACGAGTGGCTCCATGCTCTGACGCCCATCAATGACTGTGTCCTGGGTGACGTGAACGCCGATGGCGTCGCCGAAGCGGTGCTCGGCAAAGCCGACGGCTACCTGCTTGTCTATGATGCGGCCGGCGAGTTGGCTCGGTCGCTCCTCGTTGGTGAGGCCGTGCGCGCGGTCGCCGTGGTCAGCGGAAGCGCGGGGCCGCGGGTCGTGGCTGCCCTGCCGGGTCGTCTGGTGGCCTACTCCCCTGCTCTGGAGGAGCCGCAGGTGGTGGCGGTGGGCGAGTACGCGCGGCTGGAGGCTGCCGACGAGCCGGGCGTGCTGCTGGCGGCAGGGGCCGACGCCACACTGACTGCGTTTCACCTCCCCTGATCGTGGCGGGTGCAGAGGCCGGTGCGGAACAGACGACGAAGCATTCCCGCCTCCGCCCCTTGTTTGAGTGGCGCTGGGCCAGCGCCATGGGACTGAAGCACTGACGTATGAACTGCACCAGGGGCATGTGCGCCCGGTCGGTGGACATCGTGAACTGCGCTGTGCGCATCGGGACTCACCCCGACCGCAAGGCGGCCAGGACCAGGGCACCCATCAAGCGTGTCCGCCATGCCGTGGCGGAGGTGCTGTAGCAAGAACGGAGGCCCGTGTTGGGGCACGATATGCGACGCCTGCTGCCGGGGGCGATCTCTTGGCTGGTGGTGACTGGCATGGCCATGGCCGGGCAGTTTGAGGACCTCGGTGTGCCGGTGGTCAAGGCCGGGTTGATGGGCGCCATCGTGGGTCCGGATGCCAATGGCGAAGACACCCTGTTGTACTTCAACTTCAACCAGTCTGGCGGGCCGCTGTTTCTCGTCCAGGTGAACCCCAGGACGGGTGAGGCGCGCCAGTTCGGCGCACCACCCGGTAACCCCGGCGCCTGGGCCTTCATCGTCGGACCGGACAAGAGGATCTACCTCGGCACCTGGGACGGCGGCCACATCCTGCGCTTCGACCCCAGGGCCCCGGAGAAGGGCATCGAGTTCGTGGGCAAGCCCTCCCAGACTGAGAGCTACCTGTGGAACTTCACCATCGGCCCGGACAGGAAGCTGTACGCCTGCACCTACCCTAACGCCAAGCTGGTCTCGTATGACCCCTTCACCGGTGAGATGGAAGACCTGGGGCGACTGGACCCCGAAGAGAAGTACAGCCAGTGGATGGCCACCGGGCCGGACGGCTGGGTCTACACCGGCATCGGGACCGTACGCGCTCAGGTCGTGGGATACAACCCGGCCAATGGTGAGCGCCGGGGCATCCTGCCCGAAGACCAGCGGCCCGCCGGTTCGGGGCAGGTGTACCTGGGCAAGGACGGCCTCCCCTATGCCAGGCTGGGGGGACAGTGGTACCGGTTGGCAGGCGGGCTGGGGACGCCGATCCCCGAGAGCGAATGGCCGGGCTCGCCGCCGCGTATGACCGCCGACGGCAAGGTGCTGGCGGCCGCCGACCTGGACGGCAACTACACCCTGGTGGACAACGCGACCGGCGAGAAGACCGAGGGGCATTTCGATTACAAGGGCGATGGCTCCCCGGTGTTCGTGGTCGGCGCGGGGCCTGGAGGCGTCATCTATGGCAGCACGGCGATGCCGCTGGAGCTGTTCGCCTACGATCCGGCCACCGGAGAGACCACTAACCCCGGCAACCCGACCAACGTCGGGGGAGAGATCTACTCCTTCGCCACCTGGCACAACCTGCTGTACATGTGTGCCTATCCCGGCAGTGCCATGTCACGCTACGACCCCGGCAAGCCGTGGAACAAGGGCGATACCCCGGACCACAACCCGTACTGCATTGGCAACCTGGGTGACGGGCACCTGCGCCCGCGGGCAATGATCGTGGGGCCAGGAGATAAGCTGTACGTGGGGAGCTACCCGCCTTACGGTCAATGGGGCGGCGCCATGGCGGTCTTTGACCCGCGCACCAACCAGGTGGTCGAGAACTACCGGGGCATCATCGAGGACCAGGCGATTGCGGCCCTGGCTTATGATCCGGAGACGGGCCTGATCTTCGGCGGCAGTAGCATCTACGGTGGCGGGGGCACGACGCCCAAGGCCGATCATGCGCGGTTCTTCGTGTGGGACCCGGCGGGGAAGCGCAAGTTGGCGCAGCTCAGTCCCTCGCAGGACGCCGACACCATCGTGGCCCTGGCCGTGGCGCGGGGAAAGGTCTTCATCGCCACCAGTGGCTCGCCCGCGCTGGTGGTCTATGACATCGCCAGCCGCTCCATCGTCCACCGGGGCGAGATCCCCCAGGGGCGGGTGCACGACATCTCGCTGCAGCTTCATACCGACGGCCTCATCTACGGCCTGGCCGGCAATTCCCTCATCACGATCAGCCCCGAGACCTGCGAAGTCCGCGAGTTCGCCCGGTCGCCGGTGGACATCAGTTGTGGCTGGGCGCTGACCGACACCGGCCTCTACTTCGGCTCAGGCGTGCACCTGTGGCGGTGGAAGTGGTGAACGGCAGGCGCTCCGACGCACCGATGGTGCCCTCTATCCCTCCGCCACCTCCATGGCGATGCGCGCCCACTCAAACAGGCGCGGCGGGTCGTAGCGCACTGTGCTAATGTCCTTGAGGATGAACTCCAGCGGGCAGCCGTGCCTCTCGCAGATGGCCTTCGTGGTCAGCAGGTCCTCGCGCACCTGGTCGCCATGGAAGGTGTCCGTGGCCAGGAACGCGGGGCTGGGTTTGCGTGAGAAGACGAAGTCGGTACCGATCTCGGCCGCGCCCAGCTCCTGATCCACCCACGGACTCATGGAGACCTTCCGCACCTTGGGGATCATCCGGACCTCCGCCATCTTCTTGTCCAGCGGGTCGCAGCAGCCGTAGTACACCAGCCCAAAGCGTTCGCAAAGCGGGCTGATGTAGTCCACCTCAAACTCCTTGAACATCGCCGGTGACACGGTTGAGAACATCTGCGCCAGGCCGAAGGTCCAGAGGTCTTTGGTGCGAGGTCGCTGGGGGTCATAGCCCGGAGCAGGCAGTTCGTCGGTCCAGGCGCCGGTGCAGTGGATGAGGCTTTGCGGCCCGCACAGCAGGCCCTGTTCCTCCAACTGGTCCAGCATGCCCATGTAGCCCTGGGCCATACGCCCGACGAGGCGGTGCATATAATCGGGACGGTCGGCCAAAGCGTACAACGCGCCCTCCACACTCATCCAGGTGCTGATGGGGTCCCAGAGCGAGAGGTACGGATCCACGCCCTCGGCGCGGACCTCCAGCAGCCCGTCGAAGACCTCGTGGGCGAAGGCCAGGCGGCGCTCGGTCTCCGCCGGGTCGTGGCTGATGCGTGGGGTCTGCAGCTTCTCCAGGTCGTCCTCGGTCACGAACTGGTTGATGAAGCGGTGTCCCACGACGGCGTTGGTCGGGTCGCTGACGGCGATCTCCTCCTGTACCCCCACGCCGAAGCCCGTGTTATGCACAGCCTTGGGGACGCGGATGAACGGCTCCACGACCATGTCCACGGGGAAGTGCTTCCACTGGAAGAGCGTGCGGCGCAGGGAGTCTTCATAGCCCCGACATTCCGGGGCCTCGCACCGCAGCGTCAACTCGTCGTCTACGTTCATCTCATTCCAGCAGACCTGGTCAATCATCACCATGGGTCGCTCGGGGCGCAGGCCGTTGAGCTTGCGCCACAGCGCACGCTTCTCTTCCTGCACCGGCAGGGCGGCGATCTCGGCCGTACGGGCAGCAAGATCACGCAGAACAGCAAGGTCGTGGGCGGATGGCATGGTGGTCTCCTTGCGTTAGCGACGACAAGCGTCGGGTGTCACGGCCAAGCCTCCTGGCCGTGAGAGAAAGGCATGGCGGACATCTGCACCAATCGCAACTCCACACCGGCACAGCGCGAACCCCCAACCCGGTAGGCGGGGCATCCTCCCCGGGCGCACCCTCCCAACCCGATAGGGGCTATCCGGATCCGGCCCCTCCGAGTCCGGTAGGCGGGGCAAACTGCCCCGCCGGCCCGGCTGGAAGTCGGACCTACCGGTTACCGCACTGGACGCAACTCCACACCGGCCAGCGTGAGGCCCTCGCCGGCCTCAGGGACGAGATAGGTCGCCTGCACGCTCAGGTCGTAGGTTCCCGCCGCGTCCAGCGTTACCATCCCCAGCGCCGTCGCATACTCCGGGAAGTATCGGGCGCGTGGGCTGTCCACCTTCTCGTCCAGGTTCAGCACCCCGCGCACCGCCTGCCCGGCGACGGTCACTTCCACTTCGTGCCCCCTGGCGGTCTGGCCACCGTGGTAGGGCGAGGACACGATGGCCCGCACCTCGAAGGTCCCCGGTTGGCGGACCTTCATCCGCCACGAGACGCGGTCCTCGAGGCTCTTCCAGCCCTGGGCCACCTTGGCGCGAGAGAGGCTGAGGCCCGATTCCGGGCCGGCCGGCTGGAGTTCGCCCATGTAGACCGGCAGGCTGATCTTGCCGTCGGGCTGTTGCAGTGGCGAGGTGTCCACATCCGGCGCCCCCTCCAGCTCCAGCACGACGACGCTCACCAGCGGGTCGGGGCCCTGGGCCGGGAGACCCAGGGTCAGCAGATGCTGGTCGGCGGCGGTGTCATGGGACTGCGACACTGACGCTTCCAGCGACGGGTCGGCGAGAAGATAGGCGCGCCTCACATTGTTGCGCAGGCCGACCAGTTGCAGCTCCGGCGCCCAGCCCATCACCAGCAGATACAGCCTGTCGCCCTTGGCGGTGATCCGACCCCAGTCGAACTCATAGGGATAGGGGTTGGGCTGCGTGCCGTAGATGGCCTCGCTGTTGACGGCCATCCACTTCCCGATGCCCAGAAGCAGGTCCACGCTCGGCTGCGGGATGAGACCCTCGGAGGTCGGCCCCACGTTCAGCAGGTAGTTGACACCCTTGCTCGTCAGGTCCACCAGCAGGTACAGCACGTCCCGCAGGGACTTCCAGTTATGGTCATCGGACTTGAAGCCCCAGGTGTCGTTGAGGGTCGCCGGGGTCTCCCAGGCGCCCTCCACCGGCCCGCAGGGGATCTGGTTGTCGTCAAGCGAGCCGTAGTCGCCCACATCGTGTCCCACGCGGCCGCTGACCAGGCAGTCGGGTTGCAGCGCGTGCACGAAGTCGCGCAGCATCTCGCTCTGTTCTTTCGTGATGGCGACGGGCGTGTCGAACCAGATGAGCCCGATGGGGCCGTAGTTGGTCAGCAGCTCTCTAAGCTGCGGCTTGACCTTCTCCTCCAGGTAGCGGGCGAAACGTTCCGGGTCGGGCTTGTGGCTCCACCAGCCCTTGTCCTGCATCTCCTCCCAGTGTCCGGAGGCGCCCGGCGCGGCCCAGTCCTGGTCCTGGGAGTAGTAGAAGCACAGGCGGATTCCCGCCTCGGCACAGGCTTCGGCCAGGTCGGCCATGACATCGCGGCCGTAGGGCGTGGCATCCACGATGTTGTAGGGGTTCGATGACTTGAACATCGCAAAGCCGTCGTGATGCTTGCTGGTGATGACCAGGTACTTCATCCCGGCGGCCTTCGCCAGCCCAACCCACTCGCGGGCGTTGAACTTCACCGGGTTGAACTGCTGGGCCAGCGGGGCGTATTCCTCCAGGGGGATGCGCCCGTTGTGCATGATCCACTCCCCGAGGCCGGGAATTGGTTGTCCCTTCCAGAAGCCGGCAGGGACTGAGTAGATACCCCAGTGGATGAACATTCCGAAACGGGCCTCGGTCCACCAGGCCAGGCGTTCGTTGAGCTCGTGCATGGGTGGTTTCCTTTCCTCGTGCGCCCGGCATTCCTCGCAGGCCCGACAATCCTTTCGGGCAACGCCGCTGATCCGTAGGAGGGGGCTCCGCCCCCGGCAAGGCCGCGCCAAACGGCCTCTCCGCCAGGGGACTGGCGGCCCCACGCGCTGGCGGCGGGCCCGGCATGATTGCCGGCCCTACGGGGCCACTGACGCCTCCTCTACCGCCTCGTACATGGCGCTGACGTTTTGCGGCGGCGTGTCACGGTCCAAAGCCCAGGCGCAAAGGGTGACCTCCGGTGCGGGGGCCGTGTCCGCCACCACCTCCGCCACGTACTCACTCACGGTTGCGGGATCGCCCTCACGCAGGATTGTCGAGTTCAGCAGCGGCATCAGGTGCGTGTCCGGGAAGCGCCGCACAGCCTCGCGCAGGTCCGTGCCGTGGCCGAGCTGCACGTTGGCCAAGGGTGGCAGCCGCGCGAACTCCGCGAGCAGATGCGTCGAGGGCCCGCAGGAGTGATAACCCGTTACCGCGAAGCGCTCGGCCAGCTTCCGGTTCACCGGCAACACGACCTCGCGGTACACGTCCGCCGACAGCAGCGAAGCCGCGCAGTCACCGAGTTGCAGGGCCGTGGGCGTCACCCCGACCACCTCCGCCAGCCGCCCGAAGACCGCCTGGTAGATGGCCCAGATCTGGTCGAAGATGACCCGCGCCGCCGCCGGGTCCAGGACCATCTCGATGAACAGACCCTGGCCGCGAAGCTGCTGGGCGGTGGTGTAGGGCGTGTGGATGTTCATCAGCCCGGATTTCAGGCCGAAGATATCCGCCCGCTCTCCATAAATGCGCCGCAGCTCCTGGTACTGGGCGATAAGCTGGTCCACCACCGGGTGATGCGCCGCGGCCTGGGGATCAATGGCCTCGATCTCAGCGATGGTCAGGCTCGCCCACGGCTCGCCCCAGCTCTCGACCGTCGCATCCTCAGGGAAGCGCCACTGCGCGCCCTGGGTCCGCAGGATCAGGTCCACGGGCTGGATGAACAGGTTGGGCGAGGGCTGCGGATCGGCGCTGCCGACGCCATGCCGCCCCCAGTAGTCGTATTGCACTCGACCCTGCACTCGCTCCACCTGGGCGCGGTAAGCCGGGTCGAAGTAGAAGGCCTCGCCATAGGTCACCCCGGCGTGCTTGTTATAGAACGCCGGCATGAGATCGAGGCTGATGGCGGGTGGTCTGTTCATAGTACGGGCCTCTGACAGGTATGGACAGGATGGATAGGATAAGCGGCTGAAGCCTGCTTAGCGTGCCCCTGTCCCGCGTATCCTGCCCATCCTTTCTGCCTTCGCCTTATGTCCCGTGGTGGTAGACATCCCAGCCCAGGTAGTTCTCCAGGGCCTCGGCCACGCCCCGGGCCACCTGGGCCTGCGTCATGGCCACATGGTGCTCGAAGCCCAGTTCACAGATGTACCGCAACAGGCCCTGCAGGTCCGGGATGCGGGCCACACCGGCGCCGCCGAAGGTGTCCAGCGGGTCCGATGTGAACTCACCCTCCCCCAGATAGGCGCGGACTTCCCCGGCCAGGTCGTCCGTGGAGACGCGGCAGTACGTGAAGGGCCCGGGTCTGATGGGGCCCACGCAGGTGCCGTAGGTGTTCTCGACGCCAACGCTGCCGCCGATGATGTCCTGCACACTCATCTTCATCTCACTGAAGCAGCTCTTGGGCAGGTTGCTGCAGTGGAACATGACGCACTTGTCAGGGTCATCGCCGTAGCTGTTATTCCAGTCCAACAGCGCCGCCGGGACGCCCGAGGCCAGGGTCAGGGCGTACATGCCCACGGCGCCGGTGATGTCCACCTCGCAGGCGCTGGGGATCAGCCGGTCACTCATCATGCTCATGACCGTGCAGGGCACTACGCCAAAGAACTCCTCGATGGAGGTCCAGCACTGGACCGCACTGGCCACCAGCTCGTTTTCCTCCATCCAGTCATCCACCACCACGCCGAGCTTGGCCATCTTCAGCAGCGACTCGGCCGGCACACCGTCCACGCAGGAATAGGCGCTGATGCGTGACAGGCGCTCCTGCACCGCATCGTTGTTGTCAGCCAGGCGGCCGATCCGGCCGAAGATCTCGGACAGGTCAATGACCTCCACCGAGATGCCGTAAGCCTCCAGCAGCTTCTCGCTGTAGCGCACCGTGTTGAAGGCCGCCGGCCGGGCGCCGATGGCGCCGATACGCGCCTGGCGCAGGCCCTTGACCACGCGGCAGGCGGCGCCAAACCACTGCAGGTCGGCGTGGAACTCGGCCGAGGTGGGATGCACTGTGTGACTGGTGGTGAGGGAGTAGTCATAGCCATACTGGCGCAGGTTGTTGCAGGCGGACATTTTGCCGCAGAAGCTATCCCGACGGTCAGCCAGGCTCATCCTGGCCGGGTCGTCGGGATAGGCCTGGATGAGGATGGGCACATCGAGGCCCGACAGCCGCACCGCCTCGGCGATGCCGCGCTCATCGCCGAAGTTGGGGAGAGTCACGAGGATGCCGTCAATGCTCTCGGCGTGTTGCTTGAACAGAGCCGCGCATTTCTTGGCATCCGCTCGCGTTTCCACCGAGCCGAAGGGAGTGTCATCCGGCGTGAGACAGACCGCGTCGAATCCCTCCTCGGCCAAAACGCCAAGTACTTCCTTCCTGCCCTCGTCGCAGAGATGATCCGGGAAGAAGCCGCGGTTACCGACAATGACGCCAAGGGTGGTCTTGTGCATGTGAGCACCTCCAGATGTGGCTTCGCTGATGTCCAGATTCAGTCCTGAGCGGGACCGACGGGCTTAGCCGTCGCGCACCGTGCTTTCTCAAACTGTCCCAGGCCATCGGTCAGCGTGGGATACCGAAGGCTGGGGAGCAACTCGCGCCGCAGGCGCCCGGTGTCACCGCAGTACGAAGCGGTCCCGATACGCACGAAGTCGCGCGTCAGCGGCGCGGCGGTGCGAAAGACCGTGGCGAAGACTTCAGTCGCCAGCGCCAGGGCGTAGATGAGCCGCAGTGGCAGCCGCCAGGGCCGCCGATAGCCCCAGTGGTCAGCCAGACGGTCCAGGAACTTTTGCAGCGTGACGGGCTGCTCGTCCCCGACATGATAAATGTCACTAGCCGTGGGGCTTTCAATGGCTGCCTGCGCCGCGGCAAGGAAGTCTGGTGTCGCGATCAGGTGTACCCAGGTCGGCTTGCGCCACACCGCCAGTAGTCTCCGACGCAACAGCCATCGCCCCGCCTCGATCATCAAGGTCCCCGGCCCGTAGACCATGCCCACCCGCAGTACCACCGGCTGCGTTGCCGTCCCCTGGCACTTCGCGAAAAGCAGACGTTCCTCCTCCAGGCGGGTCCGTGCGTGGACCGAGGCAGGAGCTCCGTCCAGCCGACCGGTGGCCGGGCAGTCCGGCGTGGTCTCGCCCTCCACGTGCGGGAAGCTGATGAGAATGACGCGCCGCACGCCAGCCGTCAGCGAGGCAGCGAGCAGGTTGCGAAAGTACTCGATGTTGGTGCGTGGCAGGAAGCGCTCGGGCCAGGGCCCAAAGAGCACCCCCGCAAAGTGCACGACACAGTCGACGCTGGCGCAGACGGGGCCCAATGTCTCTGCCCGCGCCAGGTCCCCACGCACCACCTCCACGCTCGGAGCGCTTCGCAGGTCCTCCGCCACCGGCCTCCGGTGCTCCAGCAGTCTCAGCGGTCGCCCAGTCGGCAGCAAGTGCCGTGCCAGCATCCCGCCGAGGTTGCCGGCGGCGCCAGTAATCAGGACCGGTCCTGTATCCACCAGGCCGTGCCCCTCACTCGAACTTCACCGCCGCTACCGCGTAAGTGTCCTTGATGGCCCCGCCCGTGATGACCGCGCGGAAGAACACCGGGTAGCCCTGAGTGCCGTCGAAGGTTC
Source organism: Armatimonadota bacterium (assembly GCA_013178155.1). Taxonomy (GTDB): domain Bacteria; phylum Armatimonadota; class Zipacnadia; order Zipacnadales; family UBA11051; genus JABLXH01. The sequence goes on along the minus strand of JABLXH010000096.1, from coordinate 8,238 downwards.
CGGTGCCCTCGCCCAGCTTCACCTGCGCCCCCCACTCGCGCCCATCGCCCGCGCCCATGCGCACGAGCTGCAGGCTGGACTGACCGTTGATGGGGATGGGCGAGTAGGTATGGTTCCCTGACACCTCCAACGTGGCGTCCAGGGCCGGTTCCTGCAGAAACAGGCGGAACACGAGTTCATGGCCCTGCTTCAGCACCTCCGGCAGAGGCGATCCGTCAGCCAGGGTCACGGCCAGACCGTCCACGGGTCGACGCACCAGTTGCAGCCAGTCAAAGGTGATGGCCGGGCCGGGCGTGACCGAACCATCCTCTTTCCTGGTCGAGCCGGCGGTGGAGAGTGTCAGGTACGCTCGCTTCATCGTCCCCTCGGCGAAGGCCGGGTTCACGTAGTGGGTGTCCAGGGTGTAGATGCTGGGGCGATTGGTGTGGATGCCGCTGCGAAAACCCGGCGTGCCCGAGGAGTCACCGATGTTCAGCAGCGCCCACTTATACCCTTCACCTGTGATGTCGCTGATGCTGGCTTGCAGATAGCGATAGGCCCGGTCGTAGGGGATGAAGCGGCTCATGCCGCCCCAGCCCTCCGCCGAGACGCAGCGCACCACAGCGCCCCCCTCCGGCCTCGGCTGCACCTGCAGGGCGGCGGGCTTCAGCACCCATTTCGTGTCCCGGTCATCGAAGTAGAGCTGCTCGTTGAACTCGAAGGCACGGAAATCTTCGCGCCACAGCACCGGCTCCCCGGCGGTCTCGGCAGGGAGAACGAGCGTCGGTGCCTGGGTACTGCTCTCCTGGCGGCGAAGCGGCGTGGTTGGCCCCTCGCCCGGGTCGGCATAGGCCTCGATCTCCCGCACGATGGCCCGCGCCGTCCCGGGGCCTTCGGTGCTGGCCCGCGCCAGTACCCGCAGCTTCAGCGTTGGTACCGGCTCCGCAAAGCGGGTCTCCACCAGCGGCAGGTCGTTACCGCGCACTTCCGCTACCTGTACTGTGCCATCGGCAGCCTGCAACAGGAGGTCGTAGTCCTTCAGATTGGGCGTATAGATGACCACCCGCCCCACGGACTCCTCGCGCGTGAGGGTCAACTCCAGCCACGATGGCTGGTCGGTGTGGCTGAGATACCAGCCCAGGTCATCGGTGATACCATTGATGGCGTAGTAGTAGTACTGCTCGAACCAGGGCGCGTAATGCCCGGTGGAGGCACGGGCGCGCACCCCCCGGCTGACGTGCAGCAGGTTGCCCGGCCGGGTGGCCTCTGCTTCTGCGCGGGCGATTTCCGCGAGCACTTCCGCCGTGGTGGGTAGCTTCCGCCCCTCGGGGTCGGTGGTATACACGTGCACCGCGCCCTCGACGAAGTGGTCGGTGAAGTCACCGTCCCGCACCGCCACCTCCCGCCCCTCGCTGACCACAAAGAGTTGGTTCACATCCGCGAGCAAGGGGTGACTCACCGTCGCCGTCCGCTCCCCGGCCTTGAGATTGGCAACGATCAGGTAAGCGTTGCCGCCGGCCTCTCCGGCCCAGGCAATCATCTCGCTATCAGCCTGTACCTGCGGCGGGGCTTGCGGGTTGGCGGCCGCAGGCTCGAGGAAGCGGATCTCGCTCCAGATGCGTGGCAGGCCGTAGCGCAGGCGCGGCTCCGGCAGGAAGAAGGCGGAGGTATAGCCGGTGAAACCCTTGGCTCCCATGGCGAGGGCGACCAGGTGCTGGTGACGCATGACCTCGTAACGGTAAGGCGGCGCGGTGCCATACTCGACGTTGAAGTGCGTCTGGCCCGAGGCGGTCCACGGCGTCAGCATGATCGCCTGGCCGCGCCGTCGCACCTCATGGCAGCGCTTCAGGAAGTTGGGCACGTACTCCCAGGCGGGTGAGTAGGGGTCGGGGCTGAGGATGTCACAGGCCTTGTAGCCGTGGGTGACGATGCCGTCCAGGGTGTCGTTGGTGATCATCACCGGGCGGTACGGATCCAGCTCCTGCATCAGCCGGTAGACCGCCTCGAGATAGTCGGAACGTGCGTCGTTGATCTCCGGCTCGTCGGCCAGGTAGTAGCCGAGCACGCCCGGCTCGCTACGCAGCGCCTCGGTGAGCTGCCGCAGGTAGCCCACACACTCCTCGCTGGGCGCCGACAGCTTCTTGATCTCTTCGGGCACCGTGTTACCCGGCTGGCGCCATAGCTCAAAGGCGTAGTACAGCCGTCCCGGCTCGATGCTGACGATGGAGTAGATACCGCGCTCAGCGAAGCGCTGGTGGATGGCCGCAATCTCCTCCGGCTTGGGGCCGGTGACCACCGGCGTCTGCAGGTCTTGCAGGGCGATAACCTCGGGCCGAGGGTCATCGGTGGGCACATCACCATACCAGCCGATGAACATACGGGGCTCGCCGTTCACCAGCACGTTGCCCTTGTCGTCCACGCGCACCTCAACACCCGGGGCCGGCGGCAGCTTGCGGATGATGGTGGCGGTCTCGGCCACGGTCTGCCCCGCCGCGTCCACTGCCCGCACGGCCAGGGCATAGCGCCCTTCGGGCAGGTCCTGCGCGGGCAAGGTCAGGTCGCCCCCAAGCTGGCCGAGAGTGACCTCGCCTGCCGCGCCGGGGAGAGCTTGTCCGCCCGCCTCGGTCAGCAGGCTGTAGGTCACGCGCTGGGCCCGGCCGGCCACGTCAGGCGCCAGTCGCGCCCGGAAGACGATGGCGGAAACACTCTCGGTGGCGTAGATGCAGTTGCGGTAGACTGGCTGCAGAATGTCCACCGTCAACGGGCGGTACTCGGTATCGGGTCGCTTGACCACGATCTTGGCCGGCACGCCGGTGACCGTGTCGGTGACGGTCACCTGCACCGGCGCTCCGGTCTGGTCGCGGGCAACCTTCAGGGCCGGGAGCGCAATGGTCTCGGTGCCGCCGGGAGCCAACTCCACGGCCTCCGCCTGGACCGCTGTCGCGGGCTGGAGGAACAACTCCGCGGCCACCTGCAGCGTGCGCGTCTCCTGACTGTCGTTGGTGACCGGGACCGCCAGCTCGACGTCACTGGTCGTGCCCGCCCCGCCGCTGACCGTCACCTTCGGCTCACCCAAAGTCACAGCGAAGCGGCTGTAGTCCGCCGGCATGCCCTTCAGCTTGCCGTAGAGCTGCGGCTGGTGGAAGTTGCCCTTAAGCGGCGTCCAGGTGCTCAGTTCTTGTGTGCCACCGGCATACCGCTCGCGCGTGACGTTCCACAGCCAGACGCTGCCTGCGTCGGCCTTCAGTTGCAGGCCGGCCAGGGGAACGCGCACCTCCAACCGCCAGACCTTGGCGGCTGTGTCCACACTGGCGCCGGTCTGCAGCGGGATGTCCCAAAGCTTCACGTGCACGAGGCCATAGTCCGCGCCGTAGTCATCGAACCATGCGCCGCGGGAGTTGATGGCAAAGTGGTGGTAGTAGCGGCCGTCGCCGGCCGGATCGAGGAAGACCTCGACGCAGTCGTCAACGTAGACATCCTGGTCGTGGCCGCCGTAGCTGGCCTTGAGCTTCTCGATGGCAGGCTCATCGCACTCGATGCCAACGTAGACTGCGTCCTGGTCGTAAAGCACCTTGAAGCGAGTCTGCACCGGTACCGGTTGCGGGTCGCCGGCGGCCTCGGCAGCAGCACTGGCGGAAACGAAGTCTGTCTGCCATTCGGCCCTTGTCCAGGCGGCATCGCCCAGGTTACCGTCTATGGCGATGTCACCTTCGCGAGGCGTGGCGCCCATCTCGCGGGCCGCCACAGCGGGCAGTCCTATCAACAGCAGGCAGGGCAACCAGCAAAGAACGAGGCGTCGCATGGCAGTCTCCTCGGCTGGCCCGTCAAAGCGGCGCGGGCCGGGCGCTAGAGTTACGGCACACCACGCCTCGATTCCTGCACGTCAGGGGGTTACTTGGGGGACTCCAGCGAGCAACCGCACTCGGGCTGCTCACCGCACACCTGCGGACCCGGGCTTCCGGCCAGCCCTTCAGCGGCAGCCCGGGAGTCGACGATATGCTGCTGCGTGCGGGGCAAGACGGCCGCCGCCATGGCGGAGGTCAGCAGGAAGGCGGCGCCGACGACCACAAAGGGCAGGCGCATGCCCATGCCCGCGGCCAGAGAGCTGCCGACGGCGGGGCCGATGCCCCAGCCCAGGCACGTGAAGCTTTGCACGATGCCAAAGGCCTTGCCGCAGGCGCTACGCGGGATGAGGGCGCGGATGATGGCGTTGGCGGAGGGGGTGATGCCCGCACTGGCCAGCGCCACCAGGATACGCAAGCCCAGCAACTGATCGGTGTTTTGCGCCAGCGCGTGGGGGAAGAGCGCAAGGCCGGTCAGCACCATGCAGCCGGTGAGGACTCTGCCATGGCCCCAGGTGTCGCTGAGTCGGCCGATGATGGCGGCCGAGACCGCCGCCGCCAGGCCGGCCACGCCAAAGATGTTGCCGGTGATCCCGGCCGCCTGTCCGGTGGGCAGGTGGCTGAGCTTCTCAATATATAGCGGGAGGATGGGCCCCGTGAACGCGCTCACAAACTGCACCATGAACAGCAGACCGATGAGGCTGGGGAAGCCCGCCTGCATGATGACACCACGCAGAGAGCCGAACTGCTCAGCTTGGCGTGCCTCCGCGGGATCGAAGCCCTCATGGACGCCAAAGACAGTCAGCAGGCCCCCGGCCAGCAGGAAAACTCCGGCAAACAGAAAGGGCACCCGGTAGCCGAAGTGCTCAGCGCAGTGTCCGCCGATCCAGGGACCCAACGAGTTGCCGACCATCAGCGCCGTCTGCATGAGCCCCAGCGCGAACCCGGCGCGACGCTCGGGAACGACACTGCTGACCAGCGCGACCGAGGCCGAGACCGTGCCGGTGAGGGCGCCCTGCAGGATGCGCAGCGCGAAAAGCTGCCAGATGTTCTGCACCAGGGCCATCAGCGTCAGGACGACCATGCCGCCGAACATGGAGCGCATGACCATGAGTTTGCGCCCGTAGCGGTCAGCCATGACCCCCCAGAAGGGCGCCAACAGAGCCATGGTCAGGCCGGCGCTGCCCGCCAGCCCCCACCCGGACCACAGCAGCACGCTTCTCTCATCGTGCACCCCGAGTTCGCGAACGTAGAAAGGCAGGAAGGGAACCACCATGGAGAAACCGATGATGGAACACACCTGGGCGAGCCAGGACGCCACGAACGTCGTCTTCCAGCGAGGCAAGGCAATCACGCTTGCGAGTGTGATGGGGCAGGCTGTCGGGTGGGGACCGTACGCGGTTCTCCAGGCGGCGAGTCTGCCGGTGAACGGACAACGCGCACCAGTCTGACTCTTCGCTGGGCGTTTGTCAACTACAGTGACCCGTGGGTTTGACTGTTAGTTGACGCCATGCTGTGCATGTCTGTATAGTATATGATTGAAATCTTGTACATCCCCACCAGACGCTGTGGCTGCAAAGCCAGGGAGGTGCCCGATGCGGCGCCTGCAAGCTTCCTTCAGCCTCGCCGCTCTCCTGGTCCCCGTCATGCTCGCCGTGGCCCAGGAGACCGAGAACTACGGGCCCCGTCCCATGATCTGGGCGGTGCCGCACATCACTCTCGAGCGCGAGGACGGTGGCTTCCAGCTCCTGGATGGGCTCGATGCCACGGTCGCCCTGCCCCTCACCCCGCGGGCCCACGTGACGGCCACGTACTTCCTGGACCTGGTGGATGACGACACGGTCTCGGCGACCCTGAACTACGACCACCCATTGGCGGACGACACCGTGCTTCGCGGGTCCGTGGGGGTGCTGCGCGATGACTTCGGCTTCGGGCTGACCTGGCATCGCGTCGGCCCGCGGTACGGTGTCGGGGCCTTTGCCCAGAGCATAGACAGCGACTTCGTCGGTGGTCTGTTGCTGACCCGACCTATCTCCTGGGGCGTCACCCTCGGGCGCGTCCCCACCCCCCGGCGCAGCCACAGCCGCGACTGGAACTCCGGCGCAGGCGGCGTTGCGGACTTGGGCGCCCGGGCGGCCCTGAGCTTCAGTCGCGGTGGCGGCCACGGCGAGCTGGCGACGACCACGGCCTATTTCCCTCAGCGGCGCGCCTCGTGGACGCGTGAGGGCGGCAGCGCCCAGTCGAGCTCAGCCACGGGTCTGGACTTCGCACCGCCCGTCCGCCTGGCCTGGACCTATGCGACCCAGGGGCCCCTGCGGACCTCGGCGGCCATCGTCAGTGGGGTGGCCTACGTCGGCAGCCTGGACGGTTGGCTGTACGCGCTGGAGGTAAGCACCGGCCGCCGGCTTTGGCGCTTTCCGGCGGAAGCGGGGGTCACAGGGGCGCCGGCGGTGGCCGACGACCGCATCTACTTTGGCACCGAGGAAGGCGAAGTCTATTGCGTGGCCCCTCCCGACTCTGACGGTCCGCCCGCGGGCCGTCTCGTCTGGCGGTACCGCGTCGGCGCCCCGGTGACCGCGTCGCCGCTAGTCTCGGATTCCCGGCTGGTACTGGTCGGAGCCGCGGATTCGTATCTCTATGCTCTGGAGCGGGCCAGCGGCAAGCTCGCGTGGCGTCTGGCCACCGGCGGCCCGGTGGTGGCCTCGGTCTCCAAGGTCTCCCACCCCGTGCCAGCCAGGGTTGATGCCGAGGGGGTGGCGACCGCCAAAGGTCCCAGCGCCATCGTGGCCAGCGCCGATGGCAAGCTCTATGCCCTGGACGAGGTGCGGGGGCGGGTCATCTGGTCCTTTGCCACCAACGGGCCCATTACCGGAACGCCCGTCATCCATGAAGACCGGGTCTACGCGGCCAACCGTTCGGGCAGTGTCTACGCTCTTGAAGCTGCCAACGGCCGTGAACTGTGGGCCGTGCACGGAGCAGGGAGCCTCAACGAGGCCCCGGCGGTGGATGAGAAGCGAGTGTATGTGGCCGAAGCCGAGGGGGTCCTGCGCGCCCTGGACCGTGACACCGGCAAGGTTGTCTGGCAGACGAAGCTGTCCGGGGCTATCGTCAACTCACCAACGGTCGTGCGCGGGAATGTGATGTATGTCGCCACCCGCGACGGGAAGCTGTCGGCCCTGTCCACCGACACCGGTGATGTGGTCTGGACGATGGTGCAGGAGGAGCCGCTCAGCACGGCCCCAGCCATTGCCGACGGCCACATGGTCATCGGGGGCGAAAAGGGAACGGTGTACGCCTTTCTCCCGGGCACGGGCGTGGTGATGCCGCGGACGACGCCATCCAAACCCGTCGCCAGCAAGGCCCAAGGCCAGGGCGAGGCACCGGCCACGGAGTCGGCAGCGGTCCCCTCTCCGACCGCGCCGGCGGAGCCTGTGGCGACGGTGGCTCCGGCAGCTCCGGCGCCCCCGGCGGCCGAGCCGGCGCAGACAGCAGCCCTGCCGCCGACGGGTGTCCGGGCGGACAGCGCGGCGCTGGCCCCGGTCGCTCCGGTTTCTGAACCGGCGCCTGCAACCGCACCGGCGCCCCCCGCGGCGCCGCAGCCGGCCGCCATCGAGAAGCCTGGCCCCGAGCCGGTCACGCCGAGTCCGGCCCCCCAGCCTGTCCCGGCGGTGTCCCAGCCTGAGGTACCCACCACGCCAGAGCAGCCGGCCGCGCCACCGAAGGCCGCGCCAACTCAGCCTCCGGCGGATTTCCCGCAACCTACCCAGCCAGCGGTCCCGCAGCCGCCTGAGGCCCCGGTCACACCAGTACCCAACCCCGTGGCCCCGCCCGCCGCTCCGGAGGCGCCGGCTGAAACCCCAGGACCGTTGCTGACGCTGCTGATCACCCCCGCCGACGGACGCGTGCCGACGCTTCTGGCCAACCAGGAGACCATCTTCGTCGGCGGCAAAGTGGCCCCGGCGTCAGGGATCGAGCGGGTGCGGGTGAACAGCATCGAGACTCCGATCCGCAATGGGGAGTATGGGACCTATGTGACCTTCCCCGGGGTGGGCGACTACCAGTTGGTGGTGGAAGCCGAGGACCGCGCCGGGCAACGCACGACCCACCGGCGCCATGTGATCGTCCTGGATCGGCGCGACCCGCGAGCCCAACAGCCGATGGAGCTGGGGCAGCGGGGGGGCAGCTTCATCGCCACCTTCGTGCCAGGCGCACGCAACCTGGACCTGACCCAACTGCGCAAGGTGATCGAACTCCGTAACGACCACGACCAACTGGTGCGGACCTGGAGCATGCTGGCCGACGTTACCGAACCGGTGGCCTGGAACGGAGCTGACGCCCAGGGCAAGGTGCTCCCCGCTGGCCGCTACACCGTCGTCTATCTGCTCGTGGACAGCAACGGCGCGGTCGTGTCCAGTCT
>JABLXH010000095.1 GCA_013178155.1 Armatimonadota bacterium | reverse complement strand
GGCGCGGTCAGGTCGGGGATGTTGCCGGCGATGTCATGCCAGACATAATGATAGGGGAGAGGGGTCGTCTGGACATCCGCCAGAAGCGTCTGCTGCTGGCGCCGGGCCCGCACCGGATTGGCCACCATGTTCCACGTCTCATCGAAGACGACCTGACGCTCGGGGGCACGGTAGTCCGGAAGCCCTTCACGCGTTTCAGGATAGTCCCTGGCTGCCAGTGCCGACACCGTCTGCTGCCAGAAGCGTCGGCTCAGTGCAAACAGCTCCGGTCTGGCCAGCCGGTCTTCCCAGGACAGGGGGCGCACCTGCCACCACTGCCAGGTCTCACGCTCTGCCGTGGCCAGGGGAACGGTCCACGTCCGCTGAACGCCGTCGGCCTCCCTGGCGTCCCGCATAGCCTGGAGCTGTTCGCTTGTTGGTGGTGAGGCCCACAGCTCCTCGGTCAAGTACAGGCAGTCCATCTGCCGCAGGTCATAGTGTCCTCCACCGTGCCACCAGCGCGTGACATGACTGAGCTTGACCACATAGTCACCGGCGGCCAGGTCCATGATGAACCCATGCCATGCCGGCCCGGCCTCGGGTGGTGGCTCGGCGTAGACCTCCTCAGCCTGGTGAACAGGGCCAAGATGCTCCTCTCCTGCCCGGTACACACGCAGGGCGGTTACCGCCCTGGCTTCAGGGCGCCCCAGGTAGCGTACCCAGAGGCGGTAGGTGCTGCTCCTGGGCACATGCAGCGGGATACTCAGTGTTGGACCGGCGTCCGTGGCCGCACTGACGGCGCACTCACCTTGTACCTGCCAGCCGTTGAGTTGCTCAGGGGTGGCCAGCTCAAAGTCCAGCAGGACCCGTTGCAGGTCCTTGGGGACGGCGAGGGCCTCCCTGGGGAGCAGCTTCTGGGGGCCCAAGCCCTGGCTGCGCAGGAATTCGTGGAAGCGCACGATCGTTGGCGCGTCCCGCCCCATGTGCCACAGCGTCATACCCAGCGAGTAGCGGGCCCCGAGTGGCTCATCCACGACCGGTGGGGCCGCTTCGGCCGGGGCCCAGATAGCCAGGACGAGTGCTGTCAGCAGAGCTCTCGTGGTCAACCCGAATCGCCCTCCTGATCGGCGTACTATGGTCTGCTTTCCACGGGGCCATTTCCAGCAATACTCAGGCTATCCCTGCCGACCGCCCGCGCCAGAGGGAACCGGAACCAGTCCGGGGAACCTGCGGCGGCGGTGAACCAGCAATGTGGAGCCGGCCGCACCCAAACCGTGCTCTTGGAGAAGACCGATGGACCTACGCGATGGCTGGCAACTGCAGACCTGTTACCTCGCAGGGCGGGACGGCGTTGCGCTTTCGTTACCTGGGGCCGAAGTGGCGGGCTGGCATGAGACCGTCGTCCCTAGCACCGTGCTGTGCAGCCTAGTCCATGACGGCACCTACCCTGACCCGCGCTTCTGGCCCAACGCCATGCGCATCCCCGACTCCTCGGATGAGTTCAATGCCACCCATAGCCTGGCTCAGTTCAGCCACCTTCCCGACGAGCACAACCCCTGGCGCGATCCCTGGTGGTACCGCATCGAGTTTGCTAGCCCCGAACTGGCTGCGGATCAGCGGCTCTGGCTGACGCTGAACTGCCTCAACTACCGCGCCGACGTTTGGCTCAACGGCCAGCTCCTGGCCGACCGTGAGCAGCTCGTTGGCATGTTCCGTCGCTTCCGACTGGAGGTGACCGAGGCTGTGCGGCCCGGCCCCAATGCGCTGGCGATCCTGGTATACCCGGTGGACCATCCGGGCACCCCGGACACGCAACTCGAGGTGTTTGGCCCTGTCCGGGAATTCCACAAGGACATCTGCAACGATGTTACCGAGGTCATGACCATCGGCTACGACTGTTTTCCCACCGTGCCCGACCGCAACATGGGGCTGGTGCAGGAGATGACCCTCGATGTCACCGGCCCGGTGGACATCCGCCACCCCTTCGTGCGGGCCAACCTGGACCTGCCGGACCTGAACCCGGCGCGGCTGACAGTCTCGGCGGAGTTGGTCAATGCCTCGTCGCGGTCTGTCCGTGGCACGCTGGAGGGGACGGTCACGGACCCCGAAGGCCAGGTGGTCGCGCGGTTCGCGCGACCGGTGACACTGCTGAGCCACGAGACGCAGCTCATCACCGTGACGCCGAACGACGCGGCGGAGCTATCTCTGGCCAACCCGCGGCTGTGGTGGCCCAACACCTACGGGGAGCAGCCGCTGTATCACTTGGAGCTGTCTTTCGCCCACCGGCGTCTGGAGACCCCGCCCACGAGAGTGGAGACAACCTTCGGCATCCGGCGGCTGGACCGGGAGCTGTATGAACTGGACGGAGCCCACGGCTTCCGGCTGTACGTCAACGGTCAGCGCATCTTCCAGCGCGGCGGCTACATCCAGCCGGAGATGATGTTCGACTGGGACCGTGCGCGCGCAGAGGCCGAAATCCGCTATCTCGCCCACGCCCACCTTAACTACGTGGCTTTTGAGGACATCCCCAATCCGCCCGACTGGTTCCTGGACCTATGTGACCAGTATGGCCTCATGTTCTGGACTTGCTTCTATGACTGCTACTGGCTGCAGTACAACCGCCCCTGGGACGTGGACCTTCAGGTGCTGGAGGACGCGACCGTGGACATCGCCAGGCGCTACCGCAACCATCCGTCGGTGGTGGTCCACATGGCCCAGAACGAGGGCGAGACGCGCCAGGATGTCTATGAGATGTGGCGCCGCACGGTCCTGGCCCAAGACGACACGCGCTTCCTGATCCCCTCGGGTTCCTTCCCGGACTACCGCACAGACATCCCTGACTGGTTTGCGCGAGAGTTACCGGCGGGCTGCAATGACTACACGCCCAAGTCCTACGGCTGGCAGCTCCCGTGGGTCTACTATGACTTTGTGCGCCACCAGCGCAACTGGATGTTCATGATCGAGAGCGGCGCGGCATCGGTGCCGCCGGTGGAAAGCCTCCTCACCTTCATGCCGCACCTGCTTGAGCTGGCGCCGAACGACGGCTCGGACCCGCGTTATCCGCTCGATGAGGCCTGGGCCCACTACGGAGCCAACTCCTATTACGAGTGGTTTGATCGCGGCCTGCGGTTGCTCTATGGTGAGCCGCGGGACCTGCGCGACTATGTGTGGAAGGCACACCTGACCACCTACGACCAGCACCGAGCCTTCTTTGAGGCTGTGCACCACCGCATGTGGGAGATCACCAGCGGCTTCGGTGAATGGAAGCTCAACAGCGCCTTCCCCGACATCCAGTGGCAGATCCACGACTGGTTCCTGCGCCCCATGCCCAGCATGTTCGCCATTCGCAAGGCGTGCGCTCGCTTCGCGGTCCAGCTCTGCCCGCTCGACGGCATGGTGTCGGTGGTCAACAACACCTTCACCGATGCCGCGGGGCTTGAGGTCCAGGCGGTCATCTACGACTTGTCCCTGCGTGTCCTGCACGACCAGTAAGGCCCGGTGGACGCCCCGGCCAACAGCTACACCGATGCTTTTCTCATCCCTCAGCCCATATCGGTGCAAGAGGCGGCGGTGTACTTCGTCAAGCTGGTGCTGCGCGATGCCGGGGGAGAGGTGTTGGCGGACAACTTCTACTGGCTCTCGCCGCGCTTGGACGACTATGACATCGCCTTCCGCGGCGACCTGCACCAGTTCCCCGCCGACAAGCCCCTGGCGGTGCCCCGCGATACGCCGTGTCTGCGGGAGTTGGAGGACCTGCCACCGGCGGAGGTTACGGTCACCTCACCCCCCGACCCCCTCTCCACAGGGTGGAGAGGGAGAGCAAGCGCGGAGGGGACCTGCCAGGTCGCCCTGACCAACCCCACCGACCACCTGGCCTTCTTCATGAAGCTGCGCCTGCTCGATGCGGCAGGTCAGGAGGTGCGTCCGGTGTACTGGGAGGACAATTACTTCTCACTGCTGCCAGGGGAGTGCAAAACCGTTGCTGCCGTGCACGGTGGCGCCGGGCCGGGCCTGCGGGTAGAAGTCGAGGGCTGGAATGTGCCGGTGACCCTCGCGGAGGTGCAGTAGCCAGTGACTACCCAACCAGCACTGCTGGAGATCGTGCCTACCGTCTTTCTCACCGGCACCGATGACGACCTCTGGCAGGTCGTGCGCGTGAGTGTTGCCAATCCGGGGCCCCCGTGCAGCGCCGCCCTACTTGTGCGCGGAGGGGTCGCCGATGCGGACGTGGACCTCGGCGTCCTGCCTGCGGGCCAGTCGGCGCACGAGGCCAGCATCCCGGCCATCGGCCTACCAGCCGACCTGACCTTCGTGCTACGGGCGGGTGGGGCGGTCACCAGCCAGAAGACAGTCGCGTGGCAGCCGCCCCGGCGCTGGCGAGTGCATGTGGTTCAGCACTCACACCACGACGTAGGCTACACCAACCTCGCCTCGGCCGTGCTGCGTGAGCATGTCACCTTCCTGGACGACGCGATCGGCATGGCCGAGGCGACTGTGGACTTCCCCGAGGCGGCACGGTTTCGCCTGGTCATCGAGCAGGCCTGGTCGCTATGGGAGTTCCTCCGTCGCGCACCGGAACAGCGGGTGGCGCGCATGGGAGACTTGCTACGCACCGGCCAGATCGAGCTCACAGCGCTGTTCGGCAACATGACCAGTGAGCTCTGTGGTCCCGAGGAGCTGGTGCGGGCTCTCTATCCCTCCCAGCGCATTGCCCGTCGTTTCGGCTTCCGAATCACCACGGCCGAGCACAACGACATCCCCGGCCTTTCCTGGGGTCTGGCTCAGGTGCTCACGGAGGCGGGCATAGAGTTCTTTGCCCCCGGTCTCCCTCGCTACTGGAACTGGTGCGACCCGCCCATGCAGTCCTTCTGGGACGATGACGCGCTCTTCCCACAAGGCCGCCCGGGAGGTTTCTGGTGGGAAGCCCCCTCCGGACGGCGCGTGCTGCTGTGGGAGTCGGCCTTCGGCGCCGGCGGCAACGTTCACTCCAACCTGCCGGGTCTCGCCGAACGGCTTCAGGAGCTGGCTGACACCGGCTACCCCTACGAGACCGTCTACTGGCCCGTGCGCGGTGGGGCGCGCGACAACTCGCCCTACATCGTGGACCACTGCCATACCGTCCGCGAGTGGAACGCACGCTGGGCCTACCCCCGGCTCTCTGTCAGCACCAACGACCGCTTCTACCAGGACCTGCGCGAGGAGCTTCCCCCGGACCTTCCGGTGTTCCGGGGCGAGTTGCCCGGTCAGGACTACCCCGTGGGTGCCATGTCCACGGCAGCGGCAACGGGTGTGAACCGGGCGAACCATGCCCGGCTGCTGGTGGCTGAGCAACTGTCAACGGTGGCGGCGGCGACTACCGACCTGCCTGCGGCGACGGAGGCCCTGGACGAAGCTTATGAGGACGTGCTCTGGTACGACGAGCACACCTGGGGCCATCACTTCCCCGCAGGACCAGCGGCCGAGGCCTCCGAGTGCGAGAAACAGGTCCACGCTTACCGAGCCGCCGCGGTGACGCACGATGTCATCAGCCGTTACCTGGCCCGCGTCGCCGACCACATCGAGCTTCCGACGGACGGCTTCTGCCTGGTGGTCTACAACCCGCTGCCGCACCCGCGGACCGCGGCAGTCTCCACGCCGTTGCGGGAACTGGAGAACTGCGGTAGCACCATGCATCGCCGCGTAGACCCCGACGATCCGGATGCGGGGCCGTTTCTGCAAGGCGTGGCGCTGACCGACCGCTGGCACCGCTACCCGCCGGCGGAGGTGCTGCGTGGCCACTTCGACCTGCTCGACGCGGAGACGGGCGAGGCAGTGCCCTTCCAGATCGTGGAAATGGCCTCGCCGCATGACCCCATGCCATACGCGCCGCAGAGGTACGGTTTGGCGCAGGGGGGCAAGCGCCTGGGCATCTTTGAGACACCATCGGGGGTGGGCCGAGACCTGCGTTTTGTGGCCCGCGACCTGCCAGCCGGCGGTTACCGCACCTACCTGCTGAAGCCCTGGTCCCAGCCGCGTCCGGAGACGGTGGCCGGTGGCAAGCCCGGTGCTCTGGTCGTCGAGAATGAGTACTACCGGGTCGAGGCTGATCCCGACACGGGCCGCGTGGTCAGCATCGTGGACCGCGAGGCCGACCGGGAGCTGCTGGATGCCGGGGCGCCCCACGGCCTGGGCGAGCTGGTCGTGCGCGACCCGGAGGGGCTTCTGCCTGCCGAGGCGCCCGTGTGCTGCACGCTCAGCGCCGATGGCCCCGTCTACCGCGGACTCAGCTTCACCAGCTTCGCGCCGGGGCATCCGCGGGTCCACTGGACGCTGGGTCTCCATGCCGGGGTGAAGCGGCTGGATCTTGCGTGTCGCGTACTCAAGGACCCGACACCGTTGCTGGAGACCTATCTGGCGTTCCCCTTCCGCCTGGAGACCCCAGGCTGGCGGTATGAGAGCGTGCTGGCCGTGGTGGAACCCATCCGCGACTTCCTCCCCGCCGCTTACTGGGACGCGGTGACCGTACAGAACTGGGTTTGTCTCAGTGATGGCGCCTGGAGTGTGCTGTGGTCCAGCCTGGAGGCTCCGGTCGTCTCGCTGGGGGAATTGCACCCTGGCTACACGTCGCCTGCTCACAGTTGCCGCGTACCGGAGCGTGCTCACCACGAGCCCGCAACTGCCGACATCCTGGCGCGTGGCTGGCTCTATTCGCTGCTCTTTGCCAACAACTTCGGCACGAACTTCGCGGTCTCGCAGTCCGGCACAGCGCTCTTCCGCTACAGCCTGACCACGGCGCCGGGCAGTCTCAGCGACGCCGAGGCCACTCGGCTGGGTTGGGGGGCCGTCACGCCCTGTGAGACCATCTTCGCCGAGCGTCGCCGTCCGGGGCATCTGCCCCTGAGCGGCAGCCTGCTCAGAGTCACCGGCGACTACCTGGCACTGCTGACCTGTAAGCTGGCGGATGATCGTCGTGGGCTGATCCTGCGGCTGTGGAACCCGGCGCCGCAGCCCGCCCGGGGCCGGGTCGCGGTCGGCCTCGGCCCTGTCGCCGAGGTGCGGCTGACGTCGGTCGTCGAGCAGGACGATGCGACCCTGCCTGGCGGCGCGCGCCTGGTGGACCGGGATGAGGGAGGGTTTGAGGTCGAGGTCCAGCCTCGCTGCCTGGCCACGGTGCGGCTGATCCTCAGAGCCGAATAGCTGCGGAGCGAGAGCAGGCCGTTGCGGAAGGCCATGGGCGAGGCCGGGGCGAAGCACCTCCTGTGACTGTTGTGGCACTGAGACTGACCGCTTCACGGGAGGAAGACCCATGCGCATGAGTCGCCTTGCCGCCTGGTGTCTGGCGGCGACTGCATTCACAGGAGGGTACGTCATGCCGGCTGTCGCCCAGGACAAGGTGCGCTTCCAGCAGGACCGCTTCGCCATCGGCTTCTGGGTAGACCCGCCGGCTGACGAGAATATGGCGCGGTACTACCATGACATCGCTGTGGCCAACTTCACGCTGGTCATCGGCGGCTTCGGCGCCACCACGCCAGAGACCGTCCAGCAACAGCTTCGGCTCTGTGAGAAGTACAACCTGCGGGCGATCGTGTCGCGGGCGGGGCTGCCTCCGGCGGAGCTGCCCGAAGGCCCGGCCTGCTGGGGCTACATGATCCGCGACGAGCCGGGGGCGGCTGACTTCCCCGGCCTGCGGACGGCTGTGGACGAGATCCGCGCTGCGCGTCCCGGGCGCTTCGGGTATATCAACCTCTTCCCCAACTACGCGCCGGCCTGGGCCCTGGGGACGGCCACCTATGACGAGCACGTCCGGCGCTTCGCCGATGAAGTGGACACCGACGTGCTGTCCATGGACCACTACCCGATGATGCAGCCGGGGGCCGACAGCCGGGACGCCTACTGCGCCAACCTGGAGGTCATGCGCCGAGAGTCTGTTCGCAAGGGTGTGCCGCACTGGAACTTCTTCAACACCATGCCTTTCGGCCCGCACTTTGACCCCACCGAGCACAGCATCCGCTGGCAGATGATGACCTCCATCGCCTATGGATCCAAGGGCCTGCTCTACTTCTGCTACTGGACCCCTCGCGGTGGCGAGTTCCCGAAGGGTGGGGCAATCATCACCGCCGAGGGCCGCAAGACCCGCCATTACGAGCAGGCCAGGCGTCTGAATGCTGCCGTGAAGGCCATGGGCCCTGCCCTGATGCAGCTTACCAGCACTGGAGTCGTGCGGGTGAAACCGGACGAGGGGAAGACCGAGGCCCTGCAGCAGACGCCCTTCCGCGTCCTGGACGGTGGCACTCACGGCGACTACCTGGTTGGCATGTTCCGCCACGCCGACGGCCGTCGCGCTGTTATGCTGACGAACTACGATTACCTTTACACCTCCTGGCCCACGGTGGAGTTCGACGTGGATCCTGCCAGCGTGCGCGAGGTTTGCCAGGAGACGGGGCGTGAGGTCCCGGTCCTGGATGACAGTCCAGCCATGGACGGTCTCCAGCTCTCGTTGGATGCCGGTGGGGGACGGCTGTTCCTACTGCCTGCCCGCTAGTCGGACGTATGGCTTCGTGAGGTGACGTGATGCGTCGTCTGTCCCTGTTGGCACTCCTGTTGGTCACCATCGTTTGTTCTCAGGCCGACTACTGCCCGCCAGACTCCCCGCAGTCCGGCGGCATGCGGGACATCATGCTGGCCTACATGGGCCGCGATGCCTGGAAGCAGGCGGCCTTCCTGCCCTACGTGGCCTACCTCGACAAGCAGCAGGGCGGCAAGCCGGTGGACTGGTTCTACGACTCGTGGCTCTTCCTGATGTTCGGCGGGGCGCCCTCGGGCGGGTCCTACGCCTTTGGCTCGGCGACCAAGGCCGACTGGGACTTCTACTTCGACCTGCTCTTCGCGCCGGACCAGAACCTGGCGGCGCTGAACGCCTGCGTCGAGGAAGTGGGCCGGCAGCTTGGCGACACTGACCAGGTCTGCCCGGTTATCATCATGATCCCTCACCTGGCGCCGACCATGAGGGATTTCGGCGATGTGGACGGCGACGGCCAGCCCGAGGACTGCTCCCGGGACGCGGACCGCCTGAAGGCCTTCCGCTGGGCTGTGGACACGGTGCTGGCGCGCTGGAGGCCAGAAGCCTACCCGCATCTCAGACTCTGGGGCTTCTACTGGATGAACGAGGGGGTCTACGGCGAGGACGAACAGGTTTGCAAGGACACGGCTGCCTACTGCCACAGCAAAGGCTACGGCCTGCACTGGATCCCGTGGTTCCGTGCCGGCGGTTTCGACCGCTGGCGCGACCTGGGTTTCGACTTCGTCGTCATGCAGCCGAACTACGCCTTCATGAAGAACCCCGCTGGCGCGGTTGTGCCCGACGAGGGGCGGCTGACTCACAACGCCAATCTCAGCCGCGACCACGGTCTGGGTGTGGAGATGGAGCTGGACACCAACACTGAGGTCAGCCCCGGCAAGCGGCTGAACCTGCAGTTGTACCTGAACCACGGCGTAGACGAGCTGGATGGGTACATGAATGGCGCGGTCCGGGCGTATTACCAGGCCGAGGACTTCATCGCCAGGCTCTACCACAGCGACCTGCGCGACGCTAACCGGCTCTATGACGACCTATACCGTTTCCACAAGGGCACTTACCAGCGGCGCGTCGTCTCGCTGTGCGAGGGTGCGCCCTGTACGCTGAACGGTCAGCCGGCGCCAAAGCTGACCGATGGCGTGTGGCTGACCCGGGGCGAGCGGCCGGAACGAGTGATGACTGCCAAGAGCCCGGCCGTCATCGAACTGGACCTCGGCCCCGGACAGATTGTGGGCGATGTGCGGGTGCATGTCGCCGCACGCGACGGGGGGCAGCCCTCTCGCCCGCTCGCCGTCCAGGTGGAGACGAGCGGCGGCGATGGTGCGTATGCCCGCGTGTCTGAAGCTGCGTGCCCGGAACTGGTTTCGCGCGCGGGGTGGAGTCAGGGGTTTGTTCTGGTTACCTGCAAACCACACTTCGCGCGGGCGGTGCGCATCACGCTGACGGCCCCGGAGGGGGCCGAGGTGGGGGTTGACGAGGTGGTCATGTTCCCGGCTCCGCACCTCCTGTGGGGGGCGCCCGGAGAGGTCGCGGGTGAGCCCGTGGGAGTTCCGGCAGTAGAGGCGGTGACGCTGCTGACTGACGGCAAGCTCGCCGCGGGCGCAGACCAGCCCGGTACTTTGCGGTTCGCCGACAATGGTGGGAGCGCGACGCTGCATCTGAACGAAGCGTGGGTCCTGCAGCAAGCCCGGGTGCATGTGAGCTGGACGCCTGACGCGGGCGCGCCTCGCTGTCGCGTCAGTGCCCTGGCAGGCGACGATGTCGCTTACGAGAGCGCGTGGGCGGAGGCGGCGGGCGAGGGTTCCGCCTGGCTGGAGCTGCCGCTTGCGTCCGCCCGTGCTGACACGGTGCGCTTTGAGTTCTCCGGCGGTCGTGGTGTAGGCTGGGATGAGACACAGGTGACCCCCACCCCCAATCTGGCCCAGGGCAAGCCCTACACCATTGCGCCGGATAATGAGCGGACGTATGACGACACGGGCGGCCGAGAGCTGACCGATGGTCTGCTCACCGAGACCGGTTTCAGCGATGGGCGCACCGTGGGTTGGTTTGGTGAGGGCGTGACCGTCACGATGGACCTCGGCCGAGAGCAGGAGCCCGAGGCCGTGCGGGTCTTCACCCAGGGAGGTGACTATGCCGCGGTGCGGTTTCCGGCCACCTACCAGGTCTTTGGGTCGGTTGATGGTGCAGACTGGCGGCTGCTGGCCGGTGGCAGGCCTGAGATGGAGACCGTCTTTCGCCAGCCGGTGGGCGACGTGGTCAACGAGCTGGCCTGGTTGGGCCTGCGTCTCCCTGGGACGGCTGTGCGCTACCTGCGCCTGGTGTTTCCATCCAACGCCTGGCTGATGCTCAGTGAGATCGAGGCGCTCGTCAGGGGGCAGAACGTGGCCCTGGGGGCGTCCTACCACCTGGCGCCGAAGCCGAAGTCCGAGGCCAAGTACGCCGACGACGGCATTCGCCTGACTGATGGCGACACTTCGCGGCCGGCCGACGGCTGGAACAAGGTGGTGGGCTGGAGCGAGGCCACGCCGGAGGTCGTGGTTGACCTGCTGGCGCCGGCCCGTGTGTCGCTGGTACGAGCGCACGTCCTGGGCGGTGGCAACGGCGGGGTGTGGTACCCCACGAGCGTAGCGGTCAGTACCTCCGAGGACGGCACGACCTGGAGCGATGAGGTGGCGGTCTCGCCATCACTCCCGGAGGCCGGCAGAGAATCGCTCGTGGCCTTCGTGGACGTCGAGATGTCCCCGCGAATGGCGCGCTACGTCCGGCTGCGTCTGGAGCGCAAGGGCTGGGCAATGCTGGACGAGGTGCAGGTATACGACACGACGAGGTGAGCCGATTGCGTCCAGACCAGGCGCTGATTCTGCTGGGTGTGCTTGCCGGTGCGGCATGCGCCTGGGCGCAGACACCAGCGGCCTCACCGTTTCCGGCACCTGGCGAGTGGCCGTGTTACCGGCGCGATGGCACCCAACAGGCCCACAGTCCCTTGCGTGGTGCCCTCAGGGTCCCGGCGGTACGATGGCAGGCCTTCATCGGGGCCACCGAGACGCTTCTTGAGTTAGCGCCGGGCACAGCCGCTAGGGCGGAAAGCACCGGCAGTAAGCCTGATCCATCTCATCCGCGCTGGGGCCTGGCCGCACCCCTCGGCGAGATCGCCGGCAAGCAGCAGCGTTGGGAGCCGAACTCACAGGTCACCTATGCCGACGTTCTGCCCGACACGCCGGGGCTGGAGAAGATCGAGTTCGAGAGCGGCTTCAACAAGCCGACGGTCAATGGGCAGTGGCAGGACGCCGTCGGCTGGTGCCATGCCTGGCGCGACGGGCAGTGGCGGCAGGTCTGGCAATGTGACACCATCCGCATGCTTTTCAGTGCCCTCCCCATTGTCGGCGACTTCGACGCCGATGGCGAACCGGAGATCGCCCTGCTACCCTGGCAGGAACTGCTGATCCTCAACGCCCGCACCGGCGAGGTGGAGGATCGCTGTCCCTTCACGTCGGGGCGCAGCTACGGTCACTTCAGCGTCTGGGACCTCGATGGCGACGGCCACAGTGAGTTCCTGGTGCAGTCGGACTTCGCCAAGCATGTTGAGGTGCTCGGCTATCGAGACGGCAAGCTCTCCCTGTTTTGGCAGCGGGAGATCGAGCTCGACATCTCCAACCCCCAGAAGATCCTGCGCGTGCACCCGCGACCGGTGGCCGACGTGGACGGCGATGGCCGGCTAGAGGTAATGGTCAACGCATACAATGACACCGGCGACAAACGTTGGTGGCTGACCATACACGACGGCATGACGGGCGCCGTGAAGGCTGAACTTCCGGACATCGTGCTGCAGGGCGTGGCCGACCTGGACGGCGACGGCGTCGCCGAACTCCTGACGGTCCACGCCACCGCACAGGGGCTGCCGACCTGGGACACCATACAGGTGCTAGGCCTGCGCGGGGGCCAGCCGCGCGTGGTCTGGCAGCGGGCCAACGCCGCCTGGGAGACCTGGGACCCGGTCCCCCCGCTGAATGTCAACACCGGCGCGACCCTCGGGCGGCGCGATGTGATGGTGCGAGCGGACGGCGGGAGCGCCCTCGCGGTCATCCGCGAGCCGGCGCCTGACCACCGGATCCGGCTGTCGGTGTGCCGGTGGCAGAATGACCGCCTTGGCACCGTAACAGCCGCTGAGGGCGCCGGGCTCGCGGCAGTGGGTCTCGATGCCGCAGGAGCCATCCTCGCGCGTACAGTTGCAGACGAGGCCGGGGCGGTGCGCGCGAGAGGCGCCCGGGTCGTGGCGACTGCGACTCGCCGGGTCGCCGGCGCCGCCGGTGTTGTCGCCGTAGCCCACGACGCCAGCCTGGCCCGGCCCGTCATCGCCGTCCAGGGCTACGGCGAGGAGATAGTGCTGCTGCAGGCCCCTGCGGGTGACGCCCCGCCTCGCCGTCTGATGGCGGTTGCCGGTCGGGGACAGGCGACGGACTGGCCCAGCGCGACGCCGGGGGCCCAAGAGATGGCGACTGACCTGGCCGGTGATGGCCGCCGACAGCTTATCTACGCCGCTACCGCGCCCTCGGGAGCAGCCCGGCTGGTGGCCCGTCAGGTGACGGGCGAGGAAGTATGGCACACAGATTTCCCCGAGATCCCCGGCGGGCTGCCCCACTGGAACACCGGCGGCCTCATCCTCTGGCAGGTTGGGCACTTCACCGACCGGAAGCGTCTCGACGTGGCCCTCACCCTCCGTCGCTCCATGATGCATAGCGAGGAGACAGCCCTGCTGTCTGGAGTGGACGGCCAAGTCATCTGGCGGCGCGACCGCCAGATCAGCAACCGTGGCGTCGGTGGCACCCCGTTTGCCATCGCCGACTTCGACGGCGACGGGCTGGACGACATCGCCTCCCTGCACCCCAGCATCCTCTACATCATGAGGGGCGCCACGGGTGTTGACATCATCGCTCGCGACGCGCTCTGGGATGAGGTTCCGGCTAAGCCGGTCTACTGGGGCCTTCCGGTCGCGCTGCAGCTTCAGGGGCAGCCGCACATCTTCTTTGGCACCGGGAACCGCTCAATGACGGGCCTCATCCGGGCCGACGGCGGCCTGGTGTGGTGGGATGCCCTCGACCACAGTCCCTGGACCCTGCCAGCCTTTGGTCGCTTTGACAAATCTGGGGCGCTGCAGGCCGTGGGATGGGCCTATTCCGACGGCCTGCGTTGCTATGATGCGGCAACAGGCCAGGTCCTGTGGCGGCTGCCTGTGCCGGAGCCCTCGGGTGTCTCAGGTCTGGCCTCCGGTGATGTGGATGGCGACGGCCGGGACGAGGTGGTTTGCGCGGCCGGCCTTCAGGTGCTATGCCTGAAGGTCGAGGACGGCGTCGGCCGCGTTGCCTGGAGCGTGCCGATGCCCTGCAATCTTGGACCACCCACACTGGCCGATGTGGACGGGGATGGCACGCTGTCCATCCTCGTCGCCGGTTCGGACGGAAAGGTGTACTGCCTGGGGTAGGACGGGCGTTGGCAGGTTCGGTGCCCGGCCCGCAAAGGGAGTGTGAAGACCATGCGTCAGCTTCTGTTGGCATGTGCAGCTTTGGTGTGGACTGCGCCGCTCTGGGCCGTGCCCTCCACACGCCAGCAAGGGGGCATCTGGGTGCTGGAAAATGCCGCGTTGAGGGTCGAGGTGGATGCTGACCGGGCCGCGCTGTCAGTGCTGGACAAGGTCTCGGGCTATCTGTGGCGGGGCCCTGAGGCCGCGGCAGCCGTCACCGAGACCCTCAAGATTCTCCCGGTGACGGGCACGCGCCTCGGTCTGGCCGCCAATGCGCTGACCGAGGGCGAGCCACCCTCTGATGACAGGGACCTGTCGGCTACGGTCGAGCTACGCTGGAGCGACGAGGGCCTGCATCTCGCGGCGACAGTCACTGACCAGCAGCTCCATCTCCCCGCGCCCGATGAGGCCGAATGGTGGGAGAGAGACTCCGTCGAGTTCTGGATCGGCGCGGTTCAATACGCCGTGCGCGGCGGTGACTGGGGCGCGAACCTGTGGTGCTCACGTGGCCCGGTGGAGGGCGCCCGGTTGGCCTGGGAGCGCACCGGGTCGGGATACAAGGCAGAGGCGCACCTGCCGCCGACAGCCCTGCCGAGGCTAGCCCCCGGGACGCGCTTCCCCTTCGCCGTCGGGGTAAATGATAGCGACGGTGCGGGCCGCCTGCGACAGCTCTACTATCCCGGCGGCTGGCAGCACTCCAACACCGACACCTTTGTCACCGCCGTTCTGACCGGCTCGGACGGTCAGGTTCCCGCGGCCCCGGCGACCAGGGAGCCTGCGCTCAAGCCGGTGGGCGGCAAGGCCGCGCCCGGTACGATGTCCTTCGCCACCACGGTGCAGTCCGCCGGCCAGGACCTGCCGCTCACGGTCACGCTGGCCCTCCAAGGCGATGCGCCCGACCTGGTCATCACGCTGGACACTCCCAACCGTGACCAGCGTGTGGACACCTTCGGAGTCTTCCGGCCGTTGGTTCTGGACCGACCGGGTGGCCGCATCCTGTGCGCCGCCTACTGCAATGGCATTGGTGTGCGCACCGACGATATGACCTGGCGCGGGCGCACCTGGGGCACGCCCTGGGTGGACATGCCCTGGGTGGGCCTAACCGACGGTGAGATCGGCTACTTGCTTCAGTGGGACTTGCCCACTTCCTGCGACTACGGCCTGGCGCGGCTGGAAGCGGTGAAGGTGGGCGAGCAGACCTTGCTGGCACCGACGGCTCTGCACATGGCGGTCAAGTCGAAGTTCGCCCGTCCACGGACCTACCGCTACTCCTTCACCGCCACCGGCGGCCATGTCAGCATCTGCAAACGCTACCGGGCCTACCTCAAAGCTAACGGCATGCTGGTGACCCAGTACGAGAAGCTGAAGCGCAAGCCGCACCTGGCGCGACTGTTGGGAGCGCCGGATGTGTGGGGCCGGGCCGACCTGAAGTTCTGCCAGGAGGCCAAGGCGGCGGGCATTGACCGCATGCTTATCAACGGGCCGTCGTCGCGCGAGGACATGGAGAAGATCAAGGCCCTGGGATACCTCATCAGTGTCTACGACAACTACGAGGATGCCCATGAGGGCGACAGTGGGGTCTATGGCGACTTCGTGACCGAACGCGATGCCGTGATGAACGCCGATGGCAGCTTCATGACCGCCTGGCTAACTCACGATGATCCGCCCAAGCAGTTCATGAAGCGCTGCAGTGCGTTGTACGAGCGCCTGGCTCGCAAGTGGGTGCCGCGCGACCTGGCGCAGCACCCGTACAACGCCCGCTTCCTGGATGTGACCACCGCCACTGGTCTGCGCGACTGCTACCATCCCGACCATCCCCAGGACTTCACCCAGGACCGCCTGGATAACCGACGGTTGGCGAAGTACATCGGCGATGAGCTGGGGCTGGTGCTCGGCGGTGAGCATGGCCGCTGGTGGGGCGCGGATATCTACAACTACTGGGAGGGCATGCAAAGCGGCGGGTTCTACTCATGGCCGGCGGGCTATGTGGGGGAGAACATCCCCCAGAAACGCGAAGAAATCGGCAAGGAGTACCTAGAGTGGGGTCTGGGCGAGGCCAACCGCTATCCGCTGTGGGAGTTGGTCTTCCATGACTGCGTGGTCTCGACTTGGTACTGGGGTGACAGCACCGGCCACCTGCGGATCGCTGCGCCCGACCTGGGGCACAAGCAGGATGCCTTCAACATTCTCTACGGCACGGTCCCGCTGTACTGGGTGAACCAGCCCTACAGCTACAACTGGAGCGACCCGCAGTTGCGCGAGCGCCTCCTGGACAGCTACCGCATCACCTGCAAGCCCCATGAGATCATCGGCTTCCAGGAGATGACCGGGCACCGCTTCATTACCGAGGACCGCGCGGTCCAGAAATCCGCCTTCGCCGACGGGACGCTGGTGTGGGTGAACTTTGGCGAGAAGCCATACGCCCTGACGGTGCCGTCCACCGTTGGCAGGAGTGCTCCCCCGAGCGCGACCGTCGTGCTTCCCCAATATGGCTTCTACCTCAAGGGCCCGAAGCTCGAGCAGTACCGCATCCTCCAGCCCGGTGGCGACGGCCAGAAGACCGCCACCATCATCCGCACGCCCGGCTATCTCCATGTCGAGGGCAACATCCCCGGGCTGGTCGAGACCAGCAACGGCGGCGCGGTGACGCTACGCACCGAGGGTAAGGGTCTCATCCGTGTCAACGCGGCGGAGGGGGTCGAGTGGGTAAAGTTGCAGGCTGCACGGCTGTACCCTGAGGCGGGGGAGGGGGAGTGGTGGACGATCCCCGTCGGTGCCGCGGGGACGTCTGAGGCGCTGGAAGACAGGGTCTCGCAGCAAGGCGGCGTACTGGGGTTCGCGCTCGCACGATGCCGGCAATGGTTGCTGGCCGGCCCCGCCGCGCTCGCCAGCCGCGCCGAGTTGGCAGTACTCGATGTCCAGCCCGTCCCTCGCCCGCCGGTTCGCCAGGGCGAACCCCTCGCCATCGCGGCCAGTCTGCGCAACTACGGGGGCAGAACTGCCACGAACGTCAAGGTCACGGTCAAGGACGGCCGGGGGCCCGGCGCCAGTGTCATGGCTACCAACTGGGTCACGCTGAAGCCCTATGAGACGCGACGAGTGGACCTCAAGCTCGACACGACCCGTCGTGACGGTCCGCTGGCCCTGGTGGTGACGGTAGACAGCGACGCGCGTTTCACCGAGATTACCGAGGGCGATAACCAGCGCAGAGCAACGGTGACCATCATCCCCGACTGGAGTCGCTGGGACAGCCACCTCGACCTACAGGTGACCGCCGAGGGGCCCGGCGGAGACAGCCCACTCGTGAGATGCTCACTCGACGTGGCCGCCCATCCCGCCAGTCCCAGGGTACTGGTCGGCGAGATGTCCGTGCCGGCCCAGGTAGTCTCCGGGGAGGCCGGAGCCGAGCTCGTGTTCCTGTGGCCCGGCCCTCTGTCGCCCGGTAGCCCCCAGCCCTGCCGGCTCTACCTCGATAGCCGGGACCGCCACGAGCCTCGCGGCGGACCGCACTGGGACGCGGCGGGAAGCAGGTATGTGGGGCCGCTCTATCAGGTGAAGTTCGAGCAAGGGGCCATCACCGGCGTCACCCTGGGCGACCTTCCGATCTTGTCCTACCTCCAGACCTCCTCCGGTGACACCGGCTGGGTCATTGAGCAGAGCGACGACTACGAGTTGACGGTCATCGCCGATGGCGCGGTCTGCACGATCATCGAGGTGAAGAAGAACCTGCCCAAGGGACATTCGTACCACAAACGCTACGAGTTCTTCGACGACTTCTTCACCGTGACCACGCTCTCCCCGGAGCGCTACGGCACCATGAGCCGGGCCTACTATGTCGCCACAGGGCAGATCCAGGACGACAAGGGCAACAGGGCGACCATTGACGGCCGCGGCGACGCCGAGGACTTCTCGGGACGGAACTCGTCACCCAGGTGGTACGCTACGTGGGACCAGGCTGGCAACTGGGCCCTGAATGCGGTGGCGATGACGCCCCACGAAAACCTGGGATACTGGGACTCCAGCGGCATGGCGGGGGTGGGCTTCACGACCGGCGACCCGGCGCCAGCGACGGTGGCCTATTTCCTGCACCGCGGCGGCGGCCCAGGCTTTGACCCGCTCAAGCAAGCCGAAGCCGACTACCAGCGTGCCCATACCAGGGGGACAGTGAGGAGGTAGGTGAGTCCAGCAATGCGAGGCACGTTTGTGGCCGTGCTGTTTGTGGGAAGGGTCGCGCTCGCCGCCGAACTGCCGCTCGGCGTCCGCACCATGGACTTCTTCGGCTATCGCGACTGTCCCGCTATCGAGAATGCCGAGACGCGGGTCATCCTATCCCCACAGCGTGGCGGGATGGTCCTGGCCTACGCCTGGCAGGGCAAGGAGGCCATTCCGCTGCTGCCGGGGCAGGAGGGCTGGACCTGGAAGCCTGGCGACCGGGTCACCATTGACCCATACGGTGGCCGGTTCGACATCGGGCCGGAGTACATGATCCCGCCGCGCCCGGCTCTCTTCTATGGCCCATGGCAGTGGGAAGCCACCGGGGCGCGGGCGGTGCGCCTGACCAGTCCGCCCGACGAGAGCACAGGCGTTCAGCTCATCCGTGACTTCCGCCTTGCCGCCACCGGCAGCCACCTGCGCTGCACGCAGATCATCCGCAACGTCTCGGACCGGGTGCAGCCCTGGTGCCACTGGAGCCGCACCTTCGGTCTAGGCGACGGCATTTGCGTCGTGCCGCTCAACCCCCAGAGCCGCTTCCCGAGGGGCTATGTCACCTATGGCCCCGGGTCGGTCATCAACTTCGCGCCCGAGCCCCATGCCAACGTCCGCGTGCGCGACGGCTGTCTGGAGATCCGGGGTAACCCGCCCTACCCGAAGTTCGGCCTGGACACCGAGGCTGGATGGCTGGCCTACGCCATGCCTAACGACATCCTCTTCGTGAAGCGCTTCCCGGTGTACCACAACCGCGTCTACAACGAGATCGCGGCCATAACGGTGTCCATCTTCTACTGGCCGCCGCAGGGCACTGACCCCGCAGGGACGACGATCCCCTTGCCCTTCTGTGAACTGGAGCCCATTGGCCCGCGCAGCGACGTCCGCCCGGGCAAGTCGGTGTCGTTCACCGAGGACTGGTGGCTATTGCCCTTTGCCTTTCCGCAGGACCGCGAGCTTGATCTCCATGCCCTGCGCGCGTGTGTCGCCGGCACGGCGCGCTAGCAGTGAGGTGACCCATGCGTACCGAATGGCTTGCCTTCGTGTATCTGCTTACAGCTAGGGCGGCTGCGGCCGCAGAGTGGCGCGAAGTGCGGACGCCGCCGACGCGCCGCGAGCCGGCCCAGCTATACCAGTTCGTGCGTGGTCTGGACCCCTTGGACGATGCAACCCGATGGGTCGGCGCCAGCCATGACCAGAGCGCCAAATCCGCCGTGACCCAGGGCGAGGGTCGTCAGCCGGGGCAGGCCGCCCTGCGCGTCAGCTACGAGTTCACCGGACGCGACGGGCTGGAGTATGTGGACGTCCAGGGCAAGGTCCCTCTGCCTGACGACGCAACGGCCCTCGGTCTGTGGATGCGCGGGGGCGAGCAGGCGCTGCCCTGCCGCATCCGGGTGCTGGACGCCGGCGGGGAATGTTACCAGTACGACCTGGGCACGCTCGTGCCCGGTCAGTGGAGGCTCGGGATAACCCAGATCCAGGCCGGCCACCACTGGGGCGGTGATGGCAATGGGAGGCTCGATCCGCCGCTGACACTGGTCTCCATCCTTTTCGATAAGCTGGGGAGCCCATACCAGGCCGTCGGCGAGGCCACGGTGGCAGAACTCGCCGTCTACCGCCAGAGCCCTGAGCGTCTCATGCCCCACGGTCTGAAGGTCTCAGTGCCCGAGGACCGCGCATACCTGGTCTACGAGCCGGGCGAGCCCGTGCATCTGCAGGTCGCGGCTGACGCGGAGGTGACGCTACCCGCACAGGTGACCGCGCGGCTGGTGGACCCGTTCGGCACCGTTGTGACCGAAAGCACGGTCTCGCTTGGTGCCGACAGCCCGACCCCCTTGACTCTGACCCCCCAGCCAGGGGCCTATGACCTGCAACTCCGCCTGGCTGGGCGCGAGGACGACCTCGATGCTCCCTGGGCAGACTTCCGCTTCGCCGTGCTGCCGCCATCCGCTCCGGGCGGCGACGACAGCCCCTACGGTGTCAGCACCCACTTCGGCCAGGGCTGGCCGCTGGAGATCATGCCGCTCATCGCCCGCGCCGGCATCACCTTCTACCGTGACGAGATCTCCTGGAATGCCGTCGAGCGCGAGAAGGACCAGCTTGCCATCCCGGACTTCTGTCGGCAGTACATCCGCCGGGGGACCGAGCTGGGCCTGCGACCACTCATCATCGCCGACTATGCCAATCAGCACTACGACGACTACGCCTTCCCCGTGTCCCCTGAGGCGCGCGCGGGCTTCGCGCGTTACGCAGGCTTTCTGTCGTCGGAGCTGAAGCCCGACCTGCGGCACCTCGAGGTCTGGAACGAGTGGTGCGGCGGCTGCGGCATGGGGGGAAAGCAGGG
This sequence comes from Armatimonadota bacterium, assembly GCA_013178155.1. Lineage (GTDB taxonomy): Bacteria > Armatimonadota > Zipacnadia > Zipacnadales > UBA11051 > JABLXH01. The sequence continues at coordinate 12,642 of JABLXH010000095.1, read as the reverse complement.
CCGCGCGGAGGACTACGGCCCGACCTATCTGCAGGCTGCGCGAGCCATTCGCGAGGCCAATCCCGAGGCGGTCGTCTGTGGCATCGGCGGGGAGTGGGGGAGCGACCCGTTGCCAGCCATGATGGCCGGGGGCGCGGGGGCAGCCATGGACGCCTTCTCCGTTCACCCATACCATTACCCGCAGCTTCCGGGACAGTGGCTGCGTGACCATCTGCGCCGGGCCAGCGACACGGCGCAACAAGCCGCCGGCAGACGGGTGCCGCTGTGGATCACCGAGATCGGCTGGCCGACGCACATGGGCAGCAATGCCAGCAGCTTCGTGCACCAGGCGCGGTCACTGGTGCGGACGATTGTCATCGCCCAGGCAGCGGGCACCGAGAAGCTCTTCTGGTATGATTTCAAGGATGATGGCGGCGAGTTGACCTACAACGAGCACAACTTCGGCCTGGTGCACCACCAGGACTTCACACTGGCCCCAAAGCCCGCTTACGTGGCCTATGCCCACCTGATCAGCCTGCTGAAGGGTCGCCGCCTCGTCACCCAGGGGGTCAGCGAGGGTGGCCTGTGGCGCACGGTCTACGAGGGTGGTGGCGGCAAAGTGACCGTTGCCTGGGCCGCTGAAGAGAGCCAGCGGTTCACGGTTCCCGTACCCCGCGGTGCGCGTGTGGAGGACATGTTCGGCCGCCCGGTCGCCACCGATGGCCGGCTGGAAGTGACGTGGAATCCGGTCTTCGTGGTGAGCAACTGAGACCTATCGCAGGCCCGCGTCATAGAACGCCAGGATAGTCTCCGGCGGGACTTCGGGCTGGAAGAGGTGGGCGGGGCCGAGGATGTAGCCCCCGCCTGCGCCGAGGGTTCGGCAGTAGCGCCGGACCTGGTCCTGGACCTCCTCGATGGACCCCAAAGGCAGCAGGTGCTGCATGTCCAGGCCGCCGTGGAAGCAGAGACGGTCACCATAGGCGGCCTTGAGGGCCTCCGGCTGCAGGTCGGCGCTGACGGGCTGCAGGGGATCGAGGATGTCTATCCCTAGCGCGATCAAGTCGGGGATGAACCCGGCCATGCTGCCGCAACTGTGGTACAGCGCCTTGCCGCCCAGGCTGTGGATGGTGGTCACCAGGTCGCGGATATAGGGCGCGACGAACTCGCGGAACATGGCGTGTGAGATCAGCGGGCCCGTCTGGTGCCCGAGGTCGGACAGGACCAGGTAGAGGTCAATGCGCCCGCCGGTGGCCTCGGCGGCACGGGTGTAGTCTTCCTGGTAGAAGTCCGTGAACTGGCGGCACAGCCAGTGCACCCACTCCGGCCGCTCGAGATGGTCCACAAACCAGTTCTCCCAGCCCCTCACCAGCCCTGGTCGCTGCCAAGTGTCGGCGAAGCCGTACAGTAGCGCGTAGTCGCCGAACGCCCGACACTGGGCGGTCAGGCCCGAGTAGTCAAAGAGGTCGGGTGTTGGCCAGGAGAAGGCTTGCAGGTCGGAGAGCGTGGTCGCCTCGGACAGCGCGCCGGGCAGGTCCTCACGCATGGGGCCCCAGGGCGTGTCGCGGTAGATGAACCGTTCGCCCCAGTAGTTCTGCCATGTACCGGGTCCGACGGCAGTATCGGCAGGCATCGGCACGGAGAGGTGCCGCACATCCACCTCCAGCCGGTGCAAGAGCCGCTCATGGTCTCGATGCCCCAGATAGGCATAAAGCCGGTTCAGGGTGGGAGGCTCAGCCCAGAAGTCGGCCGGCGTGCGGTCGGGCTGTTGGTGGGAGAGGGCCGTCAGGACGCGCTCGCGAGGAGTCATCATGTCGGCAGTATAGCACCGCAAGGGTGCCACCGGGAGGGTTATGGCGGTAGATGGCGAAGGCTGCTGCGTGGCAGGGGACAAAGAGCCCCTTGCTCGGAGGAGAGGCTGACTATGCGAGAGACTCGTGCCTGGAAGTCCTTGGTCTTGGCAGCCGCGGTGTTGGTTGTCCTCGGCATTCGGAGCTGGGCGCAGGACGACCTGCGCATCCCTTCGGTGCTGGTACTCGATGCCACCGACAAGAACGGTGCTCTGAACCTCGGCGGCGAGAACGTGCTCACTGTCCGCAAGGGCGACCTCATCGTCAACTCCAGCCATAGCTCAGCCCTGTTCAACGCCAACTCACAGATCCAGGTGCTGGCGGGGTCCATATTGATCGCCGGAGGCTACAACAACCTGGGAGAGGGCACCATCACGCCGGCACCGACCACAGGTGCGGCACCTGTGCCCGACCCGCTTACCCGGATCCGATACCCGGAGGGCGGCGAGGTCCGGTCGCGGCAGAAGCTGTTTGTGCCAGACAAGCGGGAGACGACGCTGAAGCCGGGGTTCTACGCCGGCGGCATCAACGCCTTCGGCAAGGATGCCGTCTTGCGTCTGGAGCCGGGGATGTACGTCATCACCGACGGGGATTTCTTCATCGGCGTTGGCGAGTTCTCAGGCGAGGACGTCACGATCATCATGTCAGGGCAGAAGCCAGGCAAGCTTGCCTTCGCTAACGGAGCCAGGGGCAAGCTGGTCGCGCCCAGGGAGGGGCCGCTCAAGGATATTCTTCTCGTCAGCGCCGGCCGAGCGGAGGGCAACAACTCTGACATCGGGTTCAACGACGCGAAGGTGCTGCTGCAGGGCACCATCTATGCTCCCCGCGGTCGCATCGGCGTGTTTTTCAACTCGCGGGTGGTCGTGGGGCATGTGGTCGGCCTCAACGTCATCATGAACACGGGCGCTGCCATGGATGTAACGGGATTGCCCGTCACTGACCCGGGATGGGAGGGCGTCGAGATACCCCCCGAACCCGAGCTTTGATACAGGAGGCATGCTTTGCGGGAACTGGTTGGCACAGCTCTGATCTGCTGTTTGGCCTTGCCGTTTGTAGCCGCGCAAGCCGAGCCGGGGTTTCGCCCTTCGGTTCGGGGCAAGAAGCTCATCGCCAGCGGGTGGCACGTACCGAGCATCAAGGTCTTCCGTGAGCGGGCGCCCGAACTAGAGAAGCTGCCCTACGACGGCGCTATCATCGGGTCCTTCTACCCTTTCTGGGAGGGCTTCCGCAGCCAGCAGGCCGCTCTCGATGAGTTCGTCATTGACGCCAAAGCCACGCCCTTCCAGCGGTTCACTGACAACTTCATCGGCGTCGAGTCCGGGAATGATGGCGGCTTTGACTGGTTCGACGAGGCGCGCTGCGCGCACATGGTGGCCAACTGGGGGCGGCTCGCGAAGGCGGCCAAGGAAGCAGGGTTCGTCGGCGTGAAGTTCGACCCGGAGTGTTACGAGGGCCCCAGCCCCTTCGAGTACACGCTGCAGAAACACAGGGACACCAAGACGGTCCACGAGTACGCCGCTCGCGTGGAGGCGGTGGGACGTCAGGTGATGCAGGCCATCAATGAGCACTTTCCGGAGATGGTCATACTGCTGTATTTCGGCCCCAGCGTTGCGGGCGACCGCTCCGACCTGACCAAGTGGTGCGGCCTCATCCCCGCTTTCGTGGACGGCATGCTTCGGGAGGCCCGGCCCGGCTTCGTCATCGTGGACGGCTACGAGCAGGCTTATGGTTTCCGCAAGCCCGAGCAGTATGCGGCTGCGCGCGAGAAGATGAAGGTGTTGGCCATGAAGGCCAGCCCGGTGCCGAAGCTTTTTGCGAAGCACGTTCAGGCGGGCTTCGCGGTCTGGCCCGACAACTGGCACGGTGACCCCGGCATTCAGCGCACCAGCTTCCGATGTGATGACCTGGACCGTAACTACTACACACCTGCCGAGTTGGCCTACGCTATCCATAATGCCCTGGCCTATAGCGACAAGTACGTCTGGCAGTGGGCGGAGTCCTTCGACCCCTGGAATGCTCGTGCCATGGTGTTTCGGGAGGCGGGGAAGTGGGAGTGGCAGCCAGTGCCGGAAGCCTTCATGCACGCCCTGGCCGAGGGCCGCAAAGCGGTCGTTCCCCCACCGCCGGCGCGCGATCTGGGCCAGGTGGGACGCAAATGGACCGCTGCGGACCTGGGTCCCATAGACGATGAGACCGTCTTCGCGGGCCTTTGGGAACAGTACCAGTTCGTGGCTGATCTGCCGCTTCGCTGGCGCTTCCAGACCGACGTGGACGGTATGGGGGAGGAGCGAGGCTGGACCTCACCGGCCTTCGACCACCGCTCATGGCCACTGCTATGTATCCGTGCCCTGTGGGACGAGCAGGGGTACGCGGGCTACCTGGGCTATGCCTGGTACCGGCTATGGTACGAGGCTCCCGACCTGCCACAGGGCAGGCGCGTCTACCTGGCCTTCGGTTCGGTGGACGAGTCCGCGTGGGTCTATGTCAATGGCAGACTATGTGGCGTGCATGACATTGATCCAGATGTGGGTTACCAGGAGCGCTTCCTGATGGACGTCACGCCAGCGCTGAGGCCCGGTCAGCCGAACCTCATTGCGGTGCGGGTACGCAACACGATCGGCGTTGGGGGCATCTGGCGGGGCGTGAAGCTCGTACTCGGGCGCTGACCAGCGTGGAGGTGGCACATGCCAACAGAGCTGGCCGCGCTGCTAGCGACGGCTGCCAGTCTTGGGCTGATCCATACGCTTCTGGGACCCGATCACTATGTGCCCTTCGTGGCCATGTCCCGGGCTGGCGCATGGTCCATGCCCAAGACGGTCCTCGTGACGGTCCTGGCCGGGCTGGGGCATGTGCTGAGCTCCGTCGTGCTGGGCCTCGTGGGCATCGCGCTGGGCACAGCGGTGACACGTCTGGAGGGGATCGAGAGCATCCGCGGGGACATCGCCGCCTGGCTGCTGTTCAGCTTCGGGCTCGTTTACATGGCCTGGGGCCTGCGGCGCGCCTATCGTGATCGTTCTCATACGCACGCGCATCAGCACGGCGGCCCCGAGCCCCATGAACACGAGCACACCCACCATCAGGGCCATCTTCACGTCCATGTCGGCTCGCGGCCCAACCTGACGCCCTGGGTGCTGTTCGTGATCTTCGTCTTCGGGCCCTGCGAGCCGCTAATCCCGCTGCTCATGTATCCGGCGGCCCGCCATGCCCCCGGGGCCGTCGTGCTCGTGGCAGCCACCTTCGGCCTGGTCACGATCGGTACAATGCTGTCGGTGGTGCTGCTGGGCAGCTATGGCCTGCAGCACCTCCCTACGACCCGCTACGAGCGCTTCGCGCACGCGGCCGCCGGGCTTTCACTGGCCCTCTGTGGCGCGGCGGTGCTCTGGCTGGGGCTCTAGTCTAGCGCTCAAAGCGGTAGCCCAGGCCGTGCACGGTGACGATCTGCTCAGCGAGCTCGGGGATCTTCATTCGCAGGCGGCGGATGTGAACGTCTACAGTCCGCTCACCGCCGTAGTAGTCGGGGCCCCACACGGCATCCAGTATGCTGTCTCGGGTCAGCACCTGCCCCCGGCGCTTCAGGAGTAGCACCAGCAGCTCATACTCCTTGTAGGTCAGTTCCACAGGGACGCCCTCGACCGTGACCCGAAGGTTCCTGAGGTCCACCGCCAGCGGCCCGGCGCGGAGTAGCCCCGCACTGAGTCGCTCCCGCCGCCAGCGCCAGAGGCGTATGCGCGCCGCCACCTCGTCCGCGCTGACAGGTGCCACCAGGAAGTCATCGAACTCGGGCTGCTGAACACCCGGAAGCTCCTGCGGCTCCAGCAGGGCGCAGTAGACGATGTCGAGATGGGGAGGGGTACGTCGCAGGCGTCCGCACCTGCCGGAACCCATACCGTGGATAAAGACAGCCTCCGGCCGCCAGGTGGCCTTCAGCTCGGCCGCCGCACTTTCGTCGCCGACGCACCGAACCTCGCAGCCAGCCCGGACCAGTATGTCCCGCCACCGGCTGCTATCGGGCGTCCAGAGGATGGCTCGGCAGGTGGGCTCCAGCATGTGGCAAGAATAGGTCGTGACGAGGGTGTCGTCAAATACATCCTGCCCCAAGACGAGGGGGGCCCCCAAGATGTCGGCGCTGGCGCGTCGCCCGACGCACTACCGGAGTTCCCGCTGGCAGGCCGGACAGAGCTCGCAGGAGGTAGCATCCAGGGCTGAGGCGGAGTTGGCAAACTGCATGACGCAACGCTCGTCCCGGCAGTGCTCCAGCCCCAGCAGATGGCCCACCTCGTGTACCGCCACCTTGGCTGCACGTTCGGCGAGGTGAGAGTAAGAGATGTGTCCTCCGGGGGTCGTGGGACGCAGGTGCGCCAGGGAGAGAACAGCGGTGTTCCCCGGCAGGTCAGCCTCGCCGAACACGAAGTTCAGCCCTGGGGCATAGATGTCAGCCTCGGTGATGCCCAGGACAATGACCTCAGAGCTACGGTCGTCCGGTCGCAGGCACGCACGGAGGGTGCTGGCCAGGTACTGGCCGCGGACCGGGTGCAGGCCGCCAGGAGGGAGGGCAGTGCTGGTCGTGGCGATCTGCGGGAGCATGCCGTAAGCTCGCGCCACCTCTTGCGCGACAGCAACCACGAGGCGCCTGTCCACATCCCCCACCGGTACCACCAGCAGCCTTGTGGTGTCACCCAGCCTTACCCGCTGGCTGTGAGCATACTGCATCACAGCCATGGTGCTGAAGACCAGCGTCAGCACTATCCCTCGCACGTGTCGGTTTGACCAACTCATGCTGAACTCTTCGTGATCGCAGTCGCGCTTTCCTTCTGGTACGGCAGGTTTGCGGGAGATGTGAGAAACCCGCGGATAATGTTACGAGGGCGCGGCCACCGCTGACCGCGCCCCGTGTTGTTTGCCGCTCCCTTGCCCTCGCCGGACCCAAGCGTCCGCAGGTAAGCGTTCCCACCGCCGCAGGTCCAGCGCGCTCTGGTGAGCCAGATTCCTCGCGCTCTGGCGAGCGCTCCTACCGGGCAAGCATCATCTTCGTCGCGTTCTCGCCGCCGTTCTGCAGGTACAGCAGCGGTGTCGGCCGGTCCACGCCTTCCACATATCCCGGTCGCGCCTGCCACGGAGTCACTGACAGTACATTGGCCAGATCCATCCAGTACTGCAGCCGCGCGGGCTTGAGGTTCCAGGTCATGTGGAAGTGGTTGGCGGGGGCGAACTGCTTGTACTCGCCCATAGTCGCATACTTCGGCACCACGAAGGTGTGGGGCCAGGTCGGAGTGGAGGTGTTGGCCACCGCCTGCCCCAGCTCGCCAGGCAGGTCAGTGGTGCAGGCCTCGTCCCAGATCAGGCTGAAGCAGTTGTTCAGGGCGCTGTAGGCCATGCGTCCGGCGATGCCCTCAATGCCGCCCGGGGTGAAGAAGGTGACCGAGTTGCCCAGGCCCGGGAAGTAGAACTCGTCCGCCAGGGGGAAGCTGACGCCGGCCATGATCTCCTTGACACTGGCCCCCGGCCTGGCCGCCCAGTCGAAGGCAGCGCTGCCCGAGTTGTCTCCATCCACCAGGCCCTTGCGCCGCCACAGCGCATCCGGCTCGACGTTACCCAGGCCCAGCTTCTCCGCCAGGGCGTTGATCTCCCAGGGCTCCCACACCTTGCGGAAATCCATGAACAGCGGCGGGTTGCCGGCGGTGAGCCAGGTGAAGAACAGCATGGTCAGCAGGCCCTGTACATCGGCCTCGGTGGCATAGGGGAGAGGGGCCTTGCGCCCGTTGTGGTCGAAGGTGCTGTTGAACAGCGATTCCATCACGTCCGCCACCGGCAGCGGCAGCCCCCGGCGATCCGACCCCCACTCCAACTGACTCATGAACCCGCCACCGACCGCGTTCAGGTCGGCCATGATGTCACGTACGATCAGGTACATCGCCAGCGACTGCTGGAAACGCGCCTCGTCGGCCTCGTCCCGAAGCTCAACGCGGTCACCGACGTAGCGCTTGCACCAGGCTCGGAGCGCCTTCAGCTCCTCGGCGTCGTAAGCCTGCTTGGCGAGCATGTCGGCCAGCAGCTTCATGTCCAGGCGGGTGATCTCCATGCCGAAGGTGCGGCGGGTGGGGATGATGTGAGCCAGGGCCGTCTCCATGCCCATGGAGTCATGCCCAAAGATCACCACGCGGCGTCCCTTGAGCGCCTGCCGGGTGACTGCGCCATAGCACCAGTCCACCAGTGCCTCGGCGGTGGCGTCGGTCATCTTGGGCTTCTGCCCGGTGTCGGGCCAGGTTCCGACGTTGATGTGGATCAGCTTGCCATACTGGCTGATGGCCCCGCTGGCCGCATGGGTGAAGACCACGCCAGGCTTGGGGCCGGAGTTGCCGCAGGTCAGGTTGATGGGCGTATCCGCCGGGAACTGGGAGAGCAGCGAGATGAGACTGAGCTGTGGGAAGGCCCACGTGTCCGGGGCGCACACCAGGATGTTCACACCCTCGGCGTGGAACTGTTGGGCCACCACATCGGCCTGGGCCTCGCCATCAATGAGCACCGGGGTCCAGACCACCTTCACCTCCCCATGCGGCGTCTTGACCTCCTTGGCCAGGTGCTTGGCAACCATCTCGACGATATTGACGCAACGCTCACGACTGGCGGCATCAATGCGCGGATCGCTGGTGGCGAAGACGCCGATGACCGGCATCCCGGGAACGGCTTTCTCCTGCAGAGGCAAGGCCTTAAGCATAGTGCATCAACTCCTTTGGGGAGACTGAGCAGTCAGCGGTAACGAGACTGCCGCAGCGTTTCGCTGCGGCAGCGCATCTTTCCTCCGCGGACAGGAGCGGACTGCTGTGAAAGTGGTCTGAGGCTGGCGACTACGTGGCCCCTCCTCCGCCATCAGGGCCGAACGCCGGAGTCTACTCCTCCCTCTCAACGGTCACACTGGCGATCTCCAGCCACACATGGGGCGGGATCGGGTAGAGCTTCACCGGTCCCTGAACCTCCGCGGGGGTGGTCGGCAACACCTCGCCGCTGACCAGGTCCACCGTGTACGCGCGTAGCTTGTCGTCCTGTCGCCCCGAGACCAGCACGAAGCGCTGTCCGGGATCCAGGCAGGCGGCGTGCAGGGTCAGGCCCTCGATGGTGGCGACCGGGTTCTCGTCGCCCGTGAACCATACGCGCGTGATGCGAGTGACCGGCTTGCCCTCTACCTCGACTGTCTCGACATCCAGCGTCTCGCTGCGGCTAAGGACGAAGTCACCGGCGCCGGGAGGCGCGTAGTGCGGCAGTCGCTCCCAACCACCCTCAAGGGGTTCCTTTCGGTAGTAACCGCTGATGTCGTCTGAGACCAGCAGAGCCACCAGCCCCACTTCGTCCCACCAGAGGCCCGCCGGACGGGTGCCTTCCGGGAAGTCGCAGGGCTCCACATTGGCGCTCTCACTGCCGTCCAGCGAGCCGAATGCCAGTTCCCAGTCGGTTCCCACTCGCGGACGACGGATGGCGGCCCAGCGGGTGGCATCGGCGTTGGTGGTGGCGGCAGCAAAGTCCATGGCTCCGCCCAGACGTACCGTCTCGGCGTCCGGTTTGGCGGGCCGGTACAGCAGATCATGCCCTGACCGAGAAGTGCGCCGCTTGGCCAGGATGCCGCCGTCGGGCTGAGGCCAGAAGTCATTGACTTCAGACAACAGCATCCGGGGATTGGTCCCCGCCAACGACACCTGGACCAGGTTGCCGTTCAGGTTGGCCTCCTGGGGAATAGGCTCGATGTACAGAGCACTGAAGCGCCACGCGTCCAGCGGCCCACCGTAGCGGAAGGTTTGAGCGCTGGCGGTGTAGAGGTAGGGCCAGTTGCGTGCCTTGAGAATGAGAGTGTGCCCCCCCACGAGAGCCTGGGTGTACATCTCGCCCGGACGCGGAAGGCCCAGAGAGCCGTCGGGGAAGGTCACGGCCTTCACTTCCTCGACGGTCACGTCAGCCGCCGGGACTTTGAGGCGCTGGGCAAGGTCCTCGCGGCATTGGTCAGCGATGGGTGAAACCTCGGTCGTGGCAGCCAGGGCGCACAAGGCGCTCATTAGCGTGCTAACGTATAGCGCCATATGGTAGCAGAGCTTCATGGGACAGGCCTCCAGCGTTTTCAGTATATACCATTGTGTCGCTGTCTTGGCGTTGCTTTGGCCCTTGGAGCCTCCGCGGCGGGTCTTTCTTCCCGCCTCTTGGAGCTTACGCCTACGGTGTCGTCTCGGGTCCGATGTACTCGACGCCGGGCAGCCCGGCGAAATGGGTGTCGCTGGTCACGAGTGTGGCCTCGTATGCCTCGGCCACCGAATAGATCATCGAGTCCGCGAAGGGCAGGCCATGCTTCAGACTGGTGTCGGCGGCGGCAAGCGCATCGTCGCTGTCGAAGGGGACCACCGTCAGACGACTGAGATGCAGGGCGGCCTCGTCCGCCAGCTCCTGGGAGACCTCGCGCCGCAGTGTCTTGTAGACCTCGTAGATAACGACAGCCGGGACCAGTATGGGCTCGTCGCCCTCGGCGTACACGGCAAAGGCATCGGCCAACGCGTCATCCAGGAAATAGTGCAGCCATGCGGAGGAGTCGATGACGATCAATAGCGGTCCTCCTCCTCGCGGTAACCCTCCATGCTGGCGCCTCTGGCGATCCCGCGAAGCTCTTCGATCGGCCGCACTGGCACCAGGACCGCGTGCCTGCCTTTCATGAGTATCCCCAACTTCTGACCGGGCTTGAGCTTCATCCGCTCCCGGACTTCCTTGGGGATAACGATCTGGTACTTGGACGAAACGGTCGTGATAGCCATTGTCTTACTCCCGAAAGTGGAGGCCCTATCGTGAGGATTCTATGCTACCGTGGGTCTAATGTCAACCTCTAAGTAAGGCGCTGTGCGTCAGTCGTGCTGCCTCTGGCGACGTCGCGCCGCTCGTGGACATGTTTCAGGAAGTACGCGCCGACGATGCACAGCACCACAGTCACGGCGAAGTCCACCCGCCAGCCAAGTCCGGGGACCAGGCGGGAGATGGTGCTGCCCAGGGGCGGGGCGATGGCGAAGGCCAGCACCTGGGGCACGACGGCGGAGGCGTTCCAGACGCCCAGATAGCGGGCCGCTTCGCCTTTGGGCAGGAGATTACAGGCCAGGGCCCATTCCACGGCCGTAAAGATGCCATAGGCCAGCCCGGCGGGTATCCCGGCGACATAGGCCCACGTGATGTTGGGGGCGAAGACGAAGACGACGCAGGCGCCAGCCATGATGTACTGGGAGGCAAAGATCAGCGGCCGGCGCCCGTAACGGTCGGATAGCGCGCCGGAGACCACGCTGCCGATGCCGGCTGCTACGATGGCCGGGATCATGAGCTTCATGTTGGCTTCCTCGGGATTGGGCATTCCCAGGCTGAACTGCAGGTAGAGGATCGTTACCTGCAGGAACATGTAGAAGCCGATGTTGGTGACGGCGCGGGAGAGTGACAGCCAGAAGAAGTCCGGGTTGCCCCGCACGTCTACGTTGAAGGTACCCAGCAATACCTGCCGGACTGTGGCCCCCGGTCGCGAGAGCAGGCGCTTCTCGCGGATGGTGATGCAGCTAATCACCATCGTCAGGAGCATGAACCCCGCCATCAGGTTGCACATCGCCGGGAAGCGCGCATCGTGCAGCAGAGCCTTCTGCTCGGGTGGCAGGCCCTCCGCCCCCATGAAGGCCGCTGCCAGGATGAGCCCCCCCACGTCGCCGAGCAGCCTCGCCACCCCAAGAAGGCCCGAGGCTTTGCCATGCTCTCGTGGGTTTACCGTGTCGGGGAGGAGGGCAGAGAAGGGCCCCAGTGCGGCGTTGGTGCCCAGTTGCAGCAGCATCAAGGCCCCGGCCAGCGGCCAGAAGGAATGTGAACGGCCCAGCAGCACCAGGGCTCCGGCTCCCCACAGCACACCAGCTACCAGAAACGGCCGGCGGCGACCCCAGGGGTGGGTAGAGCGGTCGCTGAAGGCTCCGATGACCATCTGGGTGATGGTTCCGACCACTCCGCCAACCGCGCCCAGGATTCCGAAGTAAAGCCCGATGGTGCCCTCGCCGAACCAGTCGCCCAGGCGGCTCTGCAGGCCCGTGTGCAGCAGACAGCCCCAGAGCAGTGAGTTACTGAGCCAGTAGATCGTCAGAGCCAAGTGGTGGCGCAGAGGCCGGGGCGGGATCAGGTCCGCGTCGTGGTCAGGGGGAGCGGCAATCGCGTCCATGGGTTTCTCCACTTCACCTCGGGCGAAAGAAGCAAAGACCACCGGCGCTTTCCAGCGGCCGCCGCTCATGTCCTGCTTGCTTATCCGGCGATTTGTGGGATAATCGGGGCAGGCAACACGACTGGGGGCAGGCGAGAGCGAAGCGGCGTCTCTCGCCTGTGTTCTTGCATCTGAGTGATGGACGACTGAACATGGCAGACGATAGCCCGAGCAGGGACCTGTCAACAGGGCCGGTTGGTCGCCGTCTTGGTGTCGGCGCTGCCACACAGTTCGCCGGCATCGCGGCGCAGCAAGTGCTGAAGTTCGCCACACACTGGCTGATCGCCCGCCTGCTGGGCGCCAGCGTGCTGGGCCTGTTCAACTACAGCCTCACCTTCTGGTCAGCGGTGGAGATGTCCTTCACGGGCGGGCTCATTCGCACCGTGATGCGCTATCTGCCGCATCACGTCGCTCGCGACGAGAAGGAGCACGCGGCCGGCGTACTGTGGCTGGCGGCCTGGGCCGCCTGGTTGGGCGGCGGGGTCCTTGCGCTGATCATCTTCCTCGCGGCCGACCCTATCGCGTCCAGCCTGCTTGACCAGCCCGAAGCTGCCCAGCCTCTCCGGGTGCTGG
>JABLXH010000094.1 GCA_013178155.1 Armatimonadota bacterium | reverse complement strand
CAGTGGGCGCAACAGATCACGGGCGCGGTCCCGCAGGCTTTCTGACGCCCCGTAGACTCGAAAGAGTGCCGACACATAGGGGCCCATCAGCCACGGCCACACCGTGCCCTGGTGGTAGGCGCCGTCACGGGCCCACTGGTCGCCCCCATAGTGTGGCGCATACCCGGGGCTTCCCGGAGCCAGGGTGCGCAGCCCGTAGGGTGTCAGCAGCCTCTCGGTGACCACGTCGAGCATGCGTCGTCCGCGCTCCGCGCTGAGCGCCGTGTAGGGCAGCGACAGCGCCAGTAGCTGGTTGGGACGCAGGGCCGCGTCCGGTCCCTCCGGCCGCAGGCAGTCGTAGCAGTACCCCAACTCGTCGGACCAGAACTGCTCAAAGCCCCGCCGCGCCTGCCGAGCCAACCGGCCCCAGTGCAGCCGCAGGGCATCGTCTCCGAGCCTGTCGGCGAAGAACTCGCCGATGCGCAGGGCATTGTACCACAAGGCATTGATCTCCACGGCTTTGCCGTGACGCGGCGTGACTAACCAGTCGCCTACCTTGGCGTCCATCCAGGTGAGTTGCGTTGTGGCATCACCGGCGGCCAGCAGACCGTCCTCGTCTCTATGTATGCCGAAAGCGGTGCCCACTGTATACGCTTCCAAAACCTCGCACACCCGCGGCCACAGTGCCACCACCAGGTCCATATCGCGCACACTGTCATAATACCGACGCAGGGCAACGGCGAACCACAACGTGGCGTCCACTGTGTTGTACGCCGGGTCCTCCCCCTCGCCGAAGGTGTTGGGTATCAGCCCTTCGCGGATGTTGGCAGCATAGGTGCGCAGGGCCAGCGCACAGTCGTCGGACCGCCCAGTGACCAGGGTTAGCCCTGGCAGCGCGATCATAGTGTCGCGGCCCCAGTCGCCGAACCACGGATACCCGGCAATGACTGACCGACCCGGATGTCGGTCTACTTCCCGGTCAACAAGGAACTGGTCGGCAGCCAACGCCAGCCGGGCCGCCACCGGGTCTGAGGCAAAGGCTCGGCCCAGATCGGCCCGTCGGTCCCTCTCGGCTGCCAGCAGCGCTTCGCCGTCAAAGGTCGCCAGCGGCTCTCGCCCCAGGACGAGCCACGCGGTCTCCCCCGGGCGCAGTAACCAGGATATCTCGCCGGGGCTGTAGAGGTCCTCGACACTGTCGAGGCCCCGCTCCGCTTCCCGGGGGTAGTGGAAGCTGTAATACCATAGCCCGTCGGCCCGGAACTCGCCTCCCGGGAAGTGCAGCGCCAGACGGGATGCCTCGTCGTGCGGCTGTATCCAAAGCAGGTGAGGGCTGGACACGACCTGCGGGCTAAAGCCGCTCTCAGCCTGCTGGAGGTGGTGCATGCCACGCCCCGCGATGAGCGGGCGCGCGGCTACCCAGGTCGCCCCCGGGGCCTGCAGCAAGTCATACCGTATGATGGTCGCGCCCAGACGGTGGGGCATACAGACCGATTTCCGCAGGCGAAGCCCGCCCACGGCCCAGGTGAACACTGGCCAGGGGTCGAGAGCAAAGCTCTCCTGCAGCAGGTGACCCGCCGGGTGCACCACGTCGCCGTAGAGATTGCACCCCAGCTCAGTGATCGAGCCATCCACATGCAGGTGCTCTTCCAGGCCCGCCACCAGCATGCGCCGGCCCACCGGCGGCTTCGTGGCGGCCATCAGCAGCGCATGGTAGCGGCGCGTGCGAGCCCCGACCACCGTCCCGCACGCATAGCCGCCCAATCCGTCTGTCTCCAGCCACTCTAGCCGCAGGGCCCGGTCCAGGTTACGCAGGGTCTCACCGTTCAGGGCGGTCATCGCGCCAGTTCGCCTCCCCTCGGAGCACGTCCCAGGCCAGGAACAGGCCGGCAATGCTCTTGCCATCACAGATGTGGCCGTCCCGACAGGCAGCCAACGCGTCCGCAAGGGACATCGTGACAACGTGCACGTTCTCGTCCTCGTCGGCGGGGCGCTGTTCCGCTCGCAGACGCCGTGCCAGGTAGATATGGATGATCTCCGTGTCATACCCGGGTGCGACGAACATGGAGGTCAGGAGCTCTATCTGCGCCGGCACCTGGCCGATCTCCTCGGCCAGCTCGCGCCGCACACAGTTTTCTGGCGACTCGTCAGGGGCCAGGGTGCCGGCCGGGATCTCCAGCAGAGCCCGTCCGGCGGCATGGCGCCACTGCCGGACCAGGTAGACCTCGCCCTGGACACCTATCGGCACGGCGGCCACCGCCCCTGCATGGTGGACGACCTCCCGGCGGGCCGGTTCGCCGTTGGGGAGCGTCACGGTGTCCACCGTGACGCGCACCAGGCGTCCCGAGAAGACCTCCTGACTGTCAAGGGGTTGCTCGCGCAGTTCGGCATCGTGGGGCATGCTCGCTCTCCATCTCGATTCACTGGCTCACCTATTGCCCTTGACCCAAGGTGATTCCTGCCGCGGAAGGAAGTGGCGGACGCGGGGCGAATAGCCTTGCGGTACGAACACGGTTGTGTTCAGGAGGGCCGTCCAGACAACCTGCGCGCCGCGGGGGAGTCTCCCGACAGGCGCCGAACACGACCCCAAGCGACTGGAGGTCCACGCCGCCATGAGCGTAGCCAGCGGCACACGCCTTAAGTTCCTTGACTGTAACATGCGTATCGGCCGGGCGGGCATCGTACGGCCTGAGCACATCCTGGACGCTCCCGGCCTGATCGCCGAAATGGACTATGCAGGCATAGACCGGGCGCTGGTCTACCATGCGTGGTCACAGGAGTGGGACCCCGCCGGCGGCAACCGTCAGCTCCTGAACGAGATAGCAGGGCTGGACCGTTTTCTGCCCTGCTACGTTGGGCTGCCCCACGCCACCGGTGAGCTCGGAGACGTAGACGATTTCGCCGCCGAGGTCAGTCAGGCCCATGGCGCGGTTCGGCTCTACCCCAAGGCCCACCAGTACTGCCTGGCTGAGTGGTGCATGGGCCCCACGCTGCATGCGCTGGCCGAGGCCGGGGTGCCGGTGCTGCTGGAGATGGCGCAGTTCGAGTGGAACGAGCTGGCTGAAATCCTTCGCCATCACCCACGGCTGAATGTGGTGGTGCTGCAGACCTCATACCGCGTGAACCGTTACATCTTCCCGCTGTTTCAGGAGTTTGACAACCTGTACCTGGAGACGTGTACCTACCAGGTCATGCGGGGCCTCGAGGAAGTCACGCGGAAGTATGGACCGCACCGACTGGTCTTTGGCACCGGACTGCCACTCACCGACGCGGGGGGCCCGATCGCTCAGATCACGTACGCGGAACTCGATTTGGAGACCAAGCAGGCGATCGCCGGAGGCAATATGGCGAGGCTGCTGGGTCTGGAATGGCCCATCCAAGGGAGTGGCGCCTGATGGAAAGCGTCTTTAAGTTTGCGCTACACATGGGGGAGGCTCTCAAGGGCGAGCTGATCATAGATGCCCATGCGCACATGGGCACGTGGTACAACTTCCACATCCCGGAGAACGGCACGCCCGCCTCGATGGTCCATGCCATGGACCTCCTGGGCATAAGGACCAGCATTGTCTCGCCTCACATCTGTATCGGTCCCTGCTACACCGAGGGCAACCGCGCAGCGTACCAGGCCGCCAAGGAGTTCCCGGGGCGCATCCTGCCCTTTGTGACCATCAACCCCAACTACCCCGAATCCGAGATCATCGCCGAGATCGAGCACTGGGACAAGGAAGGCATCATCGGGTTCAAGTTCCACCCCCAGTGCCACAACTGCGATGCCTGCCACAAGCACTACTATCCCGTCTTTGAGTTCTGCCAGGAGCGGGGCCTGCCAATCCTGTCGCACAACTGGACCGGTGCGCCGGTCAACGGAAAGGACACGCTGTACGGGCTGGCAGAGATGTTCCCACGCGTCACGTTCATCATTGCTCACGCCCTGAGCGGCTGGGGTCCGGTGGATACCAACTGCGCTGCCGCCAAAGCCCTGCCGAACGTGATGTTGGACACTACCGGGTCACTGCTGACGTACGACGCCGTGCCGGAGGCCGTACGCCGCGTGGGCGCGGAGCGGATTATCTGGGGCACCGACAACCCCTTCATTGACCCACGCCCGGGTCTCGGCCGCATGCTCATGGCTCGCATCAGCGACGACGACAAGCGACTTATCCTGGGATTGAACGCCAAGCGGGTGTTTGGGCTCTAGGACGAGGCGACCGCCACAGGCGGGAGCGGTCACCAGACCGCGATGCCGTGTTTCAGGCGGGCACTGAAGTACCCGCCTGGGTGGGGACCGTCCCCATGGGACGGGGTGACTATCGCGTCCCGAAGGGACGCTCTCCCAACAGACGGGGGTTTCAACCCCCGGGTGGAGCGTAGGACGGCAGGATCATCGGCTCGGACGGGCGTCCCCATGGGACGGGGTAACTATCGCGTCCCGAAGGGACGCTCTCCCAACAGGCGGGGGTTTCAACCCCCGAGCGGACCGTAGGACGGCAGGGTTTTCGCCCCGAGGGACTGTCCCCATGGGACGGAGGGCCCATCGCGTCCCGAAGGGACGCTCTCCCAACAGACGGGGGTTTCAACCCCCGAGCGGACCGTAGGACGGCAGGGTCTTCGCCCCGAGGGACTGTCCCCATGGGACGGAGCACCCATCGCGTCCCGAAGGGACGCTCTCCCAACAGACGGGGGTTTCAACCCCCCATCCGGCACCACCGACATGCCGTGAACGGAGGCCTAGCATGAAGTCACTGCAGTTTCTGGGCGACTCGCGGGTCGCGGTCGTGGACATCCCCCGACCCAAGCCCGGTCCGGGTCAGATGCTTGTCAAGGTCGTGGTCTCCGCCCTGTGCGGCAGCGAGATGCACAGCTTCTACAGTCCCGGAGTGAAGCCGGGCGGCGGCCACGAGTTCGCCGGTGTCGTCGAAGACCCTAATGGTCAGGCCGGCTTCAGTAAGGGCGACCGCGTGGCCGTGCACGTCGTCACCGGCTGCGGCGTTTGCCGCCACTGCCGGGCGGGCAACGAGATTTTCTGCGAGACCCTCGCCTTCCCGCCCAACTCCCACTCCGAGTACAGCACGCCCTGGGCCCATCACTGCCTGAAGCTGCCCGATGACATTGACTGGGAGACGGGTGTGCTCATCGGCGGCGACGCCATGGGCGTGGCCTACCACCTCAGTCGCCGCGTTGGCGTCAATGCCCACGACACGGTCGCCGTCTTTGGCTTGGGGCCCATCGGCCTGGGCATCGTCAGCCTGTGGAGTTTCCTGGGCGCGCGGGTCATCGGCGTGGACTTCAGCGCCTGGCGCCGCGAGTTCGCCGAGAAGAAGCTGGGCTGCTGGAAGACGGTGGACGCGGGCAAGAAGGGTGTCGTGGACAAGTTGCGCAAGCTGACTGGCCGTGAGGGCCCCGACATCTGCCTGGAAGCTACCGGCAAGCCCGCCCCGGTCACCCAGTGCTTTGAGGCGGTCCGCAAGGGTGGAAAGATCGGCATCGTCGGCGAGCAAGGCCAGGCAACGTTCAACCCCTCTGACGGCCTGATCCACAAGGAAGTCAATGTCTATGGCGCCTGGTACTTCCGCCTCCAGGAGTTCCCCGGCATGGTGGAGCTATGCCGCCGGGGCCTGAAGCCCAAGCAAGTCATCACCCACCGCCTGCCCCTGGAAGAGGCCCAGAAGGGCTACGACCTCATGGCCGCGCAACAGTGCGGGAAGGTGGTGTTCCGGCCGTAGAGGAGGATGGCCCACGCTCCTGCGCTCGCGACACCGGACGGGCCATCATGGGCAGGGAATCCGTCACTCCCGGAAGACGTCTCTGAGGTCGGTTGGCCTGGAGGCGGAGGAGCGACATGCATCGTGCACGGATGCGCCTGTGCCTGATTGCCCTGCTACTCGTTGCGGCTCCTGTGCTGTGCGCTGCGGAGCCTCCGCCATGCACGGTCACCATCGCCACCGGACCGATCACGGGCCTGACGGAGGGCGATGTAGACGTCTACAGGGGCATCCCCTATGCCGCGCCTCCCGTCGGCGCTCTCCGCTGGCGGCCGCCGCAGTCCGTTGCGCCCTGGACCACCCCCCGCGCCTGCACTGCCTTCGGGCCCTCCTGCCCCCAGAAGGAAGACAAGCTCCTGGTCACGCCAGGGCCCTTCAGTGAGGACTGCCTGTACCTGAACGTCTGGACAGCGGCCGAGGCGGGGGATCGACGTCCGGTCATGTTCTGGATCCACGGTGGCGGCTTCATCCAGGGCGGAGCCGCCCAGACCGTCTATGATGGCGCGACGCTGGCCCGAGAGGGCGTGGTGGTGGTGACCATCAACTACCGCCTCGGGCCGTATGGCTTCCTCGCCCACCCGGCCCTGGCAGCCGAAGCTGGTGACGGGACCTCGGGCAACTACGGGCTGATGGATCAGATCGCGGCCCTGCGGTGGGTTCGGGACAACATCGCCCAGTTTGGCGGCGACCCTGGCAATGTCACCATCTTTGGGGAGTCGGCCGGGGCCGTCAGCGTCAACCTGTTGCTGTGCTCACCGCTCGCCCGGGGGCTCTTCCACCGGGCCATCGCCCAGAGTGGCGCCGTTCCGGAGAGTATCCCCGACCAACAGGCTGCCAAGGAGCGCGGTCTGAAGTACGCTGCGAAACTGGGTATCACCGGATCCGGGCCGGAGGCGCTGGCCCAACTGCGCGCCAAGTCCAGCGAGGAACTGCTGGCGGCCTTCGCCAGCACCATCCCCCTGCCCGGTTCCGGCAACCTGGATTGCCTGTGCGTGGACGGGCGGGTGCTGACGGAGCTACCGGGGGAGACGTTTGCGGCCGGGCGCCAGGCGGCGGTCCCATACATGGCCGGGACCAACCGTGACGAGGGTACCCTCTTCCTGCGCAACCTGCCTATCGGGACCGTCGCCGGCTATCAGGCGGGGCTCAGAGCGCTCTTTGGGGACAGGGCAACGGACGTAGCGGCCATGTATCCAGTCACGACCGACACCGAGGTGCCGGCCGCGGTGGCGGCTATTCTGGGCGACGCCTTCGTCAGCGGCGCAAGGCGGGCTGTCCGTTGGATGGCGGCAGTTCAGCCGCGAACCTACCTGTATCACTTCACCCGCACCAACGCCCTCTCCGACCGCCTGGGCCTGGGGTGCTTTCATGGCCTGGAGATTCCGTACGTCTTCGGCTCCGGCATCATCCGGATGGCTCCGCGAGAGCGCGAGCTATCGGCCCGGATGATCGGCTACTGGAAGCGCTTCGCCGCCACCGGCGACCCAAACGGCGAGGACGCTGTAGCCTGGCCCACCTACACCCAGGCGGCCGACCAGCACCTGGAGCTCAACCTGCCCCCCCGGGTCGGCAGCGGGCTGCGCAGGGAGCAGTGCGACTTCAGGGATAGCCTGCGCGGATGAGTGGCGCGATGAGGGCTGCGACCTCCTGGAGGAAGGTCTCGTCACTGGCATCGAAGGCGCCGACCTGGTCGCAGTCCGCGTCTATCTGACCCAGCAGGCGACTGCCGTCGCGGATGAGCACAACGATTTCGGAGCGCACGGAAGCGCTGCAGGCCAGGTAGTTGTCCAGCTTCCGCACATCCTCGATGATCTGGTTGCACGCGGTGGCGATGGCGGTTCCGCAGACACCTAACCCCACCGGGATGCGGGTGTGGTCCGTCGGTGCGCCTACGTAAGGCCCGAGCACGAGCTCCTCGCCCTGCAGCAGGTACAGGCCCACCCACTCGTAGTGGGGGTGGCGTTCCTGGATGGCCTGCATGATGCGCTGCAGTTGGGTCCGGGGGCATCTCGAGGCTGCAGCCAGCCCGCTGATGACCTGCAGTGTCTCTTGTCCATCAACCACCAACGGACCCATCACCTCCGGCGCGGCAGAAGTGCCCCTGTCTGGGCCCGATAAGCCCGGTACTCGTCTCCAAACGCCTCCAGCATGAGCTGCTCCTCGCGGGGCAGCCTGTAGGTGAGCAGCACGGTCATGGCAACCATACCCGGCGCCGCCACCAGCCAGTTGGCCGCCACCAGGGCCATCCCTATCCAGTAGACGTAGAACGATGTGTACATCGGGTGCCGGACATGGCGGTAGGGGCCCGTGGTGACCAGTGCCTGGCCGTCTGCCAGGTTCACCTCCGGAGAGAAGGCGTGGCGCAGGTGGACATGACTCCAGCCCAGCAGACACATTCCGGCCACGGCGACGACGGCCCCGGCCCATCGCAGCACCGAGGGCAAGGGTAACTCGCCAGGACGCAGCACACCTGAGTCGACGAGGTACAGCAGCATCGGCAGAAACATGAGGGCACCGGTGAGACGCGTGAGCGCGAAGTCGAGCACCCAGCCCGATCCGCGCGCGGTAACGTGACCTTTCGGGAAGCGCGCGAAGTAATACCAGCGGATGCCCACATAGCAGGCAAACAACGCCAGCACCGCCCAGCGCCACTGGGTCTCTGCGTCAGCAGCCATGACCGGCTCAGCTCAGCGTGCGGAAATCAGGCACTTCGACCAGCTCGCCGCCCCGTTCCGCGGACAGGTGGGCGCAGATGCCGGGTACGGTCACGTCCATGGAGCGGCACGGGTCCAATGGCGGTTCCGTGTCGTTGATGATGGCCTGGACGTACTCGCCCAGCATCACCTGCATCCAGTGCCTCCCGTCAGGGCGTTCCTCCCAGGGCAGTTCCATGGGTTGCCAGCCCTTGTCGGCCTCGTCGTCGGTATAGAACCTGGTCATCTTGTCCCCGCCCAGGTTCACCATGCGGACGCTACCACGGCTACCGTAGAGGCCGAGGTAGAAAGAGAACGGGTGGGCAATGCAGAAGCCGTTGGTCAGCCGGATGACCTTGCCTTTGGCGGTTTTCAGCAGTCCGCTCTCCATGTCCGTCGGGCAGACCTCGGGTGCAACTTGGGCGCCGGTATTCATGCCCACTGCCGATACGCAGCGATCGTCCATCAGGTGCAGCAGTGGCCCGAGGGTATGGGAGCAGTAGAAGAGCGGCGGCAGATCGCTGGCCCGCCACGTGGGCTTCAAGTCAGGGCGCGTGCCCCAGGCGGAGACCGGGTAATGACGCCCCTCGCTGTCGTAGAGCATGCCCCCGCGGCAGTCGTGGGTGTACTCCGACTCCGCGAACAGCAGCTCTCCCAGGATCCCCCGGTCGCGCAGGTCCTGCAGGAACAGGGTCCAGCCCATCCAGATGTAGTCTTCTGCCAGCATGTACTTGCGCCCCGTCTGGTTGGCGGTGCGCACGATGGCCTCGGCCTGTTCCAGTGAATAGACACACGGCGTCTCGCTAATGACGTGCACCCCGGCCTCCATGGCCAGGAGCGACTGTGGGGCATGCTCAGGCCCCGGGGTGATGACGGCCACAATGTCCAGATCCGAGCGCCAGATGAACTGCTCGAAGTCGGTGTAGAGCTTCAGGCCGCTGAAAGCATCAAGCGCCCGCGAGTTGCTGTCACAGACGGCCACGACCTCGCACTCCGGAAGCGCGTTGAGCCACTCAACGAACAGGCGGCCCCGCCCCAGTCCGGCAACGCCACATCGCAGTTTCATCGTACCCCTCCAAAGGCGGCGCGTGCACACCCGTGCGCTGCCGCCAGGTGGTCTTCGCAGGCCTTGGACCAACGATGCTATGGCCTGGCACCGGTATAGTTCGCGCTCTGCCGGTGCGCGCACCTGCCTGGCCCCGCAGAGTGCCAGCAATCGTCACCCATCTGGTGCGCCGCCGCAGTGGCCGCTCGGCGCGCAAGGGGAAGCTGTTCCGACGCCTGCCTCAAAGGTCGCATCTTCTTCGGTTCACCCCCATGGGCGTCGAGCGGCTACTACGGCGGCTCAAGCCTCGGCGAGTAGCGTAGCGCGCTCAGATCCGACGAGCCAATGACAGGAGGCCAAGCCGAAGGCCTTGCCGCTGCCAAGACCACTCTCCACAGCGTCCCGCAGCCGCTCGGCGCAGACCACGCGCAGCAGCCCGGTGAAGAGCACGGACACAAAGCACAACGCGTCCGAGCGGGGCGAGAACGACTTGCGCGTTAGCAGTCGGCCTTCCTGTGACACCGAGACGGCCAGCGGTTCGAAGCCCCACCGTGCACCCTGGCGCGTCAGCCAGCGCAACTGGTCGCCGCGTCGCCGGTAGCCCAGACGCTTTCTCCCCCGGCGGAAGGTGGGGTTCGCCCGCAGTCGGAAACTCAGAACCTCGTCGCGGCGCAGCTCGACCGCGAAGAAGGTCTGTGCGGGGTTGGGCATGCCAGCCTCGTGCGGGGCCATGAGGTACCCCGGCATACTCTGCAGGAACGACCAGTCGGCGGGCTGTGAGGACTGAACCAGCAGGCAGGCTGCCCCTGCCGGCGGCAGTCTGTCAAGGCGGTACAGAACCCGGTTGCCGTCCCGGGGAGCGGGGAAAGCGCGCATTACGGTGCGATGCATGCTGTAAGCGGAGGCCAGGTCTGCAAACGCCTGTTCGCAGGACAAGTCCAGCACTAGACGAGAGAGATACGGCATCCGTCAGACTCCTTGAGCGCCGTCTCCTCGGGCGTCAGGAATAGGGTCACGACTCGCCGCGGTCCATAGCTGCGGTCGTGCACGGCAAAGGATAGGGGGCAGTCGTAGCGCATCTCACCCGAAGTGTCGTTAGTCTCTACAACGAGCCGCAGTCCCGGGGGCGAGGTCCTCTTCCTGCCCCGTGCGCCCATCCACGGCCAGGTGGCGAGTACCTGCTCCAGTCGCCCGGCACAGATGCCTATCCGAGGCGGCACGGCAGGCGGAAAGCACCGGCGCCCCAGGTAAAGGGGCCAGACAGGGTTGGCTAAGGCAGCGTCCAATTCGCGCAGGAACGGCGAGTCGTCGCTCTCCAGACCGGCCAAGAAGTCGGCGTCCATCAGGCACTCTCGCTCGGAGACAACGGCCCCCGCCGTGGCTCCGGCGGCCGTGGCAACTCCATAGGGCCGTCCGCGGGCCGTACCGCCACCAATGGTGTGGTAGTCGGTCAAGGGCAGCCCTTCCCGATCCACGCGGACGCCGAACCGCAACCTGGCCAGGCGCGCCAGCAGGACCCGATCGTCGCGCCGCATTCCCAGTGCGGCGCCGAGCAGGCCGATGACACCGCTCTTGGTGGGCTCGCGCAGAGTGTCCCGGTGGCTGAAACGACTCTGGACGCCCCAGGACTGCAGAGGTGCCTTCAGACGCAGCAGCAGGGTGTGGCTCACAAAGTCCGTCCTCCCGCACGGACAGCGCTGAGAACGACCGCCAGCACTTCCTCAACACCCGGGTGGCGGTATTGCTTCAGGTGACGGGCCGTCGGACTCCCCAGCCAGCAGGCCGCCACGGCGCAGATACCCTCAGAGCCGTACATGCCCACTAGCTCCCCCCAGTGGTTGTCAAGCGCAGTGATGGAACGGGCAACCACCCCCTGTCGGTCGCCTTCGGGAACCCACACCGGGGTCTCGAAGGCATTGACCAGCGACCAGGGACTGTCACTGGCTCGCACCACGATCAGGATCAGGCTCGGTAGACTGTAGGCTGCGGTGGAGCTCTGGCGCGCCCGGGGCACAGCCATGATCGCGGCCCGCAGGAAAGCTTCCACCACGTCCACCGCCAGCGTTGCTGACGACCCCAGGTTCTCAACCAACTGCTCCCAACTCACCACGGCGTAGCGGTAGAAACAGGCCCCGCACAGATCGGCCAGCCCCAGCATTTCGGCACCACTGCTTCCGCCTGCTCGGAGGTCATCCACAGCGGTGAAGAAGTCCACGTCAACGGTCACACGATGGGTCGAGAGCGCGTGAGCAACCTGACAGGCCGCATCAACGTTAAGGTGAGCGTTCTCGGCGATCATGCGGCCAAACAGGGCAATGTCCGGCGCCATGGAACCCGGAGTGAACCCACTGAGCAGTTCACGCACGGTGGCACTCAAAGCGCTCTGCTCCTTGTGGCGCGTCGCCACCGTCGTCGCCGGGGGCTCGAGCCTGGCCGCGGTGTCACACAGCGCCAGGGACTCCAGCCGCTGCCAGTTGCCCAGCGCGAGTGTGCACAGTCGGTCCAACTCGTCGGTGCCAAGATAGGTCAGCACCCTCGTCTTGCCATCGTCTCCCAGTTGGGCCACTGTCTCCTCCACGAGCGCGCAGGCGACACGATAGGCTGCTTCGCGGTTGTGGCCGGCACTGCTGAGGCGGTGAGTGAGGGGGTCTACCAGCCGCCTGGTGCGGACACCGCGGGGAGCACCCAGCCGGGTGGTGAACGCCGGGTGCCAGCGGATGGCCCGTTTGAGGCACTGGCTGGAGATGCGGGCCCGCAGGTGACCGCCAAAGTGACACTCCTTGTGACGGCCCAGGTCGTCGCGGTTGAGACAGGACGGCGCAAAGCTCTGGATGATATGCAGCTCAATGAACATCGGGCATCGTCCATCGGTGCCGCACCGCAACCGGCCTTCGGGAATCGGCGGGCTTTGGCGTCACGATGGGCACTGGTTTGGCCTCCGTGGCCCAGAAAGCTCGCGCCCAGTCCATCTGCACGTAACGTCGGGGGTGGTCCCAGTGGCGCAGATCAGCGGCCAATCGCGCCCAGTTCACGGGTACGCCTGCCTCCCGGGCCAGGGCCACCAGCCCCAGCAGGTGCCGCCACAGGTCCGAGTCGCGCGCGCCCAGGACGCGGGCGAAACGACCCTCTATCCCGGCCCCTCCTCGACAGTCCCGCAACTGAGCGCAAGTATGCCCCATGTTCCCCCCCTCAGCGCAGCACGGATGGACCGCAAAGAGCGAGGCTACAAGGAAGTACACCGTTGCTTCCCGCAGGCCACTGGCCGAAGTCCAGGCGGACAACCAGCGAAGCATCTCCGGGACGGCTCCAGGAGGCTGCCCGAGGCCGCGCCGGAAACATGCCAGGGCGGCCGCGTTGCCCTCGCGCTCCAACACGTGCAGGTATTCAGCGAAGCGAATGTCACGCTCTGAAGGTCTCAGAGTGGTTTCTCCCGCGGTAGGGCCTCAGTGCCCGCCCCCACAGGCCAGAGGCCAGATGTTGTCCGGCCCGCACGAGTTGCGGCAGCGTCCGGACGGTCAGGGCCTGGTCTGCAGCAAACTCGTGGAACACCTCCCACGCGGTCTGCGCGCAGGTCTCCGCCCACCACAGCAGCACCGCGTCGCGGTGCTGCACATTGCCGGGCAGTTCGCAAAGCAGGCGCGGCAGCAGGGCCTGTATGCGTCCCCAATACTGCGGCCCCCGCCCGGTTCTGTCGGCGCCAGTCGCCTGCCCGGGCGGTCGGACCGCTGCGGCGGCCAGCGCTCGCTCCAGGGCCATCCCGGTGGCGTCGGCCACTTCGAGACAGCGCTCGAGATCGGCTGCCAGATCGCTGTCCTGGAGGTACCGCACTGGCAACTGCTGACGATCGTGGCCCCAGGCGTCAATGCGCGCCCGGTAGGCCTTCAGACCGAAGACTGAGAGCTGACAACCGTAGTCAGGGGGCAGGATGCCACAGGCGGCCAACTCGGCGATCCACAGCAGCGTCGCTGGCGGACGGAAGCCTCGCCGGCAACGGGTGAGCAGGGCCGCTCGCAGTTGCCACCAGGAGCCCGGTCGCGGCACTGGCAAAGGCGTCCATTCGCTCCCCCCTCTCCCTCCGGGGCGCCGACATTCGTAGGCCAGCATCGCATCCGGCACCAGGCCAGTCCGCGACATCTCCCAACCCCCGCACACGATCACCCGCTTCACCTGGATCGCCTCCCCGCCGCCCGAGATGGGCTCCAGCCACACCCGCCGGCTCTGCCAGGTCAGCAGGTCCGCGTAGCCCTCGGGCACTCGCTCGGCGTGTATGGTCGGTGTGGTGCGCTCCCAGGCCGGAAGGCACGGGCCCTGGCCCGTTTCCGCCAGGTCAGTGGGCAGCAGGTTCAGCATAAGGGTCTCAAAGAGCGTCGCTCCCGTCGGGAGGAAGACGGCGGCGTTCGCCAGATGTCCAGAACGGACAGCAGCCCAGCCTGTGCCGGTGCCCAATCTTCCACTCAGGCAGAAAGGGTGGTAGGCGACCAGCAGTCGGGCAGCTTCGGCCGCGCTGACCGGCTCAGCCGACCCGTCCAGAGTGTGGTCGAAGAGCGTGGCGCGCATCCCGGAGGCCAACGGCTGCGAGAGCCGACTCACAGGAGCCGAAAGCCGTTCGGGGAGCCCGGTCACCTGGTAGAAAGGCCACTGGGGGTCAAACAGGTCGAAGCGAGATGCCCACGTCTCCAGATATGCCCTGAGGCGTGCTTCCGGCCAAGTCCCCTGATGCCAGAGCCGGACCCAGTCGGCCTCGTTCAGCGGCTGAAGAGCGCGGCTCAGAACCGCCAGCATCAACCGGTGCAGGGCCACGGTGACCAGCGGCGACGGGTCGTAGACTTCCGCCAGAGTGGACGCTTGCAGAAGGGCTTCGGTCAGGCTCAACTGACAGGGCTCGCCATCGGGCCGCACGCACGGAATCCACGGCTCAGAGAGCAGACAGAAGCTCATACTCATCAAGAGTCACCCAGTGTGAAGTCTAGCCGACCCAGGTCGAGCGCCAGGAGACAGGGGTGGGCGACTTTGGCTACTCTGAGCCGCAAGTCCAGGCTGCGCGACCAAGCGGTGCCCAGGGCCTGCGCCCGCGGCGTGTGGCAAGGCAGGGACAGGGCAAGCAGGGATTCACCAAGCCGCCCCAGCCCGCCGAGTACGACTGCCCGTGTTGGTCGGGAAATGCCTCCGCGCCAACATTTCCGCGCCGTCTGGCCGGCGATGAGACCGGTCACCCGCCAGGCACGGGCCACTGCAACTGCCCAGTAAGCGCTCCAGTCCGCCTCATCACCCTGGGGTGGAAACCACGCCGGTGTGGAGGCGACCCAGTCCGCCAGTTGAGTGAGGCCGCCAAGGGCGACCAGCAAGTCGTGGTCTGCGTCCGCCAGACCCGGGGGAAGAGCGGTCCGGGCGGTCAGGAGGCCAAGTGCCTGTAGCAGTCTGTCCCTTACTGCCGCCCAGGCATCACCGCCCCCGTCCCGAAGGAGGCTAACTCGGGGTCCACGGGGTGCCACCTGGGGCAGATGATGGCCTGCCAGAGCCCAGGCAATCCGTCGGGCGGCAAAGCCGCCGCAGATTGGTGCCAACAGAGGGGACAGAAGGTCGAGAGTGAGCCGGTCATGCTCAGGGCGGGCCGCCAGCGGGAAGGGCAGACCCATGGCCTGCAGCCGGCGGAGTGCCGGTTCCCACCGGGCCTGAAAGCCCGGTGTAGCCTTCCCCAGGTCGTGCAGACCCGCCAGGAACGCCAGCCATCGCGTCAGAGCCTGTGGGTCACTGCTGCCTGCCCATGCCAGCAGCCGCTCCTGCACCGCGGGAGGTAGGCAGTGGTGCCACAATCCAAAGCACGAGGCGGCCGTGTCCAGCGCATGGCACAGGAGGGGATGATGCGGGCGACCGGCGCTACCTGACTTGGCCCACAAGACGGTCAACGCGGGGGGAATGCTCAACCACTCTGAAACACCAGCAAATACCTGGGGTGTACCGGGCCTTCCGCGAAGCATAGTCCCGTTTCCCGTGAAAAACGTGTGATTCTGGGTCTGAGGGCGAAGCTGGCATCCCCGGGGAGGACCAGGCGGAAGTCCAACGCCAGCGCGAAACACCCCGGCGTCTGCCCAAGTCCGTGGGAGCCTGCGATGATGGGGCAAGACTGGTGGGAGTTTACCTCCGATGTCTCAAAGTTGCTTCGGCGTTGTATCAGACTCGACTCATAATTCGGAGTTTATCTTGACATTCCGCGGAACACTTGAGGGAGTCGAGGACCAAGTCAGAGGGCCCTCCCCGGCCGGCAGGGAATCGGCTGGCCGGCAGCGAAGAGGCACCCATTCCATCTTCCTCAGGAGGCAGTTCCGTGTTGACACAACTGACCGTTCGGGACTACTGCGCTCGCCTGGCCAGTGGCGAGCCCACCCCGGGCGGTGGCAGCGGGGCCGCTCTGGTCGGCGCGCTGGGCGCAGCGCTGGGCGAGATGGTCAGCAACTTCACGGTGGGCAAGGAGAAATACCGGAACGCCTGGGAGAGGCTGGAGCCGGTCCTGGCGGCGCTGACGAACCTCAGGGGGCGTCTCCTGGACCTCACTGACCAGGACGCCACAGCCTACGCCCAGGTCGGTGCGGCGTACGCCATGCCACGGGAGACCGACGCAGAGAAGACAGCTCGGGCTGAGGCCATCCAGGACGCGCTCAAGCTGGCTGCACAGGTGCCGCTGGGAGTCTGCGCTGCGGCGGCCGAGGCGATGGAGCTGCTGCCCGTGCTGCTGGAGGCGGGCAACCCCAACCTGGTCAGCGATGTGGGTGTGGCAGCCGAACTGCTGCGTGCCGCCTTCCGCTGTGGCTGGCTGAACGTGGAGATCAACTTGTCCTCTGTCAAGGATGAGGCCTACAAGTTAGAGGTGCGCGCTGCCCTGCAAGCCCAGGAGACCAGTCTGACCCGGACTGCCGCCGCTGTCTGGGAGGAGACGGTGCGGCGTGTCATCGGATAGCCGCGGCCTCGGAGAGGGACACCTATGCCCGGTCTGACCCGCACGTGCTCATGGGTGGCCACAGCAGCCATCGCTGGCGTGTTCTGCGCTCGGGCGCTGGGGCAGCCTGTGGTCGTCGCATCCTGTGACTTTGAGGGACCCTACACCCAGGGGGACCAGCAAATCCATGACGGCTGCACCAACAACTGGCAGTGGGGCCGCAAGGACATGGTGCTTGCGGCTGCCACCAATGCGGGCCGGCCGGGTACGGTACAGCGCATCCACGTGCGTGGCATCGCTTCTGGCGGCGTGCAGTTCTTCTACACAAAGCTGACTCTGAAGAAGGACCATTACTACCGCATCTCTTACTGGCTCAAGAGTGACGGCCTCGAGGGACCCGTCCGCTGCTATGTGCGCAAGGGTGGTTACCCGTGGACCGTGTACGTCGCTGGGGGCTTTGAGTCAGTCAGCGCGGATTGGCGGCAGTACTCCTTCAGCGGCAAGTGCGCCGAGGATGTCACCGAGGACGTGGGTGTGTGCTGGGAGACGGGGTCGCTGGGGACCATCTGGCTCGACGACCTGCAGGTCGAAGAGAGCACCGAGCCGTTCCCTACCTCCGTGACCGAGCCGGTGGCCGTACAGGCCTCGGGCAATCTCTTCCCCCGCTCCTCCTTCGAGGGCAGGCGAGATCATGTCTGGTCTACCATGTACTTCGGCCAGGCCCGCGATGGCGTGTGGGAGGGTGTGGAGGGCGACTGGCAGGACCCGTACCATTGCCGCGCGCCCGGCGGCAAGATTGGGGCTTACTGTGTCGCAGTGCCCAACACGCGGTACCGTGGCCAGCCGGCAACGCTCTCCATCCCCCTTTACGTCCGGCCCGGCCAGCCCTACACGCTGTCGATGTGGATGAAGTCCGATCCGCCCGGTTACGGCGGCAGCACGGCGATGATGTACTACGGGACCAGCCGCCACATGCAACCCGTCGAGGGCGGGGCGATCTACCCCAAGCTGACCGGCGAGTGGCAGCGCATCTCCGTCACCGCTACCCCCCAGCCCCCGCCGGAGGCGGCCGACCCGAAGGCTCCCATCCAGCTCTACGTGCAGATCGCTCCGAACCTGGCCGAGAAGGGCACCATCTACGTGGACGGCATCACTCTCGAGCCCGGTGCGACCGACGGGGCCTATCGCCCGGCGCACCCGTTGGAGGTGTACGCCGACATTGGCCAGAGGCACGGTAACCTGCTGCACTGGGGGGACAAGCTTCCGCTCAACCTCCTCGTGGCAGCAGCGGACACCACGTCGCTCAAGCAAGCCCAGGTCGAGGTGACCGTGGTTGGCTACCCGAACGACGGGCTGTACAAGAGGGTGCTGACCCTGCCCATCGGTGAGGAACACACCGTCACTCTCGGCATCCAGCGCCGGGGCCTGATGCGGGTCGAGCTGCGGACGGTTGACAGGTCCCTGGCCGCGCCGCAGGAGATGGTCCTGGCGGTCGTGCCCAAACCCCGCGGGACGGGCGTGAAGGGCATGTTCGGCAGCCACATCGCCATCCGGCCGTCGCTGGTGGAGTACATCCGGAAGCTGGGCTTCACCTGGACGCGCCTGCATGACTGCAGCCTCCTGACCAAGTGGTCGGCCACCGAACGCGAGCCCGGAAAGCTGCTTTGGCATGACGAGGTGGTGGATGGCGTGCGCCGAGGGGGTATCAACCTCCTGGGGCTGCCGGACCACGAGCCCGAGTGGGCGAAGGTGAAGACCGAGGGCGCCAATCCGGTGGACGTGGCTGCCTTCGAGCGCTACTGCGAGGCCCTGGCGCGCCACTATGCCGGCAAGATTGATTACTGGGAGACCTGGAACGAGCCCTACATGCCCGGCTCCTACGGCGGTGGCGCCGCGCTGTTTGGCGAGTTGCTGGCCGCCGGCTACCGGGGCTTCAAGGCCGGGAACCCCAACTGCACCGTCGTCGGCTGGTGCGCCGATGTGAGCAACCCAAAGTGGGGAGAGAGCATCTCGCCGGAGCACCGGCAGGCCCTCGACGTTTTCAGCTTTCATAACTACGTCAATAACCTCTCTGGCGGCGGGACGCTGCCCTTCGCCATGGAGTTGCCCGAGCACCGCAAACTCTGGCCGAGTCACGTCACTGAGTGCTGGGACACGGAGGGGACCAACGGCGCCCTGTGCGGCAACGGCTTCTACACCCATCTGCCTCTGGCAACGCGTGAGCTCAACGCCCGGGCTACGGCCTTCGCCTCACGGGTCTGGCTGGAGCACGCTCGGGCCGGCGTGAGCAAGTTCTTCGCCTACCAGATGCACAATGTGGACACCATGAGCTACTACGGCGGCTACCAGTCGCTGCTGATCCAGTACGACCGCACGCCCACGCCCGCGGCTGTTTCGGCGGCCGTGACGGCCTACGCCATGGACGCTCTACGGTTCGTGCCGACGAAGTCCCTGGAGGGTGTCGTGCAGGCGCTCTTCAGCGGCCCCGGCCGAGCCACGTGGGCCGTCTATGACGACGGCGGCGTGGCGGGCCGCAGGCACCTGAGACTGAAGCGCCTCCCCGCCGACGCCGAGGTGCTGGATACCATGGGCAATGACCCCCGCCGCGACGGGCGCACGGACCGGGAGATCGGTATCGAGCCGTTGTTCGTGCTGTCAAACAGGCTCCCGGCCGAGAGGCTGGCGGAGGTCTGTCGAGCAGCCATCGCGAACTGAGACGACCTGCCGATGACATACCGCAGGAGGAACAGATGAGCGCAACGCTGCTGGAAGGTGCACCGATTGCTGAGCAGATCAAGGCCGATGTCAAGGCGGCCATAGCCGAGATGGGCAGGACCCCGAAGCTGGCGGCCATTTTGGCCACCGACAACAAGGGTGCGCAATTCTACGCCCAGAGCCAGGGCAAGGCTTGCGAGGAGGTGGGCATTGACTTCGAGCTATGCGAGCTGCCCGCCGACGCTAGCCAGTGCGCCATTGAGGACAAGATTGCGGCGCTCAACGCCGACCCGGCCGTTACGGGCATCATCCTGCTCATGCCTGTTCCCGAGGGTGTGGACGGGCGGGCACTACAGCGCTGCATTGACCCGCGGAAGGACGTGGACGGTGTGCATCCGGCCAACCTGGGGGCGGTGGTGCAGGGCAGCACGACCCTTGCCCCGTGCACGGCGCAGGCGGTCTTTGCGCTAGCAAAGGCCTCGGGTGTGCCGCTGTTTGACGCCCCCATGGACGCCGCCGGCAAGGGTCTAGAGGTCTGCGTCGTCGGCCATTCGGAGATCGTCGGCAAGCCGTCGGCCCTGTTGCTGCTGGACAAGTTCTGCACCGTGACGGTCTGCCACATCGGCACGCAGGACCTCAAGGCTCACACCACCAGGGCGGACTTGCTGGTTGTGGCCGTCGGCAAGGCCGGGCTCATCAAGGGGGAGCACATCAAGCCTGGCGCGGTGGTCATTGACGTGGGCATCAACCGCGTGAAGACAGAGGACGGCAAGAGCAAGATCGTCGGCGACGTAGTCTTCGACGAGGCGGTCGAAGTGGCGTCTCAGATCACCCCGGTTCCCGGCGGCGTGGGCACGGTGACGACGGCGATGCTGCTGAAGAACATCATTGACGCGGCGCGACTGCAGGCGTAGCGAAGCCGGGAAGCGCACGGGGGGAACCGCAGACACAGGCCAGGTGGCCAGGGCTGACCGAAGCCGGGCTCCAATGCTCAAATCCGAACGACCCATCATCCAGTTCACCCCCACCACGACCGAGGTCATCCTCGACCGCGTCTCGCTGGTGGGGCTGCTGCTTACCGTCGCCTACTTGACCGGCTGTTGGGCCAGTCTGCCCGAGCGCATCCCGACCCACTTTGGCGTCTCCGGTACACCCGACGGCTGGGGCTCGCGCTACATGCTTCTGCTCTTCGTGGCCATTCCGATCGTCATCCACGTCGCCTTTGGTTACCTGGTGCGGGTGCCGCACATCTACAACTACCCGACGAAAGTGACACCCGAGAACGCCGAGCGACTGTACAGTCTTGGACGCGGCCTGATGTATTGGCTGCGCGCTGAGATGGTGTTGCTCTTTGCCCTCTTGTGCTGGGGCACTGTGCGGGTGGCCCTGGAACAGGCCGAGGGGCTGGGACCGTGGCCCATCTGGGTGGCGTTGCCGGTCATCTACGGGACGGTCATCTACTTCGTCGTGGCGATGTTCCGGGCGCGCGGGCCACGGCCGACTTGAGGCTGATCGGATAGGGGTGTTGGCGATGGGTCTTGTGCATCCCAAGAGCCTAGCGGCGACGGTGGACGCGGTCAATGAGGTGCTGTTCTTCAGCTGGCCGCTGAGGGTCGCCGAGAAGACCCAGGCCGCGCGATGGATCGCTTCCCGTCAGGGACTGCCGGGAAGCTACGCCGGGATGCCTGCGCCGACCGAACTCGACTTCGCGACCGGACTCCGCGTCTTCACCGGCGAGCGTATGCGCTCGGGCGGCGGCCTCGCCCATGTCCTGGGCGAAGAGGCGTGCCGCGCCCTGCGAGCTCTCGGCCCAAGTTCGGTCGCCACGCGTGAGGCACTGGAGCGCGCTGAGGCCGGGATGGCTCTGCGGCTGCAGCGCGACCGGTACGCCACAACCGGGCGCTACTGCTGTTACACCTGCTCGGTGGCTCTCTGGCGCAACCTGGCCGGTGGGGGGCTTGGGGGCGGCGAGGAGTTGCTGGCGGCGGGACTGCGGCATCTGCGCGACTTCCGCGACGGCAAGGGGCGCTGGCGGGGGTTCCCATTCTGGTACACGGTCCTGTCGCTCAGTGAGATGAGCGTCGCGGCCGCCGCCGATGAACTGGAGTACGCCACCCGCGTATTGCAGAGACCTTTGCGAGGGACTCGCGAGGGCGACCAGTATGCTACCCGACGGCGCGTTCTCGCTCAGCGCGTGCTCGGCAGGCTGGGGATATCCCTGTCACAGACTGAACGCCATGGGTCACCGCCAAAGGAGTGAACCGAAATGCAAACTGGCATGACGCTCGCGACCGCTCTGTTCGCCTCGCTCTCAACCACCGTAGTGGCGGTCGCCGCGCCTCCGCCAGGCTTCCGGCTGCACGCTCGCTTCACCGGCATCGGCG
>JABLXH010000093.1 GCA_013178155.1 Armatimonadota bacterium | reverse complement strand
ACGCGCCAGAGGGACGGGGGCTTGCGAACTGACCGCGGTGGCCTCGGTTCGTTGTCGGTCTTTGACGGCTTCCCGGTGACCATCGAGATCTTCGAGGGGCCTCTGGACCTGCTCCTGCATCTGGTACGGCGGGAGGAGGTGGACATCGGCGAGGTCCGCATCGCCGAGATCACAGGGCAGTATCTGGCCTATCTGCGCACCATGCAGGAGTTGAACATCCAGTTCTCTGCCGAGTTCGTCGTGACCGCCTCGGCCCTGATGCTGCACAAGTCGCGCTGGCTGCTCCCGGTGAACCCGGCGGGTGAACCGGAGGCGGTGGAGGAAGAGGAAGAGCTGGAAGCGGCACTGGACCCGGAGGCGACCCTGCATCGCCGCCTGCAGGAGTACAAGGTCTACCGGGAGGCGGCGGAGATGCTGGAACAGTCGCGAATGGCGCGCCAACGGATCTTCCTGCGCGCGGCCGAGGACACCGAGATCGGCACTGGCTTCGTTCCGCTGGAGGACGTGTCCATCTTCGATATGGTCGCCGCCGTGCAGGAGATGCTGGCGCGGGCCAAGCCTGACGCCCCCCACCGAATGCGGCGCCCCGCCGTCACGGTTGCAGACCGCATCGAGGAGATTTTGCTGCAACTGACAGCGCAAGGACAGTGCTACTTCACCGAGCTTGTGGTCCTTCCGGCCACTCGCCTCTTTGTGATCGTCACCTTCCTGGCGGTCCTGGAGCTCATCCGCCGTCGTCGGGTGCGCGTCCGTCAGGCGGCCCCCATGCACGACTTCATTGTTGAGCTTGTGCCAACCCGTTGAACACCATGCCCAACGACACTAGTATGCCGGATGATCCCACCTGCACCCCTTCCTCGCCGCCTGCCGACCCGCCCCAGGCCGAGCCGCCGGAAGCCACTGCCCTCACGGCCTCCTGCCCTCTGGACCTGTTGTGGGGCCTGCAGTGCATTCTGTTTGTGGCGGGCGAGCCGCTGCCGGTGGCCAGGCTCAGCCAGGCGCTCGGCTGCGATGAGCTGGATGTCCCGCAGCTATGCCGCGACCTGAATCAGAAGCTGGAAGGACAGGGCCTGCACGTGGTCCAACTGGCGGGGGGATATGCCCTGGCGACCCGACCGGACTATGCGGACTATGTACAACGTCTGCTGGAACCCGAACCGGAGCGCCTGTCGGTGCAGGCCCTGGAGACGCTGGCCATTATAGCCTACCGTCAGCCAATCACCCGGCCGGAGATTGACGCACTCCGCGGGGTGAACTCCGGAGGCGTTGTCTCCTCACTGCTGGAGAAGGGGCTGGTACGGATCACCGGGCGCAAGGACGTGCCGGGGCGTCCGTTCCTGCTGGAGACGACGGCCCATTTCCTGTCATCTTTCGGTCTGAAGGACCTGTCTGATCTTCCACGCATTGACCTGCCCGAAGTGCCGACGAGTGCGCAGTCCAAGCTACTGGGGGAGGCCCTGGAGGAGCTGTCGGAAGCGGTACAGGAGGACGAGCCATCCACGCCCGAAGCCTGACCGTCAGCCTGCTATGGACGCTGGTGTTGGCCTGCGCCTGCGCGTCAGCCCAGGCCGCGGACCCCAAAGCGGCCCCTGCTCCGCATCTCGGGCCTCCGCCTCGGCCAGGGCAGCCGGCGATCAGCGCTGCCGCAGCCGTCCTGCTCGATGGTGACAGCGGTGAGGTGCTCTGGTCGTGGAGGCCCGACCAGCGGATGTATCCGGCCAGCCTGACCAAGATGATGTCAGGGCTGCTGGCGGTAGAGCACGGCGACCTCGACCGCCGGGTGACAGCCAGCAAGGTGGCGGCCGAGACCGGGGAGAGCTCGATCGCGCTGACGGTCGGTGAGGAGCTCACTGTCCGCCAGGTGCTGCAGGCGTCCCTCATCAAGTCAGCCAACGACGCTACCGTGATGCTGGCGGAGGCAGTCGGTGGGTCCGTGGATGGTTTCGTGGCCCAGATGAACGCCCGGGCTGCCGCCCTGGGCATGACGGGCACGCACTTCACCAACCCTCACGGCCTGCATCATCCGCAGCATTACTCAACAGCTCGCGACCTGGGGCGCCTGGCCTGGGAGGGTATGCGCCATCCCGAGTTCGCCGAGATCGTGCGCACGCGTGAGACCACTATTCCCTGGCCGGGGAAGCCCTGGGCGCGAAAGCTGGTCAGTCGCAACCGGTTGCTTCTGCGGTGGGATGCCTGTGACGGTGTGAAGACAGGCTACACGCGGCAAGCCGGTCGTTGCCTTGCTGCTTCGGCCACCCGGAACGACTGGCGGCTGATTTGCGTTGTTCTTAACTGCAGAGACTCCTGGAAGGACGCTCAGACCCTGCTGGAATGGGGGTTTGGGCACTTCCGGCACGTACGCCTGGCCGCTGCCGGGGTACCGGACTACCGGGTGCCGGTCCGCTGGGGGCGCCGGGATTCGGTTGTGGCGCGGGCCGAAGATGACCTGGTCGCCAACGTTCCGCTGGACCAGACGCCACCGACGCTGCAGCAGAGCAACGACGATCTGCGGGCGCCGGTCACCATGGGGGAGCCCGTCGGCTGGCTGTGGTTCGAGCAGGATGGCGTCCAGCGCCGGGTCAGGCTGCTGGCCTGTGAGGACGTGCCGAGAAGCCTCTGGGGGTCGGTCGCAGCATTGCGGCTGCCACAGATAGGACTGTTGACCCTGGTGGGACTGGCCCTGGGAGTGCTGCTCCATGGAGCGGGTACAAAAACTGCTCGCACGCGCCGGCGTCGCCTCGCGGCGCGAGAGCGAGGAACTCATCCGGCAAGGGAGAGTAACGGTGGACGGCGCAGTGGCCGAGCTAGGGTCGCGAGCCGATCCGGACCGCCAAACCATCTGCCTTGACGGTCGCCCTCTTCGCTTCGCCGCCGAGTACACCTATCTCGCCCTGCACAAGCCTGCCGGTTACGTTTCCACACGTCGCGACCCGCAGGGCCGCCCCACCGTGATGGACCTGGTGCCGGCTGATCTTCGCCGACGTCTCTACCCCGTCGGGCGGCTGGACTTCGACGCTGAGGGGTTGCTGTTGCTGACCGACGACGGCGACCTGGCCCACGCCCTCACTCATCCCAGTTTCCAGGCCCGCAAGACTTACCACGTGCTGGTTGCTGGCAATGTGGGGCCCAAGGCGCTCTCTGCTCTGCGCCACGGCGTTGAGCTCGACGACGGGCGGACCGCGCCCGCGCGGGCGCGCATCTTGCGGGCCGCTAGTGACAGTACCTGGCTGGAAATCAGCATCCACGAAGGGCGTAAGCACCAGGTGAAGCGCATGTGCGCTGCTGTCGGCCACCCTGTTCGTCGCCTGGTGCGGGTCAGCATCGGCGGTGTGGAGTTGGGGAGTCTGCCGGCCGGCAAGTGGCGAGCGCTGCGAGTGGGAGAGGTGGAGCGACTGCGGCGGAGCGCCAGCCGGCCGCAACCGGGGGGCCAACGTGGCTGAGGGACCGGTGGCCGCCTGGCCGCGGCCGTGGAGCATGCTTTTGGTGGGACTGGGGGGCAGCGTGCTGGTGGTGGCTCTGGCCTCCAGCGATGTTCTGCCGCTGGGACTGCCTCGCCAGTGGGAGTGGCTGCCTCGAGCCAGGGACCTGCAGCTGGGCTCTTTCACGCTCGCCAGCGTGCTTCTGTGTCTGGCGACCGTGGGCCTGGTCGGGCGCGTACTGGCCCGGCGGGATTCACCCCGGCTCAGGGTCTGTGGCGCTCTGG
Source organism: Armatimonadota bacterium (assembly GCA_013178155.1). Classification (GTDB taxonomy): domain Bacteria; phylum Armatimonadota; class Zipacnadia; order Zipacnadales; family UBA11051; genus JABLXH01. The sequence goes on along the minus strand of JABLXH010000093.1, from coordinate 8,952 downwards.
TCCTGATGTGTGTCCTCGCCAGCGGGGCTATGCTGCTCGCGCCGGTGGCTGACGACCCGGTGGTGGTGGCCACGCTGGGCGCGACCACCACCAGTGTTGGCGCCATGGGGTACTATGGCCTGGCGGTGAAGTTTGACAGCCTGGCCGCTGGCTTTCGCATGTATGTCACCCGCGACACTGCCCTGGGGATGCCGGGCCGCATCCAGACCCATCCACCGGGCCCCTTTCTGTGGGCTCACTGGGGGCGGCGCCTCACGCAGCACTGGCCGGCACTGGCGCAGGCGGCCATGGGATTTCTCCACTGGCGCTATGGCTTCACCCCTGAACACCTGCACGGGTTCGCCCTCGGCTATGCGATGCCCGGCACCATCAACGTCGCCGAAGCGCCTGGCGCGTGGCTGCACGGCCTCGTCACGACGCTTTGTGGAGGACTGCTGCCCATCACCGCCTACCTCATGGCAGCGGGTCTGTGGGACCGAAGGGCCGGTCTGGCCGCTGCGGTCATTGCCGCTACACTCCCCGCTCTGCTGGCTTTCGTGCCCAGCATTGACGGCATGGCGGCGGTCCTGGGGATGCTCCCGGTCGTAGGTGTGGCGTGGGCTGTGCGCCGCAACAGCTTCCTGCTGGCGTTACTGGCGGGTGTCGCCCTGGCAATGGCGCTCCTGTGGAGCACGGGGTTGGCAGCGGTCTTGGGGCCGATGGCCGGCATCTGCCTCGCGGCTGCCCGCCCGGGCCTTCAGGGCCTTCGAGCCTCCCCTCGTCCCCTGTGGCTGCTGGGTGTCGCGTTGCTCACTGCGGTGGCCGCCCATGCCATGCTCTTTCTGGCCACGGGTTACAGCTTGCCCCGCGACTTCCAGGTGATGTCGGCCGTTCATCATGGCCAGGTGGGCGGCCGCTCGTACTGGCTGTGGCTGCCGATGAACGTCTGGGACTTCGTGCTGTTCATGGGGCCAACGCTGGCGCTGCTGGTCAGCGCGTCGGTGGTGCGGATGAGGCTGTTGCCCAGCGAAGTGAGGGGGGCGGTGCTGGGGATGGTCGGCACCTGGTTGGTCATCCTGCTCTCTGGCGTGACCCGGGGCGAGGTGGGGCGTATCTGGCTCTTCATGATGCCCCTTCTGACGCCCGGGGTAGCCGGGTGGCTAACGCGGCTTCCCGGTCGCGAGGGCGCCCAAGCCTTACTCCTCCTGACATCCGCGCAGATCCTGGTGGGCCTCGGCCTGTACCGCGTGCTGGACCTGGTGCATCCGTGAGGGCCGGGCTGTGACCGAAGATCCGGTCTCCTGTGTTCTGGCTGCCTGGCGCCGTGAGCCGATCAGTTCAGCGGTGGAGCAAGTGCTGCGGGACGCGGACTGTCGTGCATGGCTGGTGGGTGGGGCAGTCCGAGATGCCCTGCTGGGACGCCCCGTCCGTGACTGGGACCTTCTCTGCGACAACCCGACTGCCCTTGCAGCAGAGCTGGCGGGCCGCACCGGGAGCCGGCTGGTACCCCTCTATGAGACGCCGGTCACGTATCGCCTCGTCCTAGTGCCCGGTACCGGGGCCGCCCGGTACCTGGACCTGGTAGCCTTTCGTGCTGCGACCGTCGAAAGAGACCTGGCGGAACGCGACTTCACCATCAATGCCATGGCGGTGGGCCTTCCTGATGGCCCCTGGCTTGACCCTGCCGGCGGATTGGCTGATCTGCGCAGTCGGGTGCTACGAGCCGTGACGCCAGTCAGCCTGCCGGCTGATCCTGTCCGCTGCCTGAGGACGTATCGTTTTCACTCGGAGCTGGGCTTCACCATCGCGGGGGAAACGCGCCGCCAGTTGCGGAAGTTGGCTGGACGCCTGCAGGAGGCGGCCGGGGAGCGGATAGGGCAGGAACTGCTGAAGCTATTGCGGCCCCCTCGTGTCAGCGAGACATTGCGCCTGATGGAAGAGGATGGCGCTCTGTGGGCGATTCTGCCCGAGATGGCGGCCACACGCGGCGTCCTGCAGGGCGGGTACCACCACCTTGACGTGTGGGGCCATACGCTGGAAGTGGTTGGTCAAATGGAGCGCCTGCTGACCACCGGCTCCCGTGCACTTCATCGTAGTGCCGAGGCTGTGGCGCATTACCTGTCCGTCACGGAGCGCTGGCCCATGCTGCTGCTGGCCGCACTGCTGCATGACGTATCGAAGCCTGGCTGCCGCCTCGTTGATGCTGAGGGGCACGTCCGCTTCCTCGGCCATGAGACAGAAGGCAGCCGGGTGGCGTTGGGCATCTGCCGGCGTCTCGCTCTGGGCAGTGAGTTGGGCGAAACCCTGGGGCGACTGATCCGCCTGCATCTGCGCCCGCTGCTTCTGGCCAATACCGCCCTGCCGGCAGGGCAGCGGCTGGCAGAAAACATATCTATGGCAGCACTGCGGCGTCTGTTTCGCCACGCCGGCCGCGACGCGGTTGGTCTCGTTCTCCTGGCGATTGCGGATGCGCACGGTTGTCGTGGGCCGGCGGTGCGTCCTGGCTACCAGGAAGCGATCACCGCCGTCCTGGACGATATGCTCGCTCGCTACCTGGCATGGGAGGCCGAAAGCAGCGCCGAACCGCTGTTGCGGGGCGCCGACCTCATCGCGGCGGGGTACCAGCCCTCGCCGGCCTTTGGGCGTGCCCTGCGCGCGGTCGAGGAGGCCCGGGTGGAGGGATGGGTTTCCACCCGCGCCGAGGCCCTGGAGCTGGCCCGCCGGTATCTGCAGCACGGAGGAGGAGCAACGCGCCTCAGCGAATCGTCTGCGCAACCAGAATGACGCAGGCACGGACCGCGATCATCGGCCTTCACTTCCTCGTCGCAGCGACGAGCTCGGTGCTGCTGGCCAGCCCTGGCGGAGCAGTGTCGGAGGCGCGACTGCTCCCGCGGGACGCCAGCCGCCTGCAGGCTGGTCGGAATCTGCTAAGCAATGGCTCCTTCGAGGCCGTGGCCGAGGGCCGTCCGCTGTCATGGGAGACTTTCGGGGCCCCGACGCCCTTTGCGGCGGTTCCGGATGTCGGGCTGCACGGGAAGACCGCTGCTCTGGTGGACACTCCGGGACTGGCCGACGCGCCTGCGGCAGGTCTGCGGCAGGAGGTGCCTGCCAACCCCGGCTGTACCTATGAGCTACACGGCTGGTTGCGGGTACTGGAAGACAGGGGAGGTAGCGTGTCGCTGGGTTGGGCGGCTCTGGACGCCCGGGGACGCCCCCTTGGTCAGGGCGAGGCGCTGCTGCCTGACGCGACCAGCGATTGGATAGACCTCAGTGTGGCGTTCCAACCCCCTCCGCAGTCAGCCTGGCTGGTCGTGACGACGCCACGGGTGCGTGGCGGCATGCGCCTGCTGGTAGATGCCGTCAGTCTGGAGATCGTCCGCGGTTCTCGCCAGCCAGGGGCCGCGCCTGTCGCGGACGGCTTGGCGGTCCGCGAGGTGGGCAGCAACTGGGCCCTGCTGGCCTGGGCGCCCGTCCATGGTGACTTGCAGGTCCGCTATCGCGAAGCCGGTAATCGGGCCTGGGAGACCGAGCCTGCTCACCCGGACGGTCACTGCACGCTGCTGGGGCTCAAACCTGACACGCGCTATGACTACTTCGTTGAGCCGGTGCCGCGAACGCACTACGACGCTGCCGGTCGGGCGGGCAACCCGCCCTGGCACATCCGTGAAGCTGGTCCGCGCAGCCTGCGCACGCTGCCCTGGCAGGCCAGAACCTGGAACGGTCTGCGACTGTGGCCGACCCAGCCCCTGACGACGGTGCCCGGCGACCGGAGCTTCCCCGCCATCGAGGCCGCGGAAGGAGCGCTGTATGTCGCTGAGTGTGTCGGCGGCGGGATCCATCTGTCGCGCGTACAGCCCGACAGCCTGGAGGTGGAGTGGTCGCGGCAGATCCTCGCCCCCGACACAGGGCCCATCGCGCTGACTGGCTTGCTGGACACCTGTTTGTCGGGTCAGCGGCTTTACCTCACCTACAACCTCCAGTCCTCCGACAGCGGCGACGAAGGGCTGTCGGGGGCACGGCAGATGCTGGCGGTCTATGACCTGGGTCAACAGCGGATGCTGGGTGAACCACTGGAGTTGCCGCCCATCCAGCCGGGTGCCAGCACCTATGGGGCGGGGCTGACGACATTGGCACAGCAGGTCTGGGTGACGTGGGTGGAAACCTGGATGGAAGACGGAGAGCGTCGCAGTCGCGCCCTGATGGCCACCACCGAGGACCTGCAGACCGGTGCCGAGCCGGTCATCTGGGAGACTGGAGCACCGGTCCGTTTCTGGGGCCCGGGCCTGGGGGTCTTTGAGGGCCAGCCACTGCTGTTGGGGTCTGACTTGGCGCCGACAGGAGGCCCTCCGGAAGCCGAACCGCTGGTTGCCGCGCGCGCCGATGTCACTGGCTTTCACGGTCAGCAGACACTGGTCGCCATGGGGCGCAACCGCTATCCCCGCGGCCTGCAGGTGGGGGAGACATTCTACCTGGTCTACCGCAGTGACATCGCCTATCCCACCTATCGCGGCCGCTATCAGGATGTGATGGTAGCGGCGGTCGAACGAGGGGGTATGGCGGTGACGACCACCGCCTACGTGGGGGACATGACCTTCAACACCTGGCCCGACATCACGGCTGTGGGCAACACCCTGTATGTGGTCTACCAGAAGCTGAGCCACGTGTATGGCGACCCCGACCTGCCGACGCGGGCCTACGGCACGTACATCGGGCGCATCGAGACAGGCCCGGTGCTCTCGGCGACGAGTGGGCGGCCCTGAGGCGCTTCCTTCTCCACCCAGCCGCCAGTGCGTCACTGTCGCGAGAGCCAGACGGTGAAGGTCCAGGAAGGATGGCGGCGGTCCCGCAGGAACTCCAGGGGACGTCCGTCCTTGAGGTAGGAGGTGCGGAGAACGACGAGCAGGGGGCTACCTAGGGCCACGCAGAGGCGCCTGGCGTCTTCTTCAGTCGCCAGGGCGGCATGGATGCGCTGCTGGGAGGCCGCGATCTCCAGCCCATACTCGCTGGCCAACACCTCGGTCAGCGACTCCTCCGGCGCCAGCCCCCGCTCTACCAGGCCGGGCACCGAATCACGGATCAGATAGGCTGCCTGCAGAGCCAATGGCTCCCCATCGGCGAGACGCAGGCGTTTGACGCACACGACCTGGTCTTGCGCCTGCAGTTGCAGCTCCCTCTGCACCTCCTCGTCGGTGCCGGCCGGCATCGTCTCCAGAGCGATCAGTTCCGACGAGGGGGTGGCCCCGCGCTCTTTCATCTCCCGCGTGAACCACGGGATCCTTGTATAGAGGATAGTCTCCTCGCGCAGAGGGGTGGTGTCGCGGACGAAAGTGCCCAGGCCCTGGCGGCGGACGATGATGCCGCGCTCCTCCAGCTCCCCCAGTGCCTGCTTGACGGGGGCCAGGCTCACGCCGAAGTGTCGGGTGAGCTCCTCCTGGGTAGGCAGTCGGTCTTCGGCACGCAGGCGACCGTCACGGATGGCATCGAGCAGGATCTCCACAATCTGCGCGTAGAGTGGGGTGGATTCGTCTCTGGAGAGCTGGGGTAAAGAAAGCAGTTCCATGGCGTAAGACATTATATCAATATATCCATGAAACCGCCACTGCCTCCATGGCGAGGCGCTCCCGCCGGCTAGGGGATGCGCAGCCGTATCCGGTTGCGCTCGCCGGTCTCGCCCTCCGGACCGGCCATCTCCGGCTTTGCCGCCGGCGTCAGACCGCCCCCTGCGGGGGCCAGGTATCCGACTGCCAGGAGGCGGTCAGCGTCCCGCTGCACGCTTCGACGTATCTCCTCCGAGTCCCCTTCCTGGAGGGTGCGCAGATTCTCCTGCAATGCCCGCAACACTTCCTGCAGTTCTGGCGCGGCGTTCAGTTCCTGGGCAGCTTGCAGGAAGCCAGCGACGGTTGGGAGGTCCTGGGGCGGAGAGATCAGGCCCACACTGAGCTCTGTGAGCCACGCTCCCAGGTCGTAGTTGGTCTGCTCGGCGGTGCCCACCCCCCGCACCCATCGGTCGCAGGCCTGCTCCAGCTCATCGGCCCGTTGAGCCAGCTCCTCCGGCCGTGACAGGCTGGGGGCCTGCAGTGTCTCAGCCAGCTCTTCGGCCGCGTGCTGCAGTGCATCCGGGGCAGCCACTTTCGCCAGGTTCGCGGCCAGGTTGGCCATGTTGCTGCGGGAGGCCAGGAGCATGTCCTCGCTATACGCAGCGTTGTGCTGCACGAGGAAGCGCGGTACGAGGGAGTTGAGGCGCAGACAGGCGCCCAGGGAGAAGAAAGCTCGCAGTACGTCATCGCCCAACTCCGGCCGGGGCCGGGGCGGCGGCTCCGAGGCCAGGGCTATGGGGGTCGGCAAGGGAGTGTTCGCCGCGAGAGTCTCTCCGCCGCGCAGCTTGATGTCACAGCCATTGGCCTGACAGAACCGGATCAGCAACGGGCTGGCGATCGCAATGCCGGCATACATTCGGTTGTAGTCGGACCCCGCGAGGGAGCGAATGACACCGACGACGACTCCTGCGGAGTCCACCAGCGGTCCACCGCTTACACCCTTGTCGATATTGACATCAGCCTCGATGAGCGTGCCGTCGTTCAGCAGCCGCGAGACATAGCCCCGGCGCAGGGAGACGTTGGGTCCATCGGTGCTCTGGTCGAGCATGGTACCGAGGGGGAAGCCAAAGGCGTAGACCTCCGTCTGGCGGCCCGGGGTGTTGGGTGAGACCTCAAGCGCGGACGTGCCCGGTACGGCCTCCTCTATCCTCAGGAGCGCGAGGTCCAAGTTCTCGTCGTACTGCAGCACCTCAACGGGCGCCCGTACTGTCTGCGGAGTGCCACTGAGCAACTGCACCTCGATCCGGGCCAGACGGGCCTGGAGCGCATTGGCGATGACGTGGTGGTTTGTCACCAGCACGGTGTCGTTGACAAAGAAGGCTGTGCCCGACTCGGCGACAGCCTCCGCCGACTCCGGCTTCTGGTACACGACGGAGACGTAGGCAACGGCTGCGGCGACGTGCTGCTCAACCCCGGTGTCAAGCCGCAATACCGTTTCCTGCTGGCCGAACGCGCCCCCAGCACACGCCAGCAAGGCAGTCAGAACCCCTGCCAGATGATGTTTCCACAAAGGCCTCACGCCGGCCAAGCCGAACGCCTCCCACGCCCCCAGTCCAGACGAGACAACAACTGCCCGGGCGACCGCAAGTCGTCCCGGTTACGCGCTATGATGGTTGACGTTCGCCGCTCAGTCAACCTTTTCCTGCGCCGCAGATGGCCGAACAGGTCTGTATGGCCCACACGGCGAATCCGAACCCCTTGGGTCATATCGCATTGACGCTTGACGACCGGGGCTTGTGCGCTGGTCGCAAGCTTGCAGGAGGCCAAACATGGCTGTCGCCCAGGTCAACTACTGGTCGCCGTCGCTGATGAAGGAGACGCAATGTTGCGTGCTACTGCCCGACCGGCAGGCTGCGAAGGGACCCTACCCCGTCTGGTATCTTCTGCACGGCCTGTCCGACGACTACACGGCGTGGCTGCGCTGGACAAGCCTGGAACGGTACGTGCGCGACCTGCCACTGATCGTCGTCCTCGCCGATGGCCACCGCTCCTTCTACACCGACGCCACCGACGGCTTCGCCTATGAGCAGGCTATCGTGAAGGACTTGCTGGGCTTTGTGGACCAGCACTTTCGGACCGTCAGAGGCGCCAAAGGCCGGGCCATCGGCGGGCTGTCCATGGGTGGCTATGGTTCCATGAAGCTGGCACTGAAGTACCCCCACCTTTTCGGTTCGGTCAACGCCCACAGCGGTGTCTACTTGCACATCAAGGAGCGATGGTGGGAGAAAGAGGACAACCCCTGGGCCGCCGAGCAGCGGCGCATTTACGGGACCGAGCAGGCGTGCAGGGAAAACGACCCCTTCGCCCTCGCCGCCGCCCTGAAGCCGGACAGGGCCCCGGCGATCTGGATGGACTGTGGCCTGGACGACTTTCTGCTCCGTGACAACCGCGAGCTCCACGCGCATCTGAAGAAGCTGGGGATCAGGCATACGTACAAGGAATTCCCCGGCGATCATAGCTGGGCGTACTGGGACGAGCACATCCAGCAGGCGCTGGCTTTCCACCGCCGCGCCCTGAACATTGGTAAGGCCAGTTGACGAGGCGTCGTCGGGCGAAGGGGACTGCGGAATATGAGAGTTAGCCAAGGCTTGGTGTGTCTGAGCATCGTTGCGGCCGTCTTGCCGGCGCCAGGCGCCGCGCAGGCCGACCGGATAGTCCTGGCCCGAGGTGGTCAGCCGACGGCCACCATCGTGGTGCCCTCAGGGGCTACTGAGCGTGAGCAACAGGCAGCCAACGACCTGCAGCACTATGTGCAGCGGATCTGCGGCGTTGTGCTGCCGGTTCATGACGATGGGCACAGGGTGTCTGGCACCGGTCTTTACATCGGTCAGTGCGAGCCCACCCTGCCAACCGATATCCCTGACGCCCGACTGAACCCCGAGACCTACGCCATCCGCGTCCGCGACGGCAGCGTCTTCTTCACCGGGCGCTACCCGACACCCACTTACTTCGCGGTAGCTGCTTTCATGGAGCAGTCGCTGGGTGTGCGCTGGTTCGCGCCGGGCGAGCTGTGGGAATATGTGCCGGCTGGTCGGCCCGGCGACCTGAGCGTCGAGGTGCGGGACGTGGTGAGCGTCCCTGACACCTCGCCGCGGGTCTGGAGCGGCCACGCCTGGAACGAAGACTGGCAGCGGTGGTGCTTGCGGAACCGCGCTGTGCAGAGTGAGGTAGTGCCACGACGCCAGTTCCAGAACTTGCTCCACCGCGTCTTCCCGGTGGAGAAGTACGGCGAGAGCCATCCGGAGTACTACCCGCTGATCGAGGGAAAGCGCTGGATCCCGCCGCCCGGCAACATCAGTTGGCGCCCCTGCGAGAGCAACCCCGAAGTCATCCGACTGACTGTCGAGTACGCTCGCGAGTGGTTCGACGCCCACCC
>JABLXH010000092.1 GCA_013178155.1 Armatimonadota bacterium | reverse complement strand
TGGAGAAGCTGGAACCGAACGTGTTCTGGTACATCACCGAGACCAGCGCGCTCTGGTGGCAGCCGGAGGTGAAGCGGGCCGATCAGGCGCTCACCCGGGAATGGGCCAAGCGCTGCCAGCACCTGTCCCGGTATGACTATTACGGTTTCGCCTGTATCAGCCCCCGGTTCTACCCCCACCTGATGGCCGAGCAGGTGAAATATGACAAGTCGCTGGGCCTGGAGGGGATGTACACCGAGGTCTACACCTTCTTGCCGCAGACCGCGCCAATGATCTGGGCCTTCGCCCGACTGCAGTGGGATGCCAGCCTGGATGTAGACGCCCTCCTGGGTGAGTTCTACCGCCGCATGTACGGCCGCGCGGCCCGGACGATGGAGAGCTACTATGACCTCATGGAGCGCGCGTACATGTCTCCGCGGCCCGACCATGGTGGCTGGGAGCACCGGCGGCTGAAGGCCATGGCGGCAGCTATCTCGCCGGAGGCCCTGCAAGAGGGCATGGGCTTGCTGCAGCGGGCCAGGCGTGAGGCCGACAGCGACGCCGCCCGCCGGCGCATCGAGATTGTGCGCGACAGCCTCCGGTACGGCGGCTACGCGATCCAGACCTATGCGCTCTCCAACCAACTCGAGCGCAGTAAGATCCACGATCAGGGATCCGCCAAAGATGCTCTGAGGAAGCTGCTGGAACTGGCCCGTGTGGCCCGCGAGCGGGACCGCTACTGGTCGGCAGCACTGCGTCGCGACGACCTGTTGGGCGAGACCCTGCGGGGACTGACAGATGTCGGCTACATGTCCACGGGACAGGCCCCGCAACTGGAGGCCGGCGGCGCCGCGGCGGCTCTGCGGCTCGTGGCCTGGTATGCTGCCAAGAGGCCGGAAAGCCAGGACGAGGTTCTGGCGCGCCTGCAATCCGAGGGCCGGGGCGCCAGCTTCCTGGAGGGCGTTACCGGATGGCTCTGGGTGCAGCGCGAGCAACCGCCGGATCTGGCCGTGAACGGTGACTTCGAGCAGACGAGTAGCAGTGCCGGCGCCGCCGAAATGGATTGGGTGACAGCTGATACGCCAGCGGGGTGGTCGCGGTGGACCTCGCAGGACGGAACCCGTTTTGAGACGCTGGCCGGGCGGGGACGGAATGGTTCGACGGCCGTCGCCATCTCAGGTGGGGCCTCTGCTGTCTACATCCAGAACCTGCCCGTGCGGCCCGGCGAACGGTACCTGGTGGCCTGCTGGACCTGCGATGAGCCATCCGGAGCCGATGCGCGGGCCTCGCTGGCCGTTCGTTTCCGGACTTCCGCCGGCGCCTGGCACCCGCGCCGTGACCTGGAGCGGCAGGTGGAGCGCCCGGCTGGCGACCGGGGTTGGCAGCCGCTCATCCTGCAGCTCACGGTTCCCGATGGCGCGGCCACCATGACCGTGATGCCAGGCGTTCAGGGACAGGCTTCAGGGGTGCGGGCGCTGTTTGACGATGTGAGTGTCTATCGGTTGCCCTGACTGCACCCCGTGGGCGCCTGGCCTGGAGCCGCGGCGCAATGCCATGCGCCTCTAGTGGAGGCGGGCGAGCTCGGCCACGATGGTCTCCCGGGCTTTGTCGTAGTCGATCTCGTGCTTGCTGAAATGCGTGTAGTCGGAGATGACCGCATCCAGAGCCTGGCGAATCACCCGCTCGACTCGAGCGCGCTGACCGCGTTGAGCGCCCAGTTGCCGCAGGAGCCACATCAGCTCGATGTCCTCCTTGGCGTCGCGGATGCGCTCGGCGCGGATGCAGGTCACTGGTCCCGGCAGGCCCAGGGGGCGCCCTGGGTAGCACAGGTACCCGTCACCCGGGAATGTTGCGGACAGTCCTTGCGCCCAGACATCGCCGGGGAAGCAGGTCGCCGCCCAGTACAGCTCACCCTCTACCCTGTACTTCACCTGCATCCATGACAGGGCGCGGGCGTCCACGGGGTCATTGAAGAGCATGTAGTTGGGGTAAGGCAGGCCTGGCCCGCAACAGACATACCACCAGACATGCTCGCCCAGGCGCTGGCGCTGGCGACACTCCAGACGCTTGGGCGGATAGCCGCCGAGCACCGGACACCAGATGTCCACGGCCCCGTACAGCTCCCGCTCTGGTTGTTCGGTCAGCAATATGGGCGCGTCGGGTGCGCCCTTGCGGATCTGCCGGGCCATAGTCCGACAGTGCTCGTACTGTTCCTCGGTGGGCTCATCGAAGTTGTAGATGTACCCTTTGCTCAGCCACCCCCGCTGGCGCAGGTAGTCACACTGCTCGCGCAACCCCTCAACCTGCTCGTCAGTCATGATCTGGTTCCAGCCCGCCGGCGTACCTATAACGAAGCTCGATACCCGTTCGTCGTCAAGCCAGCGTGCGGCCGCCTCGGAACGAATGTCCCCCGGCAGGTAGCGCGGCACCATGCGGTGCTCCAACAGGAACACGGCATAGCGATCCACCAACGCCTGCAGCTCCGGCGACCCTTCGGCCACCTGCTCCTGCTGGGCGATCTGGGTTGTCCACAGGCCCCAGCTACTCCCGTAATGGTTACCCCGGGGGACGGTCACCGGCGCCACATCCACGACCAGGGGCAGTCGCCGGGGTAACTGGCCCCGGGCAGTCACGATGACTTCTCCGCGGTACAGCCCGGCCACGGCGTGGTCAGGTATGTGCAGCAGCAGCCACCAGCCGTGCAGCGTACCCGCCTCGATCGCGACGGGGCGCGGTGGCGGCAGCGGGTCGGCCACCCACCGGCCTTGGCCCGGCAGTTCAACATACTCCTGCAAGAGTATCTCCGCATCCCCGCGGCTCAGGCGAGCACCGGAGGCCCCCCGCAAGTCACTGATCCGGACGGCCACATCGGTCAGCGGCTTGTCGGGGGCGCCCACTAGGACCTGAAGGCTGGCGTACTCACCCCGCACGACCCGCAATGGCCGGTCGCGGGCAGGGGGGAGGGGATAGGGCAGCTCAGGGCCATAGCGCAGGTCCGGATCGGCCAACCAGGCCAGCACGGTGGGCAATGTGGTCACACCGGGCAGTCGCACCGGCCCGACGACTTGCGGGGCCGAGACATTCAGCGCCCCGTCAATGGCACAGACGGCGTAGTAGGTGCCAAAGCCGGGCGGCACCGCAACCGTGACCTCAGGGGCAGTGCTGTAGGCCAGCCAACGGCCTTGCGCGGGACCAAAACGGGGGTAAGGGGCTGCGAAAACCTGGTAGCCCGCGGGCGTCTCCCCCGTCGGGGGGAGCCAGGTCAGCCGTACCGAGGCCCCCTCCTGCGCATATTGCACCTCGCGGGGCGGACCGGGGGGCGTCACATCTTCGCCGAAATAGACGTCGTCCACCCACGCTTCGCCGTGAGCGGCCTCGCCGTAGATCTCAAACCGTGGCTGGACGGTGGCGCAGTTAGGCAGGACGGTCTCCGTGGCCTGCAGCGGTGTCCACTGGTCCGTTTCGGTGGGCACCGGTGCCAGGAAGAAGTTCCCCAGCCACTGGCCCTGACTGTCGTATTGGTAGAGAAAGAGCGCCGCCCGACCGGCTGGTACATGTCCGCGGCCCCAGCCGCTCAGCGTGTACCGGGTGCCGCCCTTCACCGCAACGGAGGGGAAGACCAGGGCAGCGACCGTACTCTGGCCGTCGGCGACCTTCACGATGTGGCCGGAGGCTCCGCCAGTACGCGCAATGCTGGTCACCCGGCCCGCCTGGGAGCCGCCGTTGCAGTCTGCGTGCCAGTCGCGCGGCAGGTCGCCTTCGCCTGCGATCTCAAATCCGGGGTTGGCTAGCAGGTTTGGCTTGCCGTCCGCAGGTGCTGGCATGCAGGGCAGATGGAGAATGAGGGACGTCATCAGACCGACACAGAGGCTCAGCGGGCGCATCGTGGCACCCCTCTGTCTGAGATGCTGTCATAGGGTGCGCCGTGAGCAGCCCGGCTTCCTGCCGATGAGCTGAAAAAGGAATGGAGCCCCGCGCCATCAGGCAGCGGGGCTCCGTAAGGTCTGGGGTCGTCGCCCAGGTTACTCAGCGCTGATGGCCTCCACCGGGCACTCGCTGGTGCACAGGTCGCAGTCGGTGCAGGTGTCGGCGTCGATAACATAGCAGTTCTCGCCCTCCGAGATCGCCTCGACCGGGCAGACATCGGCGCATGCGCCACAAGAAGTGCACTTGTCGCAATCAATCACGTGTGGCATTGAGGCTAGTCCTCCGATGATGATGGGTTACAGCTTGTTGTCCAGCCCCATGTTACAGCAAAGCCGCCCAGTCGGCAATGGGCAATAGCCTTCTCAAGCCGCGGCGAGGAGGTCTGGGCGGTTACTGCGGGAACCTATCGTCAGCATACATTACGGGAGGAACCGACAATGGCCGAACCGCTGAACATAGCCGTCATGCTGCTCAACCTCAGGATGGATCCCTACGAGGGGATGGATCTGGTCAAGTCGTGGGGCGTCAAGGGCCTGCACATCTCGGTGGATGGTGGGCCGTTCAACTGCGACACCACGGACCTGGCCGCGCGCAAGGCTCTCAAGCAGACCATCGCCGATAAGGGCCTGGAAATCTCCGCCATCTCTTGCTGGGGCGGTCAGGTAGACCTGGGCGAGGAGGAGAACTGGGAAGAGAACATTGCCTGGGGCAAGCGCATCATGGACATGTGCCTGGACCTGGGCTGCAACATCTGGCAGGGCCATTGCGGCATCATGCCCGAGCATGAGAGCGACGAAAAATGGCCGCGCTTCCTGGAGGGCATGAAGCAGCTTGCGCAGTATGGTGAACAGGTCGGCTGCATGCTCGCCATCGAGACGGGACCGGAGCCGCCCTTTGTGCTGAAGCGCCTGCTGGATGCCGTCAACAGCCCCGCACTGAGACTGAACTGGGATCCCGCCAATCTCATCCTGTGGCCGGCGATGTTCGCGAAGCGGCTGGGCGAGCCATACAACAAGCTCAAGTGGATCGAGAAGTTCCAGCCCAATGAGGGCGCACTGGCCCTGGCCCAATACATCGTCCATACGCACGCCAAGGATGGTCTCGTGACGGAAGACGGCGAGGGCAAGGAAGTGCCGCTGGGCGAGGGCTGGGTGGATTGGCCGCGCTATGTGGGCTACCTGCGCGAGAGCGGGTACACCGGCTACTTCGCCATCGAACGCGAGGTGGGCGAGAACCCGGCGGCCGACATCAAGAAGGCCGTGGACTTCCTGAAGACGCTGTAGGGCCGGGGAAGCGATAGCAGCCTGTGGGAGGGGTCAGAGCCCCTCCCACACTGCTGTCTGAGTGGAACCTTCCGTCTCGCTGGGGCGTCTCACAGACAGATCATCCGCCCGCGCCTGGGGTATACTGGGGCGGGCACTTGCTGTCTCCGCGCTGACCCGCCCCGACGCTGGCCGTCGGGCTTTTGAGGTGAAACCATGTCCGGTGCCAAGTTGCTGCGTATGCTGGGCGTGCTGATAGCGCTTCAGGTCGTCGGTCTCGGATGGGCGGCAGCGCCGCGCCCGCCGCGCGATCTGGAGGCCATAGATCCTGAGGGCGACCAGGGCACGACGATCCGCCTGGTCTTCCGGCGCTCCCTGGACGATGGCAACGGCGCCAACAACGCCACGGCCTACCTCATCTACCGCCGCGTGTCGGGGGAGACCTTTGGCCACATCGGCAGTGTCCCGGCCACGGGCGCGGATACCTATTCCTACCTCGCTACTGGCCTGACCCCAGGCGTCAACTACGGTTTCGCTGTAACCTGCACGAACGGCACCGAGGAGTCCGAGCGGGTCATCGTTTGGCGGGCCCCCCTGGACACCGCGGCTCCCCGGCCCCCCCGCGACTTACGGGCCGTTGACCCTCCGGGTGACCAGGGCACGAACATCAAAGTCATCTTCCGCCGCTCGCTGGACGATGGCAATGGCAGCAACGATGTCAAGCTCTACACCCTATACCGCCGGATAGCCGGGGTGCCGTTCTCTAAGGTGGCGACCATCAATGCCAACGGCTCCGACGAGTACGCGTACGTGTTCACCGGCCTGGACACCAAGGTCAGCTACGGCTTCGGGGTGAGCTGCACCGACCTGGCGGGCAACGAGTCGGAGCTGGAGACCGTCTGGAAGGCCCCCACTGACACCATGGCGCCGCGCCCGCCCCGTGACCTGCAACTGCTGGATCCCAAGCTTGATCAGGGGACCAGTCTGCGGGTCGTTTTCCGCAACTCGCTGGATGACGGGGCCGCGGCCAATGACGTGAAGTTCTACACCATCTGGAAAAGACGGCAGGGCGAGGTCTTCACGGAGGCAGGGAAGGTCAATGCGACTGGCGCCGCCATCTACGCCTACATCGTCACCGGCCTGACTAAGGACGAGAGCTGGGGCATTGGCGTCACTTGCACCGACAACTGGGGCAACCGCTCTACGATGGTCACCGCATGGAAGACGCCCACGGACACAGCCGCACCGCGTCCGCCCCGGGATCTGGTGGCCGTGGACCCACCCGACGATAACGGCGACAGAGTGCGGCTGGTGTTCCGCAAGTCTCTCGACGACGGCGCCGCGGCCAATGACGTGGTCAACTACACGGTCTGGCGGCGCGTTGCCGAGGTCAGCTTCGCCGCGATAGGCGATATTCCCGCCAACGGCTCTGCAACCTATGAGTACCTGGCTACCGGGCTCACCCGCAACACCAACTACGGCTTTGGGGTGACGTGCACGGACATCTCCGGCAATCAGTCGGACATGGTTATCGTTTGGATCAAGCCGCAGGACACGACCCCGCCGGGGCCACCGCAGGACCTGCTGGTGGCGGATCGTCCCGATGATGATGGCCGGGCTATCAGGGTTACCTTCGCGCGGTCGTCAGATGACGGCGCTGGTGCCAAAGACGTGCAGTCCTATCACATCTACCAGCGCACAGAGGGACTGGACTGGGAAGAGGTGGCGGTCCTCCCCGCCACAGGAGCCGCCAACTACGCCAGAGGCTTCACCGGTCTGACCAACGGCACCAACTACGGCTTCGCTGTGGAGGCGGATGATGGGGTCAACCGGTCGGAGCGTGTCATCGGGTGGGCCCGACCAGTGGACAACACACCACCACGCCCGCCGCGCAACCTTACCGTGGAGGACTACCCCAACGACGCCGGCACCTCGCTGCGGGTCAGGTTCGACGCCTCGCCAGACGACACGGTCGCGGACCGTGAGGTTACCACGTATTTCATCTACCGCTCGACGGTGGCCACGTCCCTCGGCACCAAGGTCGGCGAAGTCATCGCGAAAGCAGCGCTGAGCTACGTCTTCCGGGACCGTGACCTCATCCGTGGCAAGACCTACTACTACGTGGCGACCGCCGTCGGTGCGACGGGCGAGTCCAGCCCCAGCAACCAGGGGAATGGCAAGCCCCTCGACGACCGCCCCGTGGCCGCCCCATCCAACCTGACCGCCGCAGACCGGCCGTACGACGAGGGCAAGGCCATTGACCTGGAGTGGAGCCGGTCGGCAGACGATGGGGGCGGGCTGAGACACGTGGACCGGTACTTCGTGTACCGCAAACAGGCCAATCTGCAGACGGAACCGGAGAAGATCGGCGTGGTGGCGGCGGTCGGAGCGGCGACGTACCAGTGGACGGACACAAGGGTTCCTCTGGACCTGATTATCTATGAGTACACGGTCCGGGCCGTGTCGGTGGGAGGGATGCTTTCCGACCCGGCGGGGCCGGTACGGGCGTCGTCAGAACATAACAGCCTGCTGGTCTTTGATCCCCCAACCAATCTGAGTGCCCGCGATGTGCCGTCAGACAGCGGCGGTCAGATCGAACTGACCTGGTACCGATCACCCAGCGAGGACGACATCGGACCCCCGCCGCCCCCGCCGCTCATGGTCACCCAGGGAGGATACGGTGGCGAGTACGAGTTCTACCGGCGCGCCGCCGGGCAGAACTACGAGGAGCGCCCCACCTTCGTCGTGTCTGCCGACGGGACGAACGACCCGATGACCTATGTGGACAAGGGCCTCACCAACGGCACCCGGTACTACTACAAGGTCCGCTACCGTCGCTGGAACCAGATTTCGGACTTCACGGCCGAGGTCAGCGCCATCCCGGTGGTAGGGACAGGCACGTCGGCGGCCGCCGCGACGAGCGAGCCAGCGATCCCGGGGACGCTACAGGTGACTCTGGTGGATGCGCCAGCCACGGTTCCCGCGGGCACCGACCTCATCCTGACGGCCGTGGTCAGCGGGCCCGGGCGGTCGAGCGTGGCGCTTGAATGGTGCATGGCCGGCGGCTCTCCGGCGAGGACGTCGGCCGTCGGCGGCGAGGGTGATTATGAAGCGCCTCTCAGGCTCAAGACGTCACGCCTGGCCCGCGGCTCCGTGGTGTTCGTGCGGGCGGTGGCCAGCGATGGTGTCAGTGAGGTGGTGTCTCCCGCCGTCACGGTCACCGTCGAGTAGCATGCCGGGCTCGCTGTTGGTGAGGCGGCGTCCAGACATTGAGCTCTGGCGCGCGACTCCAATGGCAGGGGACTGACCTGGTTCCGGCGAAACCTTTGCACCGCCAGATCGTCACAAGAATGTAGGAATGAACAATTGAGCCGACAAGCAGCCGATGGGTGCGTCGGCATTGTGAGACAATGATGAGAACTGGATTACGCGGCTATCTGGCGCTTCTGCTCGTGACACTGGTCCTGACCGCCGGTGCGGCGAAGGCCGCCAAGTGGTCGCCAGAGTACGAGCAGAAGGTTGGCAGCGAGGCGGCGACCGAAGCGGAGAAGGTCTACAAGGTCGCAGCGGACGAGGAAGCGACGAAGCGCCTGAACGAGATGGCCGCGATCCTGGCTCGCGTGAGCGATCGGCCGGATGTCGTCTATACGGTCAAGCTGCTGGAATCTGATGAGGTGAACGCCTTCTCCTTGCCCGGCGGGTTCATTTACGTCACCAAGGGCCTGCTGGCCGACGCCCAGTCTGACCACGAGATTGCCGGCGTCATCGCCCATGAGATCGCACACAACTGCGGTTACGACGGTCTGAACCGGGCGGAGAAGGACCAGAAGCTGTTCATGGGCAGCCTGGCCGCTGCTCTCACTGCGGTCCTGCTGGGTGGGGGTACGGAGAGGGTCAACGCAGTGCTGCAGGCCGGCGAATTCACCCGTATGGGTGTGCTCAGCCATTACTCGATGGATCTGGAGCGACGTGCCGACCGCCGGGCCGTGCGCTATCTGTGCGACAGCAAGACCTACAACCCCGTGGGGTTGCTCACTTTCATGGAGCGGCTGGCAGCCCGCGAGCGGCGTGAGCCGCGCCAGGAGCTCGGTATCTACGCTGACCACCCTGACTCCAGCTTACGCGTCAGCCTCATTACCGGCTACCTGGAGGATGCCGACGTCGAGATCAACCGCCGTGCTGTGACGAAATGGGAGCCTCCGCAAGTGGCTGACGTGGAGGTGGACGGCGTCCCGGTCCCGACCCTCTCGCTGTGGGGCTCCAATTTGCTGCAGACCACGCACGCCGCCGGGGCAGCGAGTGCCACCGAGCGTCTGACGACCGCGGCGGGAGTGCTCCGTGAGCATCTGGCGGCAGGGCTTGAGGCCTACGAGGTCGACGTGGAGCCGGGCGACGGCTCGGCCCAGGTCTTGCTGCGCGGCCAGCCCTGGCTGACGATCTATCCGGAGGACGTCCGTACGGGCGGCAGCCAGCCACTGGACGTGGCGCGGCAGGTAGCGGCCGGTCTCTCGACTGCCTTTGCCAAAGAGCGCCTGGACCGCTGGTACTGACGGCTCCAGTCCCTGGTCGGCGCCTGCCTTGACAACCCCCTACCGCCCCCCTAGAATGGACTTGTCGCGCCGACTGCCATGACCTGCAACCGCTGTCGTCATCCCATGAAGGAACTGCGAGGCACGCACCACGGCATGCGCAAGTGGCAGTGTCCGCATTGCGGTAAGATACGCATGCAGCAGACACGCGTCCGGGACCGCGCGAGATGACCCTGCTCAGACGGTACAGCACCCTGTGGTATGCAGTTGGCGCGCTGCTGGTGCTCATGGCGTGGCACCAGGTTTTTGTCATGACCGGCGTCCTGTGGTGGAACGCGCCGCAGAGCAGCGCCCGCGTGCAAGTGCCGGCGCCGCTGCCGGAGGCGGAGCTGGACACGACATGGGTTGACACCAGGGCTTTCCTGAAGACCCACCCCGAGTGGAACCCTCGCTAACGGCCGGGCGCGTACTGCGCGTCATCCCGGCAATCCCGTCATGAAGAAGGACTCTGTCGTGCCTGACAAGACCCCGATCATAGTGGTGGGCGCTGGCCTGGCAGGCGCCGAGGCTGCATGGCAGACCGCCCAGCAGGGCGTACCTGTGGTGCTTTACGAGATGCGGCCGGAAGTCCAGACCCCTGCCCACAAGACCGGGCTGTTCGCCGAGTTGGTCTGCAGCAACTCGCTGAAGTCCGATAGCCCCGAAACCGCTCACGGTCTGCTCAAGCAGGAGCTGCGGGCGCTGGGGTCGCTCATCCTGCGCTGTGCCGATGAGTCCAAGGTCCCGGCCGGCACCGCTCTCGCCGTGGACCGCGAGGTTTTCGCCGAGCGGGTTACGCAGGCCATCTCGGAGCATCCACTGATCGAGGTTCGACGCGAGGAGATGCAGGAGCTTCCCGCTGAGCGCCCGGCGATCATCGCGACCGGGCCCCTGACCTCGCCGGCCATGGCCAAGGCACTCTTTGCCCTCACCGACGAGCGCTACCTTTTCTTCTATGATGCCATCTCGCCCATTGTTTCGGTTGATAGCATTGACATGGAGAAGGCCTTCGTGGCCTCACGCTATGACAAGGGCGAGGCGGCCTACATCAACTGCCCCATGACACAAGAGGAATACGAGCGCTTCTACGAGGCGCTGACGACGGCTGAGGTCTCGCTCCATGCCGACGTGGATCCGCGCGAGCTGTTTGACGGCTGTCTGCCGGTCGAGATCATTGCTGCCCGCGGCAAGGACGCTCTGCGCTTCGGGCCGATGAAGCCAGTAGGCTTGCGTGACCCGCGCACCGGTCGCAACGCCTACGCGGTGGTCCAGCTCCGCCCGGAGAACGTGGAACGGACCATGTACAACCTGGTGGGCTTCCAGACCTCCCTCAAGTGGGGGGAGCAGGCGCGGGTTTTCCGCATGATCCCTGGCCTGGAACACGCCGAGTTCCTTCGCTACGGCCAGGTCCACCGCAACACGTTCATCAACGCGCCGACGCTGCTGCGCCCCACGTTCCAGTCCAGGGCTGATGAGGGCCTCTTCTTCGCCGGACAGCTTACCGGCGTTGAGGGCTACGTGGAGTCCACCGGGGCCGGCCTGCTGGCCGGACTGAACGCCGTGCGGCTACTGCGGGGGCAGGAGTTGCTGGTGCTCCCCCGGACGACGATGATGGGCGCCCTGACCCACCACATAACGACGGCCGACCCAGAGACCTTCCAACCGATGAACGCCAACTTCGGTATCATCCCGCCTCTGGAGGGGGAGGAGAAGGTGCCCAAGAAGGAGCGCAAGGCCTGGCGGGCCGCGAGAGTGGCGGAGGCGTTCAAGGCATGGGCGACAACAACGATCTGAAGCCCCGCCGAGCACGCCGTACGACAGACTTGTCCACATTCGGAACGGGTGACCGATGTCAGTAGCCTATGTGGACGCCTATCTGGAATACCTCACCGGTGTCCGCGACGTGTCCCCCAGGACCGCCGAGGCGTATGCGGGCGACGCCGTGCAGTTCATGAACTTCCTGGCGGCGACGTGGGGGGAGGAACGCGCCGGAGACTTTGGAGCGGTCACCTATGGCATCGTGCGGCGTTATGTGGCCCACCTGCATCAGGCGAAGTACGGGCGACGGTCGGTAGCACGCAAGCTCTCCAGTCTGCGCTCTTTCTTCGACTTCCTCGTGACCCGCGAGCTGGTCAAACACAATCCTGCGGCCCTGGTGCGCGCCCCCCGGTTGGAGAAGAACCTTCCGGAGTTTCTCTACAACAAGGAGATGGAGCTGCTGCTTGCTGAGCCGGATGTGAGCGACCCACTGGGACTGCGCGACCGGGCCATCCTCGAATTCCTCTACGCCACGGGCTGTCGGCGAGCGGAGCTGGTAGGGCTGGACGTGGAGGCGCTGGACTTGGCCGGGATGTCGGCGCGGGTCATCGGCAAGCGCAACAAGGAGCGCGTGGTGTGCTTCGGCGAGCCCTGCCGGGAGGTGCTGGAGGCCTACCTGGGCGGCGCGCGCGAAGCCCTGCTGGGGAACGCGCAGAAACCTTTTGCCGAGCACGCCGTGTTCTTGAGTCGGCTGGGGAAGCGCATCAGTCCCGGACAAGTCAATAAGGTCGTGGAGAAGTACGTGCTGAAAGTCGGAGCCAGTCACCGCATCACGCCCCACAAGCTGCGGCATACCTTCGCCACCCACCTGCTGGACGCCGGCGCTGACCTGCGAACCATTCAGGAACTGCTGGGGCACGCCAGCCTGACCAGCACCGAGATCTACACCCACGTGAGCGCCGCGGGGTTGGCGCGTGTGTACCACGACGCGCACCCCCTAGGTGCGCGGAAGGACCTCTGATGAGACCGAGAGATACGGTTCACGCGACCACCATCCTGGCCATCAAACGGGGTGGGAAGACCGTGATGGCGGGAGATGGACAGGTCACCATCGGCGAGACCGTCTTCAAGCATAGCGCTAACAAGTTGCGCCGCATGCGCGATGGTAAGGTGCTCGCCGGATATGCTGGCTCGGCCGCCGACGCCATGGCGCTTTTTGAGCGGCTGGAGGGCAAACTGGACGAGTACTCGGGGAACCTACCACGCGCCTGCCTGCAACTGGTCAAGATGTGGCGGACCGACGAGGTGTTGCGGCAACTGGACGCCGTCCTCGTCGTGGCCGACCGCGAGAACCTGCTGCTGGTGACGGGAACGGGGGACTTGCTGACACCGGATGAGGAGGTCGTCTCCATTGGCTCGGGCGCTGGCTATGCCCGGGCAGCGGCGGAAGCGCTGCTGAAGCACACGCAATTGCCGGTGGAGGAGATCGCCCGGGAGGCCATGCGCATCACGGCCCGCATCTGCATCTACACCAATGAGCACTTGACTGTGGAGGTGCTGGAGTGATCGAGGACGAGCTAACTCCGCGCCAGATCGTTGAGGAGCTGGACAAGTACATCATCGGGCAGCAGGCTGCCAAGCGCGCCGTTGCCATCGCCCTGCGCAACCGCATCCGCCGCCGGCACATCCCGGAGGAGCTGCGTGACGAGGTCATCCCCAAGAACATACTCATGATCGGGCCCACGGGCGTGGGCAAGACCGAGATCGCGCGGCGGCTGGCCCATCTGGCGCGGGCACCCTTCCTCAAGGTCGAAGCCACCAAGTTCACCGAGGTGGGTTACGTCGGACGCGACGTGGAGTCCATGGTGCGTGACCTGGTGGAGATCAGTTACCGCATGGTGGAGAACGAGGCCTTCGAGGATGTCTGGGCCGAGGCCGAGCACCAGGCGGAGGAGCGGCTGCTGGACCTGCTGGCGCCAGACAGCGCCGAAGCAAGCGCGCAGCCGTCACTCTTCACGCCGCAGCCGCCCACGAGCGATCTGGAGGCTCAGAGACAACTGGCCGAGATGCAGGAACGCAACCGCCGGCGCGCGGCCCGTGTCCGCGAGTTCACCCGGACCCGTCTCCAAGCAGGCGAGCTGGAGGACGAGATTGTCGAGATCGAGGTGGAAGAGCCCAGTCTGCAGAGTATGCAGATCTTCAGTTCGGCCGGCATGGAAGAGATGGGCTTCAACATGCAGGACCTGCTGGGCAACCTCTTCCCGAGCCGCAAGACGCGTAAGAAGACCACCGTACGCGAGGCTCGTCGCATCTTGACCTATCAGGAGGCCGAGAGTCTGGTGGACTCGGCGGAGGTCGCTCGCGAGGCGGTGGAGAGGGCCGAAGACGGCGGCATCATCTTCGTGGACGAGCTGGATAAGGTCGCCGGCCGCGAGGGCGGGCATGGTCCGGATGTGTCGCGCGAGGGGGTACAGCGCGACATTCTGCCCATCATCGAGGGCAGCACGGTGATGACCAAGTACGGCCCGGTGCAGACCAATCACGTGTTGTTCATCGCTGCTGGCGCTTTCCATGTCAGCAAGCCCTCTGACCTCATCCCCGAGTTGCAGGGCCGCTTCCCGCTCCGTGTCGAGCTCCATAGCCTGACCGAGGAGGACTTCCGCCGCATCCTCATCGAGCCTCAGAACTCGCTGACCAAGCAGTATGCCGCCCTGATGCTGACCGAGGGGATCACAGTGGAGTTCAGGGAGGAAGGGCTGGCCGAGATCGCCCGCTTGGCGCAGCTCGTCAACGAGCGGACCGAAAACATTGGGGCACGCCGGCTTTACACACTCATGGAGCGCCTCCTGGAGGACCTGTCTTTCGAGGCGCCTGATCTGGCGGAGAAACACGTCGTCATTGACGTGGCATATGTGCAGGAGAAGCTCAAGGACGTGGTCGAGGACGTTGACCTGTCCCGGTACATGCTCTAGCCCGGAGCCAAGGCCGCTGAGCGACTGCTGACGCCCGATCTGTGTTCCGCCAGGCGCCTAACGGCGGGAGAGTGGGAAGGGGTCAGGCGGCTCCGAGGACCGCTTGGGGTCCCATGGCACAGGCTCCACGGGCTGACCCTCTTTGAGACCCTCGTAGCCGGCGACGATGATTTCCTCCCCCTCCTCAAGCCCGGTGAGCACCTGCGTCCGCTCATCATCGCTGGGACCCGTGGTGACGTCCACCTGATGAGCGGTTCTTCGCCCGCCGGTACCGACTGCAGGTATCAGGAGGTCCTGGCAGACCGGGCAGTTGCCGGGTGTCGCCTGCGCTACCTCGGGATGCAGGGGACACGTGTACGCCGGTTTCGCCGTCGCCTGCTCTTCTCGCACTGTCCACACGGCGTACTTTGTGGTACCGGACTGGCCGACGGCGGCGCCGGCCAGGGGCACCAGCGCCACGGTTGGCACGGTGAGGGCTTGCGGCACGGCTGCGGTCACGATCTCCATGGTGACCACCTGGCCCACAGACAAGCGGTAACTGGCGTTATCCACCACGGCCTCGATGATGGAGGCCGCACTGGCCGGGCCGGTTGCCGGGCGGATGGAGGTGACGCGCGTCTGGAAAGTGCGCGGTGGAGTGGCGAGGATATGCGCCTGGACCAGACTGCCGACCTGGATGCCCGTCATGTCGGTCGGGCTGATGCTGGCTTGCAGCCGCACCCTGTGTAGCTGCGACAGCCTCAGGAGCAGGGCGCCGGGACGCACTACGACGCCGGCACTCGCCGTTCGCTCGGCAACCCGCGCCCGCCCGGCGGCGCGGATCTCGGTATAGCCCCCGGCGGTGCTGGCCACGGTCAGACCAGCCCCGCGCTCTTGCCCCTTGCCGCTGGTGGCCTCCGGCAGTGACGTCTCCCCCCGCTTCGTTACCTGTTCGGCTGTCACCGCATCACTGGCCCGGGACAGGGCCGACTGAGCTGCCTTGACACCCTCACTGGCGCTGGCGAGCAGAGCCTGGCGTTCAGCCACCGCGGCTTGTGCCTTTCGGTGCCGGGCGGCAGCGGCCTCCCGCTGCGCCTGGGCCCGAAGATACTCCTCGCTGCGGGCTGCGTAGCTGCCCGGAAGCCTCCTCAAGCGCTCAATCTCGGCATCCCAGTGTGTCAGGTCAGCCTCCGCAGATGCCAACTCAGCCTGCGCCCGCGAAAGGCTCGATCGGGCCGCCTCCGCAGCTGTCTGCGCCTCTTTCAGTCGGACGGTGGTGGCGGCGAGTTCGCTGAGGGCATTCCGAACGTCGCCCTGGGGCGCGCCGGGAACCCTGTCAGCCCCACGGTCAGTCTCCCCGGCCACTGCCCCTTGAGGCTTCGTCCCTGCGGTTGACGGAGCCGGGGCCAGGCTGGCTCGGGCCTGGCGGGGACGCGGCGCACCTTCCGGATCGGCAAGCTTGACCAGGAGCTCGCCGGGCTTCACTTCATCGCCAAGCTGCACCGGCATTGAGACGATCCGGCCCGCAACACGCGCGTAGACATCCTCCTCGCTGTAGGCAACGACTACCCCGGTGCAGGTGACTTTGGCGCTGAAGGGACCCCGCTGGACCCTCTCGACAAACACCGGAACTGCGACCTCGGGCACGACAGTCTCAACCGGGCCCGTACTCGTATCCTCGGCAATCGCCGTCGCAGGGCGTGGCATGTACCGATGCACAGCGTAGGCGCTGGCAGTATAGACGGCCACCAGTAAAGCCAGCGCGCTCACCACCGCCGGACTGGGCCTCTGGCGGCGGGCAAGCTTCAGGGCGGCCCACAACGAGGCCAGAGCGGCCAAGAGGACGAGACCAGCAGTGACGCTCAGGGGAAGTGGGGACGGGGCGGCTGCGGCCACCATATCGGTGGCCTCTGGCTGCGCCACGGCACCGCCAGGCACCAGGACAGGAAAGCCCATGGCAACAATGACCACCGACTGTCTCAACTGACGATGGCATCCACTCGCGAGCCGCCCGTCCTGACGTCCGGGGCTCCAGGGGCGGTGGCAGTTCGCGGCGACGAACGCGCTGGTTCCGTTCATGGCGTTCCCTGACCTTCGCTGTCGAAGCCACGAGACCTGCCCAGACTCGGCGTGAGCGACGGCGTAGGATTCGCCTCACGCCAGGGGGAAACCCGTGCGCAGCGGAGCAAAGCTGGCTTCACAGACTGCCACGCCACAGCGAGGAGCTACTGGTACTATGCCCGGTCTCGATCCCGTCGATATCTGCCTTGTTGGCACCAACAACTTCGCCGCCAGTCACCTGCAGAGTATCCGCACCATGGAGCGTGAGGGACTGGCTCGCCTGGCTTGCGCTGTCATCCGTCGCCCGGGTGTCTACGCGGCGCAGGTGGCCGAGTTTGCGGCGAGCGGGGTCAGAGTCTACCACTCTTACGCCGAGATGCTTGCCGCCGAGACCGGGCGAGTCGAGCTGGTCGCCTTGCCTGCCGCCATCCCGGAGCACTGCGAGGCGACGGTCGCGGCACTGGAGGCGGGCTACAACGTCCTGCTGGAGAAGCCGCCGGCGCCGGTGGTGCAGCAGATAGACCAGATGCTGGAGGCGGAGCGGGGCAGCGGCAAGTGGTGCGCGGTTGGCTTTCAGAACCAGTCCAAGGGCACCGTCCGCGCCCTGAAGCGCCTCATCGGTGAGGGGAAGCTGGGTGCCATTCGGCGCATCAATGTCATGGCCGAGTGGGTGCGCGACGACGCCTACTACGCCCGCAATGGCTGGGCGGGGCAGATCATGTACCAGGGCCGCTACTGCCTGGACGGCTCCGCCTGCAACGCCTTGGCGCATTACCTGTTCAATGCGCTGTACTGGGCTAGCCCTCACTGGGGGCAGGCAGCCAACCCCGTGCGGGTGCGGGGCGAGTTGTACCACGCCCATCCCATCCCCAGTGAGGACACATCAGCCGTCATGGTCGAGACCGATACCGGGGTGGAGATCGCCTACACCGTTACCCTCGCCGGTTGGACCAACCGGGGGCCTTTCTCGCGCATCGTGGGGGACCGGGGCGTCTGCGACTGGCAGTTCAGCGGCGACGCGCACGTGCGCTATGGGGACGGGACTGCGGAGACACTGGTGGACGATGGAGCCCGGGAGCATGATGAGGTCTTCCGTAACGCCATCCGCTACCTGCGGGGTGTGGACAGTGAGCTGAACTGCCCTCTGGCCATGACCCGGTCGTACGTGGTGGCGCTCAACGGCGCCTGGGAGTCCATGGGGAAACCGGCGACCATCGCGCCCGAATACGTGACCCGCGAGCCCCGTGCCGGTGGCGTCTTCACCGGCATCAACGGTATCGGCGACTTGCTGGACGAGTGTTACGCTGCCGGGAAGATCTACAGCGAGATCGGCGCGCCCTGGGCGTTCCAGACCCCCTGGGTGGAGGTCAGCGGCTATCGCGAGTTCACTCGCCACTTCGCCTGAGCCTCGAACAGACGGGCGGGCGGCACGACCTCAGTTCGTCGTGCCGCCCCTGCCATCTACGCGCAGCTCTCGGATGCCGGCTCTCAGGCGATGTTGACCGCCTTGCCCGAACTCGCGCTCTTGTACGCGGCGTCCAGGATCTTCATGATGCGCAGGCCGTCGGTGCCGGGCGAGATGCACTCGGTCTTGGACGTCAGGCAGTCCACGAAGTGCCCCACAGCGTTCAGGCGGCCCATGAAGGGGTCGGGCTCGATGAGCACACTGCGATTGACTGCCGCGCCGTTCTCCTGGGTGTAGAGCTCCAGCGTGTCCACGGAGCTGTCGTCCACGCCGTCAATCTCAAAGACGCGCTCCAGGCTGGCGCCGGCCTTGGTGCCCATGAGGGTGGAGTAGACGTGTTCGCGCTTGATGCGGGCAGCCCATCCCGCCTCGAGGAGGATTGTCTGTCCTCCCTTGAACTTGATCAGCGCGCAGCCCATGTCTTCGACATCGAACTTGCCCTTGGCGTTGGGCGTTCCCCACGGGCCCAGGGCCTCCATCTTGGGGCCGAAGACGGAGTAGGCGGAGGCCATCACGGCCGCCGGCTCGGGGTTCCCCATCAGCCACATGGTCAGGTCCAGCATGTGCACACCCAGGTCAATGATGGGTCCACCGCCGGCCATGTCCTTCTGCGTGAACCAACCACCCCAGCCCGGGATGCCGTTGCGCCGTACCCAGCCCGCGCGGGCCATATAGATGTCACCGAGAGTGCCGTCCTCGACGTACTGCTTGAGTATCCTGGCCTCGGGCCGATAGCGGTTGTTGAACTGGATCATCAGCAGCTTGCCGGCCTTCCTGGCGGCGTCCACCATCTTCTGGCCCTCGGCGGCGGTGCGCGCCAAGGGCTTCTCGCAAAGCACGTCCTTGCCCGCTTCCAGGCAGGCCACAGTCAACGGCATGTGGAGTTTGTTGGGGACGCAGACGCTCACGCAGTCGAACTCAGCCTTCGCCAGCATCTGCTTGTAGTCGGTGTAGACGCAGGGAATGCCGAAGTCGCAGGCCACTGCCTGCGCCGCGGCCTCGTTGACGTCGCAGATGGCAACGACCTCGGCCTTCGGATGCTTCTGGTAGCCCTGAATATGGTACTTCCCGATCCCCGCCCCAATGACGGCGGCCTTGACCTTGGCAGCCATGGTAGCTAACCTCCCTCTCACTCGGTGCACGGTGTGCCCATAGTATTGGTCATCCGGGACAGCCAATCCTTCTCCGGACGGAGGTTCGGCTGGACAGGGGCGCGAACGTCTCGGCCGGCAAGAAAGGTATCAGGAGTACTCATGGCCGCATACCCTCACCTGTTTGCCTCGCTGTCTCTTGGCAGCTTGCAGTTGCCCAACCGCGTCTTCGTGGCGCCGATGGCGACCAACCTCGCGGACACTCAGCACTGCGTCACTGACCAGTTGGTCGAGTACTGGGTGGCACGAGCCCGGGGTGGCTTTGGCCTGCTGATCACCGAGCACGCGGCGGTCCACCGTACCGGCCTGACCAGTCCGCGGATGCTGGGGGTCTTCGACGACGCGCACATACCGGGTCTTCAGCGTCTGGCGCAGGCGGTGCACCAAGTCGGCGGACTCATCGCGGTGCAGCTTCAGCATGGTGGCCGCCAGGCTTCGGAAGAGTGCATCGGGGGGGTGTGCTTCTCGCCCTCGGCCATCCCCAGCGGTCGCGACCGACGGACTCCGCGCGAGCTGGATGATGACCGCATCTGGGAGATCGTCACTGCCTTCGGCGACGCCGCCGCGCGCTGCCAGGAGGCGGGTATGGACGGCGTAGAAATCCACATGGCCCACGGGTACCTGGGCTGCAGTTTCCTGTCGCCACTGCTCAACCAGCGTGACGACATCTGGGGCGGTGACACCGAGCGTCGTACGCGTTTCGCCCGGGAGGTCATGCAGGCCATTCGCACCGCCTGCGGGCCGGACTTCACCGTGTGGTGTCGCGTCTCGGCTGACGAGTTCCTGGAGGGGGGCATGACACTCGATGAGATGAAGCGGGTGGTGCCGCTGCTTGAGCGCCACGGCTACCAGGCCATCCACGTCTCGGCGGCCATCGGCGAGACCGCCTACTACGCCTCGGCGCCCTACTATGTGGAGCAGGGCCACCTGCTGCCCCTGTCCGAGGGCGTGAAGCAGGTGACCGACCTGCCCGTCATCGGTGTGGGCAACCTGCACGACCCTGAGGTCCTGGAACGCGCGCTGGCCGATGGCCTCTGCGACGCCGTGGCTCTGGGACGTCAGGCGCTGGCCGACGCTGACTGGCCCCGTAAGGCGCGGTCCGGGCAGGTGCGCAGCATCATTCCGTGCACCTACTGCGGCCTGGGCTGTGGTGAGCGCTCCTTCAGCGGCGGCAGCGTGCGGTGCACCAACAACCCCTGGACCGGCCTGGAATCGGCCTGGCCCGACTGGCCGGATGGCCCGCCGGCGGCGGTTCCGAAAAGAGTTCTGGTGGTGGGCGGGGGGCCTGCGGGGATGCAGTGCGCGGTGACGGCCGCTTGTCGGGGGCATCATGTGCAGCTCTGGGAAAGGGACGACCGCCTGGGCGGCGCCTACTACACCGCCTCGCTGCCACCGGGTAAGCGCATCTACCAGTCGCTCATCGCCTGGTACGAGCGCGAGTTGGAACGGCTCGGCGTGCAAATGCGGCTGGGCACCGAGGCCACGCCTGAAGGCATCGCGGAGGCCGCACCGGAAGTGCTCGTCTTGGCCCCTGGCGCCCGATCCCGCACTCTTGCTGAGGCGGGCATCAGCGGCGAAGCTACCTGGGCCGCCGCTGATGTGCTTCGTCTGCGCCCCGACCTGAGCGAGCCGGTGGCAGTCATCGGCGGCGATGTCAGCGGGGCGGAGACGGCGCACTTTCTGGCCGAGCTCGGCTATGATGTGGTGCTGCTGGAGAAGGAAGCCGAAATCGCGCGCGGTGTCACGCCGGCGGCACGGCACTTCCTGCTCGCGGCGCTGGAGGAGCTGGGCGTCGTCGTACACACGCTGACGACGGTGACGGCTGTGGAGCCCGGTCTCGTACGGGCTGGCCTGCAGGAGTTCGCCTGTGGGTCGGTGGTCTCAGCTCTGGGGCGCGTCCCGGGCGTGGTCTTGCCACAGCAGCCTCGCGACTGCGAAGTTCATGTCATCGGCGACGCCGCGCGGCCGTGGCACGCCCAGGCTGCCATCTACGCCGGGGCGGAGTTGGGCAGAGCTATCTAGAGGGGAAAGTACTATGATCCGGGTTGCCTTCGTCGGTTTCCGTCACGGTCATGTCAGCGCCATGGTCAGCACCGCCCGTCGCCTCGACTATGTGGAGATCGTGGCCTGTGTGGATGAGGAGCCGCAAGCGCACGCCAGCTTGGTCGGGCCACTGGAGATCGAGTTGACCCACCCGACGCTGGACGCCGCGCTGGCCGACGTGGACTTTGACGTCATGGCCTGTGCCGACGTATACGCCCGCCGCGGTGAGCACGTGCTGAAGGCGTTGCGGGCGGGAAAGCACGTCATCACCGACAAGCCGCTGTGCACACGCATCGAGGAGTTGCAGGCCATTGCCACTTTGGCGAGGGCCGGCGAGCGTGAGGTCATGATAGACCTGACCATGCGCTATGCCGAGCCCTACACGACACTGGCTCACATCGTTCAGGCTGGCGGCATCGGCCGGGTATCCTCGCTGCTGGTCACCGGCCTGCATCCCATGGCCTACGGCACGCGCCCCATGTGGTACTTCGAGCCCGGCAAGCACGGCGGGACCATCAACGATCTGATGGTCCATGGTCCGGACCTCGCCCGCTGGGCTACGGGGCAGGAGTTCGCCCGGGTCATTGCCGCCACCGCCACGTGC
>JABLXH010000091.1 GCA_013178155.1 Armatimonadota bacterium | reverse complement strand
CGAGGCTATTGGCCACCTGGTGGTGGCGACACCACTGCTGCTGGCAGCGCCGCTGGTGGCGCATCGGGATCTGGGCGGTCGGGAGGCCATTGGCGCCTCGTGGCGGCTTGTGCGGACCGTCCTGCCTTTGGCTTTCATCACGGTGAGCGTGCTGTCACTGCTGCTGATCCTGGGGTTGTTTGCGTGTGGCGTGGGGATTATCTTGACGCTACCGGTGGCGGTCGGGACGGTGGTGCTTGCCTACCGAGACATCGCCGCCTCCTGCCCAGACGCCGACGGCTAACGCGATGGCCCGTCTCCGTGAGTAGACGGACTCGCTCCTAACCGGCCTGGCTGCCGTCCGGCGGAGCTCAGCGATGCCGATGCAGGTCAGGCGGTGGGGGAGAGGGCAGCCAGTGGGGGTGGTCTAGATCGCGTGTGCGTCGTTGGTTAGCGCCCACAGAGAAGCGGGGGCCCTCTGGCGTGAGGACCCCCGCTTTGGTCGGCAGCACATGGTCGCTAGAAGACCAGGAAGGCAAGAGCCACCGCTGCCAGGGTGCGCATGAACCTCGAGCTGCCGCTTTCCCCGCTCACATCCCGCACCATCACGGTTGACGGCACGACCACGACGTCGCCCGGGTATATCTCCTTGGTGTCCTCGGTGGGCGAGACGGAGCCATTGGCCCGCACAACCACAAGGCGTCGAATGGCGGCGTCCGACGTCGGCCCACCGGCGGCAGTGACATAATCCCAGGCCGTCTTGGGGCCGGTGTAGGTCACCGCTCCCGGGCGCACAACCGCACCGATAACGGCCACGGTGGTGGGCGTCTGGGGCACCACGATCGTATCTCCCGCCATCAGTGGCATGTCGCCCTCAGCCCCCTGGGTTTCGATCAGCTTCTGGCCGTCGATCGGCACCGCTCGCGCCCAGAATTCGGCCGAGAGTGTCCGCGGGGGAATGACAATGGCCATGCCATTCTGACCAGAGAACAAGGAGGTAAGCTGGCTGGTGACAGTGGCCTGCAGCGACGCGGCCCTGGTCTCCTGGGGCATCGAGACGCTGCCTGGCGTGCGCACACGGTTGAAGCCCGCCAGAACCTGATTGAGGTCATCGGTCTGGTCAGGGTTCAGCAGGGCTTCTCGCTGCCGGTAGAGGATGATGCCGCGGGGGTTCCCTTGTGGCTGCAGGCCGCCTGCTCGCATCAGGAGCTTGTAGACGGTGTCGGGCTCTTCAGGCGTGCTGAGCAGGGGGTATGTCCCGGGCCTGGCAACTTGCCCCTCCAGCACCACAACGTCGGCGCGTGTGCGAAAGTTGCCGGTGGCGGTGATCGTCAGGGAGTCGTCATCGGCCAGCTCCGGGTCAGGGTCGAGAATCACGCGCTCGTTGTCGCCCCGACTCAGTTTCAGCGCCAGAGTCTGGGGGGTGCCGGTCTTGCGGCCCCGGATCAGTGTGGCTTCTGTCCCGGCCTCCGGTAGCAGCCCTCCTGCCTGCGCGATCAGGTCCGAGGCCTTCATCCCGTCGGCGCGGGGGTAGACACCCTCCCGCACAACTGCACCCAGGATCACGACCTCTGGAGCCACGCCCATTTCACTCTGTCTGTAGACTGTCAGCTGGTCACCCGGGCGCAACAGTAGGTCGGCGTCAGCGTTGCCAGCCAGGACCTGAGCGAGGTCAACGGCCACAAGCTCCCGGGTGAACTGCGGAGTCAGGCGCCGCAGGTCCGCTCGTGCCACGTATGCGCCGTCCAGCAGTCCGCGCCCCAGCAGCAACAGGTCGCTGACCCGCATGTTCTCAGCCCAGGGGTACACGCCCGGGCTGGCAACGGCGCCGTTGATGGCCACATCCTGGCTCTGCATCACCTCTTCGCGGGAGTAGACATAGAGCTTGTCGCCGGGGAGAAGGGGCAGGTTGTCTGAGGCCTCACCCTGCAGTGCTTTCTGCAGGTCCAGGCGCAGGAGCCGCTGCTCGTGGTTGGGCTGCAAGCGCCAGACGGCCGCGCTCTTCACGTAGGCCGTCTCGTCAAGCCCTTCTGCTTTCTGCAGCAGACTGCGGACATCCAGCCCCGAAGCTGGCACCTCGTAGTCTCCAGGGCGGCGCACCGCCCCGGCTATATTCACCGTATTGGCCGGTTTATCCAGCACGGGACGCACCAGCAGCAGGTCGCCGCTGCGGAGGGGGAAGGCTGGACCCGCAGTGTCGGCGGCCGGCAGCGACAGGTCCACGTTCACCACCTTCCAGGCGGTGTTCTGGTCCACGCGCCAGACTTCGACGTTGCGGGCATAGCCCCGGGGGTCAATGCCGCCGGCCATCTCCAGCGCCTCCGCCGCCGTGATCTGTTCTCTGATCTCATATAGCCCCGCGCGGCGCACCATACCCGATATGCCGATGGTAGCCCCGAGCGGGCCAATGAAGACGGTATCCCCGGGGCTAAGCGGGGTGTCGCCCGAACGGTCCCCCGACAGCAGATATGGGTACAGATCCACGGTCTCCGGCGCTCCACTCCGCCGAATGAGCCGAATGTTGCGCAGAGACCCCGACGCTGCCGGGCCACCGGCAGCATAGAGGGCGGTGAACACGGTGGCTGTGCCGGGCAGGGTGTACCGCCCGGGCGCCACGGCATCTCCGGTCACGTACACGTCTACCGTGCGGATCTGCGACAGCACGACCGTGGTCTGCGCATCACGGTACAGCCGCGCCGCGCGACTGCTGACCAGGCTCGTTACCTGGGCCAGGGTCTGGCCAGCCACTGCCATGTCGCCCAGTTGCGGCACATAGATGCGACCCTCGGGGCTCACTACCACCTCGTGCGCGAAGTGCTCGACTGCCCCGGTCCATGACCGCACCGATAGGCTGTCCCCGGGGCCGATCAGGTAGTCGGCCGGAACCGGAACGTTGGCCGCCGGGGCGCCCGGCGGGGCCACGAGTGTCTGCTGACCCTCAGAACCAAACATGCGCAGCCGAACCGCGGCAGTGCTTTCAGGATCTCGGCCGCGGTCACGGTCGGCGGGAACATCTCGGTGATCGGGACCTCAGGCTCCTCAACCACCGGTGTCGTCGGTTCCTCCGTCACATCGGCCAGCAGCACACTCAGGGAACACCGCGGGTAGTAAGCCCGGTACCGCGCCTGCAGCTTGTCGCGCAGTGAGATGAGAGTCTCGCCCTCGACCGAGACCGGTCCCAGCGGCGGCAAGGCGATGGTCATATCGCGGCTAACCCGGGTCGTGACGTTCAGGTACTCCATCTCACCCGACCAGCAGCGAATGGCAATATTCTGCTCGGGGCGCAGGGCATCTGTAAGCTCCGTGGGCGCCTTCTCCGGCAGGGCGGGGACCTGCGGTTCCCGCGAGTCCTCCAGCGTCACAAGCAGCGTAGCGCCCGTGTAGATTGTCGAGTAGGAGTTCACCAGACTGGTCTGGAGGTCGGCTAGCTTTATGCCTGCCGCCGGCACCGGCGGGACCCCGGGGGGACGGACACTTCCGTCGGTACCTACGGGCAGGACGCTGTTGACCAGAAGCCCCCCCGCGTTCCAGCAGAAGAGTCTCACAGTATCGCCAGGCTGGACAACACGGGCAGCCTGCTCGACGGGAAGCGGGATGGCCGTCACGTTGGCGGGGGGAACGGGGACAGTGCTCGGAGTCGTCGTGTCTTGAGCCAGGGCGACGACAGTGCAGGCTGTAAGCGTAACCAGCCATGATACGATCCTGTGTGCCATAGGGGTGGCCTGCCTTGAGCCAGAGGATGGGGTTGCGCGGTCTTCCTGTATGCCGCCTCGGAGGACTGTCGATATTCTCCCTTGCCATTATATTGCGGGGCGTACGTGGGCGCAACGGGCCGCCACGGGCCTTCGCGCTGCCCGCGCCAGTGCTGTCGCAACTCCCTGAACGCACAGAACGGAAGGGTTACACCTTGTTGGCATCCGGTTACAGAAGATTGAGGTAGCTTGAGATTCCTTTGCGGAGGGAATGGGAGAGGCTTGAGTGCCCGGGGCTATAGTACCCCCAAGTCGAGAGCAGAGCAGGAGTGTTGGGGACGTCTCGGACCACCAATCAGGCCACCGCTGAAGCTGGGGTCCCCCGACACGGAATGCCAGAACACTCAAGTCAGGGGAGAAGGAAAGATGATCAAGCAGCTGTGGAAGGACGAAGAGGGTCTGACGACTGTGGAGTACGCGCTGTTGCTCGCCCTGGTGGCCATCGCCGCCATCGGCGCCTGGACCGCTCTGGGTGGCCGCGTGAACACCACCGTTAGCACCGTCAACGACAACATGCCGTCCAGCTAACAACCGGGGGTCGTGCCGCGCAGAGGGGTCGAGCCGTGGGAGTTGAGCCGCACCGACAGTGGGAATGTTAGGCAACCGAAAAAGGAGAGGATACGGATGCTCAAGACACTGTGGAAGGACGAAGAGGGTTTGACGACTGTGGAGTACGCGCTGCTGCTGGCCCTGGTGGCCATCGCCGCCATCGGCGCCTGGACCGCTCTGGGTGGCCGCGTGAATACCAC
This sequence comes from Armatimonadota bacterium, assembly GCA_013178155.1. Lineage (GTDB taxonomy): Bacteria > Armatimonadota > Zipacnadia > Zipacnadales > UBA11051 > JABLXH01. Next base: position 4,274 of record JABLXH010000091.1, on the reverse strand, counting down.
CGTTAGCAGCGTCAACGACAACATGCCGTCCAGCTAAACAGACGGAACGTGCGCAAGCCTGGGGGGCCCGCGACCGGCATGAGGCAGCAGGAGAGGCAGAGAGCCGGGACCGGCGCTGACGTAGCACTCGAGTTATCCCAACAGCGGTTGGGATAGAGAACCACAACCAGGCCAGGGGAGGGTGGGAGGTTCACCCAGGCTCCTTCCACCCTCCTCCAAACATCACAAAGAGTGCCAACAAGCGCCTCGCGGGGAGGGCCCGGATAGCAGTCATGGGGCTCTGCCCGCGTTGTGTGTTCTGTGCCACTCAGAAACGGCAGACCGCCCAGGGAACAGACCGCCATGACACCACTGAGCTACAGCATCGCTATTGCGACTTGCGCCGTGCTGATCATCTCGGTCTTCACTGATGTGCGGCACGGCAAGATCTACAACGCCGTCACGGTGCCGTTCGCGATTCTTGGCATCATCCTTAACATACTGGACCGTGGCTGGACGGGCGTGCTGTTCAGCCTGGGCGGCATCGCCACCGGTCTGGCCATGTTCTTTGTGAGCGCCTTTCTGGGCCGCATCCTCGGCGCTGGCGACTGCAAGCTCCTGGCCGCTGTCGGGTCGTTTCTTGGGGCCAAGCTGCTGATATGGGTGATCCTCTATGGCGCAGTGGCCGGCGGCCTTATCGCCCTGGCTATTGCGCTATGGAGAGGCGTGCTTAGGCAGAGTGTTTCGGCCGTGTGGCGCGCAGTTTACATGCGCTTCTTCATGAAGCTGCCTATGGACATCACAACCGCGCATGAGAAGACCAGGCTGCCCTATGCCATCGCGATCTGCGCCGGGGGTCTGATGGTCATGTGGCAGTTCATGCTCGGTAGCTGACTTGTGTTGCAGACCTGCCCTGTCAGGGGTTACCCAACGGGGCAGGGACACGGAAGACAGCGCAGTTTGGGCGGGAAAGAGGGTGAAGCCGGTGCCAAGACTGAGACGTATCAGGTTGTCCCGGGGGGAGGCAGGAACGGCGACTGTGGAGTTCGCCGTCATTCTGCCTCTTTTCATCGGCTTGCTGTTCAGCATCATCGAGTTCGGGTTCATGTTCCGGAACCAGCTCATCGTGCAACAGGCCGCCCGTGAGGGGGCACGCCATGCGGCGCTGGGCAAGACAACCGGCGAGATCACGGCTCGTGTTCAGGCCAGCATGGTGAATTTGCCACTAGACCGCTTGACAATTGTCCAAGAATATCGGACACTAAGCGGTACGACGTGGTCAAGCTGGAGTACGCTCGGGAACACGACCACGGATCCAGTCACTAACAACGCTCCGCAGGGAGCACAGGTGCGGGTTCGTCTCACGTTCACGCACCGTCTGCTGACAGGCCCGCTGTTCGCTCGCATGATCGGACAACCCGGCGCGACGTCCGTCAATCTGCACTCGCAGATGGTGATGCGCCGTGAGTAATCGCAGCCAGGAGCGAACCAACCTCATGTCCCGTGTCCGCCCAACCGGGCGTGGCTCGTACCTCACTTCTCGCCTCTTTGCCACCAGGCGTGGCTTCACGCTTGTCATGATGGCGATTGTTCTCGTCATCATCATGGGCTGCGTGGCCATGACCGTTGACGTCGGCCGCATCATGGTCGCCTCCCAGCAAGCTCAGAATGCGGCGGATGCATCGGCGTTGGCAGCGGCTCCACTGCTTGCCAACCCGAGTGATGCGCTTGCCGAAGCGCGCGACGCGATCAATGCCAACAACCAGAACGCCGGCGAGTACGCTGTCACTTGCGGCAACAGTGACATCGTCTACTATGGGCCCGGGTCCAACGTACCCGGCTTTGGCCCCCTGGGGCCTTTCGCCCAGGCCATCACGGTCACGACCCACGTGCCGCTGCAGTACACTTTCGGCGCCGCCCTTGGCCTCACCCAGACGACCGTGGACCGCCGAGCCGTCGCCGTGCGCGCACCGTCAGGCGGTGCTCCGATCGCGCCGATGTGGATAACGGCGGCGACGCCCTACAACTATGGCAACCCATACAACCTGCTTATGGCGGACGGCCCGCACTATCCGGACATCCCCGGCAACTTCAGTTGGCTGGACATCCCGTCTGGCATGAGTGCGAGCTGGAGCCAGGTGCTTGAAGGCTACCCGCCGCTCAGCGAAGCCGACCAGGCGAAGATGACCATGCACGTAGATGATGTCTGCTCCGGCAAGACCGGCCTGGCGGTGGGTCACTGGGCCACGCCCCTCAGGAATCGCATTGCCCGGGGCTCGTCGGGAATCTATGCTGGCGACACCTTTGATGACTTCGACCCGACCAACCCGCGGATCATCCTCGTGCCGCTTTGCGTCTATGTCGGCGGCACGGGTACAGGGGCGCAGTTCCGGATCATCAAGTTCGGTGCGTTCTGGCTCGAACGGGTCAACAGCGGGGGCACGACGAAGAGTATTGACGGGCGCTTCATCAGGTACAGCATACCGGGTTACGGCGACTTGGATGCCGATGCAACCTCCGAAGGAATATACACATACCGGCTGGTCGGGTAGGGCTCTGGCGATGTCTTCAGGGGACCAGCTAATCGCAGCAAAGGGGCGTGGCAACAGATGCGACTCACGAGGCAGGCCTCCCTGGTAATTGCCCTGGTGTGCGGCCTTCTGGCGGCAGTGGGAGCATGGATCTGGATCAGCCAGCAGCGAGCCAAGACGACCAAGGCTCCTACCACCATTGAGGTCCCGGTACCGACGCAGGTCATCCCGGCACAGACGGAACTGAAGCCCAACATGTTCCGCCGGGCTGCCTTCGAGCCGGGCAAGCTCCCCAGCGACGTCGTCACGTCACCTGAGATGCTGCAGAACCAGGTGAGCCTGATCGAGCTGCCTCCAGAGCAGCCCATCAGGCAAGGCGACATTGCCCCCAAGAGCCGCATGGGCCTGGCCTTTGCCGTCCCTCGCGGCTACCGGGCCCTCGCCGTTCCCCTTGACATCGTTGGCAATGTAGGCGACTTCGTCAAGCCGGGCAACCGGGTAGATGTGCTTGCCTCGTTCGAGCGCGACAAGGAAGTCGTGGTGCGGACCGTAGTCCAGGACGTACAGGTTCTGTCGGTGAACCAGGACACCGCGAGGGCGGAGGGGGAGAAGGCCGCCGAGGGTAGCGCCGAGGGTGAGAAGACCACTGCTCGCCAGGGCGGACGCGCGGCGACCACCCCGGTGACGCTGGCGCTTACGCCCGCCCAGGCCCAGGTTGTCCTTGCCAGCGAGATGGCGGGCAAGCTGCGTCTGGCTTTGCGGGCAACGGGTGACGTGGGCGTCGCCGCTCTGCCGCCGGCTAATAGCTGGTCGCTGACAGGGCCCTGGCCAAAGGCTGAAAAGGCGGCTGCCGAGGGCGAGAAGGCCCCCGCGCCGCAGCAGGCGCCGGTGGTAGTCAACACGGCCCCGACCGGTCCGACAACGTGGGGTGGGCCGCCGGTCCCGCCGCAGAAGCCACGCCGGCCGTCGGTGGAGGTCATCCGGGGCGGACAGCGTGAGGTAGTGACACCGGAATAGATATGTATGTCCCGGCATCGGGCCTACCCGGCCCGAGCCGAGGCTGCATCCTGGCCGCGACTGGCGTCGCGTCGGCAGCGGCAGTCAAGAGACTTCATTCGACGCTAAGGACCTACCTGCTCCACCAGAAGGGAGCCTGGCACCATGCGACACAGCTTACTTCACACGACCGCGCACCAGGCCGCGTTGCTACTGGGTGTGTTCGTGCTCGGAGTTGTTCTGAGCACGACGGCCTGGGGCGAGCCGGGGCTGACCCCGGAGGCCAAGCGCACCATGGTCCTGCCCGTGGGGCGTAGTGTGCTGTTGCATTTCAACCGGATGAAGCGGGTGGAGGTGATCGAGCCGGAGTTGGTGGAGGTGGTGGTGGCGTCGCTGAACGACCTGTCGGTGTATGGTCGGGAGGCGGGCGACACGACCATTTTCGTGTGGGACCGGCTGGGGGTGCATCAGATTGAGGTGACGGTGACAGCGCCGTCGCCGGCGGAGGCGCTGGTGACCGACCTGCGGCGGGTGTTGGGCAATCGCCTGACGTACACGCCGTCGGGGGACCGGGTGGTGGTGGTGGAGGGCGTGTTGCCGCCGGCGGAGGCGGACCGGGCGCATTTGATCATCAAGGCGACGGCGGGGGGCCAGGTGCAGGTGGTGGATCTGATCCGGGCCGAGGGGGCAACGGGGTCGGTGGCGGTGCAGACGGCCGAGGCCCTGCGGCGGGTGCTGGTGGAAGACCTGGAGTACGTGGTATGGAAC
>JABLXH010000090.1 GCA_013178155.1 Armatimonadota bacterium | reverse complement strand
GCTCACAGGCATTCTCATCATCAAGAAGATGCTTGACATTGACCTGTAGTTGGGAATGAGCCCGGTGCCTCCGGGCCGTCACACGGGGAAAGTGAGGGCGAAGGAGCCATGCTGATAATCGGCCTCGTTGTGATCCTGCTGTTCATCTGCGTGGTGGCACTGGTGCTGGGGTTGACTACGTCCTCCCAGCAACAGCGGATCGAGCAGCGCGTGGAGCAGATCCAGACCGCGCGACCAACCTTTGACCCGAGTCAGTCTGTGGTCTCGCGGCAGTTACAGCGGCCGTTCTCCGAACGCGTCATACAGCCTATCGTCAAGGCAGTTAGCCGAGCCGCACTCAACCTGGCCCCACAGGGAATGATCGAGAACGTCCGCAAGCAGCTCAACGCGGCCGGCAACCCCTCGGGACTGAGCGAACCTGTGTTCCTCCTCTTGCGGGGTGTGAGCATCCTCCTCGGCGTGGCTGCCGGGTTCGTGCTCTATACGAGGGTGCTTAACAACGCGGCGCCGATCGTGCACTCGGCTGTCCCTCTGTTTGCCGTGTTCTTCGTGGCGATGCTACCGGACTACATGCTGCAGAACAAGATCAAGTCACGCCAGTACATCATCCGCAAGTCGCTGCCAGACATCCTGGACCTCCTGGTGGTCAGCGCGGAGGCCGGCATGGGCCTTGATAGCGCCATTGCCGAGGTCATCCAGCGCAAGGAGGGCCCGCTCGTGGAGGAGTTTGAGCGTGCTCTCATCGAGGTGCGTCTGGGCAAGCGACGCCGTGACGCATGGCAGGACATGGCCGATCGCGTGCAGGTGGATGAGCTTAGCGCCCTGGTAGCCGCGCTGTACCAGGCCGAGGAACTGGGTGTGAGCATCGCCAAGGCGCTGCGGGCCCACAGTGATACGCTGCGCAGCAAGCGCTCCATGAAGATCCGCGAGCAAGCCGCCGTGCTTGGGACCAAACTGCTCTTCCCACTGACTGATCTTTTGCATCTTCCCCGCGCTGTTCGTCGTTATCATGGGACCCGGTATCATCCAGATGAAGCAGGTATTTGGGGCCATGGGTGGACAATAGGCTCCGAGCCCGCCGCAGCGGCTCCGCGCCGCGCGGGGGCAATGATGCTTGAAGGGCAGTGGTTGACAGGGAAGACCGACAACGTTAGGCTTTAGGCTACCAGGCAATGGATGCATACGGCATCGCAGCAACTGCTATGAAGAAAGGGGGTCGCCGGCGCCATGGGTGCTGAGCAGCCCTTGATCCTCGTCGTTGACGATGAGCCCGCTGTCCGGGAAGTCGTGTGCGAGAAACTGTCGCACCACAACTTCAAGGCCATAAGCGCAGCCAACGGCAAGGAGGCCTTCAAGCTTATCGAGGAGGCGAACCCCGACCTCATCCTCCTCGATCTCCGTCTCCCCGACATTGACGGCATGACCATCTGTCAGCAGATCCGACGACGCTCGCGGGTCCCAATCATCATGCTTACGGCCATGGGGGAAGAGGTCAATCGCATCGTCGGGCTGGAACTGGGGGCCGATGACTACATCACCAAGCCCTGCAGCCTGGACGAGCTGGTGGCCCGGATCAAGGCTGTGCTGCGTCGCAGCGGTACCGCGATGGGCCTGCCCGAGACGGGAGAGAAGCTGAAGGTGGGCGGCCTGGAGATTGACATGGAGGCCGCTGAAGTGCTGGTTGACGGTCAGGCCGCTAACCTGACCAAGACGGAGTTCACGCTGCTCAAGACACTGGCCGAACGCCCCGGCAAGGTCTTCAGTCGCGAGGAGTTGCTGCGTGCCGTGTGGGGTTATGACCAGTATGACACCCACCTGGTCGAAGTCCATATCGCCAACCTCAGGGGCAAGGTAGAACGGAACCCGCGGAAGCCAGAGCGCGTGCGCACCGTGCGCGCCTTCGGATACAAGCTCTGTGCTGTCTGAGCCGGCCCGCGCGCCGGCGAGATAGCAAACAGGGCCGCGGACCCACCTGTGGGGGCCGCGGCCCAGTCTTTTCTGTGTCTTGTGGTGCAGTTCAGTGTGAGCCGGGCATCTTCCCCGGGCCCATGGGGGTGATACTGCCGGCGCCGACGGTGCGCTCCTTGGCCAGTTTCGGGACCTTGATCCCCTTGGACTCCAGGATGGAGTTGACCGCCAGGTAGACGTCCGGGGTCCGGTACTTGTCGTGGTTGGCGGGGCCCCTGAACGAGATCAGGCGCTTGCCGTTGGGCGTCTTCAGCATCATCTCGACCTTGCCATTGATGGCCAGCCCCGCCGCACACCCCAGTTGTAGCTTATCGGCCTTCTGCGACACCTCGGGCTTCATCATGTTGAGAAACACGACGCGAACCAGCTTGCCATAGACCTTGCTTAGCTCCGACAGCTCGGTGCTGGTCGCGTGGCAGGCGTTGCTGCCGTCGAGAAACACCTCGATCTTCACCGGTGCTTTCTCGGGGCCGGCGGGCGGCGGGACCGTGAAGGAGGGCTGACCACCGCCGTGCGTCTGGCTGTGAGCCAAAGCGGGGCTGAGCTTCGCGGCGTGCGTGCTCTCCGCCTTCAGTCGTGCCTCCTTGGCAGCCTTCTCCAGCGCTGCCCGTTCTTCCAGCCGCTTTTGCTGAACCACATTCATCGCGTAGACCATGCCCAGCAGGCCTACCATAACCAGGGACAACTGCCATTTCTTCAACGCCGTTCTCCTCGGAATCAGGGAATCCCTCAGTCTCGTCGCGCCGCGGTCGAAGCCGACGGCAGCGCCAAGGGGACCGTGGCCGTAACGATCTCCTCTTCGACCGCGCTCCCGGCGCGAGCTACTACCCTCCACCGACCGTCAGGCAGCGGGAGCACACACTGCGAACGCCCGGTGAACGTCAGGTCAAACAGACGACCCACAGCGAAACACTGAACCCCCGGCAGACCCGTCTCCGCGATGCGAGCCGGCAGGCTGTTGGCATCGAAACTGGCCTGTTGGTCCTCCGACCACGGCTCCGGGTTGGCCAGGCAGTTGACCAGTAGCTGGGCACCGGCCCGCCGGTAGGCCTGGGCGATGGCTGGGTCCCAGGCGTCGGCGCAGACAATGACACCCAGCCGGCCCAACGGCGTGTCCACCGGTCGCAGTTCCTCGCACCGAGCAGGGAGCAGGTCAAGCCCCTCCGGGCCCTCAAGCGATATGAGATTCACCTTGGGGGCCACTCCTGCCACCCGACCATCGGGGCCGAAAACGCAGGCAACATTGCCCGGAACCCGTCCGCGATAGGGCAGAGGGGCGGACCCGGCGACAACATACACGGAATGCTGGCGCGCCAGGGCCCCAAACACCCGCCGGTAGCATCGGCTCAACTGCTCGCTGTGGCGGACCAGCCAAGCGCGTGCAGGCGACCAGCCCCATCTGCTGCTCATCGTCGAGAGCGCGGCAGGCTCCTCAGCGATCAGGGCCCGTGCCGCATCGGCTACCGTGGCGCAGTTGCGGAGCACGTCATAGCTATCCACCAGCGCCAATGGCAGCCCTATGTCCTCGGGGAAGACCACCAAGTCCGGGTGGCTGCGCATGGCCTCCGCCAAGCGTTCGCCCATGTGCGCCACATAGGCCGCCTCGCTGGGGTACAGCCGCAGTTCGGTCTGTGCTAAAGCCACGCGTACCGTGCCGGCGCCGGCCGTACCACACGCTAAGCCCAGCAGCGCGAGCAGCGCAGCGAGCCGCCTCACGCCCTGGGCTCCCGGGGGCAGGGCACAAAGTCGCTGGCCCAGGCGATTTCGCTGGCGCGATGGAGGCTCTCCGGTGTCCCCGCGTCAGACCACTGATGCTCGAATACGTCATAGCCGAGCCGGCCCTGAGACAGGTAGACATTGTTCACATCGGTAATCTCGTACTGGCCGCGCTCAGACAACTGCAGGCCGGGCAGGATGTCCCACAGGTCGGCGTCGTAGGCATAGACCCCCATCACCGCATAGCTCGAGGGGGGGTGCGGCGGCTTCTCGATGATCCGCGTGATGCGTTGGTCAGGGCCAAACTCGGGTACCCCGAAACGTTCCGGGTCGGGCACCTCCTTTAGCAACACTCTCGCTCCGCCCCCCTGGCTGCGGAAGTTGTCCACGAAGGGGCGCAAGCTTCCGTCCACAATGTTGTCGCCCAGCATCACGATGCAGTCATCGCCGTTGACGAAGGCCTCCGCCAGACGCAAGGCATCCGCTATCCCCCGGGGAGCGTGCTGGAAGGCGTAGTACAGCGTCTTGAGACCAAACTCGCTGCCATCATGCAACAACTCCAGAAAGCTGCCACAACTGTTGCCGCCAGTGACGAGGATGACTTCCTCGATCCCGGCCTCGGTCAGGGCGTGGAGAGGGTAATAGACCATCGGAAAACGTCCGACCGGCAGCAAGTGCTTGTTGGTGACCCGAGTCATAGGTGCCAACCGTGTGCCAAGACCGCCGACGAGGATTACGCCCTTCATGCGCCGCTCCTGTCTGAGTTCTGGATGCGACTAGCACAAGAAACGCCGGGGAACGCCTTGGGGGTTTCCGCAGTGCTTCTCCGACCGTCTGAGATCACCTGCGCGGTAGTCTGCTGCATCACGCGACCATCAGCGAAAAAAGGGGCTTGACAAACGTGTAAACAGGCTATATATAAGTAAGTGTTCACTCACATAACACAGGAAGAGCAGCATGGCACGGCCAGCCACGAAGCGAGACGACATCATCAGGGTTGCGCGTCGGCTGTTTGCGCAGCGGGGAGTCAAGGCCACCACGGTCAGGGACATTGCGCAGGCTGCCGGAGTGACGGAGGGCGCCTTGTACCGGCACTTCGCCAGCAAAGAGGACCTTGCCCGCTTCCTGTTTGCGGGTGGTGCCGAGCTTTTCTACGAGTTCCTTGAGCACGCTGCCGCCGAGGCCACTGATGCCGCCCAGCGGCTGCGGCTTCTGGTGGCTGGCTTCTTTGAGTTCGCTGAGGCCAATGCTGAGGTCTTTGGGTTCGTTATGTCCCAGCATTACGAGGGTGTCGGGGCTGTGCCGGGGACGCACCGTCTGCCCAAGGCTCTGTTCGTGGAGACGTTGCAGGCCAGCATGGCGGAGGGGAAGCTGCGGCCGATGGAGCCTGAACTGGGGGCCGCCCTGGTCATCGGCATGTGTGTACAAAGCATCTTCTTCCACCAGCGCGGGCTCATCGAGCGGTCAGCGGAGGAGGTTCGCTCCGAGGTCTGCGCGGCGGTGGATCGCGTATTTGCCCTGTGAGACAACCCGGGAGAGATAAGCATGGTTACCGTGACTCGCAAGATCGTGAAGATCGACGAAGAGAAGTGCAATGGCTGCGGCAAGTGCGTCACCCCCTGCGCGGAGGGCGCCATCCAGTTGGTGGACGGCAAGGCGAAGGTAGTGCGGGACGAGCTGTGCGATGGAGCAGGCTTCTGTCTGGGCGTGTGCCCCACCGGGGCCTTGACCATCGAGGAGCGCGAGGCGGCGCCGTTTGACCCGGAGGCCGCTCACGAGGAGCAGGCCGCTCGCGGCGTTCAGACCATCACCGAGAGTTGTTTCCGGTGCGGGAACAAGGAGACGGACGCGGTGCTGTTCCCCTGCCGCTACAAGGGGAGCAGCCAATGGGTGTGCGTGCGCTGCCTGCCGCCGCTTATTCACGGCTAGCCTGCTGGCGTCGTGAACCGACGCGTAGAGGAGCGCAAGATGACGGCTACTGAGACACTGAGACACGAACACGAGGTGATACTGCTGGCCCTCCAGGGAGCGGAGGAGCAGGCCTGCCAGTTGGCGTACGACGCCCGCCAGGCAGCGGCTCTGATCCAGGAGATGGCCGGCTTCTTCCGCGACTTCGCGGACCGCTGTCACCATGCCAAGGAAGAGAAGCTGCTCTTCCCGCTCCTGGAGCAGCGCGGGATGCCGCGCGAGGGAGGGCCGCTGGGCGTTATGCTCGCCGAGCATGATCAGGGGCGCAGTTACGTCCGGGCCATTCTGGAGGCCCTCCCCGGTGCGATAGCGCAGGATAGAGACGCCGTCAGCCGGGTTCGGGATAACCTGCTAGCTTACGTCGGCCTCCTGCGCGAGCATATTGACAAGGAGAACCACTGCCTGTTCCCGATGGCCGACGAGATCGTGTCCCCGGCCGATCAGGCTGGTCTCAGTGCGGCTTTCGAGCGAGTAGAAGTCGAGGAGATCGGCGCGGGTGTCCACGAACGGTACCACGAACTGGCCCACCAGTGGGCCATGCTGGCCCGCCACGACTGGGATTACCAACATGAAGGAGGGTGCAGAGCATGCGGAGCGTGCAGAGGATAGACCTGCAGTGTCAGGGGGGCGACAGCAGAACCTGTGTGTGGCAGGGAGAGGGGATCCAGGTCATGCGCGTGCGGCTGACGCCGGGCGAGGCCCTGCCGCCGCACAACGCCAACGCCAACGTCGTGCTGGTCCCGCTGGCTGGCAGGTTGAGGTTCACCAACGAGGCAGAGCAGCACGATTGGGGGGTGGGGGAGGCCCTGGCGGTGTCCTACGACACGCCCATGAACGTGCTCAATGCGGCGGACGAGGATGCGGTGTTTCTGGTCATCAAGACGCCGCCCGCGGGCTGAACTCCGACAGGAATAGCAGACTAATGCATAGAAGGGAGGTTGTGGCGTGAAGAAGGTTGCCTACATCATCACCGGCTCGGCCGGGCACGAGATCGTCTCGGGATGTCTGCTGAACACGGTCAGTGCGGGATGCCACGGGCGCGAGGTCACTGCACTGCATTTTGCCGAAGATGGTGTGTTCTTCCTGCTCAAGGGCACGGACACCGGTGAGAAGATTGAGCGCGCCATGAAGGAGCAGGGCGTAAAGGTCATTGTCTGTGAGTGCTCCCAGGAGGCGCGTGACCTGACGGACAAGATGGTTGACGGGGTGCAGATCGGCCACTTCGCGGACTTCTACGAAGCCGCGGGCGATGCAGATGTCGTAGCGCTATAGAGACTTGCCGGGACGCGCTTACACGCGCCCGACACGAAAGCAGAGGGACAGAGACCATGTTTTGCTATCAGTGTGAACAGACAGCGAAGGGAACTGGCTGCACCGCGTTCGGGGCTTGCGGCAAGGATCCGGAGACCGCGGCGCTGCAGGACTTGCTGGTGTACGGGGTCAAGGCCATCTCGGCCTTTGCCCACCGCGCGCGTCAACTCGGCGCCAGCGACCACGAGATTGACCGCTTCGTCATTGAGGCACTATTCACAACGGTCACAAACGTGAACTTCGACCCCAGGAGCGTCGCCGAGTGGGTCTACCGGGCCGCCACTGTGCGCGACAAGGCCAAGAAGCTCTATGAGGAAGCCTGTGCCGCCTCCGGCCAGGAGACCTGCGGCTGCAAGGTACTGCAGGAGGCGGCGGCGTGGCAGCCGGCGTCTGACCTGGCTGAGCTGATCAGGCAGGGCGAGGCCGCCAGCATCGAGCGGTATATCGAGAAGCTGGGACCCGATGTGGCGGGCCTGCAGCAACTCCTCACCTACGGCCTCAAGGGCACGGCGGCATACGCCGACCATGCTGCCATCCTGGGGCAGGAAGACGATAGTGTTTGCGCCTTCTTCCACGAGGCCTTGAGCGCGCTGGCCGACGGCGAGGCCGACGTCAACACCCTGGTGGGGCTGAACTTGCGGTGCGGTGAGGTCAACCTGAGGGTCATGGAGCTGCTGGACACTGCCCATACCAGCACCTTCGGACACCCGGAACCCACGTCAGTGCGCGTGACACCGGTCAAGGGCAAGGCCATTCTGGTCTCCGGCCACGACCTTAAGGACCTGAAACAGCTTCTGGAGCAGACTGAGGGGAAGGGCATCAACATCTACACCCACGGCGAGATGCTGCCCGCCCACGGCTATCCCGAACTGAAGAAGCACAAGCACCTGGTGGGTAACTACGGCGGCGCCTGGCAGGACCAGCGCACCGAGTTTGAGGCCTTCCCAGGTGCGATCCTGATGACCACTAACTGCCTCCAGAAGCCCAAGGAGAGCTACCAGGCCCGCATCTTCACCACCGGCCTGGTGCAGTGGCCCAACGTCGTGCACATCCCGGACGGGAACCCCAAGGACTTCACACCAGTGATCGAGGCTGCTCTGGCCGCCGACGGATTCCCGGAGGACGAGCCCGAAAAGACCATCACGGTAGGCTTTGGACACAACGCCGTCATGTCCGTTGCCGGTGCGGTCATTGACGCCGTGAAGTCCGGCGCTATCCGCCACTTCTTCCTGATTGGCGGTTGCGACGGTGCCAAGCCCGGGCGCAACTACTACACCGAGTTCGCCCAGAAGGTTCCCGAGGACTGCGTAATCCTCACCCTGGCCTGCGGCAAGTACCGCTTCAACAAGCTGGACTTCGGCGACATCGGTGGTATCCCGCGGCTGCTGGACATTGGCCAGTGCAATGACGCTTACTCGGCCATCCAGATCGCGCTGGCGCTGGCGAAGGCCTTCGACACCGATGCCAACAGCCTCCCGCTGTCGCTCATCCTGTCGTGGTATGAGCAGAAGGCGGTATGCATCCTTCTGACACTGCTGCATCTCGGAATCAAGAACATGAAGCTCGGGCCGAGCCTGCCTGCCTTCGTGGGCCCGAACGTGCTGAATGTGCTGGTGGAGAACTTCGGCCTAGCGCCCATCAAGACGCCGGACGAGGACCTGGCGGAGATTCTGGGGTAGGGCAGAGGCCCTTGCGGGCGGGGCACTGAGGTCCGTCGCACCTCAGTGCCCCGCCACGTCCACACTTGCGGGGCACGCCGTCAGCGGCTGTGCCCGTTGCGCTGCTACTCCGTCGCCAGCAGACGCACCACCTCAAACGCCGGCTTGCGCGCACCGATGGCCCACTTGTCGCCTTGCTTCTGCACTTCCACCAGGCCGTAGTGGGCCTCACCGCCCTCGAAGTAGGGTTCGTCAAGCAGTTCGTAGACGAAAAAGGCCTTCACCACACCGGTCGCCCTGACCTTGCGGACCTGGTCCGCGAGGTAGTCGGCCTGCTCCTGTCCGGCGCCATCCATGTCGCCGTTGCGGCGGTTGCACTCCGTCAGCCAGATCTCCTTGCCATAGGACTTCAGCTTCGCGATGACGTCCCAGGTCCCGCTGTAGCTCTCCTTCGGCGTGGTGATGTCGCCCATGTCCGAGTACCAGTGCCAGGCGACGATGTCGAAGGGCACGCCGTCATCCACGAGCCGGTCTATGAAGCCGAAGTGTAGCCAACCGGCACAGTTGATGATGCGCTTGGCCCCGGGGTCGCCCTCGTGCACGCCCTCGGCGAGGCCGCGCAGGAGTTCACAGGCCACAATGTATCTGTGAAAGTCATAGTCCGACCGGGCGGCGCCATCCCGGTCACCGCCACCGGGCGCCTTGCTCATCACCTGACACTCCAGCTCGTTGCTGAGCTCGTAGTGGCTGATACGGCCCCTGTAGCGCTCCGCGATGGCCTTGCCATGCTCGAAGGCGAGGCGGCGGACCTCACGAACGTCGCCGTTGGCCGCGGAGACATCAGGGAAGAGGATCGGCAGGAGCTTGACCCCGGCCACCTCTGCGGCCGCGACGAGCTGGTCGGAGCGCTCGAAGTCGGCCCAGCCCCAGTCTGTGCGGTACCATTGCAGCCCGGCCTCCTTCACCAGCGCGAGCTGCGCCTCGAGCGGAACGTGCCAGTACGCTTCCTGCTGGAAGGGGTGGCCATTGACGCCGAGGATGAACGGAGTGTCCTGGGCGCTGGCGGCGCACGCCAGGCCGAGGGCAAGGGCGACCATCTTAATCTGTCGGCAGTGCTCGGCCATCGGCTGTCCTTTCCGTTTTCGGTGCATCTTCGCCGCTGGCGCGAGCCGCCCCTTTGACGCCTTGCCACGATGGCGCTACACTCAGCGCGTCCCTTGCCGACTGGAGGCCATGGTGAAACACCGCGTCCGTGCCGCTGTGCTCATCACCGCCGGTGACAGCATCCTGCTGGTCCGCCACCGCGAACCGCTGACAGGCAACGAGTGGTGGATCCCGCCCGGCGGCGGACTGCAGGCCGACGATGACCTCATCTCGGCCGCTCGCCGCGAGGTGTTCGAGGAGACTGGGCTGCAGGTCGAGGTGTCGCGGGTGGTGCTGGTGCGCGAGTTCAAGGACCTGGCGACCAACTATCACCACGTGGAGCTGTTTTTCGTGGCGGACTCCTGGGAGGGCGAGGTGACGCTGGCGAACCTTGTGCCCGGGGACGAAGACGAGCCACTGGTAAAGGAGGCGCGGTTCGTCTACCGGGACGAGTTCGCGGGCATCACTGTCTGGCCGGAATGGCTTCATGAGGACTGGTTCTGGGAGGAGGCGGGGCGGGGGTTTCCGAACCATGCGCGTTACACGGGCTGCCAGGTGGACCGGTCAGGCCTGGCGCGGCCGGATGACGCCGATGACTCATAGCATTATAATGTAAGTTATGTGAAATAAAGGGGGTGCCCATGGACACCAGAGCCGAGATCCTGCACCGTCAGGCCATCATCGTGGACGCCCACAACGACTCCCTCGCCCGCATGCGCTCCAAGGGCGACCCCATGGACTTCGGGGCCGTGGATGAGCCCTACCACTGCAATACAGCCCGCCTTCGCGAGAGCGGTATCACAGCGCTGTTCAGCTATGTGGGCAGCACCGACCTGATCGCCTCGCTGGAGCTGTGGCAGGCGCTGTTGCGGCACCCCGAAGTCTATCCGGATACCTATGTGGTGGCCCGCCATGCGGCCGATATTTGCCAGGCCAAGCAGGACCGTCGCATCGCCCTGGTCGGCCAACTGGAGAGCTGCTCGTGTCTCGGCAAAAGCCTCGGGGCGCTGGAGCTGTTTCACCGCCTGGGCCTGCGCGTGGCCAACCTGACCCATGGCGAAGGTCTCGACCGGCACGAGACCTCGCTGCAGGTTGATGGCAGCGTGTTCGACTACACCACCGCCGACGCACGCCAGGCGATGCGGCGTGAGGTGCGCGGCTTGACGGAGTTCGGGCGTGACGTGGTGAAAACCTGCAACTCACTCGGAATTATCGTGGACCTGGCCCACGCCAATGATCGGACCTTTTTCGACGCGCTGGAGCTCTCGCAGCAGCCCTGCATCTTCTCGCACGGGTGTGTCTTCGCGATCTGCCCGCACTTCCGCGGCCTGATGGACGATCAGATCCGCGCCCTCGCAGCCAGCGGCGGGGTGATGGGGGTCGCCTTCTACCACCGGTTCATCCACCAGGAAGCCCCCTCCATGGACCGGCTGATGGACCAGGTGGAGCACGTCGTCAACCTGGTGGGTCCGGAGCACGTGGGCCTCGGTTCCGACTACGACGGTCTACCCGATGACGCCGTGCCGATCCCTCCGCATCCCGGCCGGCTCATCGAGTTCACCGAAGCACTGGTCCGACGGGGCTTCGACGACGACACTGTCACCAAGATCCTGGGTGGCAACTTCCTGAGGGTGTTTCAGGAGGTCTGCGGGTAGCCTCGGCCATACTTGCGTTCGCCCCGGTCACGACGCTCCGTTCCTGCACACGGCGCAGAGCCCGAACACCTCGTGCATCTCGCGAGTCGGCACAAAGCCTGCCGCGCGCACGTGCTCCGCTGTTTGGGGGTCGCCTGCTCCGGGGCAGAAGGGGAGATCCCTGATGCTCCCGCACCGCAGGCAAATCAGGTGGCAATGCTCACCAGTCACCGGATCAAAGCGCGCGTGTTCGGCCGCAGGAGCCACATCCACGGCCTCCCCCACCTCCATGAGCAGCTTCAGCGTCGCGTAGACCGTCGAGAGGGCCATCATCGGGAACTCGGGCTTGAGCGCACGATAGATGCCCTCAGCGCTCGGGTGGTCGCTGCGGTTCAGGAAATTGCGGATGATGGCCACACGTTGCGGCGTGACACGGTGTCCGCGCCGTCGCACTTCTCCCAGGATGTGCAGGAGACGCGCCTCGGTCTCGTGCCCCGTGGCGGGCTTGTCGCTAAGCATTTGTTATAACCTTGACATTGCATCAGCTAAGCAATACACTTTTCCAGTGTATCACTCCCCCACCCCAAGTCAAGGCAGGGGCTGAGAGGCAGAAGTCGAAGTAACAATAGCAGGAACGTGGGGTTTGTCCCGCAGCATCGGTGAGTGGCTCGGCCTCCAGAAGCTCAGAAGCGGGGTCTGTGGGCTTAGCCTTCCCCCCCGGGCGAGCTGCCGGGGCCGATGCGAGCCACTCGCGGCGCACAGTTTCGCTTCCATGCTGAACATCTCATCCCAAGCCTGAAAGGAGAGCCAAAATGAGCCAAGACAGCAAGTGTCCGGTGACGGGCAGGTCCAGCCGTCCCGTAGCCGGCGGTGGCATGTCGGTCCGGGACTGGTGGCCGAATCAGGTTAACCTCAGGATTCTGCACCAGCACTCCAACCTGAGCAACCCGATGGGCGAGGGCTTCAACTATGCAGAGGAGTTCAAGACCCTCGACCTGGCGGCGGTCAAGCGGGACCTCTACGCGCTGATGACCGACTCCCAGGACTGGTGGCCGGCCGACTGGGGACACTACGGGCCCCTGTTCATCCGGATGGCGTGGCACAGTGCCGGCACCTATCGCATCGCCGACGGCCGTGGGGGTGCCGGGTCTGGCAGTCAGCGCTTCCCTCCCCTCAATAGCTGGCCCGACAACGCCAATCTGGACAAGGCGCGCCGGCTGCTGTGGCCGATCAAACAGAAGTACGGACGCAAGCTCTCATGGGCCGACCTCATGATCCTCGCCGGCAACTGCGCCCTGGAGTCCATGGGGGTGAAGACCTTCGGCTTTGGCGGTGGACGACAAGATGTCTGGGAGCCAGAAGAGGATATCTACTGGGGTAGCGAGAGCGAGTGGCTCGGCGACCAGCGGTACTCCGGCGATCGCGAGCTGGAAAACCCGCTGGCTGCTGTGCAGATGGGCCTTATCTATGTGAACCCCGAGGGCCCCAACGGTAACCCAGACCCGGTTGCCTCCGGCCGCGATGTTCGAGAGACCTTCAGGCGCATGGCGATGAACGACGAGGAGACGGTGGCTCTGGTGGCTGGCGGCCATACCTTTGGCAAGTGTCATGGCGCTGGCCCCGCATCCCACGTCGGGCCGGAGCCTGAAGGGGCTCCCATCGAGCAGCAGGGGCTCGGCTGGAAGAGCAGCTTCCGCACCGGCAAGGGCCCTGACGCGATCACCAGTGGCATCGAAGGCGCGTGGAAGCCGAACCCCACCCAGTGGGACATGGGCTACACCTGAAGGTGTTGTTCAAGTACGAATTGGAACTGGTCAAAAGCCCAGCCGGCGCTTATCAGTGGGTGGCCAAGGACGTGGATGAGGAGGACATGGTGGTTGATGCTCACGACCCAACCAAGAAGCATCCTCCGATCATGACCACCGCTGACCTTTCTCTGCGCTTCGATCCCATCTATGAGCCCATCGCCCGGCGCTACCTGGAGAACCCCGAGGAGTTCGCGGATGCCTTTGCCCGGGCCTGGTTCAAGTTGACGCATCGCGACATGGGCCCGCGCTCGCGCTACCTGGGTCCGGAGGTGCCGGAGGAGGAGCTTATCTGGCAAGACCCGGTGCCCGCCGTTGACCATGAACTGATCGATGACCAGGACATCGCGGCGCTCAAGGCCAAGATCCTGGCGTCGGGGCTCTCTATCTCGCAACTGGTTTACACAGCCTGGTCTTCTGCCTCGACGTTCCGCGGTTCCGACAAGCGTGGTGGCGCAAACGGGGCTCGCATTCGTCTCGCGCCGCAGAAGGACTGGCAAGTCAACCAGCCGGAGCAACTGCAGACCGTTCTGCAGACCCTCGAGGGCATCCAGGCGGAGTTCAACGCCGCCCAGTCCGGCGGCAAGAGGGTCTCGCTGGCCGACCTGATCGTCCTGGGAGGCTGTGCGGCGGTGGAGCAGGCCGCAAGGAACGCCGGGTATGAGGTGACCGTGCCCTTCGCGCCCGGACGGACGGATGCCTCGCAGGAGCAGACCGATGTGGAATCCTTTGCCGTGCTGGAGCCGGTGGCCGATGGGTTCCGCAACTACCTGAAGACGAAGTACTCGGTGGGGGCGGAGCATCTGCTGGTGGACAAGGCACAGCTCCTGACCCTGACCGCACCCGAGATGACGGTGCTGGTCGGCGGCATGCGAGCCCTGAACGCCAACTTCGGCCAATCCCAGCACGGTGTGCTCACGAAGCGGCCGGAGACGCTGACGAATGACTTCTTTGTGAACCTGCTCGACATGGGCACGGAGTGGAAGCCAACGGAAGAAGACCCGGATGTCTTTGAGGGCCGTGACCGCGCCACCGGGGAACTCAGGTGGACCGGCACCCGGGTGGACCTTATCTTCGGCGCGAACTCGCAGCTCCGGGCCATCGCGGAGGTCTACGCCTGTGCCGACGGCCAGGACAAGTTCGTGCAGGACTTCGTGTCGGCGTGGAACAAGGTCATGAACCTCGATCGCTTCGATCTCCGCTGACGACGCCGCAGCCATCTGCGCTGCCTTCTGACGAGGCAGCATGAGCGAGGGGGCCTGCGTGGAGCAGGCCCCCTCGGCGATTGCTTGGCCATCGCGGTCGCGGTGAGCATACGCCCGCGAAGCCGCTGACATCGCTGCCCACGCCGCGACCTGCGGGGTGGCGGCTGCGGGGGGGCGAAGGAGAGCGCCGCGCACCCAGCGAATAGCCCGCCAGTCGCGCCGTGGGAGGCATCGCATGGAGTACCGCACGTTGGGCCGTACCGGTCTGCGGGTCAGCCGTCTGGGGTTGGGCGGCCTGTTCGTCTCGAAGGCGGGCGGCGAACGCCCACAGGGCGTGGAGGCGATTCACCGCGCCCTGGAGTTGGGCGTCAACTACATCGATACCGCGCCAACCTACCTTGACAGCGAGGAAGTACTCGGTGAGGCGCTGTCCACGGTCCAGCAGTCTTACATCATCTCCACCAAGCTGGGTGGGCGACCACAGCCTTTCGACCCGCGCGATGTGGATGCGCTCAAATTCTCCTTTGCCGAGAGCCTGCGGCTGCTGCGGCGCGATCGCGTGGACATCCTGATGGTCCATGAACCCGATCGCCCGGGGCAGTATGACTGGTGGACCAACTGGGAGGACTTCACTGGCCCGGTGACCGAGGTTCTGGCTGACCTGAAGTCCGAGGGGCTCATTGCCTACACCGGCCTAGGTGGCACCACGCCCTATGTGCTGGCGGCCATCTGCGCTACAGGGCAGTTCGACGTGGTGCTGACCGCCTTCAACTACAGCCTGCTATGGCGTGAGGCGGCCATTGCCGTCATTCCCGAGGCAGTGAAACAGGGCATGGGGATCATCGCCGGGTCGCCGCTGCAGCAAGGCTGGCTCTCGCGGCGCTTTGAGGCAGAGATCGCCGACCCGCCGGCGTGGCTCTCTCCCCCACGCCGGGAGCAGTTCCGGGCGCTCTATACGCTCCTGGACGAGTTGGGCATGTCGTTGACCGACCTGGCGATCCGCTGGGTCATCTCGGACCCGCGGGTGGATACGACACTGATGGGCGCGCGATCGGTCCAGGAGGTGGAGATGAACGTGGCGGCAGTGGAAGCGGGGCCACTGCCGGCCGACGTCATGCAGCGGCTCGAGGAGATCGGTGCCATGGTGCCCTTCCGGCCCTACACCGAACCCTTCGGCTGCGCCTTCCTCAACCCGGATTACCGCGGACCGGGCCTGGCCTGACGCGGAGCGCAGGACGAACGATGCGGGCAGCAGTGGTCGAAAAGCCGGGCGCACTGGTCGTGCGCGAGGTGCCCGAGGTGGCGATCGACGAGACCGAGTGCCTCGTGGAGATCCTCGCCTGTGCGCTCTGCAACAGCACGGACCTGAAGCTGCTGGAGGGCCATTTCCGCAACCGTGGACCGGAGATGTACCCGGCCATCCTGGGGCATGAGTCCGTCGGACGAGTGGTGCGATGCGGTAGTCAGGTGCGCAGCTACCGCGAGGGCGACTTGGTCCTGCGTGCCGGGGCAAGCTATCCATCGGGGGAAGGCCCATCGTCACTCTTTGGCGGCCTGGCGCAGTTTGGCAAGGTCAAGGACCCGGTGCATGGCGGCTCACCGGCCCACCAGGTGGTGCCCCCGGAGACCGACCCCCTCGACGCGACGATGCTCATCACGCTCAAGGAGACCCTGTCATGGCTACAGCGCTGGCCGGTCGCTGCGGGCCAGAGCCTGGTGGTCATGGGCAGCGGGCCGGTAGGCCTCGCCTTCGGCTACTTCGCACGGCTGCTTGGCTGCGCGCCGGTGGTGGTACTGGGGAGGCGTGAGGCTCCGCTGGCGAAGGCCCTGGAACTCGGGGCTGCGGATGCCGTGGTCAGCACCGCGGACGGCGACACCGAGGCACGGGTAAGAGAAGTCCTGGGCGGTGGCGCCGACCGGGTCATTGACGCCGTGGGCGATGATCGACTGGTGGAACTGGGGTTCCGGCTGCTGGACAGCGGCGGTCGCCTCGGGCTCTATGGTATCAGCGCCAGCCGAACGCCGGGTGACATGGAGCGCCGTGCGTTGGACATCCCCATGGGCCGGCTGGAATGGTCACTGGACAGCTTTGCGCCACGCGAGGCGGAAGCTCACGAGGAAGTGCTGCAGTTGGTACGGAAGGGGGAATTGCGGCTGCGCGACTGGTACACGCATGTAGTGCCGTTGGAAGAGACCCGCAGCGGCTTCGAGCTGCTGCGTCGCAAAGAGGCGTTCAAGGTTGTTGTGAAGACATGAGAACTCCGGTCAGAGCCCAAACAGCCTCTTAGCGTTGTTGTAGAGTATGTCTCGCTTCTCGCTCTCGCTGATCTCACTGCCCAGAACTATCCCCAGAGTATACCCTGGGTCCAGGATGGTCAGGTCGCTGCCGAAAAGCAGGCGGTCCGCGCCGACCATAGCGGCGGCTCGCTCGATCTTCCCCACCGGCGCCAGCCCCGAGCATAACTCCAGCAGCATGTTAGGCCTGTCGGCGGCCAGTTCGAGGGCATAGGTCCAGTCGTCTCCCCCCATATGGCCCAGGATCAGGGTCAGGTCGGGCAGAGCATCAGCCAGGCGGGCCATGGCGTCACACATTTCGCGGAACCATGTGTGTGCCAGGAGCGGCTTCCCGACGGATGCGAGGTACTCCATCAGCGGCCGCGCCTCCCGGCTGTCTGCCAGGAAACCGCAGTGCTTCGGGTGCAACTTTGCACCCGCAAAGTTGGACAGATGTAGATACTCCCGAAGCTCCTGCAGGGCAAGTTCGGGGTATCCCGGGTGAATGACCACATACCCGCGCAGCCGCTCCTGTCCCTCAATGATCTCCCGGACCTCGCGGTTCCCGGCTCTCACATCGTAGCCTATGGCCACGGTGCTGGACAGGATGCAGAACTGGATGTCGAAGCGGTCACACGTGGCCAGAATGTCATCCAGCGTGATGTATGGGTTGGGGAGGCCGGGCCAGGGACCGTAGTGTGCGTGGACGTCAATGAGCGGGCCCGCCGAGCAGTGCCGTGGGATGCTTTGCTCCTGTGTCGCAACGTGCCCGGGCGATCGCGCCCCGTGGCCGGTGGCGGATGGGGTAGCCACCTCAAGCCCGAGCAGTTCTGCGGCGTTTCCGCCGAGCACTGCCGCCCTCTCCCCCTCCGTGAGCCGCGCATGGCGAATGACCTCCAGGGGGGCGGCCGGATCGTCGAAGGGGGCGTGGCTGCCGAAAAGCATGTGCTTGATGCCCACGCCATCGCGGATGATCTCCAGCTCGTTGAGCAGGAAAAGCTGGGCTGTGTCGGTGTAGCAGTGCGGGTGCAACTCACAGGCGGACAGGAACTCGCCGAGAGCGTAGGAGACGCTGCCAAAGATCAGCGGCAGATGGGAGCCACGGAGGCAGTCCACCAGGGTCGGTATCGGACGCAGGGGATCGGCTTCGTCGAGATAGCTCCAGAAGACTGGCAGGCCGGCCTCCACCAAAGGCTCGATGAGCCGGCGGAAGCACAGGTCGCGGGGACTCCACCCCTGTTCGTGGGGGAAGAAGCGCACCATGCGGAAGCCCCGTTCGCCAGCGGTGGCGATCTGCTCACGGCAGTCGAGGTAATGCAGCGGCCGGACGGTCAGCACGGGCAACAGGCGGGGGTTCTCCAGACACACCTGCAGCGTCTCCGCGTTGCCCTTCACGAAGTCACCCCAGACGCCGGTACTGGAGCAAGTCAGGGCGGCGTCAATGCCGTGGCGGTCCATCAGCCGAAGGAGTTGAGCGAGAGAGGTGTCGCGGCAGTCGCGCTGCCAGAAGCCGAACATGGTGTTGCAGTCAATGACCATTGTGGGCCCCAGCCGCTGTTGGAGGTGAAAGGCTGACGCGGTACGAAACGAAGTACGGAAAGAGGGTGTTCGCATGGCTGAGGCTGACGACCTGCAGGAACTCGCAGACCGAGCGGTAGAGATGGGGGCGTTGGAGGCCAAGCCCATCGAACCCGCCAGCGTGGTGACAGCCGAATGGGTGCGATGGAAGTGCCGGTTCGGATGCGGTGGCTACGGTAGCAGCTTGTGCTGTCCGCCCCATAGCCCTACACCGGCGGAGACGCGGCGTCTCCTGGACTGCTACACACGCGCCATCCTCGTGCACTGCAAGCCCGGCACGCGGGTCAAGCCGATCGTGGCAGCGCTGGAGCGAGAGGCCTTCCTGGCCGGGCATTACCGGGCCTTCGCGCTGGGCGAGGGGCCCTGTCACCTGTGCGAGGAGTGCACCCTCCAGCGGTGCGTTCACCCACGCGAGGCGCGCCCGGCCATGGAAGCCTGCGGCATAGACGTCTTCGCCACGGTCCGGGCCAACGGCTACCCGATCGAGGTTGTTACCGATCGGAGCTGTGACCAGAACTACTATGGGCTTCTGCTGGTGGACTGACCACCCCGACCAAGACTCCAAGAAGGATGGTTGCTCCAATGCAACTCGGTTTCGCTGGCATGGGCATCATGGGTTCGGCCATGGCCCGCAACCTGCTGCGGGCTGGACATGCCGTCAGCGTGTGGAACCGCACCGCCAGCAAGTGCGAGCCGCTGGCGGCGGAAGGCGCCGCGGTCGCCGCCAGTCTGCCCGAACTGGCCCGGGCCGCGGACATTGTCTTCATCTGCGTGGCTGACACCCCGGATGTGGAGGCGGTGCTCTTTGGGCCGCAGGGCCTCGTGGAAGGCCTGGGGCCGGGCAAGATCGTGGTGGACCATAGCACGATCTCGCCGGAGGCCACCGTGGCCTTCGCCGAGCGGGTGAACGCCTTGGGCGCGGCCTACCTGGACGCTCCCGTCTCCGGTGGTGAGACCGGGGCCATCAACGCCACGCTCACGATCATGGTGGGGGGCGAGGCGGCGGTGCTAGAGCAGGTCCGGCCATACCTGGCGGCCATGGGCAGGAGCATTGTCCATTGCGGCCCACAAGGCAGCGGCCAGAAGGTGAAGGCGGTCAACCAGGTCATCTGCGCGCTGAATATCCTGGCGACCAGTGAGGGGATGCTGTTGGCCAAGCGTATGGGTCTGGACCTGGAGGTTGTGCATCGGGTGGTCAGCAGCGGTGCGGCGGCCAGTTGGATGCTCAGCAATCTGGGCCCCAAGATGATCGCCAATGACTTCGCCCCAGGGTTCATGATCAAGCTGCAGGCCAAGGACCTCCGCATCGCGGCCGCCTCCATAGAGGCCCTGGGAGGGGGTCTGCCTGGCACCGCATTGACCCATCGTCTCTTCGACGAGGCGGTCGCCGCCGGCCTCGGGGAGCAGGGCACGCAAGGCCTGGTAAATCTTCTGGGGTGGAACGAGGCGTAGACTGCTAGCTAGCCGTTGCTTCCAGCCCCGCCGACGTCGCGTTTCGGGCGCCGTCGGGTGTCACCCCGTGTTTTCCCCTCCCGAAACAACCCCGAAACAACCTGCCCGTATGCTGCCGACCGTTACCGGCCCGGGAGTGGTCCCGGCAGCATGCAAGGAGGTTGCGATGGCAGACGACAAGAGCGATGCCAAGGCCTATGTGTTGGAGCAGGCCAAGGCGCAGAATGTGAGTTTCATTAAGCTGTGGTTCACGGACATCCTCGGCTACCTGAAGAGCTTCTCCATCACGGTGGCGGAGCTGGAGGAGGCCCTGGAGGTCGGTCGTGGCTTCGATGGTTCCTCAATTGACGGTTTCGTCCGTATTGACGAGAGCGACATGATGGCGATGCCGGACCCCAACACCTGGTGCATTCTCCCCTACCGCACCGATGACACCTACGGGTCCGTGGGCAGGATGTACTGCGACATCGTGCAGCCCAGCGGTGAGCCCTTCCACAGCGACCCGCGCTACGTGCTGAAGCGCAACCTGGAGCGGGCCAAGGAGCATGGCTTCACGTTCTACGTCGGGCCAGAGCTTGAGTACTTCTACTTTGCTTCACCCACCTCGCCGGAGCCACTGGATGCCGGCGGCTACTTCGACATGATCCCCAATGACATCGCCACGGACCTGCGCCGCGAGACGATCATGACGCTGGAGGCGATGGGGATAGGTGTGGAGTACAGCCATCACGAGGTGGCGCCGAGCCAGCATGAGATAGACCTGCGCTACACCGACGCGCTGACCATGGCCGATAGCTGCATGACCTACCGGATCACGGTGAAGGAAGTGGCCATGCGTCACGGCATCCACGCCACCTTCATGCCCAAGCCCATTTTCGGCGAGAACGGAAGTGGCATGCACACCCACCAGTCGCTTTTCCGGGGCGACCGGAATGCCTTCTTTGACGCCAACGATTCGCGGTTCCTGTCCCAGGAGTGCTATGCCTACATTGCCGGCCTGCTCAAGCATGGGCCCGAGATCGCGCTGGTGACCAACCAGTGGGTCAACTCCTACAAGCGCCTGGTGCCTGGCTATGAGGCGCCGGTCTACCTGTCCTGGGCGGTCCGCAACCGGTCAGACCTCATCCGGGTCCCGCAGTACGAGCCGGGCAAGGAGAAGGCCACGCGCATCGAGTACCGGGCGCCGGACCCGGCATGCAACCCGTACCTGGCCTTTGCCGCCATGCTCGCCGCTGGGCTGGAGGGCATCGAGAAAGGCTATGAGTGTCCGCCGCCCTGTGAGGAGAACTGCTACCGCATGGACCCGCAGGAGCGACAGGCGCGAGGCATCAGCAATCTGCCACCCGATTTGCTCTCTGCCATCGAACTGGCAGAGAACAGCGAGTTGCTCCGCAACTGCCTGGGTGAGGAGCTGCATAAGAAGCTCATCGAGAACAAGCGCCTGGAATGGGACCAGTACCGCGCCCAGGTCACGGACTTTGAGATCCGGCGGTACCTTCCCGTGCTGTAGTGGGGGCGAGCCGCGGGGGACCGGGGGCCGGAGGCGGCGTGTTGCACCCGGCCCCCATGCTTTCAGGGGACGAAGCGTAGGTAAGGGTAGTACTCATACAGGTGATAGGACTGGATCGGCAGCGGTGCGGCTGCGGAAAGCTCACACCCTTCTGGCAGATGCACCGAGTAGTCGTAGCGCGAGACGAGGAAGCGCCACATCGCCCCTGGTAGCGGCTGGCCACCCATTTGTGCGAAGGCCGACCAGGGGATTCGCATTTCGGCGACCCAGCCGGTATCCCGGTCTGCCCAGTCATCCAGGGTACCCTGGAGGCTGACGCGGGCATGCATCCCGGACTCGTAGACCATCCACCGGCTGTCCCCGCCGGCGTTGCGGCGCGCATAGAAGTAGTCACGGGTGCCACCCGAGGGGACAACGTGAAACTCCCAGTAGTAGGGCAAGGCGTCGCTGGGCTTGACGAACAGCTCCACGATGTCGTCGGTCCCGAAGCCGGCGTCGTGTCGGTCCGGAGTGACGCAGTAGATGTCCTGGTCGTCCA
>JABLXH010000009.1 GCA_013178155.1 Armatimonadota bacterium | reverse complement strand
CGAAGGGGGGCACCCAGTCTTCTTTCCAAAAGAGCTTGAGCATGTCCGCTACAACCTGCAGGATGCCATCAGGCCCCACACGGTTGGGCCCGTAGCGGTTCTGGACCACAGCCAACACCCGGCGCTTGACCCACGTCAGACCGCCGGCCAGCGTCAGGACGCCGACGATGAGGGCGAACACCAGCAGGAGCTTGCCAAGCGCCTCCAGCATGGGCTAGTCCCAGACCTCCCGCTTGACCTCAATGTGTCCCCACTGCGGTAGTCCCAAAGCGACCATATTCCCCAGACCCGCCGGTAGCATTGCCACCCCCCGCGGCAGGGCCGGGCGGGCCACCACGGGCAGGTGGTAGCAGGTGCCAGTTACCAACAGGGCCACGACCTGACCCTCTTCGGCACCCAGCCGCTCCATGTCCTTTGGCGCCAGGCCCAAGTAGGGCCTGGGAGTGCGGGCCGCGATAGCCGGGCTGCGAGCGCTCAGGGGCTCTGAGCCGAAGATCAGGTAGTCAGGCATCACCAGCAGCGCATCCTCGCGCGGGACGAAGGCATCAGGGATGTGGTCGAAGTAAGTGATAGCAGCCTCCGGGGGGGGCTCGATGAGGCGGACCCCTCCAGAGTCACCCTTCAGCGGCCCGCCGATATGTGACTGGTAGCGGTTGACGGCCTGGCCCGAGTTCCATCCGGGCGCCCAGAAGCGTGGGATCAGCGAAGCGGGAGGCTGCCCGGGGTAGCCCTCCATCGAGTAGGCCAGAGGCGCGTCCACTTCCTCCGGTGGCCTTGGTTCATGGACAGTGCGGTCGGCATGGATGGCTGTCCGGCCGCTGTAGCGATGGGGTTGGCGTGGGATCTTCTGGCCCACGAGGCGGAAGTCAGGCGGCGGGGTAATCTCAGTGACCCCCGTCAGCGCGGGTACAGTCTCCGCCATCAGGCGCATGACACCCGTCAGATGGCACCAGGTCTCACAACCCCGCTGTCCGTTCATGACCATGATGTCGCCCAGCCAGCGCCAACTGTCGCGCACGTCGCCTTGCGGGACAAAGACCGGCAGGAAGCGCTGGGCGCGCCCCTCGTTGTTGACCAGGGTCCCCTGGCTCTCGGCAAAGGTGGCGGCCGGCAGCACGATGTCCGCGTAGTCCGTGGTCGGGCTGGGCAGGTGGTCAAGGACGATGACGTGCTGTGCCCGCTCCAGAAGCTCCTCGGCCAGGTCAACGTCCATCTGGCGGATGATGTCGTTTTCCAGGATGACAACGGTGTCGGCCGTACCGTCGCGAACTGCCTGGAGGGCCGCATTGAGGCTCTCGCCGCCCAGCAGGGCGACCCCCAGGCTGTTGCATTCGGGCACGGTGAAGCACAGGTCAGCCGGCTTACCGCGTCGTCTTAGCGCCCAGGCCACGTTGGCGGCAGCATGGATGACGTCCGGGTGCCCGCAGGTGAAACCAGAGACGATGACGGGATGCAGGCTGGTCAGCAGGTCCTGGGCGCAGCGCGCCGCCGTCTCCTGCACCGCAGCCGGCAGCGCCGTGACCTCCGGAGCGGCAGGATCAATGGCGTGCGCCACGGCGAAGCCGAAGCGAGCGATGTCCTGGGGCGCCGCGCGATAGGTGTTAGGCGTCTCCTCGTCCAGACGGGTGACATCGGGTGTGGCGATGTACAGCGGCCCTCGGCCCACCTGGATCGCCTCGTGAATGGCGGAGTCCTCGTATTCGTGGATGGGCAGCCGCAAGGCCTCACGGGTGGGCTGGCGCAGGATGTTCTGCCGCAGAGCCAGCCCCAGCATGGGGGCCACGTTGGTGACATCCTCTCCCAGCAGCAGTGCTGCGTCGCCCTGGGCCACAGCGGACATCGAAGCAGCGGGGGCCGGTCCCTGCTGCAAAATGGCCAGCATCTCGCGCACCAGTTGGTAGCTGCGGCCCGACATGCCGTGGTGGAAGTTCTCTTCCCCGACCAGATACCGCAAGGAGAAGTTCGCCTCCAGCGACGCCCGGGGCGAGCCGATCCCGATGGCACGGCCGTGACGCAGGATGGACGAGGTCTTCCAGAGCGCTTCCTCGATGGTGCAAGGCTCCAGTTCGCCGCGCTCGTTGCGAATGAGCGGCTGGCGAATGCGCTCCTCGTCATTGACGAAACCGTAGCCGAAGCGGCCGCGGTCGCACAAGAAGTAGCCGTTGACCTGGTCGTTGTACCGCGAGCGGATGCAGCGCAGCACGCCATACCGTTCGCCGGCAATGATGTTGCAGCCCAGACCGCAATGAACGCAGATAGAGGGCGCGGTCTGCAGGTCCCATTTGCGGGTGTAGTGTTCCTTGAGGGTCTTATCGGTGAAGACGCCGGTGGGGCACACCTCCACCAGATTGCCGCTGAACTCACTCTCCAGGGGCCCATCGGCGGCTCGCCCGAAGTAGACGTGGTCGTGCCAGCCCAGCACCTCGAAGTCGCGCCCGCCCGCGTAGCCCCGGTAGAAGCGCGTGCAGCGGTAGCACTGGATGCAACGGTTCATCTCGTGGTTCAGGAATGGCCCGAGGTCCTGGTTGCGGAAGGTGCGCTTGGTGAAACGGTAGCGGCGGTAGTTGTGGCCCGCCATGACCGTCATATCCTGCAGGTGACACTCGCCCCCCTCGTCGCAGACAGGGCAGTCGTGGGGGTGGTTGACCATAAGCCACTCGGCGACGCTGCGCCGAAACGCCACCGCCTCCGGGTCGTCAGTGGAGATAATCGTCCCGTCGGTGGCCGGAGTCATGCAGGCCATGACGATGCGGCCCTGGGTGTCGTGCTCGTCGCGGAACTGCTTTACGGCGCACTGGCGACAGGCGCCGACGGAGTGCATGGCCGGGTGCCAGCAGAAGTAGGGCACGTCATAGCCCAGGTCGAGGCAAACTTCCAGGAGGTTGCGTCCCTCCCAGGGGATGTCGTGGACCTGGTTGTTGATCGTGATCCTCGGCACCGCTATCTCCAGGGGCAGGCGCCCATCCGGATGTGTTGCTCGAAGTCCTGCCGGAAGTGTACCAACGCGCTCTCCAGGGGCGCCATGGCGCCGGGCGCCAGCGGGCAGAAGGTGTGCCCCGCCCGGATCATTCGCACATGGTGGTCCAGGATGTCCAGGTCTGACTCCCGGCCGTCACCGGCTTCGATGGCCGCCAGGGTGCGTGCCACCCACGGGAGGCCCTCGCGGCACGGCGTGCAGTAGCCGCAGGATTCCCGGGCGAAGAAGCGCAGGAGGTTGTGCATCAAGCCCACCGGGCAGGTGCGATCATCCAGGACGATCATGGTCCCGGTGCCCAGCCGGGTCCCCACCCGCTGCGGGGCCGTGAAGTCCATGGCGACATCCAGATGGTCTGGCGTCATGAAGGCAGTGGAGGCGCCCCCCGGCAGCAGTCCACGGAAGCGATGCCCGGGGAGCATCCCACCGGCATGGTCGTGCAGCAGTTCGCCCAGAGGCGTACCCAGCGGCAACTCCCACACCCCCGGATGCCGGACCTTGCCGCTGGCGCCGTAGAGCTTTGTCCCGCCCTCGCCGGTCAGACTCAGGCCCTTGAACCATTCCGCGCCATGCCGGATGATGTGACGCAGGTTGCAGATGGTCTCGACGTTCTGTACAACCGTCGGCTGGCCCCACAGGCCGACGGCCTGAGGGAAGGGCGGCTTGCTGCGCGGGATGGCCCGCTTGCCTTCCAGAGCGTTCAGCAGGCCGCTCTCCTCGCCACACATGTAGCGGCCAGCGCTGCGATGCAAGTGCACCTCCAGGCTGTAGCCAGAGCCCATGATCGCTCGCCCGACGTAGCCGGCATCATAGGCCTCGGCCAGGGCGGCCTTCAATCTCTCGGCGGCAGTGCTGTACTCCCAGCGCAAGAAGATGTAGGCGGCGTCAGCTTCGATGGCGTAGCTGGCAATGATCGTACTCTCGATGAGCGCATGGGGATCACCCTCGAGAAGGAGACGGTCCTTCATCGTCCCCGGCTCCATCTCGTCGCCATTGACCACCAGGTACTTGGGACGCCGGGCGTCCGGCCCCATGGGCACGAAACTCCACTTCTGCCCGGTTGGGAACCCGGCGCCGCCCCGACCGCGGAGACCGCTCTCTGTAACCTCGCGCTGAATCTCCAGGGGTGTCCGCTGCAGCGCCAGGCGCAGGCCCTCATACCCGCCCCGCTCTACATACTCGCGCAGCCCAAGCGGCGGCTCTCCGGGCCGGATGTTCTCCGTCAGCGGTCGTTCCATGGCCTCAGGGATACCGTTCCAGGATCTCGTCCAGCTTCGCCGGCGTCAGGTGGCCGTACAGGTCGTCATCCACGCGCATCACGGGCGCCAGGTCGCAGGCGCCGAGACATCCGGCGGGGATCAGCGTGAAGCGCCGGTCGGCCGTAGTCTCGCCGAAGCCGATGCCCAGCTTGCGCTGCAGGTGCTCCAGCAGCGTCTCCTGGCCCATGATCCAGCAGCTCACACTATCGCACAGGTGGATAATGTGGCGGCCCACCGGCTGCCGGAAAACCATGCTGTAGAAGGTGGCGATGCCCTCCACCTCGTCCGGCGTCATCTCCAGGAGGGCGGCGACGTCGCGCACGGCCTCGTCTGACACCCAGCCACGGTGGCGCTGCACGACCATGAGGGCCTCCGCCACGGCGGCCCGTGCCCGTGGGTAGTGGACGATCTCCCGCTCAATCTCCTGGCGTTCGGTGTCGGACAGCATCTTCTTTGCTCGCAACCTCGCTCAGCGATCCACGTCAGCCAGTACGAAGTCCAAGCTGGCCAGGATGGCGATCAGGTCCGCGACCATCAAGCCCCGGCACAGCATCGGCAGCATCTGCACGTGCGGGAAGCTGGCGGCCCGAATACGCGTGCGGTAGGACATGGTGCCGCCGTCGCTGACCAGATAGTAGCTGTAGAGACCCTTGGTGCCCTCGACCCGTCCCTCCGCCTCGCCTGGAGGGATGACCGGACCCCAGCTCACGCTCAGGAAGTGGTGGATGAGTGTCTCGATGTCACGAAGGGTCTGCGCCCGGCGTGGGGGCGTTGCCAGGGGGTGGTCGGACTTGTAGGGCCCTGCGGGCATGTTCTGCAGGCACTGGCGCAGGATGCGCAAGCTTTGGCGCATCTCCTCCATGTGGACCACAGCCCGGTCGTAGCAGTCGCCTTGCTTGCCGATGGGAATATCAAACTCGAACTGGTCATAGCCGCCATAGGGTCGCTGGCGGCGCAGGTCCCAGGCCAGCCCGGTGCTGCGCAGCATGGGTCCGGTAGCCCCCCAGGCGATGGCGGTGCCCACGTCCAGTGCGCCCACGCCGACGGTTCGCGCCCGAAAGATGCGGTTGCGCAGCACGGCCTGCTCGTACTCGTTCAGACGCCGCTCCAGCAGCTCAATGAAGTCTCCCAGCAACTGCTCCCAACCTTTGGGCAAGTCCTGAGCCACGCCGCCAATGCGGAACCAACTGGGGTGCATGCGCGCACCGGTGATGTTCTCCACGATGTCCAGGGCCCGCTCGCGGTCGGTGAACATGTAGAAGACGGGCGACATCATGCCCACATCCTGAGCGAAAGTGCCCATGAAGACCAGGTGGCTGATGATGCGGAACAGTTCGGCCAGGAGGATGCGAATAACCTGCGCTCGCTCGGGCACTTCAATGCCCGCGAGGTGTTCCACCGCCAGCACGTAGGGCAGGTTGTTCATCGCCCCACCCAGATAGTCCACGCGGTCGGTGTAGGGGATATAGGTATGCCAC
This sequence comes from Armatimonadota bacterium, assembly GCA_013178155.1. GTDB lineage: Bacteria > Armatimonadota > Zipacnadia > Zipacnadales > UBA11051 > JABLXH01. Next base: position 85,573 of record JABLXH010000009.1, on the reverse strand, counting down.
GACTGCCGCTCACCCATCTTCTCGGCGCCGCGGTGGTGGAAGCCGATGTCGCAGATCGCGTCGCGGATGGTCTCTCCGCACACCCGGCAGATAACCCGCAAGACACCGTGAGTGCCTGGGTGGTGCGGTCCCAGATTGAGGTAGAGGTCATCCTGGTCGGGACCGGGAGGCGGCCAGCCCCAGTCCTCCGGTCGGAACTCGAGGGTCTCCTGCAACAGGGCCATCCGCTCCTCCGGCAAGCGGAAAGGAGCCATTTCCGTGGCCCGGGCGGGGTGCTCCTTGCGCAGCGGGTGGCCCTCCCACCAGGGCGGCATCAGCAGACGCCGCAGGTGCGGGTGTCCCTCCACCCGGATGCCGAACATGTCCCACAGCTCGCACTCGTACCAGGCGGCATTGGGCCACAGGTCGGTGACGGTGCCGATGGCCGGCGTCTCGCCGGTCAGTGCCACCTTCACGCGGCAGTCGGCGTTACCCTCCAGCGACAGGAGGCGGTAGACAACAGTGAAGTCGCCCGGGGGCTGGTCTGGCCTGACTTGCCGCTGTCGCTCGTCAACGGCCGTCAGGTCGTACAACATACGAAACGGCGGGGAGACATCATCGCGCAGGGAACTCAGCACGGCCCGAACCTGCTCGGGAGGGACCCATACGGTCAGGATGCCATCTGCGGTCAACTGACGCACAATGCCGTCCGGACCGAACCGCTGCTTTAGCTGTGCCAGGATGCCCTCCTGGTCCGGCATGACGCGCTGCTCCTGCTCCGTTCAGTCTGGTGGGTCCAGTTCGCGGACGCGCAGGCGCGTTGGCCCCTGCAGGTCGCGCATAACAGGCAACTCGGGTCGCGTGACGCCCTGGGGGCCGACGACCCAGCTCAGCGGTCGGCGCTCCTGGCCCACCGCCTCCTGCAACAGCATCAGGCCGCGCATGAACGCGTCCGGGCTCGGCGGGCAGCCCTGGACGTAGACATCAACAGGCAGGAACTTGTCCACGCCCTGCACCACGCTGTAGATGTCATACATCCCGCCGGAGTTGGCGCAGGACCCCATCGAGATGACCCACCGGGGCTCCATCAGTTGCTCGTAGAGGTGCTTCACCACCGGGGCCATCTTGATGAACACCGTTCCCGCAATGACCATCACGTCAGCCTCTCGAGGTGTGGAGCGAATGACCTCGGCGCCAAAACGCGCGATGTCGTAACGGCTGGTGAGGCTGGTGGCCATCTCCACGAAACAGCATGACAGCCCAAAGCCAAAGGGCCACAGCGAGTTCTTGCGACCCCACGCGAGAGCGTCCTGCAGCCGCGTAAACAGCAGGTTGCGCCGCAGTGCCTCGGCGAACCAGCCCTCCTCGCCGACGCGCGGCAGGCGTGCCTCGCGCAGGAAGTCCTCAGCCATGCAGGCCCTCCAGCCGCCGCGTCCGCCGTCCCCAGTCCAGTGCCCCTACCCGCAGCAGATAGACCAGTGCCGCCAGCAAGACGCCGATGAAAATCACTGCCTCGGCGAACCCAAACCAACCGGCCTGGCGGACGCAGATGGCCCAGGCATAGAGGAAGACTGACTCGAGGTCGAAGATGACAAAAAGGACTGCAACGAGGTAGAAATCCGCCGCATAGACCAGCCGACCGGGCGCGGTGGGGCGCATACCGGACTCATAGGGGATGTCCGTGGCCACGTCGCGGTGCCGCCCCCCGAGGAGATAGGAGACGGCCACCATGCCTGCGGCCGCGATCACGGCAACCAGGAAGTAGACGACCAGCGGCCAGAGCGCGACTCCGTAAGCCACCTGGTTGTCCAGTGCGGTCACTCCCCTGACCCTCCTGTTGCGCCTGACAGACTGCTCGCGGTCAGGACCGCCGGGATTGGGTCCGGCAAGCCAGTATCCGTTTCGCCATCGTCCTGTGCCCTACCTGCCCGCCGCCCGAACTGCAGCGTGCCGGGCGGGCCGTGGTGGCAGGCAACTAGGGCCGATAGACGTATCTTGGGTTCTGGTCCATCAGTGGCGGACGTTCGGGCAGCATGTCCTCGCGCGGGTTCTCGATCATCTCGTGTTCCAGTCGGTGCAGCGCCACCATGAGTGCCACGCAATCGGGGTCTTCGCGCCCCGCGAACACGGCCCCACAGCGTTCGGTACCGCCCGCTGTGAGCGGCAGAGGCGCCAGCAGTGCGGGGCTGCTCTCGACCGCCTCGAAGTTGACCCGCTCCACCCGGCCGATGTCGCCCTGGTGGCAGGAGACACAGCGCCGCTGGTAGACGGCCTGTAACTCGCCCCGGATCGCCGGCGTCAGCAGCTCCCGCCCGCCCAACGTGCCAGGGCGTGAATACCTGTAGGTGCCATAGTACGGGGCATTCAGGTCCACCCATTGCACCAACTCCCGCCACTCGGCCTCGCTGAGGCGCACGCGGTTCCTATGCGTGCCCAGCAGCGCCGCGATCAGCCTGCTGGCGTGGGAGCCATAGTACTTTGGTGGCCGCAGTGGCAGGGTTGAGGAGTCGTTGGCGATGACGTAGCTGACGTACCCGCGCTGTGTCAGGTTCTCATAGGCCACATTGAAGAGATTGGTCTTGGCCGGAGACAGGCTCAATCCCCCCGCCGGTTCAGACCCGTCGTGGCAGGAAAGGCAATGGCGGTTGAGGATGGGCTGCACGTCCCGGGCGTAGTCCGGGGCCCTGGGGCCGCCGGGTGGTGGCTCGATGGTGGAGGCCTCACGGCGGAACGCCAGACCGCGCTGCATCGGCGGGGCCGTCGTGCGCGACTCATGGCAGCCCACGCAAGACAGCGTCTGGCCCGGCCGCACCTCGGTCAGCGCCCGCATGCGCTGGACCTCCATGTACCGCTCGTCCAGTGCCGAGAAGTAGATGCCCCTGTTGGCCGGAGCGCGGAAATAGGCCGAACCGTCGGCTTCCACCGGCACGGTTCCCAGCACACGCTTGAGCGCCAGGTGCCCGGCCTGGCTGATGACCGGGTACTGCAGCCACGGACCCGAGCACTCGGCAGCCACGGGTTTCGGGATCTCCTCGACGATGCGCAGGTACTTCACACTGCCCGGCGTCACTCCCCTGAGGCCGTCGTAGACATTCAGCACGCAGAGCGTGCCCGTGTCGCCGGCGCCAGCAGCCACATCGGGTATGGCCGGCGGCCGCACCTGAGGTCGAACCGGCAGAGGCTCAAAACACGAAATCTCCGGGTCGCGATAGATGAGGTCGCGATTGTTCCAGCGGTCCAGCAGGTACAAGCCGTAGCCGCGGGGGTCGCGGTCATCGGGACCGTAGTTGTAGGCGACCAGGTAGAAATCCTCGGACAGGGGGTAGGGGTTGCAGTAGTAGCCCATCTGGGGGCGATGCCAGCCAAAATGCCGCGGTGGCGGGATCTCCCGCGTGATGTTCTCGAAACGCGCGGGGCTGCTGCAGGCATCCTCCGGGGCCACCAGGGCGATGGGTCCGACGGCAATGGGCATGTGTGGGGCCAGGGTCGTGATCAGCAGGTTACTGCCGGGGACGGCGCGCGGCTCCCAGAAAGTGATGGGCCCCCAGTGCTCACCGGCCACATGCCGAGGGTTACTGCCGTCGGGGTTGACCGTCCAGAGGCTCTGGTTGTTCCCCAGTTGCTTGTCCACGTACTCCCACTTCGTGTAGGCCACGCGCCCGTCGGGCAGCACCGAGGGGGTGAAGTCATTGACCGTGTTGGCTGAGACACAGCGCACATCGCTGCCATCGGCGTTCATCGTGTGCAGCACGGACACGGTAAAGGCGTTGTGGCACAGCACCACGCGGCGGCAGCGCGTTGAGACGAACATGATGCGCCCGTCCGGCAGGTAGCAAGGGTCGATGTCGTCGTACTCGCTGTTGGTAAGCTGGCGGAGACCGGACCCGTCCAGACCAACCTCGTAGAGGCGGCAGGGCGTCGGTGCATCCGGCTTGTAGGAGAACAGCACTCGCTGCCCGTCCCACGAAAGGTCCGGGTCGCGGTAGATGCCAGGGTCCGGCAGGCCGGTGACGATGGGCGTGACGTGCCCATCCGGGCGGACCGGAGACAGCACCGCCAGGTTGCCACCGAAGCGATGGCTGCCGTCGAAGTAGGTGGTGTAGATGTGGCTGGTGTCGTAGGTCTGGCGGCGCACAAAGAGCAGTCGCGCGAAATCCAAGAGGGGATTGCTTAGCGCAATGCGGTTCTTGAGCTGATAGGCCCGCACGTATAGGTCATAGAACCGCTGGGCAGTCGTCTCACTATCGGGCTCGTCTGGCAACTCGTGCAGCTTCGCCTGCAGCTCCTCAACCTGCCGCACCTCGCGGGCCAGGCCGCCGGGTCGCAAGTCCCTGAAGCGCTGCAACAGCCGCCGGGAATGCTCCACCATCCGGCCGATGCGAGCAGCCTCCAGCGGCAGCACGTCGGTCTCCACACGCTCCGGGCTGACCTGCACCGTCAGTCGCGCCTGCCACTTGCCGGTATCCTCGCCCAACTCAATGGCGGCCTTCAGGTCATAGCGCCCCGCGCCCAGAAGCAGGTACTCCAGGAGGCGCTCGGCCCGCGGCGCGGGGGCGGGGATGGGGTCATAGGGCACAATGGGGTCGTAGTCGGACGGAGCGTCCACGGTGCCGTCGGCCCGCACATACGCCACGTAGCCAAAGAGCCCCTTCTCGGGCTTGCCGCTCCAGCGAGGCAGGACCTCCTCCAGGGGTTTGGGTCGGCGTCGCCATCCTGCCGGGAAGGGGGTATCGGTCTCAAAGCGCAAAGCCGCGATGTGCGGGATGCAGGCGCCAGGGCAGACCAGCTTGATAGTGTGGCGCCCGGCGGTGATACGGGTGCGCGCCTGCTCCTCCCACATGCCGGCGCTGATCTGCCAACTCCCTGTCACTCCGCCAAAGCCCCGGACCACCAGCACGTCATCGAGGAAGATGTCCACCGGCCGGGAGTCCTGAGCCGTGTAGTGGCCGATGATGGCATACTCCGCCGTGACCGGGAAGTCCAGGTCATACTCGGCGGTGTTGGGCGCCTCGCCCCCGTTGACAATGACTGGCACCGTGTCGGCGTAGGCCATGCCGACGGTGTAGACAGCCACATTGCCGCGCTCAAACTCCCAACAGCCGACGGTGAAGGAATCGGCCAGCGCCCAGGAGCTCACTACCACAACACCCGTGGCTGCCAGCAGCATGCGACGCATCGGGTACCTCCCGCAAGTCCTGCTCGAGAGAGTCTTCGTCAGAGGGACCTATGGCACCTGTACCAAGGCCACCTCCACGCGGAGGGGAAGGGGGCCTGGACCGCGAAAGACGCCCTCCAGTCGGTCCCAGATGCCTCCCGGAGGATAACATGAACGGAGCGGACGTACTGATCAAGGGCCTGCAGGAGCGTGGCGTGGAGTTTATCTCGCTGCTGTGTGGCAATGGCACCGAGGCCATCATCGCCTCGGCGCATGAAGCTGGCCTGCGCCTGGTGGACACGCGCAACGAGCAGGCCGCCAGCTACTTGGCGGAGGCGCACGCGAAGCTGACTCGCCAGATCGGCGTCTGCGTGGTCTCCAGCGCCATCGCCCACATCAACGCCATGGCCGGGATGATGAATGCGTGGTTCGACGGCGCGCCCTTCCTGCTCATCACCGGCCACAGCGAGACGTTCGGGATGCGGCGGGGCAACTTCCAGGACTGCGACCATATCGCCCTCTCGGCCCCGCTGTGCAAGTACACCGAACTGGTCACCAGCACCCAGCGCATCCCGCAAGCGTTGCACGAGGCCGTCGCCGCCGCCACCTCCGGACGGCCCGGTCCGGTGCATCTGACCATCCCCCGCGATGTGCTGGAAGGCGAGTACGACGGAGCCGCACCGGCACCAGCCCTCGGTGCACGGGGTAAGGCTATCAACGTGGCCGCCGCAGCCGCGAGCGCGGTCGGCGCAGCAGCCGCACTGGTGGCGCAGGCGGAGAAGCCGTTGATCGTCGCGGGCAGCGGGGTCTTCTACGCCAATGGTGGGAAGGCGATGCTGGATTTCGCCCGCAAGGTCGGCGCGCCGGTAGTGACGCCCATCTGGGACCGGGGCGCGGTCAATGCGCCCTCCGACCTTTTCATGGGCGTCATCGGCGGGGCCAGCGGCGAGCCCGACCTCCTGCCCCGGGCCGATCTCCTGCTCATCGCGGGCGCGGCCGTGGACTACCGTACCCGCTACCTGGACCGCCCGCCGCTGCGACCTGACCTCAAAGTCGTGCGCGTGGACGTGGACCCGCGCCAGCTCCATCAGGCGGTGGAGCCGGATGTGGCGCTGCTGGGCGACCCGGCCACGGTCTTCGGGCAGCTTGCGGCGGCATACCAGGAGGGCGGGCACGACGCCTGGTTGGCCGAGGCGCGGACGATCAGCCGCGAGTTCTATGGCGCGTGGGATGTGCGCCCACCCTCGGAGCCGGGAGTGATGGTTGGCCACGACCTGGTGAGCGCCCTGCGGCCATGCCTCACTGCCGACACGGTCTTCGTGCTCGACGGCGGCAACATCGGCCAGTGGGCCCACAAGGTGCTGCTGCACGACCGCTACCCCGAGACGTTGCTGACCTGCGGCGCCAGCGGTGTCATCGGCTTTGGCGTGCCGGGGGCGATGGCAGCCAAGCTGGCCTACCCCGACCGCCGCGTGCTGCTGCTGACCGGGGACGGTTCGCTGGGCTTCTGCCTGCCGGAGTTTCAGTCCGCTGCGCGCCACGGCCTGCCCTTCGTGGCGGTCCTGGCCAATGACGAAGCCTGGGGCATCGTGGTGACCGGTCAGCGGCGGGCCGGTCGGCCCTGTGCGGCCAGCTTCCTGGGCCATTGCGGCTGGGTCCGGGCGGTGGAGGGCCTGGGCGGCCGCGGGGTGCGCGTCGAGAGCCCGGACCAGATCGCCCCGGCGGTGGAGGAGGGCTTTGCTTCTGGCGAGCCGACGCTGGTTGAGGTGCCCCTGGAAGTCATGGGCGCCGAGGAGTGCCGTCTGTAGTCGCTGCTTGGGCCTTGCGGGAGGGTACCATGCCTGATCTGACTGTCCGTGACGTGCGGCCGATTCTTACCTCACCGGGTGCGGGGAGCGTGCAGAAGCGGCTGATCGTGGTCAAGGTGGAGACCTCTGAGCCAGAGCTGTACGGCCTGGGCTGCGCGACCTTCACCCAGCGACACAGCGCGGTCGCCACCGTGGTGCGCGACTTTCTTAAACCCCTGCTCGTCGGCCGCGACCCGCAACGTATCGAGGACCTCTGGCAGACCATTCACGTCAATGCTTACTGGCGCAGCGGCCCGGTGATGAACAACGCCCTGTCCGGCGTGGACATGGCTCTGTGGGACATCAAGGGCAAGCTGGCGGGACTACCGGTGTACCAGTTGCTGGGTGGCAAGTGCCGCGAGGGAGTTGCCGTCTACCGCCACGCCGACGGCCGCGAGCCGACCGAGGTGGAAGACAACGTGCGGCGCTTCATGGAACAGGGCCTGCGGCACGTGCGGGCGCAGATGGGGGGCTATGGAGGCAAGATGCACGCGATGACCCCTCCCGAAGGTGCGCTCGCCGGCGCCTACTACGACCCTGACGGCTACGCCCGCGACACGGTACGGCTGTTTGCCCACCTGCGCGACACGCTTGGCGACGAGGTGGAGCTGCTCCATGATGTCCATGAGCGCCTGGCTCCCATCGAGGCCGTGCGCCTGGCCAAGCGGCTGGAACCCTTTCGGCTGTTTTTCCTGGAGGATGTGTTGCCGCCGGAACAGATCGAGTGGTTCGGCATGATCCGCCAGCAATGCACGACTCCGCTGGCGATGGGTGAGCTGTTCGTGAACGCCAAGGAGTACCAGCCCCTGGTGGAAGGTCGGCTGATTGACTTCATCCGCTGCCATATCAGTGCCATCGGCGGTCTCACGCCGGCCCGCAAGCTGGCCGCGGTGTGCGAGGCCTTCGGCATTCGCACGGCCTGGCATGGACCCGGCGATGTGTCGCCTGTGGGCCACGCCGCGAACCTGCACCTGGACCTGAGCAGCCCCAACTTCGGCATCCAGGAGTGGGCCGGCTTCTCGGAGGCCGAACAGGAGGTCTTCCCGGGCTGCCCCGAACTGCGGGGCGGCTACGCCTACGTCAGTGAGCGGCCAGGCCTGGGCGTGGACCTCGATGAGCAGGCGGCGGCGCGGTATCCCTGCCCCGAAGGCGTCCTCGAGTGGACCCAGGCCCGGACTCCGGACGGAACGGCGGTGTACCCCTGATGGCGGCCGGCGAGGAGGGCGTCTTCAGACCGCCTCAGGGCCCCTGCTACGCCGACCTGCGCGACAAGGTGGCCCTGGTCACGGGCGGGGGCTCCGGCATCGGCAGAGGGATCAGCCAGCGGCTGGGCGTCGAAGGGATGCGGGTGGTCCTCTGCGGCAGAACCGAGGCGACCCTGGCGAAGACGGCGGCCCTCATCGGCGCGGCAGGAGGTCAGGCGGCGACCTTTTTGGCTGACGTGGGGGATGAAGGCCAGGTAGTCGAAATGCTGGCGGACGTGCGCCAGCGCTACGGCGGCCTCGATGTCCTGGTCCACAACGCGGCGCTGGTGCGTGGGGGTACACTGGCGAAGACCGACCCCGACTACTGGCGGCGCATGTTCGCCACGAACATGGACAGCACGTACTACCTGGCTCGTGGGGCGCTGGACCTGATGCGGGGCCGGGTCGGCGCGGCCATGGTCTTCATCTCCACCATCGGAGCCACGCAGGCCCACCACGGCATGATTGCCTACGACAGCAGCAAGGGCGCCCTGGAGGCCTTCACGCGGGCTCTGGCGCTCGAACTCGCCCCCCAGGGCATCCGGGTGAACGCCGTGGCCCCCGGCGCCACCAACCGCGAGGCGCATGACGCTGAGGTGCCGGCGGAGGCCCTCCACCAGCCGTATGTGCCGATGCTGCGCCGCGGCACTCCTGCCGAAATGGCGGCCGCTGTCGCCTTCCTCGCCAGCAACCAGGCCTCCTATGTCACCGGGCAGGTGCTGGCCGTGGATGGGGGTGCCACCGCCCAGCTCTCGCCCAGAGGCGTCTTCATCTAGGTTCGCCCCACGTCAGTCCATCCAGGGCTCGCCCCGCGCCAGCATGAAGGTGGCCAGCAGATGGTGCGCCATGGCCACGCAGCGGGTCATCCGATCCAGGCGCCCGTCGTCATCGAACTGGCCGCTGAGCTGCTCCAGCGCCGCGAGCGCCGCCTTCAGGCCCTGGCGATAGGCCGCGCGGCCCGCGGCGTCTAGGTACGGCTCGCCCATGTGTGTCACCGCGTCAGGCGAAGTGTTGAAGAGCGTGCCGACCAGGAACTCCCCCGGCATCTCCAGGTTCTGCGTCTCATGGAACCGCTGCTCGTCCCACTGTCCGAAGTAGGCCTCCTCCAGATCCACAAAAACCTGCGCCAGGTGCTGCCCGGCCCCCGTGCTGCGGGGCTGGTAGTACAGCTCGATGACCTCCTCCAGCACGGCTTTGGGGTCACGGGTCACCTCCGACATCACACGGCCAGCGACAGCGCTGTTGACCTCCACCGCCGGGTTGATCATCGGGCCCTGGTAGTACAGACAGGCGCGGGTGCCGTGGTCATGGTGGTCGCGCAGGTGCGCCGCGCCGCGCAGGGGGTAGGGGAGGAAGTAGGAGAGCCGGTCCTGGCGTGAGCCATGGTAGGCCCAGAGGCCGCCGGAGGTGCCGTAGGCGCACTGCAAGCGCGGCACCTCCTCCCAGGGCACATACCGGCCATGGTGGCCCTGATCCATGAAGATGTCTATGTGCCGGCTCAACTCCAGCACATGGGGCAGGTCCTCGGCGGTGAAGGTCTTCTGGCGGCCCGTGCCCTTGTCCAGCGAGAACGGGACCCAACTGATGGGGCAGGTGTAGACCAGCACGTCCGGGTGCTGGGCCTTGATGTAATCGGCGGCACGGGCGTTGAGCCGGGCGTTGTACCCGACGACGCCGTACTCGCCGGCGCACTGAGGGCAGGAGCAGTAACCCAAGTCTGCGGACTCCAGGTGCACGCCGCCGAAGTCGTGGCGCGCGAACATCGTGTCCAGGAGCTTCTCGATGTAGGCCCAGGACTTCTCCTTCGCGCCGCACATGGCGTGGGGATGGGGGTTGCCCGCTGCGTCCACGCCCCGGACCTCCGGGTCCTCGACGATGATGCGGTCCCAGCCCCAGGTCATCAGGCCCAGGGGCAGGCAGAGGCGGATGCCCCGGTCCGCTGCCCTGGTGAAGATCAGGTCCAGCCGCCGGTTCCGCTCCGGGTCGGTGAAGGCCGAGACGATGTCGGGCGGGTAGTTGCCGGTGGCGTACAGCCCGAACATGTCCAGGTAGCCGTAGCCGGCCGCGCTGATCACGTCGAGGGTCCGTGTCACCCCCTCGACCGTGGCGTCGTCGCAGTGCGGCGCCGGCCACTGCTGCAGCGGCAACGCCGAGTTCCGCATGTCGTTGATCCAGCAGCCGAAGGCGATACGGTAGTCGTAGCTGGCCGGCTTTGCGTCGTTGACCATGTGGGGCTGCCACCTTTCGTCGCCCGGGGACCCGGGCTGTGCTCAGTACTCGGCTACGACCCGGTATTCCCGGGGGCCTGGGCGCAGTGTGATCAGCTCGCGGGTGGCGTCGAAGTCCCGGTACGGGGCGCCGTTTACGCTGACTGCCTGCATGGGCTTCCCGTCGGGGTGACGCAGGCGCAGCAGCAGTCTATCCCATGGGTCGCGCGCGGGCGGCGTCACGACGGCTTCGATGCGGCCTCGTGCGGCCCGAGACTCCACCCGCAAACTCATTGGACCGTACTCCGTGGGCGCCCGATCAAGCCAGATGACCTTCGGTTCGGCGAACCAGGCCCGCGGCGTGCCGCACAGCAGTCGTATCTCGCCCGAGGGCTTGCCATCAAGACGGGGCGTCTCGCTTACCAGCATGTGGCGCAGGTACTGCAGCGCCACTGCCGCCGAGCAGGGCACGGGGTCACTCATGTCCGGGACCGGGTACCTGCTGCGCACATGCAGGTCACTGGCGTAGATGAGGTTGGTCTCGCGAGCGGCGAAGGTGTCGCGTTCCAGGTTGAAGGCCAGGTATGCGTAGAAGCCGAGCAGGAACTCAGGGACACGGTCCTGATGCAGCTTCGCCAGCATGTAGCCCAGGCCGTAGAGCCCGTCCAACCCTCCCGCCCCCACATCGCGCCGGAAGCGCGGCATCTGGCAGAACAGGCGATTGTCCTGCTCCATGAAGTCGGTGATGTAGCGCATCTGCTTCCCGCCCGGCTCCAGCGCCTGCAGGTGCAGGATGGTCCCGGCAAAGAGCTGGTCGTAGTCGTCACCCACCGGCTCGGTGGCGTACAGCTGCAGCGGCAAGAAGGGGGGTTTGTGCTCAGGCCGGAAGTTGCCCTCCACAGCCCGGTCAATGCACTGCCGATAGTCGGCCGCCTCCTGCCGGTAACGAGCCGCGGTCTCGGTGTCCCCCAGTTCCTCGAGCAACCACGCCGTGTCCACCAGGCCCTTCCAGCACGCAAAGTTGGCATACAGCGGGTAGCACATCAGGTCCGAGATGTCGCCCCCGTAGGACCACTTGGGCAGAAGGCCCCAATGCAACGGCTTCTCGCCGTTCTCCAGGACCATCGTGGTCCGGCGCTGGGCAATGGTCCACTCGGCGCACTCACGGATGAGCGGCAGATGCTTCTCGATCCAGGCGCGATCGCGAGTGAGCCGATAGGCACTGACGGCGTAGTGCGGCTGCAGACCGTTGCGATACTGCTGATGGCGGTCAGCGTACTTGGTGTACCGCTCCACCTTCACCAGGAACTCCGGGGTCAGGTAGGTGCCATCCATGTAGCGCTGGGCGTCGGCCCCGAAGCCAGCCTGGGCCAGGGCCATCATGGCGTAGCCCTCCTCGACGCCGTATAGGTTCCCCGAGTATACGCCAGGGTCGGCGCCATAGGGCATGACATCGCCATCGGCATTGACGAAGAGCTGGGCCAGGATGGCGCGGTACATGGCCATGACGTGCTTCTCGGGAACATTCATGGCCGCGGCCGGCATGATGATCTCGTCCCAGTAAGCACGGAAGGCGAGAAGGGCGTCGTCGAAGCGGGCGGCCTGGTAGGCGGCGGCTTCGGCTACCGGAGTAGCCTGCCCAAAGGGCTGCACGAAATCAAGGACAGCCTTGCCCTGCGCCGGGATCACCACCGGCACCCGTACTCGCCCGCGTTCGGCGGTGCCCCCGGGCGGTGCCACCAGCAGCACCCGGCCGTCCGCCGTCAGCATGCCGTCGCGCAGCGTCCAGTCCCGGGCCTCGGCAGCCACTGCGGCCTGAACCTGCGTCTGCATTTCAACGCGGGCGAGGTTCTCCAGCTCCAGCCGTATGAAGAGTGCTGGCTGCTTGCGCTGCGCGTCCGCGAAACTGACGAAGGCCCACTCCGTCACCCGCAGGTCACCGAGGCGGCCGGTGACCACCGTGCCTGGCCGCCAGCCGTCAATGAGACGCCGGTTGACCGTGTCGCGGTACTTGCTCAGGCCCTCCGCCGGCTCGCCGAAGCTGAACCGTACCGGCCAGCGCGAGAGCACCTCGCCATCCCAGGTGACCCCGACCTCGGGGTGGGTGTCCTTGAGCCCCAGCAGCGCCCGGGCCGGCCGCATGGACAGGGCAGCAGTGCAGAGCCTGGCATAGGACGGCTCCTCGCCGGAGCCCAGAAGCTGCCGTTCATACTCGTTGGCAGTCACCAGCCGCTCGGGCCAGACGTGGGGTCCGGCGGGCAGGTAACGGTAGACCTCGACCTCCGTGACGCTGTGCCAGCTCTCAGGCAGCACGAACCGGACAGCGATGGTGGCCGCCGGCTCGCAGGCGAACTCCAGACAGCCTCGCTCCTCGTTCCGCGTCACCCGGACATAAGTATCCAACGGCCTCCACTGCTCCCCGTCGTACACTTGCAGTTCCATCGTGGCGCCCGCCGGCAGGCCCCCGCCGAAGTAGATGGCGCCGCCGTCCAGCACGTGCTGAATCGGCCACTTGACCCCCGGCATGTGACCAGGGCGCAGGGCCAGGGGAAGGTCAGTGTCGCCGTCGGCAAGCGTCGGTGCCTCGATGCTGTCACTGCCGCTGATCCAGACGCGAGCTGCGGACGCCCCGGGCTGCTTGTCATGGAGCCGCGCCAGGTTCCGCTCGAGACCGGCGGGCGTGAGCGCGGCCACTTCCTGGGCCGATAGCAGGCGCGCTCCGGACGCGCCGGGTGCGGCGCCGGGCTCATGCCTGACCTCGATTTCCTGGAGGGCCAGGAAGCCCCGCTCGGGTCCGCCGTTGGGGTGTTGGAGGACCCGTAGCGCACGGGTGGTGATCGGGGCGAAGCTGATCGTGCTAGACTGGGCGGTCGCCTCGAACCAGGCCGCCGGCCCGCTCACCGCCACCCAGTTCTGATCGCTGAGATACTCCACGCGGAACGCACGCGGGAACCAGTCGGGCTGCACCCACCAGATCGTGACCTGGCTGACGGTCACCGGCTGCGACCAGTCCAGGCGCGCCCAGTGCTCGACACCGGGCACCTCCGACGAAACCCACGTGTTGCCCGCATTGCCCAGGCGGTGGGGGCTGCCGGTGTGGAAGGTCGTCTCCTGGCCGAGAACGACGCAGGCTCCGTCGGTCAGGACCCCCGGGCCGTACCCGGGAAACGACGAGTCCACGGTCGGGGTGGCCTCAGCAGCCGTATTCGGCGCGGCCGGAGCGCTGAGGCACAGGAGCAGCAGGACGCAGACCACGAGCGGCAGGTACGGCAGCATCAGGGGATCTCCTCTTGGGTTCATGTTGGTGCGCCAGACCGGGTGGGTCACGGAACCAGCAGCTCGATGCGCCCGTCCAGGTGTGTGGCAAGCAATGCCGGCCGGCCCTCGTGGGTGCCGGGTTCGAGGCGCTGGGCCACGAGAGGCATCGCGCCTGCCGGCCGCCCGGCAGCGTCATAGCACCGTGTGCCGGAGGGCGTCGAGGCCAGCAGCATGAGGCCTGACGCACGTGGCAGCGCGCCCACCGCCAGCACCTCCTCGCCAACGTCCACCTGCCGCACGATCTTGCCCTCCACGTCCACTACCAGGAGGAATCCGTCGCGCTGGCCGACCAGCATCTCGGGCCGGCCATCGCCCTCCAGGTCGGTCATGAAGAAGCTGCTTCGGAAGACTTCCCCGGCCAGGTACCACTTGTAGGCCCTCTTCGTCAGCGAGTAGACGCCACAGCCCTTGTGCGAGCCCACCGCCACGCAATCCTCGTCCCCGACGCGCAGCATCTGGAACAGGCGTGCTCCGCCGTTGCCCGCGGGGAAGGAGCTGTGGGGTTCGCAGGTAGTGCTGTCCACCGCGACCACCGGGACACGCGTCTGCCACGGGGTCTCGGAGTACACCAGCCACTCCGGGATGCCATCGCCACTCAGGTCCACGCCGGAGTCCAGAAAGTCCTGCCAGTAGCAGGCCGTCCCTTCATAGGTGTGCTTGATGGTTCCGTCAAGGCCCAGACGCGTGAGGAAGTAGTAGTGGCCGATGGCCAGCTCCTTCTCACGCTGGCCGGGGACGGTCAGCACGCCCACGCCGTGCGGTGTGCCACCGTAGTAGTACTTGCCACCGGTCTGCTCGTAGACTCCGCGCCAGTCCTTGATAACCCGCTCGCTGCCGTCCTGCCTTAGGAGATGGACCCGCCAGTCCGCCGCCGTAACCACCAGCTCGTTTGCGCCATCGCCATCGAGATCGTCGCAGGCCAGGCCGGTGATGGCAGCAGACAGGTCTCTGGTCAGTACCGGGCGGCCCTCCCCGTCCAGCACCGCCAGCCGGCCCGCGTCTGGGTCCCAGACCGCAAGGTGTGGCGCTGTGTCAGGCCCCCAGGCGATGGCCTTCGTCCGTACCGGGGTCGTGTCAGCTTCCCCGGAGACCAGGAGCACCAGCCGCCCCACCCGCACCGGGCCACCGGCGGGGGGCTTGGTCAGGGTGATGCGGACGGCGGACGCCTCCTCGGCAACACCGCCAACCGAGTCCACGACCTCGCTGAAGAACTGGCTGCCGTAGCAGCCGCGCATGTAGTGGTACCGGCGCTGCACCGGCTGCTGCAGGACACGGACATCTTGCTCGAAGCCGTCGCTGCTGACCGCGACTTCGGCCAGCGTCCCGGGGTCCGGACGACTGACCTCGAAGTCGGTGGTGCCGTAGTAGTGGCGCAGGCGCAGACCCACGACGGTCTCCGCGCGGGGCAGGCGCACCATCAGCTCCACGCGGTCAGCCTGCCACGTGGTGGTCATGCCCGGTGAGATGGTGTGCTGGAAGAAGCTATCGGAGAGCAGGTCGGCGGGCAGCGGCTGCCACTCGCCGCCGTCCGCCCGCGCCTGGAGGCTCAAGTGCCGCTCGCGGCGGCCGTTCGGCCGAAGACCATCGTAGGTCCAGACTGAGCGCAGGCTGATGTCCGGCAATGAGGGGAGACGGGGCCCGTCGGCGGCCCGGGGCGGCTCCGGGGCTGCGCCGAGGCCTGGCTCCCGGACCTCCGCGAAGACGCGGGCGGCGTCGGCCCGGCAGCGCAGAGTGTGCTCTCCGGGCTCGAGCGCGAGTGTCGCCGTTTCACCATTTACGTCCGTATCCCGCCCATCGAGCTTCAGGCTGCGCAGTCCCGGCAGGCTGAGCCTGACCGAAGTGGCTGCTCCGACCCGCACGACCGCCTCAAGCGAGGCGCCTGCCCGGCGGAGTGTGAGATCAACCGGCGCCCCGGCCCCCATTCTCAGTCCCCGGCCGATTGTCAGGCTTCGGGCCCCCGCCGCGAACAGCTCCTCGCTGCCGAGCCAGGCGAAGTCTGCCTCCAGAACCACCGCTCCACGTCGCCAGGGCCCCCGCACCAGTAGCGACGGTTGCTCGCGGGCCGTGTCGCGCAGCAGCGCCGCCCGGTCGTCCAGGCGCTGTAGGTCATAGTTCCGGGGCTCCTGCGGGGTGGTCAGGAAGCAAACGTTCTGGAAATCCACCACCTGCCCCGCACGGCCGTCCAGGCGCCGCGACTGCCGGAACACCCAGGGCACTTCGGCCGAGAAGCGGTCATTGCCTAGCGAGCTGCTGAGCCGCAGCCCATCGGTTGTCTGGGCCGAGGTCGTGCCATCGCGACCCTCGGCAACCGGCCCCGCGAGCTGGCGGTCGGCGCCGCGCACTGTGAAGATACCGGCAGCATTGGCCGACTGCCAGGAGCCGTCGTCCGCTAGGCGGGCGTAGCGCGGCGAGCGCCAGACGGCCTCCATCGCGTAACGGCCCGGCTCCTGCACGGTCACCCGGTCCATCACGACCAGCACGCCACCGGGGCGCCAGAAGAGGTTGCGTTCCCAATCCGTTCCGTGGTAGCGCGGCAGGGTGCTGGAACTGAAGCAGACCTCACCAAGGTCGGCAGTTGGGCCCAGCTCGACGCAGCCCTCGAGGCGGTCGTCGTTGCGCCCGTTGCTGACGTAGACGGCGTTCTTGGTGTCGTGGCCCTCTTCCTGGGTGCTCTGGAACAGCAGCACCTCGCCGTGATCGCAGAAGCGCACGATGGCGTTACCGTCCACGCAGCCCATGACCGTGTTCTGGTAGCCGTTGATCAGCAGGTACTGGTCATCCGGCCCGAAGCCCGCGCGCAGCATGAGCTTGTCCAGACAACGCTCCAGCGGGGTCGTGACTGGCCCCACGCCGTCGGTGACCGGTGATTGCCCGAGCCGCCAGTGGTACTCGCTCAGCGGCAGGAGCGTCAGCCCCGTGAGCTGCCCCCGCGGCGGCTCCGCTGGTACGTGGTCGCCCAGCGCGAAGCCGTGCACGCCCAGGACCTGAAAGCCCAGGTGCGACATGCCGAGGTTCGGGACATTCTCCTTGATCCAGCGCAGGTCGCCGCGCCGCTCGACGAAGGCCGTGATCGGCAAGCACACGCCAATGGCCACCGGGTAGTTCAGGCTGCCCGGCATGGACTCGCCGTAGCCACCCAGGCCAGAGTACCAACCGTGGTTGTCTACGTTCATCAGCATCTGGGTGATGGTCTTGTCCGCCCAGCCGGACTCGAAGTACTCCCAGTAGCCGTCGTGCAGGGCATACTTGAACACGTTTTCCAGAGCACCGTAGTCCTGAGCCTGGTCCACATCGCCGCGGTACGTCTGGCACGCGCCGTGGAAGTAGGCCCGCACGCCCTCACGCCACTGCTCCAGTTGCTCGCGGGCCTCCGCATCCGGATTGCCGTACGTCAGGAGGCCATCCAGGGCCAGGAACCACGCCATGGAGCCCGAGGCCAGGTGGCGAGAGCTCACGTTGCCCGGTCCGTGGGCGCTGAGCGGAAAGTCGCGATACAGGTTGCGGTCAGTCTCCCAGAGCTCTTCAGGCGTGAGGACCCCGGCGTGCTGCAGCACAAGCCAGCCGCCCACCGCATACTCCAGGGCGTAGTCGTCGCAGGTGCGGACGTCTCCATGGTAGTACTCGCCGTCAAACCGCCGGTTCATCTCGCGCAGGATGCCAGCCGCGCGCTCTGCGAAGGCCCGCTCCCCGGTCCAGGCGTAGCGCAGGGCGTCGTTGGCGAACTCCGCCAGGTCACCGTTGGTCAGCACCGCGCCGATGGCACGCACCGGGTTGGCTCTGACCTGCGCAATGGCCTGGTCGAAGGCCGGTCGTAGCTGCGGCCCCGGCAGCACCTCAAGCATCTGCGGCAGCACCAGTTCGCCCTCCTGCCACCAGCCAGCGAAGCGCCCCCGCAGCGTCTGCAGCCCGGCCCGCGCCCCTGCGACCGTCGAAGCGCCCAGGATCAGATGGTTGGCCCCCGTCCCATAGGGATTGACGACGGTGCGCAGTTCGTACCCCTCACCGCCCGGATAGGCCCCATCGGCAGCATCGAGCCAGCGGCAGTACAGCGGGAAAATGCCATGATTGTTGAGGGCGTTACCCACGAGGACCAGGTGCCGCTCACGGTACTCGGCCTTCACTGTCCGTCCATCGGCTTCGGTCAGCTCCGCCGAGGCGATGACGGGTATCGTGACACCGGTAAGTGCCTCCAGATCCGCCGCCAACTGAACCGCTACCTCCGCCATCGCCGGCTCCCCGGGGGCCACAATGGCGGCGACGGCTCGTCCGGCCCGCACTATCGGCAGCCGGCCGTCCACTTCGCGCCGCAGCATCTGCCCTGGCGGCGGGGCCGCCGGGGTTGTCACCGTCAGGGCCAATAACGCCAGAGTCAGCATCCCCGCGGCGGGGTGGTCAGCCATCGCCATCGGTCACCTCCGCGGCTTCGCCCCCGCCGTGGGCGCGAATGGTTACGCGCGCGCCCGGGACTGCGGCAAGCATGAAGTAGGTGTTGTTGCCGGCACGCGTGCTGTCGCCCGGGCCGAAGAGCGTGCCGCCGGGCAGGGGCGAGGGCAAGTACTCAACCGAGACATCGGTCGCGGGCCGCAACCCGGTGACCCGGACGCAGAGTCTGGCGTCCATGGTCCCGATCGGCCAGGCCCCGGTGAACTCGAAGGTCACCTTCTCCGGCGTGGCGTGGATGACGTTGAGACCGACGCTCCGCCGCAGGCGCACGTAATCCAGCACATCGTCGGGCCTGGCGGCCCAGAGGCGCCCGTCTGATATGTCCTGCAAACGCGCGAAGCGCCGCGTCAGGTCCTCGGGCGTGACGCACTTGTGGGCCTGCGGCACGTTCCACATCACCAGGTGCGACGTCTCATAGAGCCACGAATCGCGCAGGAACTCCAGGCTGAGGTTGTCGGTGAGAAGCTCCCGCTTCCAGTCATAGTGCGGCGAGATCTCGCCCGAGGCGACCATGAAGTTGCCGATCTTGTAGAGATCGAAGCCCTCGCGGTTGGGTGCACCGTCAATGTACGCGCAGCCGATGTAGTGCTGCTTGACCAGTTCCAGTACGGGCTCATAGTTGTGCTTGTCGTTGGGAATGGTGAAGATGCGCACCGGGTGCTGGAGCTGGTCCTCCAGGGTGTACTTGCTCCACACCACTTCCCGCCACAGGTCCAGCCCCGCCTGCGTCGGGTAGATGTAGTGGGACCAGGAGTGGTTGCCTACCCCCCAGCCCTTGCCCAGCAGGAACCGGAGCTCCTCGGCGCTCATGTGGACGTAGTCGTTCAGCGAGCTCCCCCATCCCTGGCGCCGGCGGCCGAGCTGTCCCGCCACCACGTCCACATGCCCCGGAAAGCCGAACTGCTCGTGCACGGGCAGGGCGTTGGCCAGACAGTCCACAGTGCCTTCATCATAGGTCATGGAGTAGGCAAACGGTGCGTCGAAGGGCCAGGTGCAGATGCTGACCTCGGGTGTTGCGCCTGCCATGTCTTGGACCTCCCGGGCAGTCAGGACGGACGTTGAGGTCCGCCCCGGCTGTCCCTGCGGCGGGGCAATGATTCAGGCCAGTCGCACCCAGTTGACCTGGGTCACGAGCTGCCATAGTGCCGCATTGTGCAGCGCCACCTGGGTCGCAAAGCGAGGGGTGGTGACGCCAGGATAGGTGGCCATGGTGGCGTCACCGACGATGAAAACGTTGAAGTCCTGGCACATGTTCTCATAGCCGCAGGTCGTGGACTTCAGGCACATGTCCGTGGCATAGCCGGTCAGCAGCACATGGCGGATGCCGAGGCGCTTGAGGTAGTCGCGCACCTTGGGGTAGCCCTCGCCATCATAGAAGACGCGATCCGTCGGGGCCCAGTCCAGGTCGCGATGCACTGGCATGGGCAGCTCCCAGTACCCCTCGCCGTTGTAGCCGTGGTAGGCGTCGGTGGAAGGCGTTTGCAGCATGTAGGCGCGGGCCGGTGGCAAGTCCGGGTCCAGCTCGAACTCCGACACCAGCGGCTTGCCGGTGAAGTCGTGGCTGCGCAGCAGGGCCTGCATCTGCCGCTCGCCTTCGGCCCGGTTGAGGGCCTCCGGGGGCGTGTTGATCGAGGCGTACATGAGCTTGCGGATGGGGTCCTCCACCAGGGGCATCGAGCAGCCTACCAGCGCCACATGCGGGCGCAGTCGCCGTACGAAGGGGTTGACCACGGTGCGGATGTGGGCGCCGCAGAACTCGTTCTTGTACCGGACACAGAAGAAGGCCAGGCCCGCAGGCTCCGGCGTCTCCATGCCCCAGCCGTCGTCTATGCCCCACGGATGGACCATCACGATCGCGGTCGCCTTGCCCTGCAGGCGGTTCTCCATCTCCACAATGCCGCGCGCGTTGTACCAGAAACGCCAGGCGCGGACCAACAGGTCGGCGTCGGGCTCATCCACCACCGGCGGCGCCAGGTAGCGGTCATCGCACGGCATGGGCTCCACAAACCCAGGATAGTCCGCCAGCAGCGGCGGCGGGTTGTCCAGCTTGCGCAGCTCGTTGCGGTACAACATCAATCATGCCTCCCGGAACGGCCTCCAACGGCAGTGCGGCGTTCCGTTACAGTTCCAGCGACATCAGGCGATAGCGGTCGCTCTCGGTAAAGCCGAAGCGCCTGTACATCGAGTGAACAGGGGCCAGGCGGTCCACGATCAGCTCAACGGTGGCGTAGTGCGACTGTCGGAACAGGTTGCAGACATGCTCAAGCAGTCTCCGTCCGATGCCGAGCCCCTGGTAGGCCGGGTCCACGGCGAACTCCTCGATGGTTGCGCGCACGCCGGCCAGGGTGCTGCAGAGAATGAAGCCGACCACCGTCTCGCCCACTTGGGCGACGAAGCAGGTCTCCGGCGACCGCTGCCGCATCTCGGTCAGGATCGCCCGCGCCAGGTTCTCGTCGAAACAGCCGTCATAGGGCGGCGCCTGGTAGGCCGCGACGTAGAGGCGTGCACAGGTCGTCACGTCCTCGGGCTGCAAGGTCCGTATCTTGACTTCGGTCATCGCCATGGGACGACCTCCCGGCCGCGGCCCAGCCTGTGGCGGAGGATTCGCCTTCCCGCGCCGCGAACCTGCCTCCCCTATCGTCGGGAAGGAGACCCTGATGGGCACCGAGATCCGCGGCCTGCGCGAGAGCGAGATGGAAGCGCACGCCGAGCTGGTCTACCTGTCGTACCTGGAGTATGCCGAAGGCAAGTCCGGTCTGGCCGACCCGCAGTGGTGGCTCAAGTCAGTCCGCGCCGACCCCTACTACGACCCGGACGTCACCCGTGTGCTGTTTCTGGACGGCCGCATGGTCGCCAGCGTCACGAACTTCGATCGCTGGGTGTACGTGGGGGATGGCCGCCGGGCGCGGGTGAGCTGCATCGGCAGCGTCTGCACCCACCCCGACTTCCGCCGTCGGGGGCTGGTGCGCCAAGTTCTCGCCGAATGCATTGAGTGGATGCTGGCGAAGGGCTTCCACTGGTCCTCGCTCTTCGGGCGCGAGGAGGTCTACGGCGGCAGCGGCTGGACCGTGCTCACCAGCTTCACCTGCACCGCCGAACTGCGCGTGCGGGACGAGTTCGGCTCGAACCTCACCATCCGCCGCGCCGACCCCGAGGCTGACGCCACGACATTGACACGGATGTATGAGCAGTTCGACGCCGGCCTCACCGGGCCGGTGGTCCGCAACGAGGCTTACTGGAAACAGGTAGCCCTGGCCCCGCAATGGGGCACGCTGCACCCGTACTACCTGGTGGAGGCTGACGGCCAGCCGGTGGGCTACTTCAGTGGCGAGGATTGCCGCCTGCGGGAGGTGGCCTGGGTGGATCGGGCCCATGATGTCGTCGCCTGCCTCCTGCGCCGCTGGGAGGGCCAGCCGGTGCATTTCCCTCTGGCCACACCGGAGCTGATCCAGCTCCTCCGCGAGGTCTCCCATGTCCGCCGTGCCGCGGAGGTTCAGGGCGGGATTACGCTAAGCGAGGCCTACAAAGGGCTCTGGCGATACATCGGCCCCGGTGGCGGCGAGTTCCCGGAGATCAGTGACACCGAGAGCATGAAGCGCTTCCTGCGCGACCGGGCCTACTGCTTCTGGGCGGCGGACGGGTACTAGGCCGCATACTGGCCGCGTAGGTCAGGCATCTTTGCCTGACAAGCCGTTGTCGGGCAGGGATGCCCGACCCACGCGAGGTGAATATGACCATGCCCACCTATGGCATCGGCATCGTCGGTTTCGGCTTCATCGGTAAGGTCCACGCCTATGGCTACCGCAACCTGCCCCTGTACTACGATCCCGCCCCGGCCGAGGTGAAGCTGGTGGGCGTCTGCACCAGCAAGCCGGAAACCGCCGAGGCGGCCCGGGCCAAGGGTGGTTTCGAGTTCGGCACCACCAGCTTCCAAAGCTTGCTGGAGCGCGATGACATCCACATCATTGACATCGCAACACCTAACCACCTGCACCACAACCAGGTCATCCAGGCCCTAGAGGCGGGGAAGCACGTCTACTGCGACAAGCCGCTGACCACGAGCCTGGAGAGCGCCCGGGCGATTGCCGCCGCCGCACGGGCGCGCCCGCAACTGGGCCATGGCATGGCTTTCCACTGCCGCTTCATCCCGGCGGTGCTCCGGGCGCGGCAGCTCGTCCAGGAGGGCTTCCTGGGCCAGGTCTACCACTTCCGGGCCACGTACTGGCACGCCGGTTACACCGACCCGGACCGGCCTTTGTCGTGGCGACTGAGCAAGGAGGCCGGCGGTGGCGCGCTCAGCGACCTGGGTAGCCACATCCTGGACCTGATGGGTTACTTGCTGGGCGACTACGCGGCAGTCCGTGCCAGCACAGAGGTGTTCATCAAGCAGCGCCCGGCAGCCAAGGGCTCGGCGGAACTGGTGCCGGTGGAGGTGGATGACTACGTGTGCCTCCAGGCCCGCATGCAGTGCGGCGCGCTGGGGTTCATCGAGGCCTCGCGCTTCGCCACCGGCACCCAGGACGGCCTGACCTTCGAGGTCTTCGGCGAGAAGGGTGCACTGAAGTTTGACATGATGGATAACAACTTCCTCTACGCCTACGACGCCACCGTACCCGAGGGCGACCTGGGCGGGCGGCGGGGCTGGACCCAGATCGAGTGCGTCCAGCGGTACCCCGCCCCCAGTGTCCTCCCATCGCCGAAGCTGCCGGTCGGCTGGATGCGCTTCCATGCCCATTGCATCTACGACTTCCTGAGCGCCCTGGCTGAGAGCCGCCTGGGCACGGCCACGCTGTACGACGGTGCGCGCACCCAGGCCCTGGACGCCGCTGTCCGCGCCAGCGCCGCCAGCGGTCAGTGGGAGACCGTGCCGGAGGTCTAGCGCCGCCCGTCAGGACGGTACTCGCGGATGACCGGGCCCATCACCACCTACGCCGATGCCGTCGCCTACCTCGAGTCCCTCGTGGACTTCGAGAAGCTGGGCTTCCGCCGGCATTTCGCCGACACGGTGAGCCTGGATTCCATCCGGGCGCTGCTGGACCGGCTGGGCAACCCGCAGCGGGGGTTGCCCTGTGTGCACATCGCCGGGACCAAGGGCAAGGGCTCGGTGGCCGCGCTGGTCGAGAGCATCGTCCGCACGGCCGGGTATCGCACCGGGCTGTTCACCTCGCCGCACCTGGTGTCTTTCCGCGAACGTCTCCGTGCTGACGGGCACATGGCCTTGGAGGCGGAGATTACCGACCTCGTGCGTCAGATCAGCCCCGCCATTGAGGACCTACGGGCCGAGGGGAAGCTGAATCCCGCCACCTTCTTTGAGGCCTACACGGCCATGGCGTACCTGTGGTTCCATGCGCGGGGCACGGACTTGGCCGTCCTGGAGACGGGTCTCGGTGGCCGCCTGGATGCCACCAACACCTGCGAGCCTATCGCCTGCGCCATCACGACTCTCGGTCTCGACCACACCGAGATACTGGGTGATACCATCCAGCAGATCGCCACAGAGAAGGCCGGGATTCTGAAGCCGGGCGTCCCGGCCGTCTACGCTCCCCAGGAGCCTGCGGCCGCGGCCGTGCTGCGCGAGGTGGCCGCAACCCTCGGCGCGCCCCTGCGTCCGGCGCCGGCGGTGCTGAGCAACGTGCCGCCGAGGAGGCTGGCCGTGCCGGACACCGCCGCGGAACTGCCCCGCCCCTGCCAGCAGGTGACCGTGCAGATGGCCGCCGGGCCCCTGACCGTGGACCTGCCACTGCTGGGCGACCACCAGGCCGGGAACCTGGCTGTGGCGCTGGGGCTTATCGAGCTGCTGCGCGAGGCCGGCTACAGCATCACCGACGAGCAGATCCGCGCTGGCGTGGCCGCCACCCGCTGGCCCGGCCGGCTGCAGATCGTCCGGGCGCGCCCCTGGGTCATCCTGGACGCCGCGCACAACGGTCCCGCGGCACGGGCATTGGCCCGGGCTCTGCCGGGGACTGTCGAGTACGACCGCCTGATCGCCGTCATAGGCCTTTCGGCCGAGAAGGACGCCTTCCGTTTCTGTGCGGCGCTGGCCCTGCTGGTGGACGTGGCCCTCTTGACCCAGGCCGGCCTGAGCCGTGCCCTGCCGGCGGTGGACCTGCAGCGCCTCACCCTGGGGTTCTGGCGGGCCAGTGAGCGCCATGATAGCACGGCTGCGGCCCTGGCGCGGGCGCTGGAACTGGCCGGGCCGCGTGACTGCATCCTCGTCACCGGGTCGTTCTACGTGGTGGGTGAAGCAATGGCAGTGCTGGGCGTAGCCCAAGAGGAGGGATGACCTGTGACCAGGTGTGCTGGTTGGCTGACTGCCGTTGCTCTGCTCATGGGAAGCGCGGCCTCCGCTCAGCTTCCACCACCGACCGTCACTGTCCCGCGCGCAGTGTCCGTGCCGGTCATTGATGGCCGGCTGGACGACGCGATCTGGGGGACCGCGGCGCAGGTGAGCGGATTTACGGTCGCCGGCAAGGGCACTCTGGCTTCGGTGCCCGCGACTGCGCGCCTTATCTACGACGACCAGGCCCTGTGCCTCGGGTTCACGGCCTACTACGGCAACAAAGCCCTGCCCCGGGGCGAGGAGCGTCCTCGCGACGGCCAGGTCTGGCAGGATGACGCGGTGGAATTCCTTCTGGACCCGGGACAGACCCGCACGCGCTTCTACCATTTCATTGTCAACTGCGTCGGGTCACTGTATGACGCCAGGGGCAGCGACGCCGGCTTCGAGGCGGATCTGCAGGTGAAGGCCGCCAGTGGCGATGGGAGTTGGACAGTCGAGGTCGCGCTTCCCTTCGCTTCGCTGGGTGTCACCGCCCCACGAGAAGGCGACCGCTGGGGCGCGACCTTCTGCCTTGACGCCGCCAGCGCCGGCCGCGAAGTCAGCTCGTGGGCCGACACCGGAAACCGCTTCGAGTCGCCCGAACGCTTCGGGACGCTCATCTTCGGGCGCGGTGTGGCGGCCCAGGTAGGACCGCTCAGCAAGCCGGACGCGGCGCAGTGGCGGGTTCCCCTGGGGGTCCGGGCGGCGACCAGGACACCCTTCCGCTTCCGGTTGGATGCCCGGGTGGGTGCGGCAACCGCGGCGACCATGGAGGAAGAGGCTGTCGTTGAATCCGGGCAGCCTTGGCGCGTCGAGCGGAGCATCCCGCTCGGACTGGGCGGCTCCTACGCGGTCCAGCTTGACATCTCCTCCGGCGCGGAGGTGCTCTACAGCCAGCACCTTCGGTTGACCCGTGCCGGGTTGCTGCACCTCATCGCCGCCAACTGGGCCTTCGGCCGCACCGTGGACGCGCGGGCCTCGGTAGATCCATCGCTGAGCGACCGCAATGATCTGGTGGTTGACCTGCAGTGGAGCGAACCCACTTCGCTAAAGCTTACCGGCGGAACCGCCGTGGCGCGTCTGCCGCTGAGCGGCGGCCCCGGCGATTACACGCTTATCGGCACTCTGCGCGCCGGCGGTGAAACGCTCTCAACTGCCGCCGACACCTTCACCGTGACGCCCGTCGCTGACTACTTCGACACGCGCGCGGGGCTGTCAGACCAGGTGCTGGAGCCTTTCACACCGCTGCGCTCCGGGGCCGGACGGTTTGCCTGCTGGGGCCGCGAGTACCTATTCGGGCGGTCGCCGCTGCCCCAGGCGGTTCGCAGTCAGGCCCGGCAGATGCTGTCCGGGCCCGTGCGGCTGGTCGGCTCCGTGGACGGGAAGCCGCTGGACCTGACACCGACCGGGGGGCGGCTCTCGGGGGCCTCCCCGACGTGCGCCACCTGGACGGCGAAAGCGGCGGACGGCAAGCTCACGCTCTCGACTGCAACACTGGTGGAGTACGACGGCTGCCTGACCACCGACCTGACCATCGACGCCGCCGGCCAGACCCTGGACTCCCTGGCGCTGGAGATCCCGCTCAAGCCCGAGCACGCCCGGTACATCCACGCCGCCAAGGCCAACTGGGCGGACTCCTACGCGGCTGCCGTCGGCACAGGCTCCGACTGGGAGTGGGCGCGAGCGTTCTACCCGTATGTCTGGCTGGGCGACGAGGAGCGCGGGCTGGCCTGGTTTGCGGAGACCGACGAGCCGTTCCGGCTCCAAGACCCCTCCCGGGCCATCCTGGTACGGCGGGCCGATGGTGCGGTCATGCTCCGTGTCACCCTGGTTGACCATCCGGTGGCTCTGGAACAGCCGCTGCGGTGGCGTTTCGGCCTGCAGGCGACCCCGGTCAAGCCGGTGCCGCGACGGCTTCCACACCTGTGGCACGGGGCCTACTACGGCATGGAGACAGCCCCCTACGTCCTGAGCCAGTCACTGCGCTATCCCGCACCGGGCAACATCAGCATGCGCCGGGGGACGATGGAGGCCATCGTCACCGTGGACTTCGACCCGGCTGAGGCCGTGAGCGGGAAGCACAACCAGGCCTTCTTCACCCTGCGGGCGGCCAACGGCAACATGCTCTCCTGGTTCTGGAACTATGTGGGCCAGGGCATGTGGTTCTATGTGGGCATCGGCCCCTCATACCCCCAGCAGTATCCCGTGCACATCCAGGCCAACAACCTGGGCTGGCAGCGCGGCGAGACCCACCACCTCGCCCTCACCTGGGGCGATAAGACGCGCATGTACATTGATGGCAAGCTGGCCGCCGAGTCCGTCCCGCACGAGGGCCTGCTGCCGGATTCCATGGCCGGCGAGGTGCTCAACTTCGGGGCCCACGGCGGCGATCAGAGTGGCTTCATCCTGCACGAGCTACGCATCGCTGACGAACCGGCCACTGCCGCAGAACTGGCGTCGCGGGCCGAAGCGCTGGAGCAACCCGCCGCGCAGGCGCTACTGCCCGACAAGCCTGGCACGCTGCTGCTGGACCACGTCGCGGGACTGGATGCCGACGGCCGACCACTGCCGGCCGCCAGGCTCTCTTCCCGGGGCTCGCAGCGCGGTGGCGCCATCATGAAGGCGGGCACCATGCGGGACGGCGGGCTGGCGCTGGGTGGGGCTTCAGAGACAGTCACCGTGCTGGACTACCTCAAGTCCAAGGGGGTCGAGGTGGTAGTCTACCATGACACCTGGACCGACCAGTATGGCCTGCCCACCACGCCCTACGGCGACAAGCTTCGCAGCCTGATCCAGGCCTGCCATGACCGCGGCATCAAGATCATCGTCTACTTCGGGTACGGCCTGGCAGGAACCACGCCGCAGATGCAGGTCTACCATGACCAGTGGACGGTCTGGCCGCTGATCCCCTGGAGCGGCGGCAAGCCGGAGCGCACTTTCGATGCCGGGTGCAACCGCAGCCCGCTGATGGAGTTTGAGCTGGACGGCATCGAGCGGCTGGCCCGGGAGTATGACCTGGACGGCATCTACATGGACGGCACGACGGAGTGCTTCGGTTGCACCAACTACACCCACGGTTGTGGCTACCTGCGAGATGGCGAATGGCACAAGACGCACCCCATCTGGCGCAACCGGGAGTTCATGCGGCGGTTGTACACCATCTTCCGCCAGCAGCGCAAGGAGCCTCTCCTGGACCAGCACATGTCCGGCAATATGATCATCCCGGAGCTGTCCTTCTGCGACAGCTACTGGGATGGGGAGCAGTTTGAGGGGTACAAGTTTGGGGAGCAGAAGGCCACGGAGCTGCTGCCGCTGGAGAGCTTCCGGGCCGAGTTCATGGGCAAACAGTGGGGCCTGCGGGCGGAGTTCCTGAACTATGAGAAGCGCCCCTTCACCATGCAGGAGAGCCTGGCGTTTGTGCTGTTACACGACATGTATGTGCGGGCCTCCGGCCTCGGTGAGCATCTGGAGCTGGCGTCGGCCGTATGGAAAGCCTTTGACGATTTCGGCACCGACCACGCCCGCTGGCTGCCCTACTGGTCGCAGACCGCCGCGCGTCCGCAGGTCCAAGGCGTGTACTGCAGTGCCTATGTGCGGCCAGCGAAGGGAGCGCTCCTGGTGGTCTCAAACCTGACCGGCGACCCCGCGAACGTCCGCCTTGCTTTGGATCGTGAGCAGTTGGAGCTGCGCGACGGAGAAGTGAGAGCCTGGGAGGCGCGCAGTGGTGGAAGCTTCCCTGTCGCTGGCGACACATTACACCTGCGGCTGGACAGCATGCAGTGCGCGCTGGTGCGGCTGGTGCAGTAGACATGGTGCCGGTAAGCAGGACCGAGGTGATGGACATGGCCCGCGCCTACATCATTGACGCGCTGCGCACCCCCATCGGCCGCTTTGGCGGAGGACTCCGCGAGCACTCTGCCGCCGACCTGGCCACATGCGTGGTCAGCGCCCTGCTGAGGCGCAACAACGTGCCACCAGAGCGGGTGGACGAGGTGATTCTCGGCCAGGTCCTGCAGGGGGGCAGCGGCATGAATGTGGCGCGTCAGGTGGCGCTCAGCGCTGGACTACCGGTGACAGTCACCGCCTACACGGTCAACATGGCCTGCGCCTCGGGAATGGCGGCCATCGCCCAGGCGCGAGACCGAATCCTGCTGGGCGAAGGCGCGGTCTATGTGGCCGGTGGGACGGAGAGCATGAGTAACGTTCCGTTTTTCAGTCGCGAGGTGCGCTGGGGGCACAAGCTGGGGAACGTTGAGTTGGTGGACGGTGTGATGGACGGGCTGACCTGTTCGGTGACCGGCCTGGGCATGGGCCTTACGGCCGAGAGAATCGCCGAGCGCACCGGCATCACCCGGCAGGAGATGGATGCCTGGGCGCTGCGCAGCCAGGAGCGGGCGCTGGCTGCCCTCGCTGCCGGGACCTTCAGTGCCGAGATCGTGCCGGTTCCGCGTCACCGGGACGAGCCACTGGCCGTGGACGAGCACCCGCGCCAGACCTCGCTGGAAGCCCTCGCCAGCCTGAAGCCTGCCTTCAAGCCCGATGGCTGCATCACGGCAGGCAATGCCTCCGGCATCAACGACGGCGCGGCGGCTGTCCTGCTGGCGGAGGGCGATACCGCCCGCGAGATGGGGTGGCCAGTACGGGCCGAGGTGGCCGCCGTCGCGGCGGCGGGAGTGGAGCCGGAGGTGATGGGGCTCGGGCCAGTGCCGGCCGTCCGCAAGCTCTGCGACCGTCTGGGCTGCTCGCCGCAGGACTTTGAGCTGGTCGAACTCAACGAGGCTTTCGCCGTGCAAGCCCTGGCCGTCATCCGCGAGCTGGGGCTCAACGAGGAAGTGGTCAACGTCAACGGCAGCGGCATCGCCCTGGGCCACCCTATCGGGGCGACGGGGGCCCGTATCGTGACGTCACTCCTGCATGAGATGGAGCGGCGCGATGCTCACCTGGGCCTGGCCACCCTGTGCGTCGGCGGCGGCATGGGCATGGCACTGGCCCTGCGGCGCTAGGAGTCCGCTCCCAACTCCCGCGGCAATGCAACCCGGAAGACCGTGCCGTCGGGCGCAGCGCTCTCAAAGCTGACCTTCCCACCGAGATAGCGCTCGCCCAGGAGCTTGACGCTGTGGGTGCCGATGCCGCGGCCCGGCTCGCCCTTGGTGCTGAAGGACCGCTGAAAGATCTGCTTCTGCACTTCCTCGGGCATCACCCCCGGATTGCGGACCTCAAAGATCACCCAATCGCCATCAGCGAGAGCCTCCATCGTCACCTCACCGCCCTCCGGGGTCGCCTCGAGAGCGTTCTTGACCAGGTTCCCCAGGACGCGGCGCAGCAGCGTCAGGTCTGTCTCCAGGTCAACGTCAGGCACCCGTCCGACCGACAGAGTGCGGCCCCGGGCCAGGGTGTGGTGGCGGTACAGCTCAAAGACAGAGCCCAGCACCTCTCCCACCGGAGCGATGGCCCGCTGCAGTTTGAGCTCGCCCCGCTCGGCCGCCAGAAGCTGCCGCTGGGCCACGATCTCATCGCTGAGTTGCAGGCCAATGCGCCGCAGGTCTCGTTTGAACTCCTCTTCCTCTTCCGGATCGCCGGCTGAGTAGTCCAGCAGTTCCGAGACGGCTCGCAGTGCGGCCACTGTGTTCAGCACATCGTGGAAGAAGGTTCGCTCCAGGACGCCCCGGCGCTTCTCGGCGCTGATATCGCGCATGGTAAGCGCAATCAGAGGCAGATCCCGGGCGCGCAAGGGCGTTGCCACCACATACAGGTCCAGCGCCCCGCCATCGGTCTCACGGCCGGTGCGGATGCGACACTCGTCGGCTACCGTCTCGCCAGTCTCAATGCAGCGAAGGATGGTGTTCACGGCCGGGCACACATCGCAGTTGCGGCTGGTGCCACACCCACCAGGTCCCTCCTCGGCGTGAATGCAGTCCACCAGTTCGCCGGGGCGCAAGCCGAGGACCTCGGTGGCTGAGTCGACCCCGAGGGCCTCGAGGACCCGGTGATTGACTACCACGATCTGCCGCTGATGGTTCAGCACCATCGCCAGATCCGGGATCGAGTCCAGCAAGGCCATCGCCAGCGGATCGGCCAGCAAAGCCCGGCGCGCGGCCTCCAGTTCGTCCCGTGGAGCCCGCTCCGCCGGGGCGAAATAGGTCTCGGCACGCTCGCGGTCATCCGTCATGGACACACCTCCCGTCCGCCAATGGTCACTTGCCGTAGAACCAGTCCACTCCGATACGCGCGACGTGGATACCCTCGCGGCTGTGGTAGCCCAGAAGCACTACATTGTCGTCCAGAAACTCCACACACTGGTAGCCATAGTCCTGCAGGGGATCGCTTGCGATGTTCCGCTGCAGGGTCAGGGTCTCGCCCTCGTCCTTCGAGATGGCCGAGGTCAGTGTGCAGCGCCGCGTGATGCGCTCGTCCTCGGGGTCGCGCGACATCTCGCTGATCCAGATGAACAGCAGGTCACCGGTTGAGGGTATGCGCCGCACGGTGGGCATGGCCGCATAGGGCATGGGGATGTCCTTGCGGGCGATGGGCGGCCCCCACGTCTCGCCCTTGTCCTCGGAGTAGGCGAACATGGGGTAACCGCTGTAGGTCCGGGCGAACATCAGCAGCCGCCCGTCCTTGAGCTCCACCACGTCGGCCTCCTGCACCTCCACCCGCTGTCCGTCCTTGAAGGCATCCACTGTGTTGCGGCTCGGCTGCCACGAATAGCCCCCATCGTCGGAGAAGAAGGTCATGCCGACGTAGCCGGCGTGGTCGTCGCTGCTGGGTAAATAGGCCTTGTATTCGGCCGCGGCAATGATCCGCCCGGTGGAGAGGATGTGCAGGCGATCGTTGTGGACGGGCAGATAGCCCGGATAGGGCGTGTAACAGTACTGCTCGGACCACGTCTGGCCCTCATCGCTGGAGAGCCGGTAGTAGTTCTGGCCGAAGTACGGCGTAGTCGGGTAGGTGTTGTAGATGAAGGCCAGCATGATGTCGCCACTGGGCAGCCGCAGGAAGGAGGGGTGCGCGATATTGCCCTTGGTTGGCGGCTGGGGCCGGCGCACCAGGACACTGGGCTCTCCCCAGGTGCGGCCCTCATCCGTGGACTTCACCACCATGATGTCTCCGTCCGTGTAGCTCATCAGGATGGCTCCGTCCTTGAGGCGGACGAAATCCCCCATGATGCCCCGATAGCCGTAGGTGCTCTGCGGCTTCTTGATGACGTGAGAGTCCTCGAACAGACTCTCTCCGGCGGCGCCGACCGCCAGCAGAGTGATCAGCACAGCGATCAGCGAACAAGTGTAGAGTGTCATCTCAACTCCCCATCCATGTAGCGTCGGTATGTTTCAGTGTTTCGGCCCGAGACAACAGTGGACCTGCCGCCCAGCTCGCGGCGCGCAACATCCGCTGGCGTCTGGTTCCACCGGCCCGGTGTCACCCGCCATCAGTTGTGGCGCACGGTGACACGGAGCGCTGGGCTCTGGGAGGCCCTCGCGGCATCCATCGTCGCGATGGCCAGCGCCTCGGTGGCTACCTGCCTGACCACAAGCGAGTAGGCCCAGGTGTGGCTCTCCCCAGCGCGCCAGTTGTTGGTCGGTGTGCCCACCATGTGCATCTGCAGCACGTTGCGGGGGTAACCTGAGCCGTCACACGAGGCTAGGTGGACGATACCGCCATCGCCCCATTGCTCCGGCACCAGCCCCAGGAGTGTCCCCGTCTCCGTGCCATACAGCGCGCACCAGCCGGAGCCGCCAGGCCGCGCGCTGAGAAAGACGCGGTCCTCGGCGATGCCGATGCCGGCCCGCTGGAGTTCGCCAGCCTCGTCGTGCCAGAGCACCCGGTCAAAGACTGGCGCGACGCTCTCCGGCAGGAAGTTCAGGGCCGCGATGGACGGCCGCCCCTCCGGCTGCGCCGGGCGGCCCGACTCCGGGACGGTCGCCAGGTCGTACGGCGCGGTGAGCGCCCAGGTGAAGCGTACCCGGCTCACAGGCATCACCTCGACGCCTAGCTCCACCTTGAGCCCGTGTCCCCAACCGTACGCAAAGCTCTCGGCCTCCCCCCCTGCCACCAGGCTGCTAATGAGGCTGCCCCGTGTAGCGGAGACGTGGTCCAGCCGGGACAGGTTGTAGGGTCGGCCGTCGTAGTAGTAGCTCAGGGCTGTCCAGAAGCCCGGCCAGTGGCCGGCGACCAGCTCCTG
This sequence comes from Armatimonadota bacterium, assembly GCA_013178155.1. Taxonomy (GTDB): domain Bacteria; phylum Armatimonadota; class Zipacnadia; order Zipacnadales; family UBA11051; genus JABLXH01. Next base: position 52,882 of record JABLXH010000009.1, on the reverse strand, counting down.
TCCGGCAATTCTCAGGGAGGCAACACCCACCCGGCGCCGCCACAGCTCGTTCATCCAGCGCTGGTCTGCCTCGGTCAGCGGCTGCGGGTGGGTCTGGGTCACATCCGGGTCGTACGGAACGTTGTCCTGCAGCACCAGCGTGAATGGCGGGCCGGGTCCCCGGTAGGTCAGCTCTTGGCTGCGGTTCCCGGCCGTGCGGTCGCCCGGCATGACCTGGGCCCGGGGCAGAGCGTCCACACTCACCGGGAGCAGGTCGGGGTCGGCCGAGGCATGGACCGTGTATTGCTGGCTGCTCCGCGGGGCCAGCTCGACAAACCACCGCAGCTCGTCGCGCTCCGAGTCCAACTCGAACAGGAGGCGCTGCTGCCGCTCCGGGTCGGTAAGGCGCAGAGACTCCCGGCGGCAGTCCGGGGGCAGGCCCAGGTCGCCGAACGCCAGCCGTACCACCTGCGCCACCGCGCGGTCGGCCTCATTGCTGATCGTGACCGTGCGGCGCACCCAGGACTGGGCACAGCAGGGGGCCATTGCCGCCAGAAGCAACACCGGCAGAACAGAAACAGGCCGTGTACGCATCAGTAGCCCAGCGCTCCCGGCCCCACGATGGGGGCGGTGTCCTTGCCGCCGATGATCACCGCCACGGTGACCGGCCGGAAGATGCCCCCGTCACCATGGGTGTCTTCCACGCGGACGTAGATGTCCGCGCCATCGCCGAACGGGATCTTGCCCGATACATCGAACTCGAAGGCCTCGTCGAACCAGTGGAACTCCGAATCCTCCTGGTCGTGCTTGCCAATGTAGTTGCCGGCCACCCAGACCTTCGTGTAGTCGTCCACGCCGCCGAAGCGCAGCACCACCGGCTTGGTGTGATGCTCCCAGGGCAGTTTGACCGATGTGTGATACCAGGCCACACCGTCATAGCTCGGAAAGCGCGGGTCGCTCTCCCAGTAGGCCGGCACGCTGATCGTGGTCCAGTCTCTGGGGTCCACCGGCTGGCGGTACCATCCCTCGCGCTCGCCGACATCCCCGGGGTCCAGCCGGAAATCCCATGTGCCGCTGGTGTCCAGCAACCACTCGTTGGCGGCAGAGGTTGGGACCAGCTCCTGCCCGGGATACAAGGCCACGGCGTCGGTGCGCAGACGCCCGTCGGGAGTCACGGTCAGCCGATGCTCGCCCGGGTCCAGCGCCGGCAGCGGCACGGTGACATCGTTGAAGCCGGGAGTCAGGTCGTAGGTGTAGTAGAGCTCGGCTCCGTCCAGCGAGATGGTCACCGGAGTGCCCTCGATCCGCACCAGCAGCCGGCCTCCCGCCGGCAACCCGTGGTCGAAAACGAGCGTGTAGCCTCCCTCTGCGGGGAACTGCGCCAGGGGCGTTCCCACTGCGAATTCTGCCCGCTTGCCTGCCGTCTCGCCGGCAAACTCGTCCAGGAGATTGTCGAAGACGCCGATCTGCCATACGGGCTCGCGAGCCACGAGTTGCAGGTCCTGGCGCCGGATGCGATCCTGAAGCCGCTCCAGGTCCAGGGCCAGGTACCGCAGGCGCTTGACACTGAGCTCGTCGGTTCGCAAGCGAGCTGGCACGGCTTCGACGCTCGCCGCCGCCTCGGACAGCCGACCCAGGGCCGCGTCATGGTCACCATCACGCACCAGCGCCAGGGCGTCCCGCAGCTTCTGCAGGGGCTCCACGTAGGCCAATCGCGTCTCTGCAGTCTGCAGCAGACCGGAGTCACGGACCCGAAGCGCCTCCGCCGTGACCCGTCCCTGTCCTGTGAGCTGCGGCAGCGCCTCAGCCAGCAAGGCCAGCGACCGGCGGGACCTGGTGACGATGTCCCGCAGCACCACCGGGTCCTTGCTGCTGGTCGCCTGAGCCGGGTCCATGTTCTGCAGATACACCTCGGCCATGTGCCGCCAGGCATCGCCATAGAGAAAGTGGCAAGCCTGGGGCACGAGCACCCGATAGATGAAGGCCAGGTCCGTGGGCAGGTCCGGGTTCCACTGGTAGGCGGACGCCATCATGGTCAGCAGCTCTTCGGGCCGATGCCCGATGGCGTACCAGCAACCCGACACATGGCCCTTGTTGGCCGCGACCCGGGCGAAGTCCTCAGCCCAAGTCCGACCACCACCCGTGTTGGCGTACAGATAGTTGATGCACGGGCGGCCCAGGTGCCGCTCGTAAGACTCGGCCTCGGCGGGACTGCGGTCCTCCAGCCAGAACACGATGTCCCGAGGCAGGTGGTCGCGCAGGTAGTGCAGGTATTCCACCATCAGCGGGAAGCGCTCAGGGTTGTCGTAGTAGCAGGGCAGCGTGAGCACCACCAGCTTGTCGGCCCCGTGGGCCTTCGCCGCCTCGTAGATGGCCTGGAAGCGCTCAGCGTCGCCACGGCGAGGGTCAGGCTCAGGGTAGGTCTCGCGGCACAGCTCGCAGCGCTGGTTCCAAAACTGCAGATACGGCGTCCACCAGCCGGCATCGGTGTTGTCGTGCCAGCTCACTCCGCTGGCCGTCCGGGCCACATCGCCGAACACCTCGCGAATGCGCTGGCGCAGTCCCGGATCGCTCCAGCAGTTGGCAGATGTACCTTTGGGCACGCAGCGCCGGGGGATATTCTCCTGGGCGTACCGGGCGAAGCCCTCCATGGACCAGTAGCCATCCAGCATGGCGAGCCCGCGGGCTTCGGCGAAGGCGGTGATCTCTGGATCCGCTGATCCGCCGCCGGTGGCCACGTTGAACCGCAAGCGGCCAATCAGATCGGCATACTCTCGCACATCAGTCTTGCTGCGTTCGTGGTAGACTTCGTAGCCCCAGCCGGTGGGCCGCCAGCGGAAGCCGGGCCAGTCGGTGACCGTCGCGGCTCGCAGCCAGGTGGAGCATCCCTCGCCGCGCAGCAGTTGGGCCAGGGCCTGACAGCCATAGAGCGTGCCCTGGTCATCAGAGCCGCCGACCATGACCGCCTGCCGCTCGCCCCGGTCTCCCCAGGGCACGACCCGGATGATGTACCCCTCAGGGCCAGGGCGGCGAGCGGTCAGAGGGAGCCCGTGGCGCCGCACCAGACGTTCCACCAGCGCGTTGTCTTGAAGGGTGCCGATGATGATGGGGTTGGCGTCGCGGAGGTCGCTCCAGCCTGACTTGCCGTAAGGTCGGACCGGGAGGTTGACGGCCAGGAGATTGCGGTCTGCCACCAGCGCCGACAGAGTCTCCGCTCCCAGCCGCGCCTTCGGCCCGGCTTGGTCACCGATCACGATGAGGCTGAGACGCTGGCTGTCGCGCACCAGCGGCACAACTGCAGGGGGAAACGAGACCTCGCGCGGCGGCGGCCAGAGATATGGCTGGGGGACAGGGATGGCATCGTACATGCCAGGCGTCACCGGCAGCCGTCCGGCGTCGTTACCCGCCGCTGCAGTGACCAGGACCATCGCTGCCAGCGACCCCAGCAGCTTCATGGCTCCCTCTCCGGCCTCAGTTCATTGCGCCCCCCGGGCTTCTGACACCAATCAGAGAGTTCGCGGCCGCTCCACGACCAACCTGCCCGCGCCTGACCCGAGGTGCGGTCCGGGCAGTGGCGAACCTGCATCATATCCTTCCAAGGAGGGCCGTATGGCGCGCAGCCTCCTGGTTCTGCTGGCGATGGCAGGCCCTGCCCTGGGCGCCGGTCGTGTGGGTCACTTGCTGCTGCACGGCAGCCCTGCGGGAGGGCATGCCGAGGGGATCGCCTTCACCTGGCGCTTTGGCGACCGTGCGCTGCCGTTGCGTGGGGTCCGCGTGCCACCTGGAGGCCGGCTGGAGTTCACGCTGACGCCGAAGACGGGCAAACTGCTCACCCTGGAGTTGCGCGAGTTCCGCACTGCCGACGGCCAGTCGCCGGCCTACACAGTCAGCGTCGGCGGGGAGATCGTGGCTTTCCGCTGCCGCCACTACGACGGCACCGGACCGGCCTCGGCCTTCCTGGACCTGCCCGACCAGTCGCCGGGCCGGCCCTGCGCGTTCACGGTCACCAATGTAGCCGACACCCCTTTGCAGCTATCGGAGGTGTCGCTCTATGAGGACCTGGAGGCCCATGTGCGCTCCCTGGGTCTCCTGCAGCCGATGCATCTCGGGCCGACCGTGGAGAGCGACGTCACAGCCGCGCGGCTGCGCGAGATCAGGGGCATCCTGGCCGGGCTGGACGACCTGCGGCCGATGGCGGCGGTGCACACCTTCGCCCTGGCCCAGTGGGCTCCCGAAGCCATTCACGAGCGTCTCCTCGCCCTCATCGCCGCCGCCGAGGCGGCCGGGGTGCCGGTCGAACTGCAGCTCAACACCTGGTGGGCAGGTACGCCCTTCGGCCCTGACGGCCAGGGGGGACGCTGGTGTGACCCGGAGTACCAGCAGGTCACCTACGACGCCGACCTCGGCGCCTTCGGCCTGTCCATACCCAACCACTGGAGCAGTGTGCCCTGGCTGACCACCCGCAACGCCCGCCTCAACGCCTTCAAGGCCGGGCGCTTCGCGCTGGTAGGGCGGCTCCTGCGCGAGGCGTGGACGGATTTCCACTGGCGCCGTGCCGGCGAGACGGTGGTCTTCCCGGTGCGCAGCGTCGTCCTGGACAATGAGCCCGCCTACTGGGGTGCTGGCAACCCGGGCACCTCACCCCACCTGCAAGCGGACTTCAACCCGGCCATGGCCGCTGCAGCCCGCGCCGAAGGTGTCACTCTCGACCCCCGCGACGGCCTGAGCGACGCTGAAATGACCTTCCTGCGCCGCAGCTTGCGGGCCTACAACCGCGAGATGGCCGCCGGTTTCCTGCGTGGGCTCGGACGATGTCCGCTGGCCGACCAGACCTACACCCACACCTTCATGGGCGGCTGGGGCTTTGACAACCCCGTGCAGGCCACGGAGGCGGGCGTCCTGCAGGACCTGCGCCTGGGCGGCGAGTGGGGCGAGCGGGGCTCCAGCTCCGATGCGCTGTCGTGGCTGGACATCCACCGCGAGCTGGGTGTGCCCGCGGACATCAACTGCGAACTGGGCGGCGAGCGCGACGGCGCCGGGCCAGTGCAACTGGCCTATGCCGCCGGCTGCGATCACATCTCGCTCTTCAACCTCAGCGACGAGGGCCTCCGCAACACGGCGGCTGCAGTACAGCGCGGCTGGGGGGAACTGCCGCCCGTGCCGTGGCGCCCACGGGTATGGTATGAGGACTTCCAGAACGATGGCTGGCGAGGCCGTTTCGGGGGCGAGGGCGTGGAGGTGGACTACATCTGGCCGCTGCCGGACCGGGCGCTGTATCCGTCCGAGGTCGGCCAGGTGTCGCGAGCGCGGTTCAGCGTGCGGGCGCGAGACCTGGTCGGCACCGAGCGTTTCGAGCGCCTGGCCCTGGCCTACCGCGCCCGGGCCTTCGTCTTCCAGGAGATGGACGATCGGGCCTATCTGGCCATCCGCGCCGGTGCGGACCGCGACCACCTGCGTGAGGTAGACCGGCTGACCAATGGCGGCGGGCAGTACCAGGTGGACCTGACCTCCGTCGCCCAGGGACAGACGGAACTGACCATCGAGTTCGAGATGCACGCCCTGGGACTGGCGGGCTGGGTCTGTGTCTTCGACTGTGCCCTGGAGGTCCCCTGGGCCGAGGAGGCATTGCTGCACTGTAACCGCAGCTACCGGGCCGACCGGCTCCGGGCCGAAAGCCTGCTGGCCGGCTGGCGCGCCGACGCCGTGTGGGCGCTGCAGCGACTGGAGGCCGCAAACGGCGCCGACGTGGCCCGTGCGCGGGCTCGCTTCCAGGCCGGTGACTATCGGGCGGCGACCGAGTTGGCGCACGAGGCGTTGCTTGAGAGAGCGCCAGACACCTACCAGCCGTGGGAGCCGCCACCGCCGAACCGTGAGGAGGCTGGAGAAGCGCGAGGTCTGGTCGGCGACACCCTGAGGTTTGAGCCCTATGACGACGGCGGCATGGGGAGAGCAATGCCTGTGGCGGCTGACTGCGCTGTCACTCTGCAGGTCAACGACGGTGCGCCCGCCAGCGTGACCGGCGACCAGGTAAGCGCTGGTGACGACGTAACGCTGACCGTGCGCGACGGTATCGTCGTCAGGGTCAATGCGCGCCGCTGCGAGGTGTTGGGCCGGGTGCAGTGTTTCGAGGCCGCCACGCCCTTCCGCCTTGCCCGGCTCAAGGTCGAGGGCGCGCCGTTGCTGCCGATAGACAGCCTCTGCCTGCCCGCCGGGCGCGTCGCCCCTGAGAAGCCCGCCTCCTGCCCGCTGGTCGTCGGCCGCCAGGACTTCCGCCCTGGCGACCGTGTCTACGTCCGATGGAACCCGGCGCGAGGACGCATCGTGGAGGCTCGGTTGGTGCCGTGAGGCAGGCCCTACCCCTCGGTCAGCGCGACGAGCAGCCGGTCCATGTCGCGTCGCAGCACGTCGAAATCCCGGACGTTCGTGGCGTTCAGCGCCCGGTCGGTGAAGCTGTTGAGCGTCGCCTCATCCACGCCGAGTCGCCGCAGCTCCTGCATGCGCTTGTAATCCTGGAAGCCCTCGCGCAAGGCCTCGAGGCTGCGTGCAGGCACGGTGTAGTAGCTGGCGGCGTACTCCTTGCCCTCGGGGTCGTCCATGTAGGGTAGTTGCGAGATGGCGTTCAGCGAGTACCAGCTACAGCCCTGCAGGCCGTACTTCCACGCCACCCAAGGGCGCGTCCGCATCATGTCCCGCCCGACCGATGGCCGGCGGGTGTACGGGAAGTTCATGATCTCATAGAACCAGACTTGCCGCGCATGCTTCTTCATGAGCGGCAGGGAGACGCCCGAGACCTCATCCCAGAGCCAGTGGCTGTATGGGAGCCAGATGTCCACAAACGGCGACAGCGGCTCCACCGTCCCCGCGACCGTGCCCCATTCGTTGCGCGGGCCGGGCCCCCAGCCGGGGTTGAACAGGAAACGCACCTCGGGCCACTTCCGGCGCAGATAAGCGCACCAGCGTACCTGGTTGGGGACAGACTTGTCGTTGGGTTCGTCAATGGTATACAGCGCCCACTGATCGGGTCGCAGGCGCAGCTTGCGCACGGTGGCCTTGACCTCGGCGATGGCCGCGTCCACCTCCGCCTGGGGCACGTCCTCGGGGGCCTGGCCCTTCCAGGACGGGCCGAAGGGGAACATGAAGAAACGGTAGCCTGCCTGGCGGCAGGCTTCCATGTCGGCCAGCACGTGGGTAGCGTTGATCCCATAGTCGAAGAAGAGGCGTGCGCCTTCCACTTTGGTCGGCGCTTCTGGTATCCACTGCCAGCCGCAACAGATAAGGGGGTTGTCCGCCTGTAACTCCACCGGCCGCACTACCAGCCGCAACGGCACCGCCCGCATCGGCCCGCCCGGGGGCTGCGCCGTGACCGCGCCGTGGTATGTACCGGCCTTCAGGCCCCGCGTGTCCGCCGTGACCCACACGACCACCGGGTCTGCTGGCGTGGCCAGGACCGTCGGGAAGCGCCGGATGCCCTCGAAGTTGCGGATGTACTGGCCCCACGCCGGGTCAATGTCGCCCGGCCGCTCGAAGATCGGGTCCATGACCCATCCGTGCGGTGTCTGTTTGACAAAGCCCACCACGCGCAGCCGCACATGGCCCACCAGTTCGCGGTCTCCGGTCAGACCCAGGGTAACCCCGGCTTCCGGCTCGCCCGGCGAGACCGTGACCGCGAAGGCCTTGTGCACCCAGTCATTGCGGAGCCCCGCCAGGTCCAGGCGCCCCATAGGCCCTTCGAGGTGCTGGAGGAGCTGGTCGGCGGTGCATTCGGCGAAGGGGTGCAGGCGGCGCAGCTCGTAGGCATGCACCTGACACGAGACGAGCAGGAACACGGCGACGCAGAACGCGAGACGGGGCATGGCCAACACCTCTGACATCAGCGATGTGGAGGCAGCTTCGCCGGGCGATCGGGGAGACCTGCTGCCAGCAGCCGGAAGGAGCGTCGCCATACAGCAGCGAACCCCCGGGGACTCCCGGCTGGCAGGAGTGTTCCGTGCCGATTCTTGCCGTCGTGCTCAGTCTGGCAGCAGCCGTCGGGCTCTCCTGGGCCCAATCCGACCCGCGCGACCTGCTCCCTCCTGTCCCCGACGGAGGGCGTTACTACTTCACCGCCGCCGACGTTTCGGGCGCCGATGATGCCAATGACGGCTCGTGGGAGCGACCCTTTCGCACCATCGGCCGGGGTGTGGACGCCCTCCAGCCCGGCGACACCCTCTGGGTGCGCGAGGGCGACTACCGCGAGTACGTGCGGGTGGACAAGTCGGGTCTTGGGCCCGACCGGATGATCGCCATCCGCGCCATGCCCGGCGAGCAGGCCACCGTGCGCGGCTCCGAACTGCTGACCGGTTGGCAGCGGGCTGCCAGCGAGCTGGACCGGCCCGTCTGGGAGACGGACTGGCTCTTCGAGGGCGTCTACCCTTCGATGATCTGCGCCGATGATGTGCCGCTCATCCCCATGAGCATCCCTGCCGAGACCGAGGCGCTCAAGCCTCCGCAGGCCTATTGCCAGTACTTCCTGGGTTTTGGCCGTGGGCAAGCCGCGATGATGCCCGGCAGTTTCTACTATGACGAAGCGCGGCGCAAGCTCCTCGTCTGGCTGGTCGGCGGTGAGGACCCGAACCGACGCCGGATGGAGGCTGCGGTGCGGTTCTGCTGGTACTCCTCCGGCAACTACCTGCTGGTCGAGGGCCTGCGTTTCCTGTACGGGCCGCTGGTGGTGCCGATCGGCGGCGTGGTGTTCGTGATGACCGGGCCTGGTGGCGGGGGCGCCCCTGCCGAGGGCTGTCTGGTTCGCAACTGCGAAGTGGCTCTCAGCGCCTTCGAGGGTATGGTCGTACGCGGTGGCAAGCGTGTCACGACTGTAGTCGAGGATTGCTGGATTCATCATAACGGCAACGGCTGCGGGGGATTCGAGGGTCAGGGCGACATGGATACTGACTCCTGGCTAATCGTGCGTCGCTGCCGCCTGACCGACAACAACCTGTTTGGGTGGAACGCCTCCTGGCACGCCGGGGGCAAACACTTCGGCAACCGCCTGTGGTTCGACCGGTGCGAGTTCGCCCGGCAGTACGCCTCTCCCGGCCTGTGGTTCGATTGCCACAACCGCGATTGCCTGGTCAGCCACTGCTATGCCCATGACAACGGCCAGTTTCAGCTCTACTACGAGATCGGCGAAACGGGAGCCTTCATCAACAACGTGGCCGAGGGCGGGCCGCACTGCGCTGCCATCGGGCTAAACGGCTCCTCCCGCACCCTCGTCGCCAACAACCTGGTAACCGCCGGGGAACGCGGCATCCTGGTGGGCTGGGAAGGCAACATCGAGGGTCAGGTGGCACGGGTCACTTGCTACAACAGCGTCTACAACAACGTGGTCATCGGCCGCGAGGCTCCACTCCTGACCATCAGTCCCGAATCCGACATTGCCCGCGGCAACCGGTCTGACCACAACGTCCTTTGGCGCAGGCCCACGGCCGCGGAGGAGGCGGACCCGGCGACCTGGCAGGTCTGCGAGGACGGTTACCAGCCCAGCCGGCCCCTGACGCTGAGTGAGTGGCATGCTACAAGGGGTCTGGATGGTCACAGCCGTGTGGCCGACCCGCTGCTCAGTCAGTCGGCAGGCGCCGTCAGTCGCGATCCCGCCAGCCCCACGCTTTCTGGTGGCAAGCGGCTGTCCCTCGAGGACCTGCGCCAGGTCTTCGCCGTAGGGCCAATGCCGGAGATCGCGTCCGAGGTGGGCTCGGCGTCCATCAAGGACCATCAGCCAGCCAGCGAGGCCTTCGTGCGGAAGGTGGCGGAACTACTGACACCAGCCGACGGGCAGCCGATGCCCATTGGACCACTGGATGCGCCAGGCACCGGCCAACGGCTGGCCATCGCCAACCACAGCTTTGAAGCCATCACACTGGCGGAAAAGGAGCGAGTGGCGGGAGCGCCAGGGTGGCAGGCCGCTGGCGGCGTGGAGACCTGGCGGCCGATGGCGACCGGACTGTGGAACTGGTATCCCCCCGACGGCGAGAACGTGCTTGTTCTGAACGCTCCCGCCGATCCGGCAGGCGAAGCCTTGGTTCGGCAGGAACTGACGGAGCCGCTGCACGCCAACACGCGCTATCGGCTCTCGGTCTGGGCCGGGCAGCCGATGGGCAGCGACAACGAGCCCTGGCCGCACTGTCTCCTGGAGCTGCACGCCGGGGGATACCGCCTGGGGGCGGTGGAGATGCCTCCACCGCGGGTCCTGCCGCATCTGGGTGTGTGGGTGGAGATGGTTCTGACATACACCGCGCCGCCCAGGGTGCCGGAGGGGCAGCGCTTACGGGTGACCATCCGCCGCAACGGTCACGGGGCTCCGGCCTGCTTCGACCGGGCGGAGTTGCGGGCGGCACCGATTACCATGCATGAGGTTTCGGACTGATGCGACACGGATGGCTACTGGCAGCGCTGGCTGTGGCGTCGTGGTGCTGGGCCCAGGACAAGCCCCTGTCGCTGGTGCTCAATGGCGGCTTTGAGAAGCCCGGTGGCTGGTCGATCAGCGGGCCTTCGCAGCGACCGCCCAGCGCCCGCGGCGGTGTTTGCCTCGAGATCAATGGTATGACCCAGGCGTCGCAGGACATCCCGGCCGAGAACCTGCGGGGGGCCTTCACCGTGGCCGCGGACGCCCGTGGCGAGGGGATAACGCCGCCGGCCGGGCAGGCTGGCTACGCCTACCTGGCCGTCTACCAACTGGGTGACCGCGGCGAGATCATCGCCTTCCACGACTTCGGTCAGATATTCGAGACCCAGGACTGGCAGCGATATGAGTACACCTTCACGATCGCCCCAGGGGTAGTCACCATCAGCCTGCGCTGCGGTATCCACAACGCCGCAGGCAAGGCCTGGTTCGACAACTGGGTGTTGGTGCCCGGAGAGAGAGCGTATACCATGGACGAAGTGGCCCAGATGGTATTTGGTGGTCGGCCGGCGGAAGGCGCGGTGGCAGTCTTTCGCGAGCCGGGGCTGCCGGTGGCCGGGGCCGCGTCCGACCCGGAGCGCCTGGGCGGCCTGCTGGAACGCGCCGGCCTGCGAGTGACCTATCTCTCGGCGGCCGACCTGGCTGACGCGCGGAAGCTGCGCCCGGACCTCTATCACCTGCTCGTCCTGCCCTACGGCCAGTCCTTCCCGGCGGCGGCCCGGCAGAGCTGCCTGCAGTACCTCCACCAGGGCGGCAGCTTCATCTCCACCGGGGGCTATGCCTTCAGCAAACTGCTCCTGCCGGAGAACGGTCAGTGGCGCGACGAGGCCGAGCTGATGGCGAAACAGCTTCAGGAAGCCCTGGAGAGCTCAGTCCTCCCCGACAGTGGGTTCGAGCAGACCACTGAGCCCCCCGTCGGCGGCACGGTGCTGGACGGACAGTGGCGTCGAGACGGCGACCAGGTCACCATCGTCACGACCGCGCCGAAGGCGGGCAAAGCGTGCGCCCAGGTCCACGTGCCGCCCGGCGCTCAAGGCGAGCATCGCCTGTATCTGGACGTGCCCCCGGACAAAGGCGCCAGCTACCGGGTCAGCGGCTGGGTTCGCACCCAGGAAGTCGTGGGGGGTGGCTTTGCCTACCTGGCGCTCTACGAGTATGACGGCGACGGCACCCTGCGAAAGTGGCAGGACTTCGCTGTCGTCCGCGGCACCACCGACTGGCAGCAGTTCACCTACGATTTCACGCCGGGTGTCAACACCACCCGCCTGCACATCAAGATGGGCCTGTACCAGGCCACCGGCACTGCCTGGTTCGATGACATCCGTCTCTCTCGCGTTGACAAATACAAGCAGCAGGTGATGAACACCAGCACCGGGAGCCCAGGCGACGGGCTGGGTGTCGCCCAGTGGCAGATCGGCGCCTTCGATGCCTCCTTCCCGTTGCGGCGCGTGGCGCGGGTCCAGGCGGGGGAGGGGCAGTACCTGTTTGACGCCGGCGGCAGCCTGCAGGCTCAACTGGCGGGCTGGGCGGCGGCGGGTGTGCAGGGTTCCGACAATGCGCGCTGGGTGGAACTGCTGGCGGGTCGCGACCGCTTCGGCCGTCAACGCGGACCTGTTGGGGCGTTGATGATGCACTACAACGGTTACTTCGCGGGCTCGCTGTGGGCCTTCTTCGGCGCCGAGAACCGTGACCTGTTCGACGGCCGTTCCCAGTGGCTGGACGAAGGTTTCGTGCGCACAGCACAGTTCATCGTGCGGGGTCTGTTCCTGCGCAACCTCAAGACTGACCTTGCCCTGTACCGCGATGGTGAGGCTGTCAAGCCGTCGGTTACGGTGCAGAACTACGGTACCGACGCGGTAGGCTGCACGGTGGCTTTCGAGATCCTGGCCGCGCCCGTCGGGCAGGCGAGCCCGCGCCGGGTCTGGGCGGAGCGCCGCGAGGTGACCGTACCGCCGGGCGACAGCCTACCGGTGGAGGTGACCTGGCAGCCCCAGCGCTTCGGCGCTGACCTCTACCAGGTGCGGGCGCTACTGCTGCGTGACGGCCAACCCTACGACGAGATGACCACCGGCTTCGTCGTTGAACGGCCCCAGGTTGTCAAGCGCGGCCCGACGCTGGGTTTCCGCGACAACTACCTGACGCTCAACGATCAGCCCATCTTCTTGTTTGGCAGCGACACCTACGCCAACGTCTACCGCAGTAGCTGCGAGAACCCCTGGACCTGGCACCTGGACCACGTGGCGGCCCGCGACTACGGCTTCAACCTCTATGAGAACCTGCAGTTCAGCAACCCGGACTATGTCTTCACGGAAGCTGACTGGCGCCAGTTCCTGGCGATGGCTCAGTCCACTCAGCGCGAGGGCCTGGTGTTCATGCCCGGCTATCTCATCGGGCACAACGTCGCCATCGGCGAAGAGCTGCTCCAGAAGCAAGCCGCCCAGTGCGCAGCCTATGCCGAGCACTTCCGCAACGTGCCGGGTCTGCTGCATTACATCAATGGCGACTTCTTCCTGAACTACGACGACAAAACCGCCCTCCGCAAGCTCTGGAACGACTGGCTGGCTGCCAAATACGGCAGCGCCGAGACCCTGCGGGCTTCCTGGGGTGACGAGGTCTACGGCGAGTGGGGGGCCATGGACTACCCGGCGCCGAGCCCGGCTGACTGGAACAGCGTCCGGTCGTGCGATGTGGCCCGGTTTGAGGTGGACATCACCCGCAAATGGGTGCAGCGCCACGTGGATGCCATCCACAGCCAGGACGCCAACCATCCCATCACCTCCGAGTACTACCTGCAGCCCTTCGGCGGCCTGGACATCCGCCTGACCATTGACGGGATGGATGTGGCCAACATCGGCTACTTCCGCGAGCCCGAGGCCGATATTCAGGGCCTGCCGCTGCACCTGCGCCTCAACGACCTGAGGTCTCGGGGCAAGTCACTGTCCCTGGGGGAGTATGGGGTCAAGACGCACCCCGCGTGGTCCCGAGCCAATGGAGCCACGGCCTACCATATCGTGCGTACCGAGGAGCAGCAGAAGGAGCTGTTCATGGCCGTGGCTCACTACGGCCTGGCCATGGGCGCCAGCAAGGTGCAGAACTGGTGCCTGCGCGACGCCAGCGAGAACGTCTTCCCGTGGGGCGTCTTCTACCCTAACGGGCGGGTGCCCAAGGATGTGGCCTACTGGCACCGCAACATGAGCCTGGTCTGGCGCTTCTTCCGGCCCAAGTACGAGGCCCCGCCGGTGACGCTGCTCATGCCCGACAACCTCCGCCTGGGCGCTCGGGGGCATCTCGGTATCTCGGCGGCCATGGCGGCCATCGAGGCCCTCATCGGGCTGCAGACCGAGTTCAATGTCCTGGACGAGCACCACCTGGAGACCCTGAGTGCCGACACGAAGGTGCTGATCTGGCCCGTGCCCTTCTGCCCCGACGACGCAGCCTACGAGAAGGTGCGCGAGTGGGTGCGGGCCGGTGGGCGGCTGCTGGTGACCGGCGACCTGTCCTTCAACTGGGACCGCCGTCGCACGCGCACCGAGCGCCTGCGAGAGCTGTGCGGGGTGGAGTTCGTGCGCGAACTGGAGCCTCCAGCGACGCGGTCCAGTCAGGGCCTGGAGGCGGTGGAACTCGGAGGAAAGCATCTGGAGCTGAAGCCCTGCATCGAGGTCAAAGCGGCTGGAGCCACGGTGGAGGCCCAGACGGCGGGGGGACTCCCGTTGGTGACGCGCCACAAACTCGGGCAGGGCGAAGTGGTCTACTGTACGGACCCGCTGGAACTGGGCGCGCCCCTGATAGCCGCGCCGCTCCTGCCGTGTCTGTACGCCTACGCTGGTGGCCCCGAGGTGTCACGTGCCGAACCGGGAGCTCCCCGGCCCGATCGGGTGACACAGAGTCTCACCGGCGGCGGCCGGGTGGTCGTCACCTGCGACCGCGCCACCCGACCACGCGACGGCATCCGCTACGCGCAGCTGGAGGTCACCGACGCCAGCGGTCGTCTGGTCGCCTTGGGCGCCGCCGAGTGGCGGGACCCGAACGGTGCGCGCCTGCTCTCCGGTGACGCCCATGTCCTGTGCCTGTCACTGGACGGCGCAGCGCTGACTGACTCCCGGGCGGCACTGATCGCGCCGCTGTCCGCCGGACGCATGGACCTGCGCATGGGCGACCTGCAGGACCCGGTGGTGCTGCTGGGTGATCTGCAGAACGGGCGCTGGGTGACCCTGGAGACGCACGCCGGCAAGCCCGACCTGACCCTCGATGAGGACACGATGACCTGCCTGCTGCTGGCCTGCGAGCGGGCGGAGCAGGGCAAGTGGATCGCGCTGCTGAACCAGGCGCTCAACCGGCCGTGGGAGGTCAAGGGGTACTGAAGGAGGCGGAGGAGTCGGCTCTCTCCGCCTCGAAAGGCTCTATCGCCACCCGACGGAGGTACGCATGAACCTTCTGGGCAGCGCCTTGCCCGCGCTCGTCGTCTTGCTGCTCCCTGGCCTCTGCTTCGCGGCGGAGCTGACCGACCGCGACCTGGCGGCGGGCCGGGTGCCCAAGGTCGGCGATACGGTTACCCTCAGCGACTTCCGCCAGTGCTTCCCCCGGTTGGCCGTCAGCTCCAGCAGCACGAAGGGCAAGTGGTGGCTGCGGCCCTACACCGCCAACGGCGAGCGCGGCCAGATGCTCTGCGTGGAAGAGCGAGACTTGGAGCGACCCGAGAGCTGTCTGGCGCCGGCGCTGACCTACCCGCTGGCCCTCAGCGGCACGTATGACCTATGGGTCGGCACGTACCGACCTGACTACGGCGGCGGCGTGGATGTGAAGCTGACCCGCGACAAGGTCTACGCGACTATAGACCCGTGGCAGGCGCACCTGGGGCAGTGGCCGCCGCCCGCCGAGACCGTGGAGCGACTGGTGGAGGTCTTCTGGAAGACAGCCGACCTGACCGGCCAGAGCCTGCAGCTCCGCCAGCCCCACGGTACCTACCAGAGCCTCTGGTGGGGCCTGTGCAACGCCCATGTGGCCTATGTGAAACTGGTGCGGCGCGACCCGCGCGAGGTCGCCCGCCAGGAGGCAGCGCGTCGGGCGCTGCCGCGCAAGACCGTCATCCTGGACCGCGACGGCATGTCCCATGTCTGGATGTGGGGCACCGAGGATGTGGACTGCATCCTGCAGCAGGTGGAGCAGCTGCAGTACGGCAACGTCGAGGCCCTCAACTGGTGTCAGGGAACGACTTTCGCCACCAACTTCCCGCATCCCATGTCCACTGGCTTCCGGGGGTACATGGAACTCTCGGGGCGCCTCGGCGACGCGCGCTACGACCGCGTGGACCGCAGCTTCCGCGAGCGGCAGGTGGATGTGCTGCAGCTTCTCGTGGACCGCTGCCACGAGATGGGCGTGAAGGTCTACGTCTCGGAGCGCACCAGCGAGGGCGGGCACAGCGACCAGAGCCGCGCCCATCCCGAGTGGTTTCTGAAGGCCGGCCCGGCCCGGGGCTGGTCGGCCAACTACGCCCTGCCTGAGGTGCGCGGCTTCATCCGCGACATGATGCTCTACACGGCGGAGAACTACGACATAGACGGTATCACCATGGACTTCTCGCGCTGCCGCTACAACTTCGAGGCGGGCGAGGAGAAGACCGAGTACATGACCGCCCTGCTACGCGACCTGCGTGCGGGGCTGGACCGCATCGGGAAGCAACGGGGCCGCCCCCTCGCCCTGAACGCCTCCTTCGTCTGTGGGACGTGGTATGAGGGCCGAACGCCCGAGCAGCAGGGCTTCGACCCCGAGGGTTGGGTGCGCGAGGGCCTGGTGGACTGCCTCATGCCCGAGGGGCAGAACGCGACCCAGTACATCGCGGTCTGCCGGGGCACGAAGACGAGGTGTTGCCCGCGCTACAGCAACTACATGGACTTCGCGGGCAACATGCTGATGCCTGACCTACACGACCCGACTGCCGAGGAGGACAAGGCCGACAAGACGCCGTACTTCCAGCTTAGCCCCCTGCAAATCGCCGCGGGTGCACTGGAGTGGTACGACGCCGGGGCCGACGGTATCTTCCTGTTCAACCTGCCCGATGCCTGGACGGGCCTGCGCAACCTGCCCTACCCGAGCCTGCTGCGGCAGGAGATCGCCGCGGGCCAGGCCTACGGCCTGCGTGAGGGGCCGAGGGTGGAGTGGGCGGAGCGATAGACGGCGTACCCCCGGGCGGGGCAGGATGCCCCGCCTACCGGGGAGCATTCTGAGGGAGGCAATACCCATGCCATACGTCGTCAAGCCGCCTGTGATCAAGATCGAGCCGGTGGACAAGCCACAATGCGCCCTTGGGCTGGGGTGCTGGGCCTTCGGGGGCAGCCAGTGGGGTGGGCAGGAGGACGAGGATTCCCGTGCCGCGATGCAGGCCGCCTATGACCTGGGGGTCAACCACTTCGACACGGCGCAGGGCTATGGCGCCGGGCGCTCGGAGCAGCTCGTGGGCGAGTTCTTGCAGGGCCGGCGCGATGAAGTCTACCTGGCCACCAAGTTCTTCCCCAGTGAACAGACGGCCCAGTACGCTCGCGACCAGCTTGAAGTCAGTCGTCAGCGGCTGCAGACCGACTACATTGACCTCTTCTACATCCACTGGCCGAAGACCGGCGCTGACCTGCGTCCGGTGATGGAAGGCCTGGAAGCCGAACGCAGCAAAGGCCGGCTGTTGTCCATCGGTGTCAGCAACTTCAGCCCGGAGCAGATGGACCAGGTCTCGGAGGTGGGCAAGATAGATGCCCACCAGCTCTGCTACAACCTCTTCTGGCGCTACCCGGAGCGCGATGTCATCCCCTATTGCGTGGAGCACGACATCGCCGTGGTGACCTACAGCTCCATCGCTCAGGGCATTCTCACCGGGAAGTTTCCCAAGGAGCCAACCTTCAAGGAGGGCGACTCCCGCCCGGGTACCGTCTACTTCGACCCCGAGGTATGGCCGCACGTCTACGAGGGCGTTGAGAGGCTGAAGGCTCTGAGCGAGGAATGTCAGCGCACCCTGACTCACCTGGCCATCCGCTGGGTCCTGGCGCAGCCCGGAGTCGCCTCGGAACTCGTCGGCGCTCGCAACGCCCAGCAGATGCAAGACAATGCTGCGGCGTTGGATGGCGACATCCCAGCCGACGTCTTCTCTCGCATGACCGAGATCAGCGACGAAGTCATGAGCCACATCCCGGACGTGGGCAATATCTTCCGGTTCTATCCGTAGCAGCAGAACCACAGCCAGCGACCGGTCACACCACCAGATTGGGAGAGCTCAGCCCGATGAAGATTCTGCAAGTCATGGCGCCCGATGAGTTCGAGGTGCGCGAGGTCCCCACGCCAACGCCGGGGCCGGGTGAGGTGCTGATGCGGGTCGAAGCGGTCAACACTTGCGTCCAGTGGGACCTGCATCTTCGGCACAACGAGCCTATGTTTGTGGGACACCAGTTCACCTATCCCTACACGCCCGGTCAGCCGGGGCATGAAGCGACGGGCCACGTCGAAGCCGTGGGCGAGGGGGTTACGGACCTGGCCCCCGGCGACCGTATCTGCGTCTGGCGCGACCAGGGCCACGACGTATGGGGCTGTTACGCCCAGTTCGTTATCCTCAAGGCAGGGAACGCCATCAAGATTCCGGAGGGCCTGCCGGCGGAGGCGTGGGCCTCCATCGAGCTGGCCATGTGCCTGGGGGCGCCCTTCAAGGGCTTGCGGCAGGTCGGAGCCATCGAGGGCAAGGTCTTTGGTGTGACCGGCCTCGGGCCCGCTGGCCTCATCGCCGTCCAGATGGCCAAGGCCGAGGGGGCGGCCGAGGTCATCGGCTTTGACCTGCTCCCTGAGCGGCGCGACTTCGCCCTGACCCTTGGCGCCGACGCCGCCTACGACCCCACGGCCGTCTCTGCCGAGGAGTTCCCGCTGCGCGGCCGTCTGCACGCAGGGATTGACTGCCACGGCGCCCGGGCCTCTGTGCAGTGGCTTATGGACCACACCGCCGACGCCGTCGCGCTGTTTGGGGTCCAGCGTGAGGACTATACCTACGCCCTGCGCCACGCGGGCCTGACCGTGCTGGGCTACAAGGGCCACTTCTATGAGTCCGCCGAGTATGCGCGGGACCTGATCGTGGCGGGGAAGCTGAACATGGCTCCTCTGGTGACGGTCACCCTGCCCCTGGAACGGTATGGCGAGGGTATTGACCTGCTGGACCAGCGCAAGGCGCTGAAGGTCTGCTACAAGCCCTGGGAGTAGAACCGGCCTGCACCACCACGCGAAGAGGCTGCCAGGATCCTGATCGGCCCGGGGCACCTATCGCAATCGCTGGGCAAGAGATGCCATGTTGCAGTCGGCGGAGATCGGCGCCATGCCCCGCGGCGCTACTGGCACATGCCCGGTGGCGCGGCCTCGGTTCCTGCGAGCCACGCTCCTGGGCTGCGTGCTGCTGGTGGCCCTCCTGGCGCTGACCCCCTACAACGACTACTTCATCCGCGGCAGCTACATGGCCAACCACCACGTCCCGGTGGCGGCCAGCTTCGTGCTGCTGATGATCTGTCTGGTCGTCAACCCCTGGCTGCGTCGGTTACGCCCTGGCAGGGAGCTTGCCCGCAGCGAGTTGGCCCTGACCTGGGGGATGATGGCCGTTTCGTCCGGCCTGGCCTCCGCCGGGCTGATGCGCTTCTTGGTGCCGACACTGCCGGCCCTGCGCTACTTCGCCTCACCGGAGAACGACTGGGAAGAGGTCCTGCACCCGCTCATCCCCGCGTGGCTCGTCCCTACCTCACCCCGCGCCATCGCCTGGTTCTATGATGGTTCGCCGCCGGGTTACGGCGTCCCCTGGGGCGACTGGCTGCTGCCCATCCTGGCCTGGTCCGTCGTGGCGATCCTGCTATGGATTGTCATGCTCTGCCTCGCCGCCATCTTTCGGGCCCAGTGGGTCGAGAACGAGCGCATGACGTTCATCCATGTGCAGCTCCCCATGGCTCTCATCGAGAGCCCGCCGGCCGGTCACGCCGTGAACCGGTTCCTGAGCAACCGCCTGATGTGGTTGGGGTTCCTAGTCCCGGTGGTACTGTACGGCCTGCAGGGCCTGTCCACGCACCTTCCCGCCGTGCCGCGACTGTCCATCGTCTACCCGGACTTCTACAACCGGCCGCTGGTCTTCAGGGGCCATCCCTGGGACGCCGCCGGCAGCGTCCTCTTTGCCTTCCTGCCCTCATCGGTGGGCTTTGGCTTCTTGCTGACTACCGAGGTGTCGCTGTCAGCGTGGTTCTGCTTCGTGCTGAGCAAGCTGGAGGCCATCACCCTCTCGGCCTTTGGCCTCCAGCTCAAGACGGTCGCCTCCGGCTATGGCTCCAAGCAGTTCGCCGCCTATCAGGACATGGGGGCGTACCTGGCGCTCATCGCGGTCTCAGTATACGTGGCGAGGGGGCACCTGCGCTCATTCTGGTCGTGGGCGCTGACAGGAGCCCGCGATGGCGGCGAGGCCTTGCCGCCGCGCGTTGCAGTCTGCGGCGGCCTGGCGGCCTTCGGGCTTCTGCTGGCTCTCGCCGGGCTTGCCGGGCTCTCGCTCCCCGCCGCCGGAGCCTTCCTGCTGGCCTACTTCGTCGTCTGCACAGCGGTCAGTTGGCTGACCTCTAACACGGGGGTACTGCAGCTCCCGGTGGCCTTCCGGCCCGAGGACTACCTGTACTCCATGGTCGGGACGCGGGCCTTGCGTCCGCGCGACCTGGCCATGCTGGCCATCCCTTCTCGCGCCTTCACGTTTTACTACAATGAACTGCAGATGCCGCACTACCTTAACAACTACAAGCTGGCGGGGGAGACGGGTGTCCCGCTGAGGACAATGACGCGAAGCATGGCGCTCGCGGTGAGCCTCGGCCTGGTAGTGGCGTGGGTCGCGCAACTGGGGCTGGTCTACGCCAAGGGGGCTAACTCGCTGCAGAACATGAGCTACATCGCCTGGCCGCGGACGCCCTTTGAGGTCGCGGCGGCCTCCATCCGCCAGCCCAGCGGACCGGATCCGGCCAGCTACCTGTTCATGACGGTGGGCGCCGCCAAGTTCCTGGGCTTCATGGCCCTGCGCAGCCGCTATAGCTGGTGGATGCTGCACCCGGCCGGCCTGGTCATGGGCAGCACCATGCAGGAGATGTGGTTCTCGCTGTTCCTGGCCTGGCTGTGCAAGACGCTGGTTCTGCGGTACGGCGGGGCCCGCGGCTACCAGGCAGCCCGGAACCTGTTTCTGGGCCTGGCGGCGGGGGAGGCGACCATCGCCTGCGTCTGGATCGCCGTCGGCTTTGTCACGGGCACGGGCGTTCGCATGCTGCCGTAGGAGCGCCCACCGGGGGGAGCACTCCCCCGATGGCGTGCGTCGTGGGGCAGGGCGGGCTCGGACTCGCCCTCAAAACACCTGCCACTGGATGCGGCCAAACAGCTCCCGCAGGCGGGCGAGGCGGCTCTCGTCCAGGTACGGTGGCTCCAGCGCCTTGAGGTTCTCGGCCATCCGGCAACTCCAGATCGCGCCGGTTGGCAGGCATATCCGGCGTTGCCAGCGACAACACCCGCTGCGTGCGCCTGGTCGCCATGTCCATCAGAGCCACGGTCCCCGGATGGCCGGCGGCGTTCCACGGGTCCGGGCAATCCCCCGGGAATGGGCTGGAGTAGGAGCAGTACGGGCAGACATACCGTTGCTTGATGGCGCTCTGGCGGAACTGATAAGTGGGGTCCGTGGTGTTGTCCAGGAAGGTGCGGACCTCCCACTCAGGAGGGGTCTGGGCGTAGACCACGTCCAGATTCCCCCACACCAGCAGCGCGGTCGCAACAAGCACCCATCGAGAGTTTCGCACCATCGAGATAACACCCCTTAACGGGTCACGACGCCCGACGCACCAGGCCATGGTCGGAGCCTCGCCACGTATCGCGGCTTCAGTGACGCTCAGCGTACGTCGGTTGGTTGAACGGGTCCGGCCAGTCCAACTCATTGGGGTCGGGGATGACCTCCCGCCGGTCAATGTCGTGCAAGTCGTCGTTCGGGTCATCGTTGTTCCGGTCGTCGGTGTTCACCGCAAAGACGCTGCTGAACAGCGAAGCCGGGGCCACCGAACTGTTGGCGTTGGCCCGGTTGAGGTTTTGGATCAGTTCGGCATAGTTAGTGATCAGGTGGCGCTGGATCCGCTCACCGGCGGCAGTGGGTCGCAGGTCACCAGGCAAGCGTTTGGCGGCGACCGGGTCCCAACCCATCGGCAACCACCGCTCTACCCCATCCACATCGGTGTAACGCAGGTTCGTCAGATAGCGCCGCACGTTGGCCGCAGGGTCACTGAAGGTGTAGTTGAGTGTCGTGAAGTGCCAGATCGGGTCATCGGGCAGCAACGTACCGCTCGCGCTGTCCACCGCCGGTTCCAGTGCCCAGGTGCCCGGTTCCCCGCCGACATTGATGGCGAACTCGAAAACCCCGGCGCCCTGCTGAGCCAGCACATGCGGCGTTCCCGCTGCCACCATCTTCGCCCGTCCGGCGTACTGTCCGCATGTCACGGTCAGGTAGAGCACGTCTCCCTCGCGCGTGAACTCCACATGACGGATGTTGCGGAAGATCAGTGGGTCGTCCGGCGCGACTGACCCGTCCGTAAGGTCGCTGTCGTAGAGCCAGGCCCACCAGTTCCAGTCGAAGGTCCCCACTGCGGGAGAGTTGGTCCCTGGAGGGTTCACACGCTTTGAGCCCGCCTCTACTATCACCAACTGATGCAGGTTGCTGGCGGCACACAGATAGCCGGCCAGCAGTCCGTCATGCGGACGGAAGATAGGCTGCGCTTTGGTGTAAGCGATACGGACGAGTCCGTCGCGTGTTCCCACACGGGTGAAGTCGGGCGTGAGGGTCAAGACGGTGTGAGACTGTCGCCCCAGAGTGTCAACCGTCGTGATGATGTCCACCACACGGTAGTTGCCGGGGTCAGCCACTATGGTGTGGCTAATGCTGCCAGGCAGAAGGTCACCGTTCGGCGAGTTCATTGTGACGCCGCCGTTGTTGGTGACGTAGTAGCGATACACGTCCGCCGGGCGGTCCAGACTCAGCTTGGTGTTGTACGGGCTGGTATAGTAGTCATAGCCATACTGGTCAAGAGGCCAGACCTGTCGCCCCTGGCGGTCTATCTCAATCACCCGGTTGTTGCCGGTATCGGCCACCAGGATGTGTCCGTTCTTGAGGTAGATCGCTTTGGCTGGCCGACTGAAGGGCGTTGGCTTCAGCTCCTCGGCGCCCTGGGTCGCGAGCTGGTAGGACGCGTGGTAGTCCGGGGCCAGCGAACCGACGCAGATCCAGGACGGTGTCTGCCCCGTCACCTCGATCAGGCGCGAAGCATCGGAGATCAGGGTCCGCTGCGTCTCCAGCGCACTGACGAACCCCAGCCCTTGGCCCTGGTAGGAAGCGACCCGACTTAGCTGCGTCATCATGCGGGACCCGACGAAGAGCGTGTTGCCATCCAAAGCAGGGCTCGCCGTGGCCACCGGCACGCCCTGGTCAGTTCCACTGGCCAGACCGTAAGTCACCGCCTCGGGATATGCCGTCTGCGACAATGCTCCGCGGGTGACCCGGCTGATGGGGTCCCACAGCACCGAAAGCAGGCTGCGGCGCCCTCCGTTGGGGGCCAGGATCGGCCCCGTGGGATGTCCGGGGTTGTGGTAGTCGCTGTTCTCCAGCCCCACGGGTCCTTCCGCCGGGTTCCTGACGCGCGTGGGGTGGAAGCCCTCGGTGCCGACGTGCAAAGTAGCGCCGGCCACTACCGGCGATGACACGGACTCTCCGAAATAGAGTGGCACCTGATGCCGCTCCTTAGTGACGATGGCGGGCGCGTCAAGGACGGGATCCCAGTACTCGTAGCTTACCTGGATGTCGCTGCCCGGTCGCAACGGCTCACCACCGGGCATCTGCAGGGCATCCACGTTCAACAGCCCCTGTGCCAGGAATCCCTCCGGCCACGTGGGGTCGGCTCCAGCCGGAACCACGCCGGCAGGTACCGGCGGCTCGGCGAACGACATGCCGGTCAGGGGTGTGCCGTTGGGGAGTTCAACCACGATGTTGGCAGCCCGCACGACCGGGTGGTTCAGTCGAACGTAGCCAGGCGTGTACTGGAACCGCACGATGTCAGGCAACACGTGCAGTTCGTTCGTGACCGTCGTAGTATTGGTGTGATTGGGCGGCGACGAGTAGCTATACGTCACCCAGATAGGCTTACCCCACAGCGGCCCGACACCGGGGATCCATGCCGCCTGGCCGATGTCGAAGCTGATGGTGCGGCTGTCATCGTCCGAAGTGAACGTCGAGGCGGGCACAGGAACCAGCCCACCGTTGAAAATCGTCTGCACCGACGGCGGGGTGGGGTCAGCGCGCAGCCGCGTGTCTGGTCCGCCACCAAGCAACTGGATCTGTAGCCGCGGCTTGATATTCAGGCCCAAGATCTCCGGCGCTGCCGCGCGGTTGTAGCCGGGATCGGGGTTGGTGGCCATCGTCACGGCCGCATAGGCCGTTTCGGTCATGCGGTCCAGAGCCATCCCGGCTTTGCCAAGGAGTTGCCGCTCCTCACCCGAGGGGCTAAGCGGGTCCGGCAAGGCATACCCTGGCCGGAAGCGCCAACCCAGGTTGCCGTTGTCCTGGCGCCGGGACTCGATGTACCCCCGGTCTGCAGCCACTGGCAGATCGCCGTTGTCGTCCTCTGCGGTGTCAAAGGTCTGGTACCCGTATCCGTTCTCAACGGCCCGGCTAGCCACCCGCTGCCACTCGGCGGGGTGGTTGTTCCGCTGCCGCACCAGCCCACTGATGGTCCGTGTGATCGGCGTCATTGGAGCGCCGCTGACCGTGTAGTTGACAACCACGTTCACCCACCGGCTCGTGGTCAGCGGGTCGCCCCATGGGTTGGGGGAGGTGCGCGAGGCCAAGGAGATCTCGCGGACCTCAGAAGAGCTCAACTCCGCGTACACAGTCCCGCCGACCTCATAGATCGTCGCGCTGCAGTCTATGTTGGGGTCGTCAGCCCGCACCACGCTGGTGACGGCCGTCTGCCCGGCAACACCCTGCGGCAGATGGATGAGCCAGCAGTGCTGGTTCATCGTGTCGGTGTATGGGGCCGCGGTAATCGGCTTTGGCGTCGGGATGACGCAGTAGTCGCTGCCGCGGTGGTCAGCGACAGTCTGAAGTGTCCCTGCGTTGTTGACCACGGAGGTGGGCGCTGTGAAATGCAAGTAGGCGTCCACATACTGGTCATTGCGCGGCTGCACCGGCTGGTCCAGCACAGGCTTCTGCGTCGGCAGTGGCGGGATCTCCGGCCGGGGGTCATAGTCATTTGCGCCGTCCACAACACCAGCCACCCAGGCAGGAGGCTGAAACGGCGGGAAGAGCTTGGCGGGCTCCACGATGGCATTGTCATCGGGCGCTCCGCCCGCGCTTGCGACGTCGCTGTCACCGTTAGGATTGTCCGTAACCTCCGGATAGCTCCACTGTGGGCCATTGGCATTCAGGTCCCAGCGGTAGCTGAGCTGGAAGCAGTGAGCGCGACCGTAGGCATCCTGTTCACTGAGGCCACCAGTGCCGTCCGCGTCCTCGTCTACCTCGCTGGACAGGACGTAGACGTAGTCCTCGTAGACAGCAGGGGTAGACAGCTCAATCACTTGGCCGTTAGCGCCACCCGCGGCTCCATCGTAGCTGTCAATCATCTTCTCCCAGATGAGCGCTCCAGGAGTCCTGAACGCGGGACCGAGAGGGTTGCCATTGATGTCGCTGGCTGGAACATTAGCCAGAACGCGTGGGTCGAAGGTGGCGTTGTAGCATCGGACATAGCCCTGACTGTGACCGGCGGGGTTGCGTCGGGTCACGCTGACCAGGGCCACTTGCAGCTTTACCCCACCACCGAGAAGCCCCGACAAGGTTGTCAGTGTGGGCGAGCTACCCCGCGGCGTCCAGTCGGCGCCGAGCGAGGTCCAACCGACCAGGTCGTGGGAAAGTCCCCGTGCATAGTCGGGTACGCCATCGTCGGCGATGCCGTCCAGATCCAGGTCCTGAGCGGGCTCTTTGTCGAAGCACAGAAGCATGGGGTCGCGGCCCGCGGTGGCCAGGCTCAGTGCGAACACCAAGCCCCCGGAGACCACCGGAGCTCCCACCACCGAGCCCAGCACGTTAGCCGAGATGGGCTCGAAACGGTCTGGATACTGCCACTTGATGTCCAGGGGCAGCCCGATGGAGGCATGGCTGTAGCTGCGCTGGGACACCGACTGGCGCACCTCCGGCCAGGCCGAAGTGAGAGCAAAGACATTCCAGCCGAACTTGCAGTCCGGGGCTTCCCAGGCGCGGGGGCGTGCCGGGGGCGGGTCGCGCTGCAACCACCAGTCCACCAGGTCATGCCCCACATTGCCAGCGGTGATGAGCACCGCCCCAGCTCCGTACCGGTAGACCACAACATTGGGCAGCCAGGCATGGGCCCCAGGGTCCCAGACACTGACAACGCGGAACAGCCCTGGGTCATTGCAGGTCACAAAAGACGGATCGGCGGACTCGTTGAGAGCCCCGGGCGCAGCCGGGAAGTTGGCATTGCTGACCGTGGGCCAGAGGCCCAGAAACTGGATATCCTCCAGGTCTCGAAGCCGGAACGGGTACGTAAAGAGCATGTCGTAGTCTTCGGCCCGCCGGTAAGCTCCGGTCTGCTGGGTGGCTGCCGCCATGGTGAAGGGTGGCACCGCCGGCGCCGTCACCTCTCCGGGGGGGGCGAAAGCCTGGACGTTCGTACCGGTAAAGCCGCTGCCGTCATTGGTGGGCTGGTCAATCCAGATCACAGCACCCTCGTGCACCGCGCGCAGCATGGTGTCACGGAAAACGCTCCACTGGAAGTTGATTCCGCCGGCAAAGATGTAGATAACGTCGAAGTTCTCCAGTTGGGGTGCTGTCTCGGCGTTGAGCGGGACCTCCCAGTAAAGAGGGTTGCTCTTGGTGACATTGGGCTGTCCGGCCACGACCGCCGCTGGCGCGAGGGGGTTCTCGATGTCCCAGCCGGCAGGCTTGTCCGGGAACCGGCGCAGTCCCTCAAAGATCAGCGAATGGGGCATGCCCACGCCGGGCGCACGGTAGTTGAATGACACCGGGTCGGCGTCCCCGGGCTGTCCGTGAACCAGCAAACGACAAGCACGGAAGGTCCTGGGCTGGTAGCTGTAATCAAACGTCATGCCAGCTGGGGCTACCGATGCCAGCACCCAAAGGGCAGCAACCATGAGAAGCGTTGCCCTGGAAGCCACCAGCAGTTGTTTGGCCTGCATGACTCCTACCTCCGCAAAGAAGGAGCGAAAGAAGAGCACGGCCGAGGCCGCAGTGACGCCTGTACCGTCCTATGGCGTGCCGCCGCTGTAGATCAGGGTGGGGCTGGACGGCAGACAGGGGAGCTTCGGTAGGTTGCTCAGCGGGCTCACTGTCAGTGTTCCCGACGACCGCACGGCACCTGCCAGCGTCGTCAAGCTCTGGTCACGGGCGATACGCACCCGCTCATCAAACTCGTAGCGGAGCGTCCCCCACGTCAGCGTCAGCCCATTGCCGGAACCGGAGTAGATGGGGTATGCCCACTTCCGGGTCCAGTCCTGCACCATGTCCAGCGGGGCCGTGTGGTCCTGCGTGATGCAGCCGCGAATCGTGATCTCATAGTTGTAGCGCCGGAAGCGAGCGGCGTAGAGACTGTCCAAGGGGTCAATTGTCCCATCACCATCGTAGTCCGCCGTTGTCGCATTCGGGTCGAAATACTCCCCGGGGATGACGAACCAGCAGCCACGTTCAGCGTACATGATGGCATTCACGCGGGCGTGTACCGCCCCGCGAGGGATCTGGTACCCTGTCGTTGCGTCAGTTTCGCTCTCCTCGATCTTCCACTTCTTCAGCAAGTATGGCGTCGAGCCCGACCCCGTCTGCGGATCCCGATGGAACAGCGACACCACGTTGCTTTCGCCGATATTCTTGGTCACATAGGGCGTCAGGTCGAAGGGCACCACCGGATCGGCGAAGGTGTAGTAAGGGGTAGAGCCCGGAATCTGCCAGTTAGGCGCGATCGCGTTTGATGCGAAGGCCGTTGGTGTTGGTATCTGACCCGCGGAGGTCAGGACGCGAGCGCCTGGCGGCACGAACATGAAAGTGTACGGGTCCACGACACCGGCAGTGCCCGGGAATGTGAAAGGTGTAACGGTGTCCGCCACCGAGTTGTATACGTTCATGCCCATCCCGGAGGGCCCGGGGTCGTCTCCCGCTTGGATCGCCACCAGACTCACCGCAACACCAGGCGCCACTGGTGTACCTGGAGAGCCGGTCCCGTCCATGTTCGGCCAGCCTGATTGCCACCGGGTGTAGGCCACCCCACCGCTATCGGGGTAAAGCTCCCAGTGCTGGTCCATCAAGGACGGGTTCGCCTCGTCATCCGCCGCCGCTGTTACCAACCCTTCCGTCAGTTGCGGAACGAGCTGTGTCGGGTTCAGACACACGCAGTCCCGCGCCAGCAGCGCTACGTGGGTGTTATCCTCGTCGCGTACCCCCGCGCTGCTGCCGTCAGCATTGCGACCAGCCACGTCTTGGGGGGTCAGCAACTGCCCGTCGATATAGATGGTGCCCCCTGAGACGATGGTAATGTTGTAGTCGCGAATCAGGTTGTTGCCCGCATCACGTTCCGCAGGCGGCAAGACGCCCTTCACGCGCACATTCCCCTCGGCATAAATGACCTGGTGCGGATAGCGGGGGTAGCTGATGACCATCACATTCTGGCCCGAGTCAGCCCCCACGTGGCCCGCATCGCCCCGGCGCCAGCGCCTGTCATGGCGCGTGATCTTGATACCCGGCTCATTGCCGCTAGCACTGTGGTTCGGCCACCACAGCACACCCGGGTCAGTGGGAGGGGTAGTCGAGTAGGACTGAGTGCTGCAGGTGCGAAGCACCGCCTCCTCCGACGGGAAGAACTCAATCTCCACCCCTGGCGGCGAGTAGGTGGTGTAGGTGGCGTTCCAGGCGCTCTCACCGCCCACCCGGCCGCTCCCGAGGCGTCGCATCCAGTCGTCCATGAGTGTCTTCAGGTCGCTGTCACCGTTCGGCCCGCGGAACTGGATGTCACTGAAGTTGTCAATGTAGAGCCCTGCGCCGTGGCCATAGAGACCTGTGTTGACCGCATCGCCAGCCGCGATACCGTGCTCGGGGTCGTCAACATCCGCCAGCACGATCTCCCCCGAGTCGCGGGTTAGTGCGTGGTAGCGACTGACGCCACTGGTGGGGTCCTTGGTTCCCAGCTCGGGTGCTTCCAGGCTGGACACCCGGTTACCCACATACACGCGGTCCGACTCATGGGACTGATCATCCGGGTCGAGAGTGACCGGGAGCGTCACTGGCGCTCCGCCATCCAGGCTTACTTCGGCCCCATCCGCCGCGGACGGGCCGTCAAGGCCGTAGAGGCCGCGACCTGCCAGGATGGCATCGTCACGCAAATAGCCTTCGCCCGTCACCGGTGTGGCACGCAGGTCCAGATGCAGACTTGGGCTGGCCGTGCCGGACGGGTCCAGGTCCTGTCCCACCCATACCAGACGGTTGGCGGCGCGGATGGGCCCGGCGAGGGAAGTGGTCAAGGCCTCGTTGCTCTCCACCGCTCCACTGGCGTCAAAATCCACGCCCGGCCGAGCACCGATACTTGCCTCCCCAGCGGTGCCGGACTCGTCGGTGACCCAGAACAGATGGTCGGTGAGTCCCAGTGGCTTGTAAGCCACCACGCGGCGGAAGACGTTGCTCTCCTCTACCGCACGCCCGATGGACACAATGCGCGTGCAGCCGCTCAGTCGGTCCTGCGTCGTTGGGTCGCCGGGCTCGTAGGGTGGGTCAGGGTCATAGGTGACCTGCAGGAGGAAATACCCCCGGCCAATGGTCGGCTCGTCTCTGCTGGTGCCGTCGGGCGACAACTGGTTAGGGTCCGGGAAACGATGGAACCCCATCCGGATGAAGTGCCCCGGAGCGGCCGCCGTCCCCGCACGCAGGGGGAACCAGCCGCGGATGATCTCGAAGTCACTGTAGTAGTCGTCTTCCGTTTCCGGTAGGCCATCCGGGCCGAAGAAGTTGGGGTCAGCCGTGCCATCAACATACATTGCCGGCGGGCTCGGCCAGGTACTGGGGTCGTTAGCGTCATAGGTGGCCGGATCGAACGCCACCGTCCGCGGTCGCCAGTCAGCTCCCTGGGGGCTGTTCTCCAGCATGCTGCTGGCATACTGGATGCCGGCCTCGGCCTGCAGCTCGGCCGCCACCTGGTCCACGTGACGTGCCGATTGCTCCTGGTTGTAGGAAACGATCGCGGCAAAGAGGATGCCAACCAGCAGGATGACGCTCATTAGCAGCACCGCCACCAGCAGTGCCTGCCCCCGACTGCCGTGCCAAGGCTGGCGTGTCCTCATCGCCCGACTCCGTTTGTGTGCTGAGCTAGTGGCGCGCATTGCGGGTCACCGCCTTCAGGCTCACCGGCACGCCGCCCATGACCAGATCCGGTGGCACCACCAGGTTCGGCTCGGCCGGATTGTAAGCCTCAAGCTCACGGTACCGCTGCGGGATCAGCGTGATGTTGATGATCTCTCCCGTCGAATAGTCGGCATAGAGCACATCGTCGCGACCGCTTACAGGATCAAAGTTTCGGCGGTAGTAGTAAGTCACATAGATGTCGAAGGCTGTCAGGCCTGCGAAGTCATCAGGCGATGGTGGACTGAAGCGGTTGAAGCGAATCTCCGCTCCCTGCTCATCAGGATCCACGTACTCGCAGTACTCGTAGCGTCCGATCTCCGACTGGTTCGTGTTCTCCACGCGCGTCAGGTCCGCGCGCCGGACGTCAGTACCGGCCGTGGCGATGACGACGACATGACTGCTCCCGGGGACGAACTTCGCGGGCACCAGCGTGGGGCCATCGCTGCGGCCAGGCTCGATGCGAATCGCTATGGGCATACGCGGCTCGCCCCACTGGGTTGGTGGCTTGGGGTAGACCGGCTCCCCGGCCGCGGTGGGAGACCCGCCCATTGAACCACTGCTGTTGTAGGAGTCCCCGTCCACGCTCAGGGGCCAGAAGGTACCCGTCAGGGGGGCGGGCGGTGAGTTCACATCAACCGAGACGTGAATGGTGTGCGTGTCTCCAATCTGAACCACACCATCGGCGGAGTTCCAACGCAGCGTGATGTCGCTGCGGATGGTGTCAAAGCTATCCAGCACGATGGTGCTGTAGCTGGGTTGGTCAGGAGGAGTCACGGCATCGTTCCAGCGGTACACCACCAACCTCGGTTGCATCTGGGCCTCACCGTTGGGGAGTGGCGCCGGCCCCAGAACTGTGGTGCCATTGTTGGGGGTGCCCATCCAGTTCGCGTAGCGAGCCCGGTACAGAGTGTTGTGGCTCTCGGCCTCGAGCGCTTCGCCAATGATCCGCTCGGGCACGAACTGCACGTCGCGGTGCAGGTAGACGAGGTCCGTGCTGCCGTCCGCCTTGCAGGCGCTGATATAGCCCACCTCGACGGCGCCGCAAGTCCGGCAGACAGTCGTCGTGGCCGGGATGTCATAGTCGGTCTGGGGGGTCAGTGCGTTCTCGATGATCGGCAGGTCGCGAACCCAGTTCCCCGTGCCATCGTAGCTGCCGAACTCATATTCCCCCGTGCCGGGTATGTAGTGATAGAGGCCCTCCTGCCGCACGAGCACGAAGGGGTTGTTCTCATCGTACTCGAGACCAGGGCCAGTCCGCGGTGGGCGCACGTAGTACCGGGTCACCAGGATTTCGTTGCTGGCAGCGTCCATGCGCGGGCGCAACGGCGTCAGAACCGCACCGCTCGCCGGATCGGTTGCCGGAGGCACAAAGACGATCTGCGAATGGTCAGTCACTGGTCCCGTCACGGTCATCAGAGTCGGCAGCGGGTAGACGTACATGGCTTGTGCCAGCTCCCGCTGCATCTGCTCTGCCGCCAGCCGAGCTGCGTCCTGAAGGTGCGCCTGGCCCCGTCCGCTGCTGACCATGTCCATCCCGGCCATCATCGGCGCAAACAACAGGCCGAAAAGGACCACCAGGATAGCCAGGACCACCAGCACCTCCACCAGTGTGAACCCCGCACGGCGGGGCCCTGCGCCTCGTCCCATCTCTCTTCTTCGCCGCTTGCCCTGGAGCATCTCTAGCCTCTTAGGGGGCTATGTCGGTGGGCTTGACCAGCCAGGCCTCGGCCGGGGCCACCGTGTCATCGCGGAACAATTCCTCATCGAGCAACTGCACCGACCCGTCCCAATACAGCACGATGTACTGACCGTGGCCACCGATGCTGTAGTAGTCCACATGGCGGTCGCACCAGGTGACAATCGTGTCGTCGGCCGGCATCACCGAGCTGGGACCAGCGACAGCATAGTTCACCCCGTTGATCATCGTAGCCACCGCATTCTGGCACAGCTGTCTTCGGTAGTCGTTCGGGTAGGCTGCCGGAGTCGCCCAACGGCAAGGCATATACCGGAACTGCTTGAGACTGCCGGAAAGAGGCTTCACCTTGTCGTCGCGCCCGACGTAGCTGCGGTAAAACTGCGGGGAATCACTGTGCACCTTCATCCCCATCGCATCCACCGTGTGGCGCGGACAATGCAGGATCTTGCGGTCCTGCAGGTAGTCCAGACGCCACAGCGCCTCCAACTGCGGCCACCAGTCCGGATCGACGACCATATCGTCGGGCTGTCCGTCGAGATTGGCGTCCACGCAGCCGATGGGCGGCACGCCTCCCTCGTCCATGTAGTACTGCCGAAGCGCCTGCCCGATGCGCGAGAGTTGGACCTGGCAGGTGCTGGTCCGGCTGTTCTCGCGCAAGCGCCGGCCCACCGGCAGGATGATCGCAGACAACACCGCGATGATGCCGATCACCACCAGCAGTTCAAGCAGCGAGAAGCCTCTCGACGAGCGACGTCCTCTCATCTGTCTCACCTTACCCGCGGCAGCAGGCCCAGGGCGGTGGGCAGGAAGCAGCTCTCGATGTCGGCCCGCTTCTGCACACCCTTGTCGTTGAGCCACCAGGCCCGTATCCGCGCAGAGACCCCGTTCACCGCCAGGATCGTTATCGGATAGTCGTCCCACGGTGTCGCTGCATCGTCCGCCAGCGTCGCGCAGTTCAAGGCTACCTTGCTTCCCCCGGTGGAGAACGTGTGCATCTCGCCCCACACGGTCTTCTGCACAGCGGGGTTACCGGTCCAATACATGTAGTTTACCGCCACGGTCATTCCGGCGCAGTTGGTAGCCTCCGACCACGACGGGGCTGTGGACGGATCAAAGTCCTCGTCCAGCCACTGCCCCAGGGTCAGTATCCCGATGCGCAAGGCGTTGTTACCCGGTGGCGGCTGGTAGGTAAGCTCGTAGGTCCGGTAATCGACTTCAGCGAGGCTGGCCGCCTCAGCTGCCGCTGCGCCAGCCCCCAGATAACCCAGGTAAGCTGCCTGATAAGATTCTGCGGTGCGCCGGTCCACGAAGGAGCGGGGGGCCTTCTGCATCTGGAGATTGTGGCGGTTCAGAGTGCGATAGTAGAACCGCATGGGGTGTCCCACATAGGGTGCGGGGTTACCCGCGATCACCAGGGGCAATGCCAATAACCCATCGCGGTAACCATCCTCCAACATTGGCGTCAGGCCCGGGTCAGACAGGGTGAAGGGCGCGCCTTCAACGTAGACGTTGCCATCCACCATGTCCACAGCCAGGATATTGGTCTGTTCGTCGGGAGGAAGCGGGTTGCCCTGGGTGTCATCCTCGAAGGCGGGCCCCAGGTCCACACCGTCGTCAAGGTTGCGCAGGCTCAGGCGCACGTCGGTGAAGGGGATGCCCCCGGAGTCGACCCGCGTCTGGGCGGCGGAGACCACTTGCTCCTCGAACATCAGGAGTTTGCGTCGGTCGCCAACGTCGGTTCGCAGGCGGTAATCCACCTTCAGCGTCAGACCCGTGTCCTGAGGGTGGAAGCGCAGTGTGGCACCATACTTGTTCTCGAGCACGTAGAAACCTGGCTGGCTCGGATAGGCGACCCCGAAAGGCTCGCGGACAAAGTAATGCTTCGCCCACGCCCGCGTCTGCCCGGCGATCAGTTGCCCGAAGCTACCCGCCGGCAAGTGAGCAGGGTGCACCTTTGCTGCCACCGGCCCGCTGCCGGATAGATCGTTAACGGCTTCGCCCTGGACATAGTGCACCGGCGGTCGGCTGCCCGGTGCCCCCGGCTCCGACCATGCGTAGTCGGCCACGACCTCGTCAACCGACCATGCTCTGGCATCGTCTCCGTCGTACGTGTAGGCGGTGGGGGGTACCAGAATGTCACCGGCGTCGGCGTCAACATAGAAGCAGTTGCGTGCTAGGCCCGGGCTGCCCGGTACAGTGGGATCGTCTCTCTGCTCCTTGAGAGGGATGAGCAGGTAGACGTAAGGCATGCCGCCGGTGCCAGACGGGTCGGTCCACTGCGCGGGCCCCTGTCGCAGCACATACTGGGCACTCGTGCCGGCTACGTAGCTCCCACCGGGCGCGATATACGCCGCTGGTACCCGAAAGGTCTCTCCGATGACATCCAATACATTCTCCTGCGCGTTGGGCGGCCGCAAGTCATCCAGAGGATCCTCAGCGACGTCGTAAGGACTGATGCTCCCACCGCCGGTGATGGCATCGGGCAGCATCTCGCCGTCGCGCGCGTAGCGCTCCATCTCCTTCTCCGCCAGCCGGGCCATCGTCGTCCGGTCGCCCTCGCCGCGGATCAGGTTCAGCATCGTTGGGAAGCCCTTGGCCACTGTATAGATGCCTACCAGCAGCACCAGCATGGCCACTAGCAGCTCCAGCAGGGTCAGACCGCTGCGGCTCCTCAACTTTGGCCCGATACTGGCTCCCATCAACATGATCTCAGGCCTCCACTGCACCATGCACTGGTCCGTACTCGAGAAGTCCGCGGCTAGTCCTGCTGCCTTACCCAACGCGAAGCGCCATTCTTGATTGCATCCATCTGTGACACATTCACGATCTTAGCGCTACCGCCGACCGTCAGGTAGATATCCATCATCGCCGCCGGCTTGCCGTAGCTGGCCCGATGGTGCACACAGTGGGTGATGTAGGTGTTGTCAGGTGCGTACCGGTTCATCAGCCGGGGGTAATGCAGTAGACGCAGCCCCTGGTTCGTCAGCCACGTCGGCGTGGTGGTCAGGTACGGCACATTGTGGTCCATCGAGCTGTTGTAGTAGTGAGGGTCCGCGCCCTCCTGACAGTAACCAAAGTAGTTGTAGTAGCGCGTCGGCCCGGTGATCGTGACCGTCTCATCGTCCGCACGGTGGAAGGTCCCCTGCGCGAAGTCCCAGCTGGTGCTGGGGTCCGCTACCCACCCGTTATAGCTGCTGTAGCAGTTGTCCTTGGCTGCCTCCGCCACTGAACCGGCGATCTGGCGGTCTGTCGGGCAGATCAGCACCTTGCGGTCGGTGAGGTAATCCGGGACCAGTGCGCTAATCCCACCTACGTACCGGGCAGCGGTGGCATCGTAGTACGGCGGCGGCGGATACCGGCCAAAGTCCTGCCGGTACGCCTTCAGCGCCGCCGATATCTGTTGGAGGTTGGAGATGCAGTGGGTCTGCTTTGCCTTATCCCGGACCGTCTTAAAAACCGGGAAGAGGATTGCCATGAGAACCCCGATGATGGCGATCACCACCAGGAGCTCGATGAGTGTGAAGCCTTTTTGCCGCCGCTTGCTCATAGAAGGTTGGCCTCCCGGTAGACATCAGCGGATGCGTTCCGACAACGCCCCCAGCCGAAACCGTTCCATAAGACGATGCCCGTGTGGCGGATGTGAAAGGTGTGGACTATCCCAGGCCAGGTCGCCACTTACTGTCTACCCCCCTGCCCCGACTCCTAAACATCTGCCTGGATGTTACACGGCTTGGCACCCGGTTACGGTAGTTCCTCGGCCGGGGGGACAGGGACACCCCGCCGGCTTAGTTGCCCGAAGTATTCCCCACCCGCGCCCTCGCGCCCTGCCTCAACCCTGCTCGCCCTTTCGGAGCGCACTTGGTGCCCCGAAAGCTCACTCAAAGAGTGAAACGAGCAATGACCCACGGCACGATGGTATCGCCAAAGAGCAGCACCGCGATGCCCGCTGCCGCCAGCATCGGACCAAAGGGGATGTAGTCCCGCCGACCGCGCAGGCGCAGCGCCATCAGCGCGACTCCAACCACCGCGCCCGCGACTACCGCCAGCAGGAAGTAGCTCAGGAAATGATAGCCTGGCCCGAGCACAGCTCCCATCGCTCCCGCTAGCTTCACGTCGCCCCCCCCCATACTGGGCTTGCCCAGCGCCTTCTCAAACACGAAGCCCAGCAAGAGCAGCAGGCCTGCGCCGCCCACAAGACCCACCAGTGAACGTGGCAGATAGACGGTGAAGGCTGTCGGCCCCACCCATTCGCTGAAGCTCACAGCCGCTGGAGCGCCGCGCCGGACCAGTTCGGCAACATCCAGCGCAACCCCTACCACGGCGATGATGCCCACAAACTCATCCGGGATGATCATATGGTCAAGGTCAATGAACAGGATGATCACCAGACAGTAGCAGATGACGAAGGTAGCCAGGGCCTGCCACGTGGGGCCCAGCAGGAGCAGAATGCCCATGGCGAGTAACCCGCAGACTGTTTCCACCAGCGCGTAGCGCGCGCTGAAGCGATGTCCGCAGTGTCGGCAGCGACCACGCAACAGGAGGTAGGAGAGCACCGGCACGAGGTCCAGCACGGTCAGACGGGCACCACAGCTAAAGCAGTGTGAGGGGGGCGTCACGACCGACTCGGCCAGTGGCAGACGATAGATGACGACGTTAGCGAAGCTACCAAGGGCAGCTCCCAGCATAAACACCAGGAGCCACAGGAGCCATTCCATGGGATGTCGCTCCAACAAGGAGGGGCGGAGGTCATCCTCCGCCCCTTGGGGTCGTCCCCAGCACAGCTACTGCCGTGGTCTAGCCACCGCCACCCGACAGTTCGCCGATGATAGCGATGAGCGGCAAGAACATGGACACAACAATGAAGCCTACCACCACACCCAGGAAGACGATGAGCACGGGCTCCAACGCGCTGGTCAAGCTCTCCAGGGCGGCGTCAACCTCACTCTCGTAGAAGTCGGCCACCTTCGAAAGCATCGAGTCAAGCTGTCCGGTCTCCTCGCCGATGGTGATCATCTGCACCACCATCGGGGGGAACATCTTGCTGGCCGCCAGCGGATCAGCGATGGTGTCGCCCTCACGAATCGCGGCACGAGACATCAGGATGGCATCAGCGATAATGTCGTTGTCAACGGTGCCAGCCACCGTCTCCATGGCCTGCAGAATGGGAACGCCGGAGGACAGGAGGGTCGAGAACGTGCGGGCGAACCGCGCGATAGCGATCTTGTGGTTCAGGGGGCCAAAAACAGGCAGCTTCAGCTTAATGATGTCAAAGTACCGGCGGCCAGTCTTGGTGGCCCGAATGCGGTTCATAGCAATGGTCAGAGCCACGATCGCACCCACCATGATGTACCACTTGCTGGTCATAAACTGGCTGGTGCGCATCAGCATCAGCGTCGGCAAGGGGAACTTGTCGTCCGTCATGCCCAGTTCCTTGAAGAGCGAGATGAACTTGGGCAAGATGAAGGTGACCAGGAAGGTCACGATGCCGATGGCGACGATCATGACCAGGACAGGGTAGGTCATGGATGACTTGACCTTCCGGCGTAGCTCCATGTCCTTCTCAAGGAAGCCAGCCAGACGGTCGAGGGTCTCGTCCAGTACGCCGCCAACTTCACCCGCGCGGACCAAACCCGTGCTCAGGTTGGAGAACACGCGTGGGAACTTGGCCATGGCCCGCGACAGGGTAGCGCCGCCCTGCACTTCCATCTCAATGTCGCGGATGATCTCCTTGAGCCGCGGGCTGGAAGACTGCTGCTCAAGGACGTCCAGACAGCGGACCAGCGATACGCCGGCGTTGATCATGGTGGCGAACTGGCGGCAGAAGATCGACAAGTCTTTCAGTGCTACCTTGCCCCCGAACAGCCGGAAGCCCCGCCCCTTCGCTTTGGCCTTGACCACCGGCTTGTCCTCTTGGACGGACTTGACCGCCAAGCCCTTCTCGCGCAGATTCTTGATCAGGGCTTCCTTGCTGCCTGCCTCCTGGTTGCCCCGGATCTCCTTGCCAGTCTTATCCGTGGCGACATAGGCAAATGTAGCCATCGTCGTCGCGCACCCTCCTGCCTTCTGCGGCCAAACATCCGCCGCACTGGCCTGATCTGGTGTCGGTCTACTCAGTCACTGACAACTAACGGCACCCGAAGGGTCCCGGCAGCCGCTGGCCGGGTTCAGAGCCTTAAGCATCCCCGCGGATCAGCTTCTCCAGCTCTTGCGGGTTCTGGGACCGCTGCATCGCCATCTCGTAGGTAATCAGGCTCTGCTGATACAGATCGCGCAGAGCCTGGTCCATGGTCTGCATGCCGTCAGCGGCGCTGGTCTGGATGATCGAGGTCATCTGATGCGCTTTGTTCTCGCGGATCAGGTTGCGGATAGCCGACGTGGCGACCATCACCTCGATTGCCGCCACGCGACCGGGTTGCCCCGCTCGTGGCAGCAACTGCTGCGAGATGACCCCGATAAGGTTGTTGGAGAGCTGAACGCGGATCTGCTCCTGTTCCTCGGCCGGGAAGACGTCAATAATGCGGTCAACCGACTCCGCGGCGCTGTTGGTGTGCAGTGTAGCCAGGACCAAGTGCCCCGTCTCGGCGCAAGTGATGGCCAGCTTGATGGTCTCCAGATCACGCATCTCACCCACCAGCAGTGCGTCCGGGTCCTCGCGCAGGGAGGCCCGCAGAGCATTCTGGAAGGCGTGGGTGTCCTGGCCCAACTCGCGCTGGTTGATAATGCACTTGCGGTGGGTATGCAAGTACTCGATCGGGTCCTCAATGGTGATGATGTGCTCCGCCCGCTCATTGTTGATCTGGTGAATCATGGCGGCCAGAGTGGTGGACTTACCGCTTCCGGTTGGACCAGTCACCAGCAGCAGGCCGCGGGGACGTCGCGCCAGGCGCTCGATGACCGGGGGCAGGCCCAGCTGCTGGATGGTCGGTATCTTGGTGGGAATAAGGCGGAACGCGGCTGCAACCGTGCCCCGGTCCTTGAACACATTGACCCGGAAGCGCGCCACCTTCCGCAACTGATAGGAGCAGTCCAGCTCGAGATCGGTCTCAAACCGCTGGATGTGCTCGTCGGTCAGGATGTCGTAGATCATGCGTTGGGAGACTTCAGGGGTAAACGGCGTGTACCGCATCGCCTTGAGCTCCCCGTCCACGCGCATGACGGGAGGCAGACCGACGGCCACGTGGAGGTCAGAGGCGTTGTTCTCGACGACGATCTCCAGCAACTCGTCCAGATGCACATCGTCAATGGGGGTCCGCTGCACGCCAGCGGGCTTCTTGGCGACTGCTCCGGGTACGGCTCCAGGAGGCGGGGCAGCGGGGTTCTGAGCCATCTTGGTTGGTTTCCTCCAAAAGTCGCATCGAATGCCCGTTCACTTACAGGCAAGGGCACAACCACAACGTCATCATCTCGGGGGCCACGTCTCCATCTGCCCCCTGCCTACGCCAAGGGCCGGCCCGCGCCGGCCCCGACACGCCGCCCCCTGTCAGCACACGACCCTAGCCCTGGGTGCCGCCTGCTGTGAAGACCACGCGCACGAGGTCGTCGGGGTTGGTCAGGCCTAGCCGCGCCTTCTCGAAGCCGTCCCGCGCCAGAGTCACCATCCCCGCCGCCAGTGCCGCCTCCTTGATCTGACCCGCCGAAGCGCGCTTGACAATCAGCTCGGCGATCTCCTCGTTCATCTCCATGAGCTCGTAGATCCCCACGCGGCCCCGGTAACCCGTGAAGCGGCAGTTCTCACAGCCTACGCCACGGTAGAACTTCTGATCGCGGTTCTCGGGTGCGTCCGGATCGAACCCGAAGCCCAGCAGCAGGTCGCGCCGAGGCTGGTACTCCTCCTTGCAGTCCTGGCAGATACGGCGCGCCAGGCGCTGGGAGAGCGAGGCGATGACCGACGAGGCGATAAGGAACGGCTCGACGCCCATGTCCACCATGCGTGTAACCGTGGAGGGGGCGTCATTGGTGTGCAGAGTGCTGAGCACCAGATGGCCGGTGAGAGCGGCCTGAACCGCGATCTCGGAAGTCTCAAGGTCGCGGATCTCGCCCACCAGAATGACGTCCGGGTCCTGCCGCAAGAAGTACTTCAGGGCCACAGCGAACGTCAGACCGGCCTTCCGATTCACGTGCACCTGGCTGATGCCTTCCAGCTCGTACTCAACCGGATCCTCGATGGTGATGATGTTGGTCTCAACCGAGTTGATACGATTCAGAATGGAATACTGCGTGGTTGTCTTCCCCGACCCGGTGGGGCCCGTAGAAAGGATCATGCCGTTGGGCTGCACGATGAGCTTTTCCACGCGACTCATCATGCTGGGCAGGATGCCAAGCGACTCAAGCCCTACCTGGATAGAGCTCTTGTCCAGGATTCGCATGACCGATTTCTCGCCGTTCGTCGTGGGGATGACAGACACCCGCAGGTCATAGTCCTTGCCGGCGTGGCGAATGTGGATACGGCCGTCCTGGGGTACGCGCCGCTCGGCGATGTTCATGCCAGACATGATCTTGACACGCGACAGGAGCGGCGCGTGGACGTACTTGGGTACCCGCATCACCTCGTGCAGCACGCCGTCAATGCGGTAGCGCACACGGACACCGTTGCGAGCCGGCTCGATATGAATGTCACTCGACCGCTCCTGCACCGCCCGCTGGATGATGACCTTGGCGATGCGGATGATAGGCGCCTCGTCGGCAACGTCTGCCAGGCGGTCTGTCTCGATGCGCTGCTCGGCGTCCTCGTCTTCGCCCTCGGCGGCCAGCATGCTGGAGTCTCTGACGGTCTCTGCCAGAGCCGCGATATCGCCGAAGCCGAACCTATCCTGGGGCTTGGCCGCGGACTGCGCCCGCGGCATCTGTTGGGCGGCCGCGGCGCCCCCACCACCCCCATCGCGGAAAACCTTCTCGATGGTGCGGGTCAGCTCCGCCGGGTCAGCCAGCAATGGCTCCACCGGAACCTGCAAACGCATTTTCAGGTCGTCGGCAGCCATCACGTCCTCGGGCTCGGCCATGGCCACGCGGATCGTCCCATCGCCGCGACCCACGGGCAAGGCCCGATGACGAAGTGCGGTCTCCTTGTCCAACAGCGTCGCGATATTGCTGTCAACATTGGCCCGGGAGAGGTCAACAAAGGGAACACGTAGTTGCTCGGCCAGCGTTTCAAAGAAAGGTTGGCGCTGCACAAAGCCCAGATCGATCAGAATCTCGCCGATGAGCTGGGTGCTTTGCTTCTGCGCCTCCAGGGCCTGGTCCAACTGCTCCTGGGTCAGGAGACCCTTCTCCAACAGCATCTGACCAATCAGTTTGCGCCCGCCTCTGCGCATGGACAAGCACCTCTTCGCAGCTCGAGAGCCTTGGGGTGAGGGACGCGAAGCCCTATGTTCTGCGATTATAGTGTAGCCAACAAGACAGTGTCAAGCGAACCCCGCTCCGCACCGTGAGGCGCTCAGGGTGCCTGAGACTTCCCTCCCGTCACTGCCTGTTGCCGTGCCAGAGCCGCCAACAGTGCGGCCCGCATGACCTCCACTGGCGCCTTCTCCCCGGTCCAGAGCTCCAGCGCCAGCGCGCCCTGGTGTATTAACATTCCTGTCCCGTCAAGGGTCCCTGCATTTTGGCGCCGCGCGGCCTGCAGGAGTACGGTGTCGCGCGGGTTGTAGGTCAGATCGCACACCACTTGCCCGGCATGCAGCCATTCCTCAGGCACTACTGGCGCCGTGTCATGGTGCGGGTACATGCCCACGGCCGTGCTGTCGATCACCACCATCGCTCCGCGGACGGCCGCCTCCGCCTCCGGCGTGGTCAGCCCCAGGGCCTTCAGGGTCGTATTGGCTGCGAGTGGCTGCAGGTGCTCGGCCAGCGCCTCTGCCTTGCCCGCAGTCCGGTTGACGACCGTCAGCCTCCGGGCCCCGGCGCGACACACGGCCAGTGCCACCGCTCGGGCACTGCCGCCCGCCCCGATCAGACAGACATCTCGCCCGGCTACGTCCTCCCCTATCTCCCGCAGCGACCGCAAGAAACCCTCGCCGTCGGTGCTGTGCCCGGTGAGCCGCCCCTCGCGGTTCACGATGGTGTTCACCACTCCCAGCGCCCGCGCCTCCTCCCCCAGGTCATCCATATAGGCCAAGACTGCTGCCTTGTGGGGTATCGTGACATTCAGGCCTACCAGGTCAAGTGCCCGGACAGCAGCCATGCAGTCACCGACGTGCTCCGGGGCGACCGCGAAAGGGACGTAGACCCAGTTGCGCCCCACGGCCGCCAGGGCCGCGTTCTGCATCGGCGGCGAAAGGCTGTGTCGTACGGGCCAGCCGATGACCCCCACCACCCGTGTCGTGCCGTCAAAGCCCTCTGCCCAGGTCTGCAGGTCAACCGTGCCCATTGTCCGCCCCCTCTGCGAGCCGTCGGTAAGGCTCGGTGTCGATCCCCAGTCGCTTAGTGATGGCACGCTCCAGCGCCCGAGCAATCCTGGTGGTGATGAACTCATGCTGGCCCAGAGGCAAGACCCACACCGACAGCATCCCCAGCCGGTTCGCACCCAGAATGTCAGCTAACAACTGGTCCCCGATCATGGCCGTGGTGGCCGGTGTGGTGCCCGTTTGCCTCATGGCGGCTCGAAAGCCCTCGGCCAGGGGTTTTCGGCCATAGGCCCAGCGAGCAACAGTCGGCAATCGCAGTTCCTCGCCCACGGCGCGCAGCCGGCGGCCCCTGACAGTGTTGGAAAGAATGCACAGTGAGAAGCGCTCGCGCGCCCGCGCGATCCACTGGCGACGTTGGGGGCCAGGCTCGCAAGCTCGCCAGTAACAGAGGGTGTTATCCAGGTCAAGAATCACCCCGCGGATGCCGCGTGCCCAAAGGTCCTCCTGGTCCACAAACTCCAGGCGGGGAACGATGATGTCAGGTCGGAAATGCTCCAGGAAGCCCAATTCAGCGCCCCCGTACCTGCCTGATCGCTTGCTGATGCTCCTCATAGGTCCGGGTAAAGACATGGCTTCCGTCGGCCCGCGCCACGTAGAACAGCTTGTCGGTCTTGGCGGGGCGAAGCGCTGCCCTCAAGCACGCCAGGCCTGGGTTGCAGATCGGCCCCGGTGGGAGCCCTGCATGCAGGTAGGTGTTATACGGCGAGCTGACTTTCAGATCTCGGTACAGCAGGCGCGAACGGTGTCCGCCCAAGGCGTACTGCACCGTAGCGTCGCACTGCAACCGCATGCCGCGGTCGAGGCGGTTCTGCAGGACTCCAGCGATGAGTGCTCTCTCCTCGGGTTTCCGGGCCTCGCGCTCCACGAGTGAGGCAAGAGTCACGATCTCGTGCAGAGACAGCTTACGCCGGCTGATCTCTTCGGCGTAGGGTTGGGCGAATACAGTCTGAAAAGTGGCTAGCATGGTGCCAACCATCTGACCGGCATCCCCCGCCACCGGGAACTCATAGGTGCTGGGAAACAGATAGCCCTCCAGCAAACCGGCCGGCAGACGGAATCCCAGTTGGCGGCTCACTCGCGACCCGCGGGCGGCGGACAGGAAGTCGGCGGTGGGTAACTGAAGACGTTCCTGCAGCCTCTCGGCCATCTGGGCGACAGTGAAGCCCTCAGGGAACGTCACTTTCCGCTTGGCCACCTGCCCCGCGCAAATCCGTTGCCAGATCTCCTCAGCCGACATGCTGGGGCTGAGGTCGTAGGCACCGGCTTTGGGATGCTCGCCCTCGAGGGCCATGCGAGCCTTGGCCATCAGTCGGAATGCGGTTGCGTGGCGCACTACCCCGCTGGCCTCCAAGGCCCCTGCCACGTCCTTGATCTTGCCGGGTCTGATAACCACGAGCTTCGTTACCGGGTCACTGCTCACCGGTCGGAGGGCAGTCTGGAACCAAAGGATGGTGCCCAACACCAGTGCCGCTACCGTGCAAGCCACAAGAACTGCCGTGCTCGCTGGGTTCATGTAATGTTCACGTCGGTTCCTACCGGCCATTCTGCTGCCATCTCTGGTCGAGGTAGGACTGCAGCATGACCGCGGCCGCCACCTTGTCCACGATCTCGCGCTGCCGTCGGCTGTCGAGGCCTCCCTGGGTTAGGCCTCGCCGCGCCACCACGGATGTCATCCGCTCGTCCCACACGCTGACGGGCACGGACAGGAGACCGCGCAGCACGGCGATCTCCTGAGTTGCGGCCTCGGCTGCCTCCGCATGCTGCCCACGGAGGTTCACGGGAATCCCGACAACGACCGATTCGGCTCCGTAATCCATCGCGAT
Source organism: Armatimonadota bacterium (assembly GCA_013178155.1). Classification (GTDB taxonomy): domain Bacteria; phylum Armatimonadota; class Zipacnadia; order Zipacnadales; family UBA11051; genus JABLXH01. The sequence continues at coordinate 9,078 of JABLXH010000009.1, read as the reverse complement.
CCGGGCTACTTCGCGCAGATCGTCGGTTCCGCCCTTGCGCTCCAGCACTAGCAGCGGCGAGGCAATCCGGCCCTCTCGATCCGAGAGGGCCAGCCCGATGCGTTTGGTTCCCAAGTCAACGCCCAGGGTACGCAAGAGCTGTCAGCCTCCCCCGCCCCGTTGCAGTTGGTCGGCCAGGAGGGCCGGTACCGCTGCCAGTGCTTCCGCGGCCTTCGATGGGTCCTTGCCACCCGCACGCGCGAAGTTGGCCTTGCCCCCTCCCCCGCCCCCGCAGCGCGTGGCGACATCGCGAACCAGGTTCCCGGCATGGGCGCCACCAGCAACGGCGCCGTCGCTCGCCTTGCACACCAGCGCAACCTTATCACCATCGGTTGAGGCCAGCAACACAACGCCCTCGCCCAGCTTTGTGGCCACTTCATCCACCAGATCCATGAGCGCTTCCGGGGCGGTGTCGGGCAACAAATGTGCCACGACGCGCAGGCCGCCGACCTCCGAGGCTTGAGCCACAATCTCAGCTACGTTTGCGGCTGGCCTGGTCTGGCGTGCCTGCTTGAGCTCCCGCTGCAGTTCGCCGATCCGGGCCTGCAACTGCTCTACCCGTTGTGGGACTTCCTCGAGGGTGCAGTTGAGGTCGTGGGCCAGCCGACGCAGCTCGTCCTCCATCTGCCGGCCTCGCCGGACAGCCTCCAGACCGGTCACCGCCTCGATGCGGCGCATTCCTGCTGCAACACTGCCCTCGTGCACAATCCGCAGTGATCCGATCTCGCCAGTCGTATGGCAGTGCGTACCACCGCAGAGCTCCAGACTGACGCCACCTACGTGGACCGTGCGGACCACGTCACCGTACTTCTCGGTGAACAGCGCGCGGGCGCCAGCCCGTTTGGCTGCCTCAAACTCCTGTTCTTCCCAGCTTACAGGCAGGTTCGCCACGATCCAGGTGTTAACCAGGTCTTCCACTTCGGCCAGTACCTGGCGGTCCACACTCTCATGGTGAGTGAAGTCAAAGCGCAGGCGGTCCGGAGCGACCAGCGAGCCCGCCTGGTCCACATGCTCGCCCAGGATCCGGCGCAGTGCCTCGTGAAGCAAGTGAGTTGCCGTGTGGTTGGCTTGGATCGCCCGCCGCCGGGCCCCGTCCACCTGGCCCGTCGCTGGCCCGGCGATGGCTCGGCCCCGGAGCACCTTGCCCAGATGCAGCGTCGAATCGCCCACAGCCACCGTATCGGTGACCGCGAACTCGCCCTCCGACAGGTAGATCGTGCCGGTATCGCCGGCCTGTCCCCCTCTCTCGGCGTAGAAGGCGGTGCGGTCCAGAACAATGCCGCCGCTCTCCCCCTCCTTCAGCACGTCCACGAGCTCGCCGTCTCGAACGAGAGCCAGGACCTGGCCATGTGCTTCCAGGGCTTCGTAGCCGACGAACTCGGTCGGTGGCAGCTTGGCCCCCAACTGCACATCACGCGCCCCCTGCAGGCCCACCTCGGCACCCCGTGACCGTACCCGCTGTTGCTCCATGGCGGCCCGGAACCCTTCTTCATCGACGCTGAGCCCGCGCTCGGCCGCCATCTCCACGGTGACCTCCAGCGGGAAGCCATAGGTGTCATAGAGACGGAAGGCCTTATCGCCTGGAATCACCTTGCCATCCAGACCATCCACGATGTCTTCAAAGACGGCCATGCCCTGCTCTAGCGTGCTGGCAAAGCGGTCTTCCTCCCTGCGCAAGATGCTGGTCGCGAACGCTTCCTTGGCTGACAACTCCGGGTAGGCATGGCCCATTGCGCGGGCGACTCCTGGCAGGGCCTCGTAGAGAAATGGTTGTGTCGCTCCAAGCTGTCTTCCGAAACGGTAGGCCCGGCGGACAAAGCGCCGCAGGACGTACCCGGCCCCCTCGTTGCCCGGTACGACGCCATCGCAGAGGACAAAAGCGGCGGCTCGCAGGTGGTCAGTGATGATCCGCAGAGCCAAGTCCGTGCGCCGATCGTCGCCGTAGGCCAGGGGGGTCGAGCGCTGCCGATTCACGGCCTCCACCACCGCGCTGCAAATGCCCCACATTTCGTCAGTCTCTGTCACATAGCGCTTGCCTTGCAGGACCAACGAGAGCCGCTCCAGACCCATTCCCGTGTCGATCCCAGGCCGCGGCAAGGGGGTCTTGGTGCCGTCCTCGGCTTCGGTGAACTGCTGGAACACAAGGTTCCAGAGCTCTAGATAGCGGTCGCAATCGCAGTTGACCCGGCAGTCAGGTTTGCCACAGCTGAGCTCCTCGCCCAGGTCAATGTGGATCTCGCTGCAGGGACCGCAGGGCCCCTCCCAGCGCACCTTCGGCCACCAGTTATCGCTGCGCCCGAACCGCAGAATCCTTTCGCTCGGGATGCCGATCCGCTTGTGCCAGATATCCGCTGCCTCGTTGTCGTCGGTATAAACCGTGAACCAGAGACGCTCTGTATCCAACTGCAGGACGTCGTGGAACAGCTCCCAAGCCAGGTCTATGGCCCCTTCCTTGAAGTAGTCGCCCAAGGCGAAGTTGCCCAGCATCTCAAAGAAGGTCGCGTAGCGGTTGTGAATGCCGACGCTGTCGATATCCACCGTTCGGCAGCACTTCTGGATACTGCACCAGCGAGGGCCAGGTGGAGCTTCTTCGCCCCTGTAGGCAGCCATGTAGGGCTGCATCCCGGCGCTGGTAAACAGGCTCGTGGGGTCGTCATGCAGCACCAGTGGCGCGCTGGGCCGCACCAGGTGCCCCCGATCCCGGAAGAAACTGAGGAAGAGACTTCGTATCTCCTGCGTCGTCATACTTGATTCCTTGGTCTGGTCAGACTCAGGGTCTACCTGTAGTTCCGACGTCGTCGTGTCGTTCTGGGGGCTCAGAGCTCTGTTGTGTCCCGGTCTGATTGGGGGTCGAGAAGGCCTTCCCAATGTCCTCGCGGAGCCTGGTGAGACGCGCCCCCAGGACCCGCAGACCGGCGGCCAGGTCCAGCTCCAGGCGGGCGTCAGGGGCCTTTACTGTCACATCGGGCCCGCGTACGGGTAGCCACCGCGCCAGCAGTATCTTGATACTCGCGGCCACCGGAGTGGCGACGATCATGCCCCAGATACCAAACAGGGTGAACCCCAGCATAGTAGCAAAGAGCACCACCAACGGGTGCAGCCCGACCTTACGCCCCACAATGCGCGGCGTCAGCAAGTTATCGAAGATCTGGTTGACCAGTGCCATGCTGACCGCCGACACCAGAGCCGCAACCCACGGCGAGTGGTCGGCGGTGACATATCCCACAAAGCCGGCCGTGACTGCGCTGGCAATGGCCCCAACATACGGGACCATGTAAGTCACACCGGTGACCAACCCCACGATCAAAGCGTACTTGGTGCCGTAGAAGAGCCCGATGGTTGTCAGGACACCGGTGGCCGCGATACCGACACAAATGCTGATCAGTACGATGCCGCGCAGATACTGCGCCAGCATCCGATTGATCTCCTGGGCCATCCGGTCCACTTCTGCGTCCGCCGAGCGCGGAAGCATCTCGCGCAATCCGCGTCGGAAGGGGTCAATGACCAACATGAAGTGGAAGCTTATTAGAAGCCACAACGCGCCGAGTCCCACCGCTCCCACCGAAGCCAGCAGACGTTGACTGAGCCACTGCAGGGCCCCTGGCAGATGATCACTGAGCCACTGGTTGGCGTTGGTAACCTGGGAGTCCAGAAACGGGACGACATCCCATTCTGGGTAGCGCTCAGTCACGTAAGCCTCAAACGACTGCCGCAGTGCCTGGTAGGTCTCATTGGCCTTCCCGGAGTAATCGCCCCAGTTGGTCGCCACGTCCTGGGCCTGGCTGACCAGAGCCGGCACCACCAGCATCACGCCAAGAGCCAAGACCGCGAGAAACAGCAGCATCACGGTCCAGACCGCTCGCAGGCGGCTGTAGCCCCGGTGCTCCAGTGTGTCGAGTACCGGATCCAGCGCGTAAGCCAACAGCAGCCCGGCCGCGAAGAGCCCCAGTACCGTCAGGGACTTCAGGAAGACGTAGTGCAGTACCATGGTCAGCGTCATGCCGACCATGACGGCAGCCACAACCAGCCACCACTGCCGCGAAGTCATGCGACCTCCCGTGTGACGGTGCCCCGCCTGCTAGTGCTCCTCGGTCTGTCGTATCAGCCGCTTTAGGCGTTCCAGAGCTCTCTGTTGCAGGCGCGAAACGTGCATCTGGGAGATGCCCAGCCGGTCGCCAACCTCTTGCTGGGACATATCCAGGTAGAAGCGCATCACCATCACGAGCCGCTGTCGGGCCGGTAGTTGCTTCAGGGCCCATTCGAGCTCGTCGCGCTGGCCCAACGCCTCCAGCGCGGCGTCCATATCACCCGCGCGGTCGATTGCGGCCAGCCCCTCCTCGCCCTCGTCGTCGGTGCCAGTGGTATCGATGCTCAGTAGGCCGTACTGGCGCCCGACCTCCATGGCCTCGATGACCTCTTCCTCGCTCACATTGAGGTGATCAGCAACTTCGGCATAGGTCGGGGATCGCCCGTGGCGCTGCGTGAGTGTCTCGACTGCCTGGCGGGCCTTCAGCGACAGCTCCTGGACGCGACGTGGGACCCGGATTCCCCAGGTGCGGTCCCGGAAGTAACGCCGGATCTCCCCGCGTATGGTGGGCACCGCGAAGGTCGCGAACCTGGTGCCGCGGTCGGGGTCGAAGCGGTCCACAGCATTGACCAGCCCGACATGCCCGACGCTGATGATGTCCTCATAGGACTCCGCGGAGCTGCGGAACTCGCGGGCCACATGCCGGACCAGCCCCTCGTGGCGTTCCACGAGGTAGTCGCGCAGGCGCGGGTCTCCCGTACGGCGCCACTCCTGGAACAGCTCGTGTGTGGTCATCTGCTGCCAGCGAGGCTCCAACCAGGTCACCTCGCTTGGCGCTTCACAAGCAACACCCGGGTTCCAGAGCCGGGGGCACTCTCGATCTTCACCTCGTCCATGAGCCCTTGCATGAGGAATACCCCGAGCCCCCGCTCGCGTTCGGCCGCGTTTTCCACAGTCGCGGCCGGCAGATGCTTCGGGTCGAAGCCCGCGCCCTCGTCCAGCACCTCCAGACGCAACTCACCCTCCCCCACATTGATGCGCACGGTGAAGGTGGCCGAGGCCGAGGCTGCGGGGCCTACAAAGGCGTGGTCAATGACATTGGTGCAGGCCTCGGAGATGGCCACCTTGACGTCGTCGATCTCGGCCACAGCCAGCCCCGCCCGAGCCGCGGCTCCTGCCACGGCCAACCGCACTACCGAAAGGAATCTCGGGTCGCATGGCACCTTCATCTCAATGACGCCTGCGTCGGCGGCACTCATGGCGGCTACCCCTCCTCACCCGTCTGTGTCGCCGGACCGAGGCGGCTCTGGGCGTCCTGCAGGCTGTCCACAACGTTGAGCAGCTCGCGAGTCCCGGAGACGTCAAAGACTCGCCGCACATTATCTCGGGGACCCACCACGGCCAATCCCCCGCCAGCCTCCGCAGCACGCTTTGCCATACCCACGAGAATCCCCAGCCCCACACTGTCCATGTACTCGACCCCGGAGAGGTCCACGAGCAGTCGGCACATGCCAGCGGCCAGAGCCTGACCCAGCTGCTCGCGGAGTTCGGGGCCGGTGAAGGCGTCGAGTTCGCCCTCAAGGGCAAAACACGCCCCAGCGTCCTCAAGCGGGCTCATCTGTATTCTCACTCTGCTCATCCCTCGTGGTTTGGGACGCGGCGCCGCGTTCCCTCAGGCTGGCCAGGTACTCCGCAATCCGCCGCTCACGTGCATTGTCCTTGGGTATATAGTACTGCCGCCCGGAGATCCCTGGCGGCAGGTAGTCTTGCTGTACCCAGCCACCAGGGTGGTCATGGGGGTACTCGTACTCAGCGTCGCCCGAGTCGGGCCTGGGGCCACTGCGCAGAGCCTCGGGCACGCGAGCCGCCCCCTCTCTGGCCACGTCCGCCCGCGCTCGGGCGATGGCCAGGTACGCCGAGTTGCTCTTCGGCGCGGTTGCCAGGTGTATGGTGGCCATTGCCAACGGAATCTGGGCTTCCGGCAGGCCGACATATTCTACAGCATCCGCCGCGGCGATGGCAACTCGCAGCGCAGTCGGGTCTGCAAGACCGACGTCTTCGGCCGCCTGGATGACAATCCGCCGCGCGATGAAGCGTGGGTCCTCCCCCGCCTCCAGCATCTTCGCCAGCCAGTAGATGGCCGCGTCTGGGTCTGAGCCGCGCATGGACTTGATGAACGCCGAGATAGTGTCATAGTGCTCATCACCGGCCCGGTCGTACTTCAGTACCGGCTGCTGGAGTGCCTCCGCCGCCGCGGCCAGTGACACGTGGCGCTTGCCGTCCACCTCCTCAGCAGTCATAGCCGCCAGTTCAAGTGCCCCCAGAGCCGCACGCGCGTCGCCCCCGCAGCCCTGCGCCAGATGCTCCAGAGCGTCGTCGGCCACCTCAACGGCCATCCGCCCCATCCCGCGCTCTGGGTCGTGCAAAGCCCGCACGAGCAGCTCGCGGATGTCCTCACTGCTGAGCGGCTGTAATGAGTAGATCCGGCACCGCGAACGCAAAGGCGGCACCACGCTGAAGAAGGGGTTCTCTGTGGTGGCCCCGATCAGCGTGAACACTCCGCTTTCCACAAACGGCAACAGGGCGTCTTGCTGACCCTTGTTCAGACGATGGATCTCGTCAACGAAAACGATGGTTCCCTGGTCGTGCAGCTGTCGCCGTTCGCGAGCGGCGGCAGCGGCGGCCCGGATATCGGCCACGCCGCTGGTAACGGCGGAGAGGGGTTCAAAGTGCTGGTGGGTCAGGGCGGCGATGATCAGAGCTAGCGTGCTCTTGCCGCAGCCGGCGGGCCCGCATAGCAGCATCGAGGGCGGGCGGTCGCTTTCGATGGCTCTGCGCAGCAGCGAACCCGGTCCCACAAGGTGCTGCTGGCCTACGAGCTCCTCCAGCGTCCGGGGGCGCATACGCGCGGCCAAGGGCATACCGTGCCCACTGTTGTCGTCGAAAAGGTTGCCGGAGGCGGAGTTCATGCGAACCCGGAGGAGGTGACTGTCTTCTGCCGTAATGCCTGACACCAGAGGCGTGCGTCAGAGATGGCTGGTTGGTGATAGGACCAGCAGCCCCGCAGGTACGACGAGGGCCCCGCCGGAGCCGTGCACCGTCAAGTTTCGGACCCATGTCTCAGGTGGGTGCCCTCCCACCGGGGAAGCGTTCGTCCGCCTGTGGCGGGCCATCACGTAGCCGATGAAGCCGGGCTCCCTCAACGTGGGTGTTGGCCGGAAACTTTCGGAGCGTCACGCGCAACGCAGGGCCACGCTCGTCTTGCCCAGAATGATACCACAGCGTACCTGTTGATGCAAGACAAACGGCCCTGCGGGCGGCCTTGACTCGCCCCCGATGGGCGACTTGGGGCGGCCGCCTCGCTCGTAGGAGGGATGGCTATCCCACGGGGCGAACTCCCGTTACGTCCGCCGCCTGACTACACAGGGACTGATGACCCAATGCGCCTCCTCGCCGCTTGCCTGATACCGCTCGGGCTCTGCCTTCCCCTTTGTGCTGCTCTGGATGAGTCCAGCCAGGAGTCGGCTGCCGCGGCGGTTCAGTATGGGCGCGAGAACCTGGACGCCGGGAAGGGGCTAGTCAAAGACGCTCTTGGCATCCCCAGCATCGCCGAGAGCAGCATCGGTTACGTCGCTGCCTGTTTCGCACTTGGTCAGGATGTGCCCCAGGCTCAGATGGTTCTCGGCAGCATTCTGGACAGCCAGCAGGCCGAGGGTCCTGAGGCCGGACACTTCCCTTGGCAGGGCGGCGAAGGGGCCAGACCGAACGAAGACGCGGTGCTCTACATGGCGCCTCTGCTGGGCTTCATCTGCAGGCAGGGTCCGGAGCTGGTGGGGGCCGAACTGCATGGGCGTCTGCGCCGGTGCCTGGAGCTGGCCACCAAGACTCTCAACGGAGTGAAGGTCGCCCCCGCCGACGAGACGCGTTTCCTTCTCCGGGCCGCAGCACTTGGCACTGTGGGGCAGGCCCTGGGCTCAGATGGCCCTGATACTGCTGCCGGTGAGGTTGGTCGTTGGGTGGCCGCCGTCCGGCAAAGAGGGCTGTCCCAGGGACACAGCCCCACCCTGGACGCTATCCGGCTTGTGGCCCTCAAATGGGTCTACGAGGTGGCCCCGGAGTCAGCTCGCCCGGTTGTTGGTCAGGCTCTACTCCTCGCGTCGGCTGACATGGCGAGCCGCCTGCATCCCAGCCTACCGGGCCTCGCTGGCGCGCAGGCAACAGCGTTCGCGCACGACTACCTGGCGTCGCCAGGATTCCTGGCCTATGTATTGCACACCGACTTCGGCTATCCCCGACCGGCAACCATAGAACCCTACATCATGGCGGCCTTGCTGCCCTCCTGGCGCGCGCCGGAGGCACTGCGCAACGCCGCCAGGGCCGACCTGCCGCGCCTGGTGCACACCGGCTCGGTAGCCGATGCCCCAATCCAGGCCACGACGACATGGCTCGCTCCTGGTTTTTCACTGGGAACCCTCAGCGGGGAAGTCGGTGAGTCGACGATCCCTGTTTACGCTACCTTCGCCGGTCCCGGACTGCGCCGCAGCTTGTATGCCTACTGCTCGCCTGCCCCCGCCCATGTGCAGGCGGTGCAGGACCGAGACCTGGCGTTGGTCAGTTTCAACTTCGACGACATCGGTCAGGGCAGCCGCAAGCAGGCGTGGGTGCGCTGTCACGTGGGTCGGGCTGAGGACATTGAGGAGGTCTGCTGCTACGGCCAAGCCTGGAATGACCTTCCGACTTCCCTCGGGGAGCGGGAGAGCCTCGCCGTTGCCATGCACGACTGCTACGTCGGCTTCACCCTGACCCGGGTTGGCCCGGCCCCCAGCCAGGAGGGCCCGGCAGCCAAGCCTGCTACGCTGCGGTGGTCGGGTGAGGGACGTCAGGGCGACCTGACGCTGCAGGTCTTTGCCCGGCAAGCAGACTACGCGCTGCGCACCCCGGTCAGCGACGTCCGTGCCGGGTTCGTGATCGAAGTCGCCCCGCGCTCGGCTTACCCCTCGTTGGTGGACTTT
>JABLXH010000089.1 GCA_013178155.1 Armatimonadota bacterium | reverse complement strand
CCGTCCCACATCAGGCGCGCGTGGGTTTGGGACAATGCCGGCGCCGCCGTGGTCATGACTCTGGCGACGGGGTCCATGCGCGGAGGGACGATGAAGCGCTCAATGACGGTGGCGCGTCGCCAGGCAGGATCGTCCAGCTTGCCGTCAATCACGATAGGCCCATCAGCCCGGACGCAGGGGTAGGCCTTGTCGCGGTCAGTGGTGAAAGGACCGCCCCAGGGCGCCTGCGCAACCACGACGGCGTTCGCCGCTAGCAACAGGATTACGCCAACACAGACCCGCATGGCAGTCAGCTCCCTTGGCTATTGCAGCAGGACAGCGCGGCAGGGCGACCCCTCCGCGCCTTGCATGCTCAGTGGCAGACAGATCAGCGTGTACCTCCCCGCCGGCACATCCCGCAGGTTCACACCCTCCAGGATGACGACACCGTTGCCCAGCAGCAGACGATGGGCCGGGGCTTCCCCATCACCGTAAGGGTCCACAGTGATATAGTCATGGCCCACCAGCGAGACGCCATGATCCACACACCACTGCGCGGCATCGCGGGCGATGGGCACAAAACTTTCGGTAAAGACTCCACTGGTGACCAGGCCCTCGCGGGAGTTGCGGGTGCGAAACAGGATCGCCTCTCCCTCATCTAGCTCCACATCTACCAGTTCGGATGCCCTGACGGCCTCCGGGTCGCTGATCTCCACCACCAGCGCCGGACGGATGAAGTGACTCACCGGAAAGTCGTCCAGGTGGGCCGAGTGCGGAAAGAAGTGGGCGGGCGAGTCAAGGTGAGTCCCGTTGTGGGTGCCCATCGTGATCTGGTTTGCTTCGGTCACCTCGGGGTCAGCGCCCGGCGCGGCGTGAGGGGCCGTGCGCGCAAAGGGGGTGTCGCCGGGGTAAGTGGGGTTCTGCACACCGAGTACGATGGTAATGTCGTAGGCTTTGGTGAAGGACAGCACTTGGCGCCTCCCGAGACCGGTTGTGGCAAGGAAGTATTCGCCGCCGCAGCGGCGAATACCTCATCCACCCCCGGAGGAGACATGCCCATGCCGGACGTGATGCTGCGCCTGATTGACGACCTGTGGTACAAGGCCCGGCACATCGTCAGTGACGAGTACGATGAGGCTCTCTTTCGGTTGCAGGACTACCTCGACTTGCAGATCCATGAAGTGCCGTCGGGAACGCAGTGCTGGACCTGGCGGGTCCCCAACAAGTGGGGCTGCCGCGAGGCCTACATCGAGGCAGACGGGCAGCGCCTGGTGGACGTGGCCGACCACCCGCTGCACATCGTCTATGGCTCGCGGCCCGTGGATGCGGTAGTCACGCGGGACGAGTTGCTGGCCCACCTTACCTGGAAGGACGACCGCCCGGGGGCCATTCCGTTCGAGTTCCGATACTATGAGCCTTACTGGGGGTTCTGCATACCCCGCAACTGGCTGCCCCGGTTTGCTGCCGAGCGGTACCGGGTCAAGATAGACGTCGTAGACGAGCCGGGCACACTGAAGATCGGGGAGCATTTCGTACCCGGCCAGACCGAGCGCTGCATACTGGTGGTCTCGCATCTGTGCCACCCGGCTATGGTCAATGATGATCTCGCCGGAGTGGCTGTGGGGGTGGACGTGGCGCGGCGTCTGCAACAGCGGATCGTCGGGGACAGCGGCTCCAGCGGCCGACCGTACTACTCCTACCGGTTTCTCTTCCTGCCAGAGACCATTGGTTCCGTTGCCTACCTGGCGACCAACGAGGACCTCATCCCCAATATGGCGGCGGGCATCTTCCTGGAGATGCTGGCCTCCCCTGGGCCACTGGTCCTGCAGAGGTCCTACGAGGACCAGTCGCGCCTTGACCATATGGCCTCATACGTGCTCAACCTGCACGAGCCGGGGCTACAGGAAGGCGCTTTTCGCACCATCATCGGCAACGATGAGATGGTCTTTGATGGCCCCGGAGTAAGGATTCCAATGGTGAGCATCTCGCGGTGGCCTTACCCGGAGTACCACACCAGTGACGATAACCCGAACCTGGTGGTGCCGGAGAAGCTGGTCCACGCGCGCGATGCGGTCATCGACCTCATCCGGTACCTGGAAGCTGACTATGTCCCCCAGCGGACTTTCCGGGGTCCCCTGTTTATGTCCGGCTACGGGCTGTGGGTGGACTGGAGGACGAATCTGAAGCTGAACCGGGCCCTGGAGTGGGTCATGAACCACCTGGAAGGTGAGCTGTGCATCGCTGAGATGGCGCGGGCGGTGGATGTGGACTTCTGGGAGCTCAAGGGCTGGCTGGACCGTGCGCTGGACCACGGCCTGATCCGACGACAACCGGCACTGTAGAAGCAGTACTCTACCCTTTTTCTGGGAGGGCTAGGGAAATGGCTTCATCGCTCGACACCGGACTGGAGAGGCTGCTCAGACGCATCACGGCCGATCCGGCTGAGCGCCGCAATCTCTTCTGGGTCACGGTCTCCAGTCTCATGTACGGCACCGGGGCGACCCTGTCTGGCGGTGAGTTGTGGAGCGGCTTCCTGGAGCGCAGCGGTTTCAACATGCAGGACATCGGGTGGATCAGCTCGGCCAACCTCCTGGCCACAGCGATTGGTCTGCTGGTCTTCATGGGTCTCGGAGACAGGGTCCGCAACCGTGTGCGTACGACGGCCATTTTCATCGCCCTGACGGCCCTGTACCCCGTTGCTACCGTGGGTGTGGCGCTGATCCCCCGCGTCGCCTTGCCGTTGTCGGGGTTTCTCTTCGCACTGGTCACGATTGGCGTGCTGCAATGCCTCACCAACTCGATCCCGGTCATGCTGGACTATCCCATCTGGGCCCGCGCCCTGACGCCGGGGGTCAGGGGGCGGCTGTTTGGCTTCACGACGCTCTCGTTCGGTCTCCCCGGTATCCTGGTAGGCTATTTTGCCGCGGAACTGCTCAAGGACATCCCCTACCCGATGGGCTACGGCTGGTGCTTCATGGCGGCATCGGTGGCGATTGTCCTGCGAGCCACCGCCTACAGCCGCGTGCGCGAGCTGCCTACCCTGGCGGTGGAGGGCGCCAGCACCTCCCCTCTCCCCTTTGCTTCTATCCTGCGGGTGCTGCGGCTCAAGGAGTTCCAGTGGTTGGCTGGTCCCCACGTCGTCCGCGGGCTGACCATGTCCATCATTGGCTTTTCCGTGCCCCTGGGACTCAAGTACCTGCACATGCCTGAGCACTATCCAGGCTATGCCGCTTCGGCCACCACCATCGCGACGGTGCTCGGGGGTCTGGCGGTGGCGCTGTTTGCTGACCGCCTGGGCGCGGCCTGGGCCACGCTCATCGGCGATGCCCTCTACGCCGCGGGCATGGCGACCGTGGTACTGCTTGGGGGCAACCCCGCCGTCTTCCTGGTGCTCTACTTCCTGACCCAGTTCGGCCGGAACATCGAGGACAACACGGTCCCTCTGGGGGCGATCAACACCGTCCCGGCGGAGCATCTGGGGGCCTTCAGCGCTGCTCGCCTGATGATCCTGATGGGCTCTAACGCCATTGGCGCCCCGATCTTTGGCCGCCTTTTCGATGGCGGCCACTATGTCCTGGTCTTTGGCCTCGGCGCCCTGCTCAAGCTCGGCTCAGGCTTCTGGTTCTGGTATGTCTTCCGTCTGAAGCCGCCGCCGCGCGTCCAAGCCATGGTGGGGGTGGGCGGCCGCGAGGCCCTGGGTGCCGAGTTGGGCCAACTCTGCAGGCATTGCGGCAGCGAAGTCCAGGCCGGCCAGCGGGTCTGCACATGCGCCACCTGCAACATGGTCTACCATGAGCAGTGCTGGCTGGACCACAGCGGATGTGCGATAGAGGAATGTCGCCACCCGGATTAGCCGGCGATCCGCTACCCCGCCAGGCATAGCACCGCCGACTGCAGTTTCTCCAGGGATTCCTCCGTCTCGCGTGCAACCTGGGCGGCGCTCTCCTCGTCGAGGTGGAGGTGTCGCATGGCGGCTGTCCGTCGCGCTTCGGCCAATTGCGCTGCTGGTGAGCCAGGGTCCTCCAGCATGGTTCCACAGACGCCCTGGGCAAACATCAGCACATCGAGCAGCTTGTTGTCTGGTCTCATGATGTCTTCCTCGTGGTGATTGAGCACCACAAAGACGAGCTCCGGGCTCTGGTTCCACTCGCGCATTGCGCTGGCGCCGACCAGGGCGTGATCGAGTCCCAGCGTCTCGGTCTCAACGTCAAACAGACTCGCCCCCGTGCGTGCCGCCCGGTCCACACAGCGGCCGTAGGCCTCCCCGTCGGTCACAGCCAGAACCAGCTTCCCCAGGTCGTGGCACAGCCCCACCAGGTAGGCCTCTCCCGGAGCCAGATCGGATACCCGGCGGGCGAGCAGCTCGCAGCAGGTGGCTACGGCCATGTTGTGCTGCCAGAAGGCGCGGCGGTCGAGGGACGCGGTGTCGGTAGCCAGGCGATCCAGACCCAGCGCTACCAGCGCCGAGCTCACGAAGTCAAGCCCCAGCCACGCCACGCAATGAGGCAGGGTTGTGATGCGTTGGGTGGTGGCGAAATAGGCGGAGTTGGCGATGGCCAGGAGACGCAGCGCGATGCCCTCGTCGCTTCCCAGGGCGCGAGCCACCTCACCGGCGCTGACCCCCGGTCTGCGGGCCACCGATAGTGCGTACAGAGCTGCCTCGGGCAGAGGCGGAATGTCGGTCACCGGCAGGCTGGGGAACTCACGTCCGCCGTACGCGTATGCTTCCATCTGCGTGTTACCGTCTTTCACGGGTAGCGGCCAGTCGGCGCAGAGCGGTCGGGGAACTGTGACTGGATTGCTGGTTCTGAGCCGCAACGGTGTCGTGAACTTCCCGGCGATGCACCGGTATACTCCGCGGCGCCTCAATGCCCAGGCGCACTTGTGACCCGCTGACAGACACGACGGTGATGGTAATGTTCTCCCCAATAAGGACCTGCTCATCCACCTGTCGCGTCAGGACCAGCATGGGTCTCCCTCCGTGGAGAACGGGTCGAAGTGGCGGTGGCCGGGCCAAACAGCGGCACCCTGGCCAGTTCCAGGTCGTCATCCAGGATGACTTGCCGGGCCCGAGCTGTGCGACGACAGACAAATAGCGGGGCCAGCAGATCCACCGTTGTGGCTTTCGGGTCGGCGTCCAGGCAGACGACGACATAGGCTTCCGGCGCTTCTGAGGGCTCTAGACCCAGGGCCCGACGTGCAGGCTCGGGAACTGGCGGCGGCTCTTGCGGGCAGACGGCCTCGTAAGGCGCCACAACCAGCGCCAGGGCAGGTTCGTCAAGGGATTGCAGCCACAGAAAGGGCGCCGCACCGGCCGCGCTGAGCAAGGCGTACCGCCGGGAGCGGGTGAAGGGGGGCAGTGCCGGCGAGAAGTGCAGCACTTGCTCCGGACTGACCTCGACGGCGCCGGAATGGTGGGTGATGATTGTCATACTCTGTGCCGAGGGTCCTGTCGTTACCATGTGGCCTCGAAGAGATTCGGTGTAGCTAGCATCCGGGCCGTCATGCCCAGCAAGGCTTGATAGGCTGTCTGCTCGGCGCTGAGGTCGGTAATGGCTGCAGCGATGTCCAGATCTTCCTCCTGCGCCAGGAGCTCTCGCAGGCGGGTCTCTGTCGCGTCGCAAGCGCTGGTGAACCATTCGCAGCGCTGAACCATCACACCAGCCTGCCCCCGCAGGCCTACCACGTGCTCATGACAGGCGTTGACCTGGCCGCTGAGCTCGCTGACTCGACCCCCATCGCCTCGCTCGATGGAGTCGGCCAGGTCAGCCAGTAGCGAGAAGACATCTGTGTCCACGGTGCCAAGCGGTCGTTGCCCCGCGGCGTCCGGATAGTTGAACAGCTCGGCGCCTGTGAAGCCCGCCGGCAGGGATTGTGTCGAGCTAAGGTGGTATACAGGAGCCTGATGGTTGCCCAGGTAAGCGACTGGCAGGCCGCTGATGTCACTGGTTCGGAATGGCTGGGTGTTGGTCTGAGTGCCGGCGAAGATGTAGGTGCCCTGCACGCTCGCGTTGCCCGCTGCCATAAGGGTCGTGCTCAGATAGCGGACCTCCTGCGCCAGGGCCAGGCGTTCACCCTGGCCCAGTTGCGGCGACATGGCCCGGAGGCTCAGGTCATGGCAGCGCTGCAGAGCCTGCCCCATGTCGGCCAGGGCGGCATCGGCGGCGCCCAGCAACTGCTGCGCCTCCCTGATGACGAACCGCCGACTGCCAAGCTCGGAGAGCGCGGTATGGGCTCGAGCGACGCGCGAGGCGGCCACGGGGTCGTCAGACAGCTCACACACGCGTTTGCCCGCGGACAGTTGCTGGTGCAGCTTTCCAAGACGCGCCGACTGACGAGCCAGGCTGGCCTTAATGCTCTCGATATGACCCACGGTGGATACGCGCATCGCTTGGTTGCCTGAACTTGATGGCCCCTTGTCTAGCGAACCAGCCCGAGCAGTTGGTCCACCATGTCAAGAGCCGTCTGCACCAGCCTGGCGCTGGCGTTGTACACCTGCTGATACCGCATGATGTCTACCGCTTCCTCGTCCAGCGACACCGCGGCCTGATCGGCATACTGCCGGTCCAGGCTTTCAAGCAGCAGTTGCCGGGCCGCGACAGCCTCCTCCGCCCCCCGTGCCGCTACTCCCACCTCAAGCAGCAAGTCGGCGTGGAACTCCTCCGGTGTCTGCGAACCTGCCTCAAAGAGTCGGGCCTCGCGCAAGGCCGCCATCGCAGCGGCGTTGGCTCCGTCGCCCGGGCTCCCGCCGGGTTGCCCCGCAGCGGCGAGAAGTCTGGGGTCGCTGCTCAGACCGACGGCCAGACCCAGGGTCCTCGCGGCGGCCTCTGGCTGGTAAGTGAGGAAGTCGCTGCCAGTCTGACCAGCCAGGTCATAGCCTGCGGCATGCGTGGCATTGAGTGCGTCGGCAAGGGTAGCTGCCAGCGTGTCCAGCCGTGACTGCCACGAGCGGAGGTTGCCGTCACGCGCCTCCAGATAGCCGCCGATCTGCCCCGACAGCCCGTCCAGTTCAGTCAGGTCTCCTGCAGCAAGGACGCGGTGCGAAGGGTCGCCAGGATCAGTCACAAGGGCAAGCGTAGTCTCTCTTGAGCCCTGCACGAGCCTGATACCGCCCAGGAGCACCGTCTGGCTGCCGTCAGCCTGGTCCAGACCCACCGCTCCACACAGGTTGCCCAGCTCGCGGATGGCCTGCTCGCGGGCCACCCGCAGGTCGTTGGCGGAGGAACCCCCACCGGCAGCGGCGATCTTGCCGTTCAGTTCGGCCACCTGCGCCAGTAGCTGATTGGCCCGGTCTACGCTCTGGTCCAGTTCGCGCTCGATGGTGGCAGCTTCAGCGGCAAGCTGCTGCGCGGTGTCACGGAACTGGACACACATGGCCTCGGCGGTTGCCAGGACCTCGCGGCGAGCGCTGAGGCTGTCTGGACTGGTCTGCAGGCGCTGCAGTGAGTCGAAGAGACGACCCATCACGCTGGCGATCCCGTTGCCGTCCAGATCCGGGAGCAACTGCTCGATCCGGGCCAGACTGGCGCCCAGGGCCTGTTCACGACCCAGTTCGCCCTCCTGGTGCGCAATCTGCGCCTCCAGGCACTGGTCGCGCAGTCGTTGTACCTCTGCCACCTGAGCGCCGAGACCCACCTGGCTCACGCCACCTGCCGCGGCATTGGTCAGCGGCGCCAGCAGGGCCCGCTGCCGGAAGTAACCCGGCGTGTTGGCATTGGCGACGTTCTGCGCGGCCACATCCATGGCCACGCGACTGGCAGTCATTGCGTTTCGCGCGATCTCCAGGGTAACGAAGGACATTTCACGCTGTCCGGCTCAGGGAATGACCGGCCTCGCTGGTCCGCACGTGGCCATGGCGCGGGTCGCCGTAGGTGGGGCATTGCCGCGGCAACAGGACGACCTCACGCATCATGTCCAGGTAGGAGCAGATGTCGCGCAGCAGCTCGTGGTTCAGGCGCAGCCCTTCGCGGGCCTGACGTCTCAGGGCCCCCACGCGATGCTCCAGAGCGCGCAGTTCCCCGTCTGGCTCTAGCGGTCGGGTCTCGCGCTGCCGTTCCTGCAGCACTGCCAATCGCCCCAGAAGATCCTGTAGAGCATCCTGGGTCGTCCACACCGCGTCCAACCGACGCTGGACGATGGCGGCGCGCTGGACGCGCACGGCCTCTTGCAACTCGTGCCACGCACCAAGCTCATCCCAGAGTAGCGTTGCATAGGGGTCAGGCACTGTGTTCGACTCCAAGAGGCCCCTGTCGGCCTCTGTTACTCGGCGATCATGGCCGCAGCGATCGCCTGTGGGTCGGGGTGATAGCGCCCCGAAGACAGCCTGGCGCCCAGGTCGCGAATAGGTTGCTCCCGCATCTCCGGCAGCGCCCGCAACGCCTGGCGAGCCTGCAACATGAGCTGGCCGGTGGCTGAGAGCTGCAGAGCGACCGACGCGGAGACCCCTGCGGGCGCGGTCAGTGCTTCCGCGCGCTCCAGGCCGGAGGTGCGTGTCACGGCGTTGGCGCTGTAGCCAGCGATCCTCATGGTGCGGTTACCTCTCCGATGACCCGGCAGGTCGGGTCAGCGACTCCAGCAACATGCGGGCGATTCCGAGAGGCTCACTCCGGGCGAGGGTGCTCCCGAGCGCCTCGCTTTGCTGCGCGGCGAAGATGCGTTCGCCAGTGCCCGTCGCCAGTATCCCCTCCCCCATCGGGCTGCCATTGCGCATCACCTTGAGCATCTCGCCCAGCAGCATCCCCTCGAAGGCTTGACAGGCCTGGCGCAAGTCACTCTGGCGAGCCTCGTTCCTTCTATCGGTTGGACTCGCCGGAGTCTTCAGCGGTATCCCGCGCTGTTCGGTCGAATCGAGCGGCCCGCGCCGCCGCAGGCATGTCAGCATCGCTAGCACCCCTCCCGCGGGCTGTCGTGCCTGTTCTACAACAGCACAAGTTCGGCTTGCAGGGCTCCCGCTTCCTTGAGGGCTTGCAGGATCGCGATCAGGTCGCGCGGCTTGACACCGAGGGTGTTGAGGGCTTTCACAAGGTCGTCAAGCGTGGCTGCCGCTGGCACCGTGGCCAGTTGCCCCGGAGCTTCCCTGACCCGCAGGTCTTCCTGTCGAACTACCACGGTCTGGCCGCCAGTAAGGGAGTTCCCACCGGTCCCAGAAGAGCCCGGGACCACGACGGCAGCCCCGCCGGCCGCCTCGCCAACCAGTGGTGGCGGCTGCGACACCTGCGTCTCGCTGTGCACCTCCACGGTCAGTCCACCGTGACAGATGGCCACGGGTAGCAAGCGGACAGCGCTGCCGATGACCACGGTTCCCGTGCGCTCGTTGATGACCACGCGAGCCGCTGCGTCTGGCTCAACCGGCAGGTTCTCCAGTTCCACCACAAAACGAGTGATATCGGCTCTGGCCTGAAGCGGCAGGGTGATGCGCACCGTGGCCTGGTCCACCGCTGTCGCCAGTCTCTCACCGTGGGCCTGGTTGATTACCTGAGCTACTCTCCATGCGGTGGTGAAATCGGGCTGCAGCAGAACCAGTTCCAGGGTGTCCAGGGCCGCCAGCGAACTGTCCAGCGCCTTGACCACCGAGGCCCCACCTGGCACACGACCCACGGTGACGTGGTTCTTTTGGGCCTGCTCACCGGAACGACTTTGGACGCTGAAGCCACCGATGGTCACGGCGCCCTGGGCAACCGCATAGACCTCGCCGTCGCCTGCCTTCAGCGGCGTCAAGAGCAGCGTCCCGCCCTGCAAACTCTTGGCGTCGGCCAGCGACGAGACGGTTACATCAAGGGTAGTGTTGACCGCCGCGATGGGGGGTAGCTCGGCAGTGACCATGACCGCCGCCACGTTCTTGGCCGTCAGGTCCTCGCTGGCGACGGTCACACCGAAACTCTCCAGCACGTTGGCAGTGCTGCGGGCGGTCAACAGGGAGCTGTCGCTATCCCCGGTTCCCTCCAAACCGACGACCAGGCCGTACCCGAGCAGCTTGTGTCTGCCCATGCCAGCCAGGACGGCTATGTCCTTGATCCGGCTCGAGGCGCCCGCCGTGTTTACGGTGGCTGACAGGGCCAGGACGAGGATTGTGGCCAGTGCCAGGTGTCGCATCGCCGGGCCTCGCGTCAGAAGAGCCAGTGAAGCAGCCGGGTGATAATGCCGGTCTGGCTGCCTGGGTGGTTGGGGCTGGAGCCGCTGTAACTCAGTCTGATGTTGGCCACCTTGTAAGAGGGGACCGAGTTGTCCGCTCCGATGTCGCGAGGGCGTACCTGGCCCGTGATCTTAAGCGTCTGGTGAGTCTTGTGCACACTCACCAGGCGCTCGCCCTCCACTAGCAGGTCGCCGTTGGGAGCCACACCGACAACGGTTGCCGCCAGTCGCGCCGTCAGAGTGTCAGACCGGGTTGTAGTGCCCTTGGCCTGGGCCGAGATGTCCCCGCCGTAGCCCCACAAGGGCAGGAAGGAGAGTTTGCCGGCTCCCGGCCCCACCCGGGCTGTGCTGCTGGAAGCGTTGGCATCGGTCATATTCTGAGATGCTGATGCGCTCTCGGTAACAACGATGTGGATGACGTCGCCGACCTGGAACGCTTTGCGATCGGCAAAGAGGTTGCCAAGGCCCGCCTCCGTGCGGTAGAGCGAGTCGCTGTGCGCGGTGGCGGCAGCCAGAATCCACACCAACAGCCAAAGCTTACTGCGCATAAGGCTGGCCTCCCTGCAGCTGCATTGCCAGTTGCCCCGGGCCGATGACAGTGGCCTCCACGGTGCGGCTCGTCTGTGGTATCTGCACGCGGATCAGATCCCCCACGCACCCGTTCTGCAGGGCGCGTCCGGTCAACCCCACGGTGACCCCACGGCATCGCACCGCGACGTGTACCTCATCGTTGCGCCGCACGTCTGGCGACGGCAGAGGAGTTGCGGTCGCGGCGCTGCAGGGCGTCCGGGCGGCACTGGCAGGCGCGTCGCTAGCCTCTGCGTCCCGGTGGATGACCACGACCTGACCCTGGATGTCCAAGCTATCGAGCGCGAGGCCGTAGCGTTTCAGCCGCAGGCGGACATAGTCCACAGCCACGGTCCGGCTCGTGCCCGGCACCGGCGCGGAACCCAGCGAGACCTGCCCAAGCGCATAGACAGCGTCTTCCGGGCCGGCTATCGCCGCAACCTGGGGCAGCAGGATTTCGGCCGTGTCCACGGTCACCTTGTCTCGCAGGACAATGGTGGCCCGCTCCACCTGGGCGTCGCTGGTCTCAGACAACAGAAGCAATCCCCACACAATGACCAGAAGCATGGCTAGCCCCGGGCGTTGTTGGCCGTGCGCAGCATGTCATCGGCCACCTTGATTGCCTGCGAGTTGGCCTCATAGGCCCGCTGGGCGGTGATCATGTTGACCATCTCCTCGACCACCTGCACATTGGACAGCTCCAGCACGCCCTGGGCGATGAAGCCGCGTCCGTCGGTTCCCGGAGCGCCCACCTCGGCGCTGCCTGAGGCCGCTGTCACCGCGTAGAGGCTGTGGCCGATGTTCTGCAGACCGGCAGAGTTGGCGAAGCGCGCGATGCTGATCTGCCCGACGGTCTGCGGATCTGTCTGTCCAGCCAGGGTGACCGCTACCGTCCCGTCGGCTCCCACGCTGACGCTCTCGGCGTTAGGGGGTATGGCCAGGGCCGGCTCAAGCTGATAGCCGTCAGGGGTCACGATGTTGTTGTTACTGTCCAGCTTGAAGGCGCCGGCGCGGGTGTATGCCAGGTCGCCGTTGGGCGTAAGGACCTGAAAGAAGCCATCGCCCTCGATGACCAGGTCCAGGGGGTTGCCCGTCTCCTGGAAAGTCCCCTGGGTGAAGATCTTCGTGGTGGCAGCGGCCCGGGCACCCAGACCCACCTGGATGCCGGTGGGCAGTTGCACCCCATCGGCTACCGGCGTCCCGGGGCTATGGACCGTCTGATAGAGGAGGTCCTGGAAGTCCACACGCTGGCGTTTGTAGCCCGCGGTGTTGACATTGGCCAGGTTGTTGGCGATGGTGTCCACGTTGAGCTGCTGTGCCACCATGCCACTGGCGGCTGACCACAGTGCGCGCATCATCGGTAGTGCCCTCGCGGCGAAGTCTCGCCTACTCCACGATTCTTTGCAGCGTAGCCAGGCTCTGGTCCTGATAGCGCAGGGCCGTAGCGTTGGCCTCATAGAGCCGGAAGCCACTGAGCATCTGGGCCATCTCCAGCATCGTGCTCACGTTGGACTGCTCCACCATCCCCTGGTGGACGGTCACCGCGTTGGGAGGCTGTGTCTGTGACGCCAGGTACAGGCCCCGACCGATCGGTTCCGGGTTCACCGGCTCGACCAGACGAAGCTGCCCAAGCCGCTGTCCACGACAGAAGAGCTCCCCCCGCTCGGTGACCGTCAGTTCCCCCTCGGGCACCACGACCGGTCCGGTCTCATCAAGCACGAGGTCTCCTTGCTGCGTTACCAGTCGGCGTTGGTGGTCCAACCGAAAGCGCCCGTCGGTGGTGTAAGCCACACCCGCGGGCGTTTGGACCACGAAGCAGGCAGAGCCACTGAGCGCCAGATCCAGCGGGTTGTCCGTCCGCACGAGGGGACCGTCGGCGGGGTCGTGCCTGGCAGCCTGGACGTAGACCGCACCGGCCGTGCGCGACCCGACCCGTGCTGCGGTTGCCAGGTTGTCAGCGAAACGGCCGACGACCGCCCTGGCGCCACGGAAGCCCACGGTGTTGGCGTTGGCCAGATTGTGGGCATGGATGTCCTGGCGAGCGATCTGCGCCATCATGCCACTGGCGGCAGCGTAGAGTCCGCGGACCATCGCTTTCTTCTCCCCAGCAGCCTGCGGCTGCTGCTCTCACAGCATATATCGTCAGCTATCCGTATGGTTTAGGTAACGAAGCGGCAACATTCGCGCCGGTCAGATGGCTCCTTCGGGCAGCCCCAACTGGGCCACAGTTTCCACCTGCACTTGCGGGGCCAACTCGGCATAGCTCAGGACCCAGACGCGAGGGAAGTGGCGGGCGATGGCGCTACGGACCAAGGGCCGCACTCGCGGTGAACTCAGCACCACGGTCTCCCGTCCGTCAGCCGCCAGACGCTGCGACAGCGAACCCAGTTCCCGCACCACCGCGGTGGTGACAATGGGCGGGAGTGCGCAGACTGCGCCATCAGGAGTCTGGACCAGACAGTCCTCCACCAGCCGCTCCAGCTCTGGGCTGATGGTGATCGCGCGCAGCAGGCGCCCCTGGCCGCAGAGGCGCTCGCAAATGGCCTCGGCCTGGGTCATGCGGACATACTCGATGGCTGACTGCACCTGGCCTGAGAGCCGCAGACCGTCGGCCAGCGCCTCCAGCAGGGAGGGCAGATCGCGGATGCTGAGACCCTCCTCCAGAAGCTCCCGCAGCACTTGGTGCACCACCCCGACGGTAGCCAGCTCGGGGATGAGTTCGGTCACGACCGCAGGCTCCCGCTCTCGCACCTGGTCTATCAGGTCAGCCACGTCCTGGCGGCTGAGCACCTCCGCGGCGTGCCGGCGAATCGTCTCACTCAGGTGGGTGGCAATAACTGCCGCCGGCTCCACCACGGCATGGCCCCGGGTCTCGGCCTGCAACTGCTGCTCCCGGGCGATCCAGCGGGCCGGCAAGTCGAAGACCGGTTCGCGGGTCTCCTCGCCTGGCAGGGGCGGTGCATCGGGCCGGTTGGGAATAGCCATCAGCATCCCGGGGCGAACCTGCCCTCGTGCACGTTCGCTGCCCCGCAAGCGGATGACATACTCATTGGGCGGCAGGCTGATGTCGTCTCGCACCCGCACCGGAGGAATCGGGATGCCCAGCTCGCGGCTCAGTTGCTGGCGCAGCGCAGTCACCCGGTCCAACAGTCCGGGGCCACCGGGGTGCTCCAGCAGCGCGATGAGGCTGTAACCGATATCCAGGGCCAAGCGGTCTACGCCCAGGGGCAGACGGTCGTCCGTCGCCTCTACCGTCGGCGCCGTGACGCCGGTTTCCCCGGGTGCCGAAGCAAGCGGCGCTCTGGCGCGCCCAAGCCACTGGCCCGCCCCCACCACCAGGGCACCCAGGAAGAGGAAGCTGAACTTGGGCAGACCCGGCACCAGGCCGAGGGCCAGGAGCATGCTGCCGGCGATGGTCAGGGCCCGCGGATGGGCTGTGAGCTGGCTGGCCACATCGCGCCCCAGGTCGTGTTCGGACGCCGCACGGGTGACCACAATGCCGGTGGCGGTGGAGATAAGCAGGGCCGGGATCTGGCTGACCAGCCCGTCGCCAACGGTCAGCAGGGCATAGCGCTGCAAGGCCTCCATCAGCGGCATTCCCATGCGCCCGACCCCGATGGCAATGCCCCCCAGGATGTTGACCCCCACGATCACGATGCCGGCAATAGCGTCACCCCGGATGAACTTGCTGGCGCCGTCCATGGCCCCGTAGAAGTCAGCCTCACGTTCGATCTCGCGTCGCCTGTGCCGCGCCTCTGCCTCCGTGATGGCCCCGGCATTGAGGTCGGCGTCTATGCTCATCTGCTTCCCAGGCATCTCATCGAGCGTGAAGCGAGCCGCCACCTCGGCGACCCGGCCTGAGCCGCTGGTAATGACCACGAACTGAATGACCACGATGATGATGAAGACCACACAGCCGACCAGCAGGTCGCCACCCACCACGAAGTTCCCGAAGGCCTCAATGACACGCCCCGCGTCGGCATGCAACAGCACCAGGCGAGTGGACGAGATATTGAGGCCCAGCCGAAAGAGTGTGGTGACCAGCAGCAGTGACGGGAGCACCGAGAACTCCAGCGGGCGGGCCAGGTACATGGCGATGAGCAGGACGCTCAGGGACACAGCGATGTTGCTCACCAGCAGCAGATCCAAGACCCAGGTGGGCAACGGGATGATCATCATGCCGATGAGGCCGATGACCCCCACTGCCATCAGGACGTCGGTCTGCCCCCGAAGGCGTGCGAGCATGCCCCTGGGGCTGCAATAGTCATGCCAGGTTCGCGGCGACGCATGTAACAAACGTGCTTCCGCCCGCTGGCGAGGGCTTAAGTGCCCCTGTGGGCTGCCAATATAGCGCTGAGACAGCGGTCACCTCGTGAGAGGAGGGATGCGCGGATAGTGGCCCAACGCCGGGCTTAGCAGGTCTCGCAGCACACGATGTCTTCGTGTCGAAAATCTGGCCGCAGCGGCACGGATGCCGCGACACTGCCTCAGAACCACTCATTGACCACCGGTTCTTCTTTCAAGGAGGAAAGAACGAATGGCTCTCACCAGCATCAACCAAAACATCTCGTCCATCAACGCGCAGCGGAACCTGCAGCTGAACTCCGTGCGGCTGCAAAAGTCGGTCGAGCGGCTGTCATCGGGCCTGCGGATCAACCGCGGAGCCGATGACCCGTCGGGTCTGATCATCTCCGAGCTGCTCCGGGCCCAGGTGTCCAGCCTGGATGTGGCCCAGCAGAACGCGATGGAGGGCGTCAACCTCATCAAGACGGCGGAGGGGGCGCTGAATGAGGTGAACGGGCTTCTGCGGCAGATCCGCAGCCTGACCGTCGCTGCTGCGTCCGACAGCAACCAGAGCGACGAGTCACGGGCTGCTCTCCAGCAGCAGGTAGCTTCGGCGCTCACGACCCTGGAAAGCATCGCCAGCACGACGGCCTACGGCGGGCGCAAGCTGCTTGACGGCTCCGCGGGCACCAAGTCCACGGTCGTAGACAACACACATATCGCCAGTGCCAGCCTCACGGGCCTGACGGAGACCCAGGCCGGTTGGGTTGACGTCAGCGTCACCACCGCGGCCGCGAAGGCCAGCGTCAGCAGTGCGGCCACCATCGCTGCCGCCACCGACACCTTCGCCGGCGACATGGTGGGCTTTGACGCGGGCGACGAGGTGGCGCTCTACATCAACGGCGTCAAAGTCAACATCACCAACAACGCCCAGAACACCAACATCGGCAGCACAACCCAGTGGCAGGACATCGTGGACGCCATCGCCGCTCAGCAAAGCGCCCTGGGCGTCACCGCTGAGATCAGCGGTGGTGAGTTGGTTATCAGCAGCCTGGACTATGGTTCAGACCAGCATGTCAGCGTGGAGTACCGCAAGGTCACCGATCCCGGCTCCGACATGGACCTGACCACCGCGCTGGCCGGGGACGGTGAGAACCTCTTTGCCGCCGATGCGGGAGTCGACGCTGTAGCTGACGTCACGTTCAACGGCGGGGCGGCCGTGACGTTCTCGGCGGGGTCTGGTCTGCAACTGTCCCATGCCACCTACGGCTCCATCACGCTGACGGCTGCCGGCAACGCTGTCGGCGACTGGACCTCAGCCGTATACGCCGAGCAGGGGGCATTGTCGTTCCAGATCGGCATTCAGGCCGGACAGACCGTCTCCATGCAGATCCAGAACTGCAGCATCAGCCAGCTTGGCACCGGCACCGGCTCGACCTTCGCCAGCCTGGCTGACATTGACATCTCGACGGTGGATGGGGCCAACTCCGCCCTAGCGGTCATTGACCAGGCCATCTCTGAGATCTCGACTCTCCGCGGCGACCTGGGCGCCTTCCAGGCCAACCAGTTGGAGGCCCAGGCGCGGTCCCTGGCGGTCGCACGCGAGAACCTGGCGGCCTCCGAGAGTGGCATCCGCGACACGGACTTCGCTCGCGAGATGGCCGAGTTCACGACCTCACAGATCCTGGTCCAGTCGGCGGTGAGCTTCCTGGCCCAGGCCAACAACCTGCCCAACAACGTGCTCAGCCTCATCCGAGGCTAGCCCTGGCGCAACCCGACGCTGGGCGCCTGATCTCCCTCCCCGGGCGCCCAGCCTCTGTCTTTCCCTGAGACGTTGGCGCACAGGCGCCGGGAGGTCTTCCCATGGCTCTTGGCACAACCTCCGTTGATGGGCTGATCTCGGGGCTTGATACCACGTCCATCATCAAGTCGCTGGCTGATGTGCGCCGGCGTCCCATCGCCCTGCTGAACCAGCGGATCAGCGAGCGCACCGCAGCCTACACCAGCTATCAATCACTGGCCGGTCAGGTGCTTGCCCTGCAGGCCAACGCCGCGGCCGTGGCGGATGGCAGTGTCTTGCAGGCCCGCACCGTCAAGGTCTCTGACGGGGCCAGTCTGTTGGCCTACGCCGCCACCGGCGCCCCTGTCGGCACCTATGAGGTCGTTGTGGATCGGTTGGCTGAGGCGCACAAGCTGGCGTCGGCCGTGGTCAGTGACCCGGCGGCGCCTCTCGACTTTGCCGGCGATATCATCGTCAACGGCCGTCCCATCGCGGTGACTGCCGATGACAGCCTCAACGACGTCTGTCAGGCGATCAACCAGGCCGGGGCCGGCGTCAACGCCACGGTGTTGCACATATCTGACGCTGAGCACCGTCTCGTGCTTACCGCACTTGAGACGGGTGCCGGCAACGCGATAGACCTGCTGGACGCCAATGCTGCCGGGTTCCTGCAAAGCCTGGGGCTACTCGCCGGGGAGCCAGTGGTCAAACATGCCATTGCCAGTGGAGCCGCCTCGGACTACCTGACCAGCAAGCTGGCACCCGTGGCCACCGCTTTGGGTCTCTCTGTAGCTCCTGCGGGCACGGTAACGATCAACGGCCAGAGCGTAGACATCAATCTGGCCGAAGATACCCTGGAAGACATCGCGGCGCGCATCAGCGAGGCGGTCGTTGGCGTCACAGCCACGGTTACCTCGGTGGTAGAAGGAGCTGGCACCCGCTATCGCCTGGAGCTGGTGGGGGCTGAAGGCACACCCGTGCTGACAGATGCCGGCGGCGTAATGCAGGCGCTTGGCTTGCAGGCTTACGGCGCGGCCAATGAGCTGCAGGCCGCACAGGATGCCCGTATCTACGTGGACGGTTTCCTCGTCGAGCGCCCCACCAATCAGATTGACAACGCTCTCGATGGCCTCAGCCTTGACTTGCTGCACGCCAGCCCTGACACCCCGGTGACACTCACCGTTGCCAGCGACCCGGAAGCGGCCGTGACGGCCATGCAGCGCCTCGTCAGCAGCTACAACGCGGTGGTCAGTGCGCTCAATGCCGGCCTGACTTTCGACACCGAGACAGGCGAGGGCGGGGCGTTCCTCGGAGACTTTGCGGTGGCCGGCGTCCAGGCCCAGCTACACACCGCGGCCATGTCGGCGGTGGCCACCCTGGGAGGAAGCCTGACGCTGCCTTCGCAGTTGGGGCTGAGCGTCGACAAGGACGGCCTGCTGGCGCTGAATGCCGAGACCTTGCGCAGCGTCCTGGCCAGTGACCCGGAGGGCGTTGTTCGGCTGCTCAGCAACCGGGTGGAACTGAGTAGCTCCGAAGTGGAGCTTGTCAGTACCACCACCGAAACCGCTGACTCCGGCCCTTCCGGGTACGCGATCACCATCACTCACCCTGCGACCCAGGCGACGGCCCGGAGCGCCTCCCTGGCCGGAGGCATCATTCGCGACGAGACCCTGACCATCAACGGCCGGTATAGTGTCACCCTGCAGGCTGGGGACAGTTTGCAGCGGGCCGTCGATCGGCTCAACGCCGTGTTTGAGGGCAACGGCCTGGGGTTACGGGCTTTGGTCGAAGGCGACGAGCTACTGGTGCAGAGCAAGTTCTACGGCAGCCATTACCGCATCAGCATCAGCTCCAGTCTGGAGCGGGGCGTTGGTGGCACTGACCTGGGTGGGGCTGCGCCGGGCACCGAAGCGGTCTACACGGGCGAGGACGTCCAGGGAACCATCGCCGGTGAGGCGGCCGACGGCTGGGGACAGTGGCTCACCGCCACAACCGGTGCGGCCAAGGGGCTCAAGCTGCGGATCCCGGACGCCACCGCGGGTGATAAGGGGGTGGTGAAGGTGAGCCAAGGGCTGGCCAGCCGTCTGACTGCTCTGTCACTACACCTTACTGACGCCAAGGTGGGCACTCTCACCCAAGCAGCCGAGGCGGTTGACGGTACCATCAAGTCACTCCAGGAGGAGATAACCCGCCTGGAAAAGAGTGCTCAAGCGTATACCGAGACTCTGCAAGCGAAGTTCGCGGCTATCGAGGGCATCATGGCCAAGAACTCTGCCCTGCAGTCCTACTTGACCAGCCAGATCAGTGGCTTGCGGTCGCTGCAGGTTTCAAGGGACGCCTAGGCCCCACGACCCGCGCAAGAGGCGGTGCAAAGATGGCAACGGCCATTCACACCTACCCAACGCAGGCCTACCAGGATACTGAGGTGATGACGGCAGACCCGCGTCGTCGGGTGGTGCTGCTTTTTGACAGCATGGTCAGGGAGCTTTGCGCGGCGCGCGAGGCGATGGCTCAGCGCGACTACCACGGCCAGTGCACAAGCATCGTGCGAACCCAGCGTATCCTGAGCGTCCTGGCCTCGGCGCTGCAGGATGGTGAAGCCCCCGGGATTGCACGCGCTCTTGGCTCCCTCTACCACTGGGCACATGCGAAGCTCACGGAAGCCAGTCTCAGCGACGATGAGGTGCTGCTGGCTGAAATCACGCAGATCATCGTCGGTCTCCGTGACGCGTGGCGTGAGGCGGAGCTTCAGTGTCGGGGAGCGGTGTCTTAGGGTGCTCGGAAGCCGGAAAGAGAGCGACGGGCCACCGTGCGGGGGCAGCCCGTCGCAGAAGGCAGAGCGCGACACCGTCGCTCACACTGCCGTCAGGGGAAACAGTCGGATCGGTTCATCCAGGACCAGTGGCTCACCGACCTCAATGCTTTCGGCGTGGATGGTCTGCCCAGGAGTGGTGAGGATTGCCCGTTGGACCACGTTCTCCAGCTCACGCAGGTTGCCTGGCCAGTGGTGAGCCGCGAGCTGCTCGTAGGCACAGTCACAGAAGCGCTTGGGCCGTGCTGACGGACTGTACTTGCGCAGGAAGAAGTCGGCGAAGCAGCGGAGGTCGAGGGGGCGGTGGCGCAATGGCGGCACATGCAGGCTGATGACGGCCAGGCGGTAGTACAGGTCTTCGCGGAAACGTCCTTCGCGGACTGCCCGGCGCAGGTCCTGATTGGTGGCGGCCACAAGACGCACGTCCACCTTGGTGGTCTCCAGCCCGCCGACGCGGACGAAGCTGCGGTCCTGGACGAAGCGCAGCAGCTTCACCTGCATGGCAGGGCTCATGTCGCCCAC
The DNA here is from genome assembly GCA_013178155.1 of Armatimonadota bacterium. Lineage (GTDB taxonomy): Bacteria > Armatimonadota > Zipacnadia > Zipacnadales > UBA11051 > JABLXH01. The sequence continues at coordinate 4,627 of JABLXH010000089.1, read as the reverse complement.
CTCGTCCAGGAATAGTGTGCCCTTGTGAGCCGTCTCGCAAAGACCGGGTTTGGCCCGGGTCGCCGAGGTGAAGGCGCCCCGCTCATGGCCAAAGAGCTCGCTCTCAAGCAGAGCCTCGGGGATCGCGCCACAGTTCACGGCCACAAAGGGGCAGTCGCGACGCGAACTCATGAAGTGCAGGGCCCGCGCCAGGTACTCCTTCCCACTGCCGGTTTCGCCCTCGATGAGCACCGTTGATGTGCTGGGCGCTGCCTGGGCAGCCTGCTGGTAGACCCGTTGGCAGCTCTCGCTGACGCTCTGCACATGGTACCAGCCGGTACGCTTGCGGAAGTTGCGCCACAGCAGCTCGTAGGGCGGGTGCGTCCGCCCCTCCAGACCAATCGCCTCGCAGCAGCGGCGCGCAAGCTGCTCGGGGGTGAGGCTGGCCGGCAGATAGTCGGTGCAGCCCAGCCCCATCAGACTCACCGCCTCAGCGACCGATGGTGTGGTGGTCACAACGATGATCTCGCCGCGGTGCTGCGTGTCTCGCAGGCGGGTCACGAAATCGGTTACCTCGGCGGGGAGACTATCGGCGCGGACCAGCAAAGGGCCGGTCGGGGCGTCAGCGAGGACTGACTCGTCGGTAGCTACGACAACCTCTAGCCCTGACTTTTGCAGCTCCTGTTGCCATGTCTGTGCGTGAACGTCCTCCCCAACCACGATAACGATGCGTCGGTCCTGGGTCGCAGCCACGGTTCTCCCTCCCGGTAACTGCGCCGGCAACGTTGCTTGATCCGGCCATGGAGTGGCGATTGCGACGTTGTGACGGCGGAAAAAAGCGACCTGCACCCATTCTCTTATCGGCTCGCCATCGGGCTGGCTTTAGGCACCCGGCGGAAAAAAGCCTGAAACGAATGAGCGCAGCTAGCTGGTGCTCTCCTCCGCAAGAGCCTCACACAGCTCAACTGCTCGTCTGCCGCGACTGGTGCCGATGGCCGCCTGGAATTTCGGGCGCCCGCTGATCTTCACTAGGCATGGGCTGTCAGGGGGTAGATGCAAGTTGAGAACCTCCCCTGGTTTGAGCTGCAGCAGCCTCTGGATCGAGATTTGCGGCCCGTCGAGGGATGCAGTCAGGGCGATCCTCGTCTTGGCCAGGGCGCTGACTGGCCCTTCGTGAAAAGGCTGCGGCGACGGAGGTTGCGAGGAACTGGGCCTTTGCCTGAGCAGGCGATGGACCGTGGCGACCGGCAGGCAGAGGCGCGCTGAGCCTTCCCGCTGGCCGCATGTGCCGACCATCAGCGCCTGCACCACCCGCTCAGTAAACCCGCTGTCGCCAGGATCGGGCGGCGTATCCTGGACGCGCTCCAGTCGTGGCCGGCTCTCGCTGAGGTCCGGCCAGAGCTCGACCCAGGCGCTGAGGACCTCGCGGAATAGACAGGCTAACACACGTTGAGACACTGGCCCAAGCCCCCTGTCTTCCTCCCTACCGCCCCGGCCAGTGCCGCCCAGCATGCAGTCGAGAGCGGCGTCGGCCAGGTCGGGCGACAATTCCCAGAAGACTCGTGTGGGCCCGGGCTCACAGGTGACCACACCCAGTACCGTCGGACTGGCCAGGGTGCTGGCATAATGCGCCTGGGTGCACACATCGAGGGACTGCAGGGCCAACTGCATGGGTTGGCTGAGGTACGCGCTGAGCAGCCTTGAGAGCATTCCTGCCAGGGTTCGGAAACGTTGGCGCAGGATCTGCAGCTCTCGGGCCGACAGCAGCAACGGGTTACGGAAGTCGTAGAACGTCACGCCGGCAGACGGGCCCTGGCCATCGGCTGTAATCCTTCCCGCGACGTTCAGCAGAGCGTCCATTTCGGCCTGGGTGATGACTTCCGGCATGTCCTGATCCCTTACTCCAGGTACTGCGCCATCGCGCTATCGAGGCTGATCTCACCCCGGTCGGCCAGGACGCGCGCCTGGGCACACACGGCTCGTCGCGCCTCCTGCACCTGACTGACAGGCACGGCCCCCAGCACCTCCATTTCCTCGGCCAGTCGCTCCCTGCCGCGCTGTGACAGGTTCGCCTTGACCCGTTCGCGCAGTTCAGGCGATGTTCCCTTGAGAGCTACCACCAGCAGACTCATGTCAACACTGCGCAAGAGGGCCTGCAGATCGTGGTCGGACAGGCTGGTGATGTCATCGAAGGTGAAGACATGCTCCGCCACGGCGTCGGCAAACTCCCGGTCCAGGGCACTGAGAGACTCGAGGACCCCCTTGCGCCGCTCGGGCGGCAGAGCAAGGAGCAAATCGGCCACATGCTCCACGGACATGCCCCCGCTCTCCGCAAGTACCTTGCCTGCTTCGATCTCCGCGACGAGCGCCTCCGACAGGGCAGCCAGCACGCCGGGGGCCGGTGCTGCCAGGTGTGCAGCGCGATAGGCAATCTCGGCTGCTCTGTGCTCGTCGAAGTCGGCCAGCAACAGGCCGGTCTGGTCGGGCCTCAGGTGGCTGACAACCACGGCCAGCAGTTGCGGGTGTTCAGAAGCAAGGACTCCAGCCAGCACGCGCAGGTCCAGCTCGTCGCTGCCCGACAGCCAACTCAGGTCGGTGGCCTCTTCGTCAGAGCAGCGAGTTGCTCCCGCCTCGGACAACCCCAGACCGGCCAGCAGGCTCCGGGCGTACTCCGCGCCCCCGAGGGCCATCCCCCTGTCGGCGTCGGCGAACTCTGCTAGGGCCTCCTCCACCTCCTCCGCTGACACATGGCCGAGTCGCGCGACCTCCTCGCCCAGTCGTCGGACCTGGTTGCGCGGGAGGTGGGCGCAGGCTGCCGCGGCCAGGTCCTCGCCGAGGATGGCCAGGACGATTGCGGCACGTCGCAGAGTGGAAGCGTCTGTCATGGGCACTGCACTGCGCTCAAGCTGCGTTTTCCCCGGCTTCACTTACGGCGTCCGTTACGCGCTGAAGCGATACCCCCAGGTCCAGAAGGCCGTAGTCAGACGTGATAGCCAATACCACTGACACCCCGCTGCCGCTCGGCAGTCGCTGACAGTCTGCAAGCGTAGTCGGCGCCGACACCCGGCACTTCAGTCCTGCCTCCTCCAGCCGGAGCAGGGCGCTGTCACAGACCTGTCGGACTAGCTCCGCTACCGTCTGAAGGCCGTCAGGGTCCGCCTCCAGGCCCAGTGCCGGTCGTAGCCTTAGGGCTGTCGCACGCGACACTCCACACAGTGCCGTGCCCTGGAGGTCCCCCTCGAACTGCACCAGGCTGACGACCTCCCACGGCACCGGCACCGAGCCAGCCAGCAGCGACAGCCCGCAGCGGTGCGGGTTGGCGCCGGTCGAGGCGAGCAGGTCGAAGGCACTGGCGAAGATGGGAGCCACGTGTTCAGCTTGCACGGTTCGGCTTCCCCCGCTGCAATTTCTGTGCCCGTTTCGGGCCCGTGCCGACTGGTCGCTCAGGCGAAGGCGCTCCCATCGTGCTCCGGTGTGGTTGCCGCCCAGCCACACGACCCCATGGGAGTATTCGCCCATGGCGAGGGCAGATTGAGTGACCCGTAAACCTGACGGCTCTTGCGGCCGATGAGTACTGGAAGCGAGGCTCCCGATGTCCCCCCAAAGACAGTTTGCCCATGGTCTCTTCGTCGGCGCCAACGTGCTTATGGCGGCGCTATACGTGGCCTTCGGCACGGAGAGCCACTGGCCAGGAGCCGAGACCCAGGCTGCAGAGCCGCCAGCGCTGCCGCCGACGCCCGCACAAACCCTGTGGCGACAGTTTGAGCCCAGCGATGCTTTGGGCAACATCGCCTACCTCTGCTGGGAGGTCGGCCCGCGCCCCGCCGGCAGCGCGGCAGAACGCCAGGCAGCGGCTTACCTGGCCCGTGAGCTGGCCGACCTCGGCTACATCGTCGCCGTGCAACGAGGCATCACGCTGGGTAAGGCGGGGCAAAGCACCGCCAATGTTGTCGGGCTGGCCCCTGGGGCGGGCCGCAAACCGCGCATCGTAGTCGGCGCTCACTATGACACTGTGTCGCCCGCCGTGCAGGGCGCCAATGACAATGCCTCGGGGGTTGCGGTCGTCCTGGAGGTGGCTAGCCTGCTGGTCAAGCAGTCGCTGCCGTACGCCATTCAGGTCGTGTTCTTCGGCGCAGAGGAACGCAGCCCAGGCGGCGAAAGCCTCGTGGGCTCGCGCCACTTTGCGAGGCGATGTGCGGGGTCCGCGGTGGCGATGATCAATGTCGACATGGTCGGGTGCGGCACCGACCTGCACGTCTGGCAGTACGGAGCTCGCAGCCGGTACCTTGCCGGTCTGGTGGCCCGCAGCGCCGCGGCACTCGGCCTGTCTGTGGCCGCCAGCGGACATTCGGCCGATAGCGACCATGCCTCCTTTGCGCGCGCCGCCATTCCCTCGATCTGGCTGCAGTCGCTGCCTGATCCCCGCAATCACACCTCGGCCGACCAGGCCCAGCGTATCTCGGTGAGGTCGCTGGAACGCGCAGGTCGGCTCCTCCTGCACACGCTGACTTCCCTCCAAGCAGAGGACGTAAGGCTGCTACAGAAACGTTGCGGCTCGCAGGCTAAAGCTGCGCGGTATTGCGGCCGATAGTCTGTCCGGGAGATTCCCCGCCAACGCTTGCCAGTGCCAGGGGAGGGCGCGCTTGTG
>JABLXH010000088.1 GCA_013178155.1 Armatimonadota bacterium | reverse complement strand
AGGTCCACCTCGCCCTCGGCGGTGTCCGGCAGCACAATCTGGCAAGCGAGGGCGCGCATACCCACCTGCGGCCCCGCAAAGACGGCCACCCAGCCCGAGCCGGCCGGAGTATCGGCGCGTACCGGCTGCGGGAGATGGCCACAACCGACCACCACTGAAGCCCAGGCGCGGAGCGCGCTGGCACTGGCGTTGACCAGTTCCAGGCGCTGCTCGAACCAACTGTACAGCGCGCACTGCTCCTGGGAGTGATGCAGGTAGACGTAGATGATCGGCCTGCCAGGAACCGCCGGACGCGAGGCCTCGCTGGCGATCGCCTCCACCATGGCTACTCATCCTCTTCTTGGGCTCCGCGAAGCACTCGCCCGCGGACGCGGTCCACGCCAGGCCCGAGCAACAGGACAGACAGGATGGCAGGGGTCGCCGTACGCCGACCATTGGGGGCCCATCCGGGGCCCACAGGTTGACAGGCGGCCCGACCGTCAAGTTTGGCTCAAGCGCAGGTCCCCCCGGGCGAAGAACGTCCATGCATGACACGCGGGGTTCGCTTCCGGTGGCTTCACGCAACACCCAGGCATGCCCCGGGAACAGCGCCTGCAAGTTGAGGATATGCCGGCAACCTCAGCGCCGACGCAACCGTTCCGCAAGAAGACCGCAGACGACCGATCCTGGCCACAGTTGCCCCAGCAACGTCCGAAAGCAGGTGGCGAGTCACGAGGCGCCGAAGAAGCCGGTTCTCAGGTCGAAGGCACCGTACAGGAGGGACTGACAGCACTAGATGAAGTCGAGCGAAGATGTCACCAAGCTCATCGTTGCGCTCATTGGCTCGGTGGTGGGTGCCGGTATCGGGCTTGGTGCCCTGATGCTGCTTTTCAAGCTCATCCCCGTCTTGGGCCAGACCACGGGACCCGTGCCGTTCCTGGTGACCGTTGGGCTCTGCGGGGGAGGGCTGGTGGGGGGCGGCTACGCGAGCCTCTGGCTTATTACCCGACGGCAGCGGGCTAAGCGCAAGCAGTATTTTGAGGAGAAGAAGAAGCGCCGGAAGAAGAAGTGAGTGGTGCACCTCCGTGCGGAAACCAACCACCTCTCTGAACTCCTCGGGGCGTCTCGCGGTGGTGCTGGTACTGCTGGTGCCGGCTGCGGTAGTGCCCGTCTGGCCACAGGACGTCTCTGGCGACAGGGCGGCTCTGGCGGCAGCAGCAGGGCGTGATCTGCAGAGCGCTCTGCGTAGCTACGAGGGACTCGTCAGCGAGCTGGACCTGCGTGATGTCCCGCCGACGATACGGGGGTACGCCAGCGTCACAGGCCGACTGGATGAGCTGGGGGAGGAGCTGGAGAACCTCAGCCGCCAGGTGCTCCAGGCGGAGCAACTGGCGCCCGATGAGTTCGCGCAACTCCAGACTGACATTGGCCAGCTAGCCGTGGACCTCCAGGCTTTGCGCCGCGAGGCGTTCCCGCTGCGGGTGTGGGCTTACCTGCACAACCACGGTTACCGCCGACCTGGCTGGGGCCTGGGCCTGGCGGACCCGCTGACTCTCTCGCCGCCGGTGCCGCAGGCGGCCGCAGGTGAGGTTGGCACCACTCTCGAGCTGTGGGCCGCCCGTGGTGAAGCCGAATCGGGGCAGCTCCTGGTGGTCTCCTTTGGCAACGACCTGCCTGCCGTTGCAGCCTCCTGCCGTCCGTTGCGGGGTCGTACCGGTACCATCCCGGCATCCAGCGTCCAGTGCCAAGCAGTCGAGTACCTGGCTGACGCCCCCGACGGCTCGCCCTGGCCGGAGATCCTGCTGCCGCCGGGTCCCGTGGACGTCCCCGGGGACAGCTTGCGGGCCCTGTGGGTCACAGTCAGCGTGCCACCCTCGCAACCCGCAGGCGTCTACGAGGGCGAACTGGCGATCAAGCCAACCGGCATGAGCGCCATCCGGGTCAGCCTGCGGGTGCACGTCTGGAACTTGCCCCTGCCCTTGCCGCGCAGTCTGGCCTGCTCGGTGCCTGTGCCCCCCGCGACCGAGGGGACCGAGGCCACGGCGCTCCTGGCGACCTTCGGCCTGACCCCAGCCAGTGGCTCCAACAGTCCCCAGCAGCCAGCGGCGACGGTGGCGGCGGGGCAGTCACTGGTTGGGGCCAGGCTCCTGGGCTGGCAAGCCTGGGCCGCCGGGCAGTCGCGTATCCGACTGGAAATGGACGAGACAGCCGGCCTCCTGCTACGCGTCCGCCCCACCGGCCAGCTCGCCGCGTCGCTCATGCTTACCGCGCTGCGCGATGCCCTGGACGATTACGAGTATCTGCGGCTGGCGGAACGGCGGGAGAAGGACTCCCCGGCACTGGCGGAACTCCTGGGGGAGGCGCGGAAGCTGGCGCAGGGGCCGGGTGACGAGACCGCCGCGGCCAAGCTTCTGCAACTGCGCCAGCGGATCGGTGATGTGCTGGGTTCGCCTGATGGAACGGAGTGAACCTCAGGCGGGGACGGCCACCCGGGAGCCCTCCAGCAAAGCCCGCAAGCGACCAGCCCAGTCGGCCGCCACCATCTCCTCCAGCAGTGCTGCCAGTTGGCTGAGAGCCCGCTGGCGGCGGCTCGCAATATGCTCCTCGGCCACCGAGTAGACGGGGGCAGGGCCGTGGGCCGCCACCCACTGCTCCAGGACCTCGTGCTGCACATCGCAGTCATGGACCAGCCCCATCAGCTCCTGCAGGTCTGCAATCTGATCGTAGATGGGCAGCAGCTCCTGGGGCAGGAGCGTGGAGAACGGCTCGATGGCGTACTTGAGCTTCTTCACGCGGATACGCTGGCGATGGAACTCAGAGACGTTCCACGGTCGCGACGCGGTCTCCCAGTTCTGCTCCGTGTCCGTCAGCCGGGCCTCGATGGCCTCTCGGGCAAAGGCCATGATGGTTGGCTGTCCCTCCGGGGACAGGGCCACCATGTCGTCCATCGTGCGGGCGTAGAACTCCGCGAAACCTGAGGCGTGCAAATCATCGAGGAAGGCCAGCAGGTCCTTGTGGTAACGGCGGCGCTCTTCGGCAAGATGAGTACAGAGTCCGTCGAGAGGAGTCGTCCGTGGATCTCGCTTGCGGATGGCCGCGAAGCTCTCGCCGATGACGTCCCGGTCACGGACGAGTCCCAGACTGTCGTTGAGACGCTCAACCTCTTTGAGCAGACGTTTGCGAGCCTCGGCCGGCAGCGCCGGCTTGAGCACTCGCGCCGCCTCCCGCAACCGTTTGGCCGCCACGCGCATGTCGTGGATGCCGTCTATGTCGCCTTTGCGCGCAGGCTCTTCGTAGCTGAGGACTTCCGGCAGTTTGACAGCGAGGATGGCAGCGGCCGCCTGCGACAGAGCCTGGTCAGGGACCAGGCTGTTGACGGTCCAGGCCTTTGGCATATCAGTCTCCCACAAGACCCAGTACCACCGGGCCAAAGTCCCATTTCTGAGCACACCACAGACGCTCCTGCGTCATTTCTGTTAAGAATGTGTTAACCACAGGAGGAGAGGAATGGCACCTAATGCCGTTGGGAGTGCAGCCAGCGCGGCGCGTCACCGTGGCCGGTCGCAATCGTCCGCCCCAGCGACGCGATACGGGCAGCCATACACCCGCGGCAGTGCTCGGGTTCCTCGTCGGTGCAGATCTTGTCGGGGTAGATCTCATAAAGCGCACGAAACGCTCGCGGGGTAACGTTGGGCATCATTACATTGGCGCCGGCCTGCAGGGCCTTCTCGCGTCCCAGAGGGTCGGCGCTGCCCAGGGCCGTGGTAGCCACCACATGGCTGTCGGGCAGCAAGAGGCGCGTCAGGGCCACCATGCGCAGGACCGTCGGCACACGTCCTGCCTCGGCCTGCGCCAGCGGCGTGCCCGGATGCGGGATGAACGGGCCCAGGCCCACCATGTCGGCAGGCAGGTCACGCAGGAAGAGAAGATCTCTGGCGAGCATCTCCAGAGTCTGCCCCGGGAGACCCACCAGCACCCCCGAACCGACCTGGTAGTCCAACTCCCGCAAGGCCCCGAGACAAGCTAGCCGGTGGTCGAAGCTCATGCCGGGATGGAGTTGCGCGTACAGCTCGCGGTTGCTGGTCTCAATCCGCAGCAGATACCGGTCAGCGCCAGCCTCGCGCCACAGCGCATAGTCTTCGCGGGGTCGCTCCCCGAGGCACAGGGTGACCGCCACATCGGCCTGCGCCTTGATACGCTGCACGATGCCGGCAATCACCTCGGCCCGGTACCACGCGTCCTCACCGGACTGCAGGACCACAGTGCCGTAGCCCAGTGCAGCGGCCCGCAGCCCGGCCTCCACGATCTCGTCCGGCTGCATGCGATAGCGCTGCAAGGCCTTGTTGGCGGCCCGCAACCCGCAGTATTGGCATGTGCGCCCACAATGGTTGGAGAACTCAACGAGGCCGCGCAGGTGTACGCTATCGCCTACGTGCTCGGCTCTCACCTGGTTGGCGGCGGCGAAGAGAGCGGCATCGCGTTCGGGGTCGCCGTCGGCCAGCAACCCGGCCAGGTCATCCACACCGTAGTCGCCAGCCAGAACCCTCTGCAAGGCCGGGGAAACGGCGGAGGGGGGAGACAAGGGTATGGACTCCTGTGAGAGCGTTGGTGTAGTCTTGTTCATGGCTGCCGCCAAAATGTGTGCGTTAGTTATATGACTATAGACCGGCGAGCAGGCCAAGTCAAGAGCGAGGCGGGCAGGGAGCCGTGCCGAAAGGAAACCCAGCGTTGGGGGAGGAATGTCGGGGAAAGAGTATGTTGATATGTTGACTCTGGTCGGATGACTACCGTTAGCGCGGCCACAGGCCGAAAGGAAGCTTAGCAGCATGCACGAGATCGTCTACAAGCAGGAGCTGGCCCCCAATACCTACATGGTCAAGGTCAGGGCGCCACGGATCGCGGCACGCCGACGTGCGGGCCAGTTCATCATCCTGGTGGTCGAGGAGGGCGGTGAGCGCGTCCCCTTGACCATTGTGGACTCCGACACGAGGGACGGCACCATCACGCTGGTCTTCCAGGCCGTCGGGAAGTCCACCATGAAGTTGGCGCGCCTCAACCTTGGCGATAGCGTGGCGCACCTGGCCGGGCCGCTGGGGAAGCCGACGCATATCGAGAAGTACGGCACTTGTGTGGTTGTCGGTGGCGGCTACGGCGTGGCCCCCGTGGTCCCGATCGCCAAGGCCTTGCATGACGCCGGGAACGAGATCATCGCCATCAACGGTGCGCGCACGGCTGAGGCGGTCATTCTGGTTGACGAGTTGGCGGCGTTCGCGTCGCGACTGGAGATCTGCACCGATGACGGCACCCGCGGCCACCACGGGATGGTTACCGACGTCTTGCGGCAAATCCTCGACGAGGGGGTGAAGGTGGACTTCGTGCTGGCCGTCGGGCCGATGCCGATGATGCGCGCGGTGGCCAACCTGACCCGTGACCTGGGCATCCCGACCATGGTGAGCCTAAACCCGATCATGATTGATGGGACGGGCATGTGCGGGGGATGTCGGGTCGAGGTCGGCGGGGAGACGAAGTTCGCCTGCGTGGACGGTCCGGAGTTCGATGGCCACCAGGTCAACTTCGACCTGCTCATGGCTCGGACGGCGCTCTACAAGGGCATGGAGGCCGAGGCACGCAAGCAGTACGAGGACTATTGCCAACTGCAGGATGTCATTGACGCGACGGCCATCGAGAAGGCCGGCAAGCCCAAGCGCCCGCCGCGGCAACCGATGCCTGAGCAGGATCCGCACGAGCGTATCCACAACTTCGCCGAAGTGGCCTTGGGCTATGATGAGGAGCAGGCTCAGCTCGAAGCCAGTCGGTGCATCCAGTGCAAGAAACCCGCGTGTGTGGCCGGGTGCCCGGTAGGGGTGGACATTCCTGGCTTCATCCGTGACATCGCTGCCGGCGACTTCGACAAGGCCGTGGCCACCATGAAGGCCAGCAACTCGCTGCCGGCCATGTGCGGCCGCGTGTGTCCCCAGGAGGAACAGTGCGAGGCCCTGTGCGTGCTGGGCAAGTCCGGTGACCCGGTGGCCATCGGCAACCTGGAGCGCTTCGTGGGCGACTACGAGCGCACCTCCGGCCACGAACTCGCCGTGCCGCCAGTGACGCCCACTGGGAGGCGTGTCGCCGTGGTGGGCTCCGGGCCGGCGGGTCTGGCGGCAGCGGCTGACCTGGCGCGCGCGGGCCACGACGTCACGGTACTGGAAGCGCTGCATGAACTGGGCGGGGTGTTGGTCTACGGCATCCCGGAGTTCCGTCTGCCCAAGGCGATCCTGCGCTATGAGTGTGACTACCTGCGGAAGCTGGGCGTCAAGTTCGAGACCGATGTCGTGGTGGGCAAGACGCTGACCCTGGACGACTTGCGGCGCGACTACGATGCCGTCTTCCTCGGTATCGGCGCGGGCCTGCCCAAGTTCATGGGCATCCCCGGCGAGCAACTCGTGGGCGTCGTGTCAGCCAACGAGTACCTGACACGTGTAAACCTGATGGGCGCTTACGACTGGCCCAACACAGACACCCCGGTGGTCCAGGGCAGCAACGTCGTGGTGGTGGGCGGCGGCAATGTGGCCATGGATGCGGCGCGCACGGCCAAGCGCCTGGGTGCGGAGCGGGTCATCGTGGCCTATCGCCGCAGCCGCGAGGAGATGCCCGCGCGGGCCGCCGAGATCGTCCATGCCGAAGAAGAGGGCATCGAGTTCATGTTCCTCGTCACACCGCTGGCCTGGCTGGGTGATGAGAACCAGCGGGTGCGGGCGGCGACCATGCAACGGATGACCCTCGGCGAGCCGGATGAGAGCGGGCGGCGTTCGCCGATCCCTGTGGAGGGATCTGAGTTTGAGCTGCCGGTAGACGTGGCGATCGTCGCCATCGGCACCGGGGCCAATCCGGTGTTGACCTCCGCCAGTCCCGACCTGGGCACCCGCCGGGGCGGGTACATCGTCGTAGACGAGGCGACAGGGGCCACCAACCTGCCGGGCGTCTACGCCGGTGGCGACATCGTGACCGGTGCCGCCACGGTGGTCGAGGCCATGAAGGCGGGCCGCGCTTCCGCCAAGGCGATCACTGAGTACCTGGCGGCCGCCGAGCAGGCTGCCAACTAGCTGTGCCCCAAGCCGGGGCGGTGCCTTGACCGTGCCGCCCCGGCAGGACTTCGTCCCCTCCTCCGCCAACCCTCCAGTAGCCAAGCCCGCAGGGAAGAAAGAGCGGCATGGCCGACACCAAGTCTCTGATTGTGCGGAACGTTGCATCGGCCGTGCCAGTCTCATGCGCAGGACGATGAGGAGGACCGAACGATGATCTTCAGCTCTGACGTGACACGCCTGACGCTTCTGGCCCTCTTGGCGGTTAGCGGTGGGCTGCTGCTGTTCTCCGGGCCACCCGCTCGATCCGCCGACAATGGCGTCAGCCCGCTGGGGATCCAGGTCACTGGTCCCCGCGAGATGCTGGCCAGCAGTCCGGTGGCAGTTCGCGTGGTCGTCACCGACCACCAGGCTCGCCGGCCCGTGGAGGGCGCGCGGCTGGCCCTCTACCTGGGACCCTCCGGCCAGCAGGGCACCCGGGTCTTCTCCGGTCGCACCGGCGCCGACGGGGTGCTCGACTGCCGCTTCGATGTCCCTGACCTGGAACCGGGCATGTACAGGCTCTCGGTCCAGGTGCGGGCCAACGGACAGGCCGAGGAGTACAACCAGGACGTGCGCGTCCGGATTGAGAACCAGGTGCTTCTGACCACCGACAAGCCGCTCTACAAGCCGGGCCAGACCATGCACCTGCGGGCCCTGGTGCTGCGCAAGCCGGCTCTCAGGCCCCTGGCCGACACCCCGGTGACGCTGGAGGTCAGTGATTCCCGGGGCAACAAGGTCTTCAAGCAAGTGCTCAGGACCAACGACTTCGGCCTGGTCTTCACCAGGTTCACCCTGGCCGACGAAGTGAACATGGGTGACTACGCCGTGCGGGCGCTGGTGGGCGATGACCGCGTCGAGAAGAGCGTCACCGTCAAGCGCTACGTCCTGCCCAAGTTCAAAGTGGTCGTCACTCCCGACAAGCCGTACTACCTGCCGGGCGAGAGACTGCGGGGGACCGTCCAGTGCGACTACTTCTTCGGCAAGCCGGTGGCCGACGCGACCGTGAAGGTGACGCTGAAGACCTTCGACGTGGCCTTCAATGAGATCGCGGTCCTGACCGGCAACACCGACGCCAGGGGCACCTACAAGTTCGAGAGCAAGCTTCCCGACAGCTTCGTCGGCCAGCCGCTGGAGCAGGGCAAGGCCTTCCTGCAGGTCGAGGCCGAGGTCAAGGATCAGGCCGAGCACACGGAGACGGCCATCACCAGCTCGCGCGTGGCCGGAGCACCCCTGGAAATCTTCGCCGTGCCCGAGAACGGGCGCATCGTCCCCGGTGTGCCGAACATCGTCTACCTGCTGGTCTCGCGGCCGACGGGTGAACCTGTCAAGGCGAAGGTGCGCTGGGCGCCCGGCGAGGCCGCCGGATTGAAGGTCAACACCGTCCCACCCTACGAGGTCACCACCGACGAGCTCGGCATCGCGGAGCTACGGCTCACCGTGGAGATCCCCGCAGACATGCAGACCGGGATGGGCATGGGACGGCGCGGGGGGCGTATGATGCAGTTTGCGCCCGACATGGGCTTCGGCGGGGGTATCGGTGAGCCGGAGCTGCAGATGGGCCTGCAGGTTGTTGCTTCGGCGGCCGATGGCACGCGTGTGGAGAAGGAGGTGCCGGTGGCCGTTGGCGGCGGGAGCGCCAACAGCGCGGTGCTGCTGCGGACTGACCGGGTCCTCGCTGAGGTCGGACAGACGGTCTTGGCCACGGCGCTCACCAACGCCACGCGGGGCAGCATCTTCTTCGACCTGGTAAAGGACCGCCAGACGATGCTGACGGCCGCGGCAGACATCGTCAACGGCATGGCGACGGCGCGGCTGGACCTGGGACCAGAGCTGACGGGCACGGTCTGGTTGGCAGCCTACCGCATCCTGCCCGACGGGGAGATCGCCCGGGCGACGCGGCCGCTGTACGTCAACCCAGCCAACGACCTCAACATCGCGGTCAAGCCGGACCAGGACACCTATCGGCCCGGGCCGGACAACGTGGCCGCAGTGCACTTTGCGGTCACCGACAGCAGCGGCAAGCCAGTGGCGGCGGCGCTGGGAGTCAACGTGGTGGACGAAAGCCTCTTTGCCATCCAGGAGATGCAGCCGGGGATGGAAAAGGTCTACTTCTACCTGGAGAAGGAGCTGGCGACCCCGCGCTATGAGATCCACGGCTTTGAGATGCCGGTCATCATCGCCGGCAAGCCGCCGGTGGAAGCGCGGCCCGTGCCCTTCACGGAGGACGCCCAGAAGCAGGAAGCGGCCCGGGTGATGCTGGCCTCGGTACCGGCGCCGGAGATGCCGCTCTTTGCCACCGACACCTACACCACGCGCCTGGCCGAGGCCAAGCAGAAGTGGGTGCAGGCGTTGCAGGAGAAGCTGGCGCGCATCCAGCAGGCCATCCAGGTCTGGAACGAGACCGACAGCAAGCCGGTACTGACCCCCAAGACGCTGCTGGCGCCGCTGGTGCAGGCCGGAAAGCTGACCGCCGAGGACCTGCAGGATCAGTGGGGGACGCCCTTCGGCATCGCGCCCATGTCGCCCGACGATGAACGGCTCTGGGCCGTCATCCTGTGGTCCTACGGCCCGGACAAGGAGAAAGACACCGAGGACGACTTCTATGTCATCCCCGGCTGGGGTGAGTTTGCGGCCAACTCCTTGGACGAGGCGCGGGAGATGCGTTTCGGCGGGCGCGGTGGCATAATGATGGATGGTGCGGTGCTGCGAGCCGTGCCGATGGCGGCCGCGGCACCGGGCATGGGTGGTGGCATGCCCATGGGACCGGGCGCGCCGGAGATGGCGATGGCCAAGGGCGCAGAGGCGGCGACCGGAGCGGGTGGTGCGCCCGGGGCGGAGCCGGTGCGGGTGCGCCAGTTCTTCCCGGAGACGCTGCTGGTGGAGCCGGCGCTGATCACTGACGAGAGGGGCCAGGCCACGCTGCAGGTGCCGATGGCCGACAGCATCACCTCATGGCGGCTGACGGCGCTGGCCAACAGCCGACTGGGAGCCCTGGGCTCGACGACCGGCGCCCTCCGCTGCTTCCAGGACTTCTTCGTGGACTTGGACCTGCCGGTGGCCCTGACCCAGGGCGATCAGGTGTCGGTGCCGGTGGCGGTCTACAACTACCTCAACACCGCCCAGACGGTGAAGCTGGAGCTGACGAAGGCCGACTGGTTCACGCTCACCGGCCCCGCTACCCATGAGCTGGAGATCGGCCCCAACCAGGTGGATGTGCGGTACTTCACTATCACCGCCAAGGGCCTGGGCGACCAGAAGCTCCTGGTCCACGGCTATGGCTCGAAGATGAGCGACGCCATCGAGCGGGTCGCAACTGTGGAGCCCAACGGCAAGCTCATCGAGAGCACGGTGAGCGGGCGGCTGAGCGGGACAGTGGAGCAGACACTGGAGTTCCCGGCAGAAGCCATCGAGGGCGCCAGTAACATCCTGGTCAAGATCTACCCTGGCATCTTCTCGCAGGTGGTGGAGGGCCTCGACAGCATCCTGCAGATGCCCTTCGGCTGCTTCGAGCAGACCTCCTCGGCCACGTATCCGAATGTGTTGGTGCTGGACTACATGAAGGCTACCGGTCAGATCCGGCCGGAGATTCAGATGAAGGCCGAGGGGTTCATCAACAACGGCTACCAGCGCCTGGTGACCTTCGAGGTGCCGGGTGGGGGGTTCTCCTGGTTCGGTGAGGCCCCGGCCAACAAGATCCTCACGGCCTTTGGTGTCATGGAGTTCTACGACATGGGCCGCGTCCACGAGGTAGACCCAGCGTTGCTACAGCGCACCCAGGAGTGGCTGCTGGGCCAGCAGGGCGAGGATGGGTCATGGACGCCCGACGAGGCCTACCTGCACCAGGAGTCCTGGGGGCGCATCCAGAACTCGCAGCTACCGCCGACCGCCTACATCACCTGGGGCCTGGCCTACAGCCAGTGCCAGGACCCGCGTGTCGCCAAAGCGCGCGACTACCTGCGCGCTCATGCCGATGAGGCCAAGGACCCCTACGTACTGTCCATGCTGGCCAACGCGCTGGTGCAAAGCGACCTGTTGCTGGACAAGGGCGACTTCCACCAGCGCACCAACGAGGTGCTGGACCGCCTGATTCAGTTGGCCAAGCGGGCTGACGGGAAGATGTGGTGGGAGTCCGAGATGACCGGCATCACCCACAGCAGCGGTCAGAGCAGTGACCTGGAGGCCACCGGCATGGCCGCCCTGGCACTGATCGCGGGCAACCGCACGTCCGAGGCGACCGAGGTGCTGAGCTATCTGGTCTCGCAGAAGGACCCCAATGGCACCTGGTACTCGACCCAGGCCACGGTCCTCGCGCTGCGGGCGCTCATGGCCGCCCAGAAGAACGCCACCCAGCAAGTGGACGGCGAGGTCACGGTACTCATCAACGGGCAGCAGGCCGACGCCTTCGGTCTGACGCCGGAGAACGCCGATGTGATGCGGCAAGTGGACGGCCACAAGTGGCTAAAGCCCGGGCGCAACGACGTGACCATCAAGTTCGAGGGGAAGGGCAGCACGCTGTACCAAATTGTGGGCAAGCACTATCTGCCCTGGGATAAGGTGCCGGGTGAGGGCCGCGGGGCCCTGGACATCAAGCTGGACTACGACCGCACGACGCTCGCCAAGGATGACATGGTGACGGCCAAGGTGTCCGTGCGCAATAACCTGCCCGGTCAGACCAGCATGATCATCGTCGACCTGGGCCTGCCGCCAGGATTTGAGCTGCAGGCGGAGGACATCGCCAACCTGGTGGAGAACGGCACCCTCCAGAAGTTCAGCCTGACTGGTCGGCAGATCATCTGCTACCTGGAGAAGCTGGAGGCCGGGCAGGTGGTGAGCTTCACCTATCGCCTGAAGGCCAAGTACCCGCTGAAGGCGCAGACGCCCAAGAGCACCGTCTACGAGTACTACAATCCGGACCGCCGGGCCGAGGCGACGCCGGTGAGCATCACGGTGGAGTAGTCGCGGCTGCCGAGGCAACACGCAGCGCGCTGACTGTCGCCGAGCCGGTCCGGTCCCGCAAAGGCCGGGCCGGCTTTGTGTGGGCCAGGCCGGGAGGGGAGCGACGTGTGCACGACTGAACTGCTGGCCAGTCTGGACCGCTATCGGGAGGCGGCGCACCGGGGGACGCAGTGGCTGCTCTCCCGGCAGAACGCTGACGGCTCCTTCATCCGCGATGATTTGCAGGCGGATGTCTACCACAAGGGAGCTTACGCGTTGGCCGTGACCGGCCACACCCTGGAGGCCCACCGGCTGCTGAACTGGATCAGACGCGAGGCCCTCGGCGCCGACGGCCGGCCCAGGCATTTCGACCAGGGCCTGGCGCTCTACAAGACCAGTTGGATCTATCAGGGCGCCCATCGCCTGGGGCGGTTTGACATCTCCTACCCCGTGGTGCGTTACATCCTGCGGTGCCAGGCGCCTGGTGGCGGGTTCTTCCAAGTGGTAGAGGGGAACGAGTACGTGGAGTCGCTGTGCACCGGCTGGGCCGGCGTGGCGTGCCTGTATGGTGGCGAGCTGGCGGCAGCCCGCCGCTGTGCCGAGCATCTGATCGCGCAGGTGCGGCAGCAGCCAACCACGGGTCGCTTCTACTTCCGGACGACACCCGAGGGGCAGCTTCTTGTGGCGGAAGATGACCCACTGACCGCCTTCATTGACGGATCCCGGCCCGGCCAGGGCTACTACTTCCCTGGCATGGCCTGCCTGTTCCTGTGCCGCTACCACCAGGCGACCCGAGACGAGGCGGCGCTGACGGCGGCCAAGTGGCTGATGGACGCCAGTCTCACCTGGGCCGAGGACAGCTATGCCTCGATGCCCTCAGGCAAATCGGCGCTCGGCGCGGCGGTCTACTACTCCATCACGGGTGACGCGGCGGCACGGGATGCGGCCGTGCGCTTCGCCGACTACGTCGTCGCCCGCCAGCGACCCGAAGGCGCCTGGGACAACCCGGCCAGCGATTCGGGGATTGTGTTGCTCGATCACACGGCGGAGATGATCGTGTGGCTGAGCGAGATTGCGGCGACGCTGGGCGCGATGTCGTAGGAGCAGCGGCCCTACCCGCAGGTAGGAGCGCTCCCCAGAGCGCGACGTCGTAGGAGCACCGGCCCTGTCCGCAGGCAGGAGCGCTCACCAGAGCGCGATTTCGTAGGGGCAGCGCTCCTGCCGGTCTGACCACACAGGAGACCCAACCATGCTCGGGGTAGTCTTCACGGGTAACCGGCAGCTTGAGGTCCGCGAGTTCCCCAGGCCCGAACCTGGGTATGGCGAGGTGCGGCTGAGGATCATGGCCACCGGCATCTGCGGCTCGGACCTGCACGTCTACCGGGCCGACCAGGTGCCGGGGCAGATCGCCGGACACGAGCCCAGTGGGGTCGTGGACGCGGTTGGCCCGGGCTGCGAGCGGCTGCAGGTCGGCGATCGGGTCAGCGCCCACCATCACCAGGGCTGCGGCACATGCCATCAGTGTGCCCGCGGGGAGGTGGTGGCCTGCGCTCGCGACCAGGTCGTCGGCGTGGCGACCGGCGGCTCCTTCGCCGAGTACTGCGTGGTCAAGGAGCGCAACTGCGTCCCGTTGCCGGACAGCGTGAGCTTCACTGACGGCGCGTTCATGGCTTGCGTGGGCGGGACCGCCTGGGGGGCGTACAAGCGCCTGGGCATCTGGCCGTGGGAAAGTGTCGGCGTCTTCGGGCTGGGTCCGGTGGGGCTTAGCTGTGTGCTGGTGGGCAAGGCTCTCGGTCTGCGTGTGGCGGGTATGGACGTGCTGCCGGAGCGCCTGGAAGTGGGGCGGCGCTGCGGCGCGGACCTGGTAGTGGACGGTGCCTGCGAAGAAGCCGTTGCCGCGCTGCGCGAGTTCGGCCGTGGGCCAGCGGGCCACTGGGCCGACGGTCTGGACTATGTGATCGAGACCTCCGGGGCCACTGCCGCCCGGGAGAAGGTCATCCCCTCTCTTCGGCGCGAGGGCAAGGCCGCCATCGTCGGTGTCGGGCAGTACGACAAGGTCATCAACCCTGGCGAGATACACGGCCGCGCCTGCACGCTGCTGGGGTCGGTGGTGTTCCACCTCGACTGGAGCTGGGACCTGGCCCGCTTCCTGGCTACCAGTGGCCTGAGCTTCGAGCCCGCCGTGACGCACCGCTTTCGCCTCGACCAGGCCGAGGAGGCTCTGCGGCTGGCCGACGAGGGCCGGTGCGGAAAGGTGCTGTTCCTGCCGCACGGTCCAGGGGAGGTCGGGCACCCCTGCCTGTCCTGACGTGTTGCGGGGCAACGGCACCCGGCCAACCCTTTGAGAGGGGTCGGCCGATACTGCTGCCGCACGCAGGGTACCCGACGGGAGTGTCGGGCGTACCAGACCCGTGGTGACCCATGACCTCACGCGAACGCTGGTATCTGGCCGTCACCCACCAGCAAGCCGACCGCATCCCCATCGCGGATGTGCAGTGGGAGACGACGGTTGCTCGCTGGCATCGTGAGGGGCTGCCGGAGGACCAGTCACCGCACAGCTACTTTGGTTACGAATGGGCCAACCAGGGCGCAGACCTATCCTTCCAGTTGCCGCGGGAAACACTGGAGGAGACTGAGACCTATCGCATCATCAGGGACGAGTTCGGGGCGACGACCCGGGTGTTCGTGGGGCAGGAGTCCGTCCCGGAGCTTCTGGACTACAGCATCACCACCCGCGAGCGCTGGGAGGAGCACAAGCCGCTGCTGGCCTGGAATGACCGTCGCGTGGACTGGGAGGGGGGCCTGGCGTCCAATCGCGCTCTGCGCGACCAGGGCTTGTGGGTCAGCTACGCCGCCGGCTTCGGCTTCGACCGCATCCAGCGCTTCGCCGGGACCGAGCGCGTGCTGATCGCCATGAAGGAAGACCCCGCGTGGGTGCGCGACATGATGACGACCATCGGAGAGACGCTCATCACTGGCCTGGAGGAGATGCTGGCGAGGGGCTTTCGCTTCGACGGAGCCTTCATCTGGAATGATCAGGCCTACCGCAACGGGCCCTTCTTCTCGCCCGCCTGTTACCGGGAGTTTGAGTTCCCGGTGCAGCAGCGTCTCTGCGACGTGTTCCACAGCCACGGGATGCGGGTGATCATGCACACCGACGGCGACGTGAGGCCCTTCCTCCCCATGTACATCGAGGCCGGCTTTGACTGTCTGCAGCCGTGCGAGGTGAAGGCGGGGATGGACCTGCGGGAGCTGAAGCGCGACTACGGCGACCGGCTGGCCTTCATGGGCGGCATTGACGTCCGCGCCATGGCCCATCCCGACCCCCGCGTCATCGAGCACGAGGTCGCGGCAAAGATCCCGGTGGCGAAGGTCGGAGGGGGCTACATCTACCACTCCGATCACTCGGTGCCGGACAATGTGAGCTTCGCGCAGTACTGCCGGGTGATGGAACTGGTGGCACATTACGGGCGGTTCTGAGCCTGAACTCCCCCCGGCCCACAATGGCGTCCACATGCCTAGTAGACCACAGGAGGGTCCCATGCCCAAGCTCAGTGTCTTGCTGCTGTCAGGAGCCAACAACCACGACTGGACGCGCTCCACGCCATACGTGCGCGAACTGATGGAGGCCTCGGGCCGGTTCACGGTGACCGTGACCGAGGACCCGTCGGCGGCGCTGGAGGACGCAGGGGCGCTCGCGGGGTATGACCTGATCTTCTCCGACTACAACGGCCCTGAGTGGTCGGCATCTGCTCGGGCCAACTTCGAGGCCGCGGTCGCGGGCGGAACCGGCCTCGTGATCCTGCACGCCGCCGACAACGCCTTCCCCGGCTGGGTCGAGTACGAGAAGATGGTGGGGCTGCTGTGGCGCGAGGGCACCGGTCACGGCGAGTTCCATCAGTTCCTGGTACGCATCGTTGACCGGGAGCACCCGATCACGCGCGGCGTCGAGGATTTCCTGCAATGGGACGAGCTGTACCATCGCCTGGTCCACATGCACGGGGTGCCGTACCACGTGCTGGCCAGCGCCTATGCGGCGCCGGAGAAGGGCGGCACGGGCAACGATGAGCCGATGATGGTGGTGACGCAGTACGGCAAGGGGCGGGTGTTCCACATGGTCCTGGGCCACGTGTGGCAGGGGGACCCCAACGGCGAGTACAAGGGCGCCAGCATGATCGCCTTCGAGAACCCGCCCTTCCAGCAGACGCTGTTGAGGGGCTGTGAGTGGGTAGCCACCGGCGAGGTCACGCTGCCGTAGGCGTCGGGATCCTATCGCGGTGCGCCGGCGCGGTACTCGTCCACGAGCGGTCGCAGTTGCGGCAGGGCGTGGGCAAAGAACTGGCGGAAACCGCCGCACAGGAACGTCGGCACGTCCAGGCGCTCGGCGTGGAATACGCGATGTTTGCAGCAGCCCCCATAGCAGAGCTCCAGGAACTCGCACGCCCGGCACTCAGCCGCCAGGCTGCGCTTGGCCGCCGCGAAGGCTAAGGCCTCCGGCAGGGCCGCCAGTTCCGCCAGCGGCGTCTGCAGCAGGTTGCCGAAACGATGGGGCTCGTCCACGAAGAAGTCGCAGGCGTAGACATCCCCGTTGTGCTCCACCACCAGGTAGTCGCCACACTCGGGCTTGCAGGCACAAGAGACCTCGTTCCCCCGGCCCAGCAGTTGCAGGATCAAGTCATCCACGTGGCGCAGGTGCAGCCGGTCCCGCAGGGGCAGCCACAGGTCGAAGGTGGCACAGAGAAAGTCGCCCCACTGGCCGGGGCTGAGGCCGAAGGTCTCGTGCTCAACGCAGGGTATGAATTGCAGGTACTCCAGGCCCTGTTCAACCAGAAACCGAAAGACAGGTTCGGGCTGGGAGGCGGAAAGCGGCGTGATGAGGGAGAGGGCATTGGTCTCCACCCGGTGCTGCCGCAGGGTGCGGAGGGCCTGCAGGACGCGGGCGTGAGTTGGGGCGCCGCCCCGGTTGCGGCGGTAGTGGTCGTGGATGTCGGCCGGCCCGTCGAGGCTCAGACCCACCAGGAAGCGGTACCGCGCCAGCAACCGGGCCCACTCGTCATCTATCAGCACCCCGTTGGTCTGCAGGCTATTGGCCACGACCTGGCCGGAGCGTCCGTGCTTCTGCTGCAGGGCGACGACCCTGCGGAAGAAATCCACCCCCATGAGCGTCGGCTCGCCCCCCTGCCAGCAGAAGGCCGGGGTGTCGCTGAGGGCCATATACTGCGCCACGAGCTCGCGCAGCACGTGCGGCTGCATGCGTGGCCGGCGGGTGTGCGGGTAGAGGGCGCCGGCGGGCCGGTAGAAGCAGTAATCGCAGGCCAGGTTACAGTCCGGTCCGGCGGGCTTGATGAGCAGGGATGAGATGCGCGACGGTGAGGTCATGGCACGGGGATTGTACAAGGCGACGCTGCGGAGAGCAAACAGAAGACCAAGTGCTGCAGGTCGGCTAACCCGGGCTGGTGAACCCTCGGTGCAGCTCACCACGACATGCAGGGAGGTCCCCATGGCCAAGCGCAACTTCTCGATGATTGAGTACTTCAACCGCATCGCGGCGGACTGGGAGCCGCTGCTGACCTTCAAGGGCACAACCCTGGCCGACTTCGAGGACTGGCAGGCGCGGGCCAGCGAGAAGTTCTTCGAGCTGCTCGGAGAGTTCCCCCGGCCGGTGGACCCGGAGCCGGAGGTCATCTTCTCGGTGGAGGAGGACGGCCTCATCCGCGAGCGCGTGATCTTTGACTCCGAGGAGTTCATGAGCGTGCCGTGCGTGGTGCTGCGGCCAGTGGACATGAAGGCCGATGGGTCCAACCCGGCGATCTTGTGCAGCCACGGCCACGGGGCCTATGGCAAGGAGCCAGTGGCTGGCAACCGCACCACGCCGGACCTGGCGGCCAACATTGCCCAGCACAACTACAACTACGGCGAGATCATGGCCCGCGCGGGCTACCTGACCCTCAGCCCCGACCTGCGGGTCTTTGGCGAGCGGGCCGATGGCGGCAACCCCTACCCCGGCCGGGACAAGTGCAATGTTCACTTCCTGCGCGGCGCCATGTTTGGCATCTACACCCTGACCCTGAACATCTGGGACATGAAGTGCTGCGTGGACTACCTGCAAAGCCGCCCGGAAGTGGACGGCGAGCGCATCGGCATGATGGGGTTGTCGCAGGGCGGAACCATGACCACCTTCGCCACCGCCGCCGAGCCGCGCATCAAGTGCGCCGACATCATCGGCTACCTGAACCCCTGGGAGAAGTTCGCCATCAATCGCGCCAACTGGTGCGGATCACAGATGGTGCCGGGGATCTACAAGTACTTCGATGTCCATGACATTGCCGGGCTGATCGCGCCGCGGCCCCTGCTGATCGAGATGGGCGTGCACGACACCTGTTTCTTCATCGAGGACCAGTTGGCAAGCTGGGAGCGGTTGCAGGAGATCTACCGGGCCGCCGGAGCCGAGGCGGACCTGTGGTGCGACATCCACCCGGGGGAGCACATGTTCGCCAACAACAAGGCCCATGAGTTCTTTGGGAAGTACCTGTAGGATGGCAGAAGAGCTCCGGGGCCGGTGCCGTGCCGGCCCCGGAGCTCTTATCGAACAAATGTTTCATGTGAAACATCCGTCGCTTGTGTACCTCACCGGTCCAAACCCAGCCGCTCGTACTGCTCCGCAGGACAGTCGCTCTCCTGCATCAGCTCCACCATGAGATCCACCATGCGCCGCTCCGCCTCCGGGTCCTGCAGAGGATGCTCCTGACCCGGGTCGGTCTCCAGATCGAACAGCATCGTCCCGAAGTCGGAGGCGCGGCGCCAGGAGCGCCCGGCGATCTTCATGGTGCGGCAGCCTCTGGTGAAGCTGAAAGGCTCCTGGAGCTGGATGTCCTGCAGCTCGTCCACGCCGAAGGCGGCGCGCATATGGGCCGGCATGAGGGTGTACTCATACAGCGGTGTGTTGTCCTCGGTCACATTGGCCCGCATGTAGGTGTAGCGGCCGTCCGTGACATTGACATGGGCGCCGAACATGCCATAGAGCCCTGCTTCACGCACCGGCGTGTCTTTAGCGATGGTGTCGCGCAGGGGCCGGCCCTGCATATCAGGGGGCAGGTCCAGACCGAAGTACTCCAGGATGGTGGCCGGGAGGTCAATGGTCTGGACCAGACTGCGACGGGACTCCCCGACGACGCGGCTGCGCGGGTCCCAGATGAACAGGGGCGTGTGAGCCACCTCGTTGTAGAAGGGCTGGGTGCACTTTGCCCACCAGTCATGCTCTCCCAGCAGGAAGCCGTGGTCCGTGTTGACGATGAGAAGGGTGTCGTCCCACAGGTGCAACTCGTCCATCAGGTCCAGGATGCGCCCCAGGTACTCGTCGCACATGGTGTGCAGGGCGGCGCTCATGGCACGCATGTGCCGCACTTCCTCAGGAGCCTGGGTCACCGGCGCATAGGGCGGCCAATCCCAGTGGTAGTCCTGCAGGTGGTGGCGGTAGAGGTCCTGGAAGCGCTTCGGGCTGAAGTAGGGCTCATGGGGGTCGAAGGTTTCCAGGTGCAAGAACCAGTCGTCCTCACCCGCATTGGCCCGCAGAAACTCCTCGCCGAGGCGGAAGGTGGTCGGTTGCGGCTGGCTGGCCTCATCCTGCATGCAGGAGCGGTTGACCCAGTCCTGCCGTAACCAGGGCCCACCACCGCGCTCGTTGTTCTTGCTCTGCGGCAGGTCTTTGAGCCGCAGGTCTCCCTTCCACGGATCCCCCTCCTGCCCGCGCACGATCTCCCAGGAACTGTACTTGGTGTGGTAGTTGGCCCCGCCCTCCTCCCAGTAGTGGTAGTGGTCGCTGATGAGATGAGAGAGAATACCCGCCTCGCGGAGTTGCTGAGGCATCGAGTCATCGAAGGGCTCCAGGGGCCCCCAGGAGCGGTGGAGGAAGTTGTAGCGCCCAGTATGCAACTCGCGCCGGGCAGGCATGCAGGGCATGCTACCGACGTAGCTAGTCTCAAACTTGCAGGAACGCTGAGCCAGGCGTCGAAAAGCAGGAGTGTGGACACAGTCATACCCTACAAACGGGATCTCGCCATAGGGGGCGAGCATGCGGCGGTTGAGGGAGTCAAACATCACCATGATGGCCTTCACGGCGGGACCTCCACGCTCGGGTGACGCGGCAATCCATTTCGTCCGGAGATGCTACCTAACCTGCCTGGGGGCGCAGGGCTCACGGGGTTGCGAGGTCTGTCCGGCACAGGGAGAGGAGGGTGAGTAAGGGCAGGAACGAAGCGTGTGGGAAGGTGTGGGGGTCACGGGAGTGGGGGTGTGGGATGGGACGCGGCTAGTTTTGTCCCAATAAGTCGGTCTGTCTGATGGGAAAAGTGTGGTTGACGGATTGGTAAACTAGCTATATAGTTAGTGGGCGAATGGGCAAAGCATGGGCAGATGCAGTGCCACTAGAGGGAAAAGGTGAGTGACATGACAGGCAGACTGCAGATCGCGGGGATTGTCGTCCTGGCGGTGCTGGCTTGCGTGGTGTCAGCACAGGCAGCCCAGTATTACAAGTTTGACGGTCGTTGGGGTTCGCAGGGTTCCGGGCCCCTCCAGTTCTACTACCCCACCGGCATAGCTCTCGACGCCGATGGCAAGGTGTACGTGGTGGAGTACTATAACCATCGCGTTCAGCGTTTTGCCTCGAACATGAGCTACCTGAGCCAGTGGGGAGGGAATGGGTCCTCCGACGGGCAGTTTAGCTACCCGTGGGGGATCGTGATCTCCGGAGAGAAGAAGGTCTATGTGAGTGACACGAGCGGGAGCAACAACAACCGCATCCAGATCTTCCAACTCACGGGCTTCTTTCTCAGCAAGTTTGGCAGCTATGGCAGCTCCACGGGGCAGTTCAACTCCCCGCGCGGGCTCGCCATGGACGCCAGCAACAACATCTACGTGATTGAGTATGGCAACCACCGTCTGCAGAAGTTTAACAAGAACGGCGGTTTCATCACCACTTGGGGGGGCTACGGCAGCGGTGACACCAACTTCTACTATCCTCAGGGGGTCGCCTTTGGGGCGGGCAACTTCGTCTTTGTTGCTGATACCTACAACCATCGGGTGGTGAAGTACACCAGCAGCGGTACCTATGTGAAGCAGTGGGGGGGCAACGGCACCAGTAACGGCCAGTTCGCCTACCCCGCTGGTATCGCGGTGGGGCCGGACAACATGGTCTACGTGGCGGACACCAGCAACAACCGGTTGCAGAAGTTCGACGCGGATGGCAACTGGAAGGACACCTGGGGGCAGTATGGCTCCGGCGATGGGCAGATGTACTACCCGTCAGGCGTCTTCGTGGACAAGAGCCTGAAGGTGTGGATCACAGAGCAGTACAACCACCGCATCCAGCGCTTCCGGCCCAACAAGCCGCCCACGGCACCGACCAAGGTGACGGTCAAGCCGTTGCCGGCTTACGACAAGACCGACGTCACGGCCAACGCCACCGGCTCGACCGACGTGGATGGCGATGCGCTGTCCTACCGCTACCAGTGGTGGAAGAGCAACGATGGCACGACGTTCACCAAGGGCCCGACCCTGAAGGTTCTCAAGAACACGGAGACCACCGTGGGGCAGTTCTGGAAGGTGCAGGCCTGGGCCTATGATGGCATCGCGCGGAGCACGAAGGTCTACAGTGAGGTCTTCGAGATCCGGGGTGCCAACACCAAGCCCACGGCGCCGACCAGTGTGGTCATCACGCCCAAGAACCCGACCGATGACGACCAGCTGACGGCCACGGCCAGCGGCGCCACCGACGCCGATGGCGACACCCTGACCTACCGCTATCAGTGGCAGCGGAGCACGGATGCTACCAGCTGGACCAATGGTCCGGCCAAGAAAGTCCTGCCCGCGACCGAGACTTCGGTGGGCGAGTGGTGGCGCTGCCAGGCACGGGCTTACGACGGGACGGCCGTGGGGCCCATCAAGACCAGTGCCAAGGTGCAGATTGGACCGGGGACGGGCTCGGCGCTGTCTCTGACGGCGACGGCGCAGGGCGGCGAGGTCAGCCAGATCGTGGTGTCGCTGTCGGCGGCGGCCAGTGTCCGGGCGACGATCACGAATATGGCGGGTATCGTGGTGGCGGAGTTGCCGGCGCGGGACCTGGAGGCGGGCATCAGCACGCTGAGCTGGAACGGCGTGGGCACGTCAGGGAGCAAGGTTCCCGGCGGGGTGTATCTGGTGCGGGTGACCGCAGCGA
>JABLXH010000087.1 GCA_013178155.1 Armatimonadota bacterium | reverse complement strand
AAGTCTCTCATTCGTGCCCAGCAGCAGATCCCCGAGCGCGTCTTCGCGGTCTGGCATGGCGGCGGACTATCACCGGAGCTGGCGAAATACTACCGCCAGGCCGCTGACCTGCTGCTACTTGAGACCTACGTCTTCCGCGCCGTACCTACCGACCTGCGTGGTGAAGACATCTACCAGACTATCCAGGACCGCCTGGACCCGGTGGTCCGCGGCATGGACATGATCGTCCCGGCCTATGGCAGCCCGTGCCACACGCTCATCGCGCTGGATGTCGCCGAGCGGCCCGACTGGATTGATCTGGGCGAGTTTGAGCAAGTTGTCCGCTTCGTCCGCCGCATCTGTCCGGAGATGCGGGGGATTGCCTTCTACAACAGCGGCTATGGCGGCTACGGCCTGAAGCGCACTCCGGCCACCGATGCCCACCTGGCCGCCGTGTTGGCCGCCGCCGACCGCCTCTTCTTTGAGTACTACGTGAAGCCGTGCCTGAGCCTGCAACGCGAGAGCGTGTGGCTGAGTCCGGTCGCCGGCGGCCGTCGGGAGCTGGTGGCGGCGGTCAGCAACCTCGGTGGCGTGGACTCCGGGCCGGTGGCCGTGGAGCTGCGGGTTGACGGGCGCAAGGTGGGGGAGAGCCGCGCCCCGCGCGTCCCCGCAGCCGCCAGCCGCGCCGGTAACCGGGTCTTGCTGCGACAGCCCGTGACGCTGACGCCGGGCCCCCACGAGCTGGAGGCGCGGATCATCGCGGCTCCTGGCTCAACGGTCCTGGACGCCGTGCAACGGTGTGACGTGTTCGTGGAGTGAGTGGCGAGCAGGGGGTCGCCCCGGTGGCGCAGGTAGCCAACTCTCGTTCAGACAGGAGTGTCTGCCCCACCGGCCGTGGCGTCCGCCCAACCCCTCTCCAGGAGGCGACCATGGGACGCGAGGAAGAGAAGCTCGAAGCCGACATTCGCGACCTGCTGGCCGCCGGGCGGCCATTGGACGCCATCCGGCTCTATCGGGGCGTGACCGGCTGCGGGCTCTATGACGCCGAGCTGGCCGTGGACACCCTCGTTCGCGAGGACCGCCTGCCGCTGCCGGGCGCGGTGCCGCTGGATATGCGGGAGCGGGTCCTGGAGTTTCTGCGCCAGGGCCGCAAGCTGAATGCCATCATACTCTACCGCGAGCGCACGGGCGTGGACCTGCTGACCGCCAAGACCGTTGTCGAGGGCCTGGCCCGGCACCACGGCCTGGCCGCCCGGTCGCCCTACGGTCTGGTGCTGCTGGTCGTCTTGGCCGCGGCCCTGGTCATCGGCGGCATCGTGCTGGCCGTGGTCCTCAGCGCCCCGCAGCCCTGACTCGCGACGCCAGCGGGGCCCGGCGTCTGCCGGGCCCCTTGCGGCCTGCCCCCGAGGCCTGCATAGCTCGCGCTTACCCTCCATGCCTGCACGGCGTCTGTCCCTGCCCAGGGCTGGCCCAACCTACGCCGGCCCACCGCCCAGCACTCCGGCCAGCAGCCCCAGCACCCCCGCCGCGGTGTCCGCCTGCAGGAGGCCATAGCCGAACTGCGGATCACGCCCGATCAGCTTCCGGCCTCCCAGGTCCAGCGCGGTGCTGTGCAACTGCTGCCGCACCTGGGCCGCCGTCATGGTTGGGTTGGCCACCCAGACCAGCGCTGCTGCTCCGGCGACGTGCGGACAAGCCATGGAGGTGCCGCTCTTGAGGCCGTAGCCGCCGGGTATGCAGGAGTTGACATCCACGCCCGGCGCTGCCAGCTCTACCGCCGGGCCGGTGCTGGAGAAGCTGGCTCGGGCGTCTCTGGTGTCAGTGGCCGCCACAGCGATGACACTGTCATAGCGGGCGGGCACGGTCACCGTGTCGGCAATCTTGCGGCTGTAGTAGTTCCCTGCCGCCGCCACCAGCAGCAGTCCGGCAGCGTAGGCGTTGTCGCAGGTGAGTCGGCCGGACTCCGTGTCACTCATGCGGAAGCTCATGCTGACGATCTGCATACCATTGTCGGCGCACCACTGGATGCCGCTGATCACCTCACTGGTGACGCCCATTCCGGCCGCATTCAGCACCTGCACCGCGTACAGCGAGGCCTCCGGGGCCACGCCGACCACGCCGACCTCGTTGTCCACGGCTGCCGCGATCCCGGCGCAGTGCGTACCGTGGCTGCTGTAGTCCATCGGCGTTTCGTCGCCGTCGGTGGCCACCAGGTCCACGCCGTCGGCGTAGTTCCCCACCAAGTCCTCATGGGTGTAGTCTATGCCGGTGTCCACGATGGCAATCTTGACCCCGGTTCCCTTGTTCGTGGGATGGACACGCTCGGCGTCCACCCGGTCAACGCCCCACGGCAGCGTCTGCGCCAGGATCTCCACCTCGCCGTCGGGCTCCACGACGCGCACCCGCGGGTGACGGCGGAGAGCATCTACCTGGGCCACCGGCAGCTCGGCGGCCATGCCCGGGATGAGGTGGTACTTCTGTTTGACCTTGCCCCCCAGGCCCTGGACCACGCCCTCATCTGCGGCACCCGGCGGCGCCTGGAAGAGGATCAGGACCGGGGCGCGGCCCTGCGGATCGGCCTTGAAGCCCTCCGTATCCACGCCCGTGCCCACGGCCTCGCTCATGCCCCCACATCCGCCCAACCCGGCGATCAGCACCAGCAAACAGAGACCAGCCAATGCGCACAGCGCTCTGGACATCGCCATCAACCTCCCTGTCCATGACATGTGCCCTGCCTACAGGGCCGACGAGCAGCAGGAGACGGTGCTCGTCCCACCGAATCTTACCAGGATAGTCACTGTCCGCCTGCGAAGTGAGATTTTTCTCTCACACTTCCTTGCGGCCGGTCTGGAAGTGGAGCCATGACGCCTTCGCAGGCGATGGGGCTGTTCCTGCGCACCTGGCGCGCGGAGTGGGCCAAGCTCACGCGCGCGCAACTGGCGCGGCTGCTGGGCTCGGAGCTCCATCGGCGCGAGGCCGTCACGGTGGCGTCCATACGCCAGTGGGAGTCCGGCCAGCCGCCCAAGGACCTGACCGAGTTGGATGCGCTCGGCGCCGTCATGCGAAGTCATGCCCTGTCGGCGCACGAGGTCCAGGAGTTCCGCGATGCGGTCTTCGCGGCATGCCTCGACCGGCATTACCCCGGCCTGCTGGGCGGCGGCAACTTCGCTCACCAGCGCGACGTGGACGCCGTGGCGGCCGAGCTGTTCGCCACCAACTGGATGCAGAGCCACTACGCCCATCCGGTCAGCATCGTGGCCGCGATCGCGGAGCTCGAGCAAGCCCTGGGGGCCGAAGGACGGGGCGCCAGCCGGGTCCAGACCCAGCGCCAGCGCATCGCCCTGGCCTACCTGGTCCACGGCCTCGACCGCCACCATGGTCACTATGGGCGTTATGTGGCGGAGCGGGACTCGGCCGCACCGCTGGCTTCCTTCGTAGCCCGGCACTTCGGCCCGCGCGGCTTCGATGAGCGGCTGTCGGTGCCGGCTCTGCAGCTTGTGGGCACCTTCAGCGCGGCCAGCGCCGAACGTGCGGCCGGCGGCCCCGGCCATGCGGCGCGACGCCTCCTGGCGCTCTCGGAAGAGGCTCTGGCTCAGGGCGACACCTTCGCCGGCGTCGAGGCCTTCGGCGCGGCTCTTCTGCACCCGACGGCCTTCGACCCCAAAGAGTACCGCCTGCTGATCGCCCGGGGCGAGCTCCTGGTCCCGCACATGGAGGGGGTGCACGTGCCGGGCGTGCAGTCGGAGACCTGGTGGACCCCCCACTCGTCGCTCACCCTGGCCGCCTTGCGCGCCGGTGACCTGCCCCGCGCCGCCCGCCACTTTGAGACCCTCCTCGCCCACACCGACGCGGGCCTCGCTGCGCGGATACACCTCGGCGAGTGCGGTGCGCTCCTGGCCTGGCAGACGGGCGACCGCACGGAGGCTCTCGCCTGCCTCCGGTCACTCCTCGACCTGCTCCGGGCCGAGGGCGACGAAGCCTACGCCGAGGGCGTCAGGCAGCGCATTGCCGCCTGCAACGCCGGCGAGCCGGCGCCGGTGCCGCTGGCGCACGCCTGAGACCGGCTCGCGGGTTGCCCAATCTCAGCCTGCACAGCCGGCAGGTCTCGGATGCAGCGGGGCGAATACCCGGCGACGAGCAGGGAGCGCCCTGCTCCCACTCGCTCCACGCTCACTCGTGGCATCCTGAGAGTCAGAGGAGGAGCCCGGACGGATGCGAGGCATCGCGCTCATCGTCGCCCTGCTTTTCGCCGTCGCCCCGCTGTGCCTGGCAGTGCCGCTGTGGTCGGTCCTGTCAGACAACGCCGCCGATGATGAGCCCCAGATCACCACCGGCGTTACCTACACCGCCGAGCCGGCCTTCAGCAACCCCGCGGACCCGGAGGGGCGACGACTGATTGACAGGGGCGGTGCCTGGAACGACTGGAACAACACCACCGGCATCAATGGTACCGACCAGACGCTGGTCTTTGACCTCAAGGCCATATACGGGGTCGGCAAGGTATCCTTGCAGTTCGACATGGATGCCAAGCCGGCCAGCGTGGAGGTCAGCCTCGCCACGGGGCCAGAAGGCCCCTGGGAGACCGTGGGCACCATCAAGCCCGAAGCGCGCAATGGCTGGTATGACCTTGCCCTGGACACCCCAAGGCCAGGACGCTATGTGCGGATGGTCTTCCGCCTGAAGGAATGGGGGTGGTACCTGCGTGAAGTGAAGCTATGGGGCACCTACGGCAATGAGCCCGGCCCCGGGGAGGTGCTGCCCACGGAACGCGACGGCGACCGGCTACTGCTGACAAAGGACGGCCAGCCGCGGGCCAGCATCATCGTCGCGGCGCAGCCCAGCGCCAAGGCCCTACGGGCAGCCCGCGACCTGCAGGAGCATGTGCTGAAGATGAGCGGCGCCACCTTGCCCCTGCGGACCGATGACGGCCACTGGACGGGGACGCTGCTGCTGGTGGGGCCCAGCAGCTACCTTAACCGCGCTGGCGTGGAACCCCCGACGGGTTACCCCGATAACGAACGCGTCATCCTCAGGACTGTGGGGGACCAGATCGCCCTGGTGGGCAATGATGAGGGCGTCTTCTGTGGCACGGAGTTTGCGGTACAGATGCTGCTCGAGCGGCTTGGCTGCGGTTGGTTCGGCCCGGATCCGCTGTGGCAGGTGGTGCCGCGTCAACCCACCGTTGCCGTCCCGCCGCTGAACATCAACCACACCCCGGCCTTTGCCGTGAGGAGCGTCTGGATCGGTCAGGGCAAACGGTGGTATCTGGGCGGCGTGCCGCTGCGGGCCGGCCATGCCCTTGACCAGATTATCCCGCCGGGCCAGTACTTTGCCGACCACCCCGAATACTTCTCGCTAATCGGGGGCAAGCGCACCGCCGAGGGCGACTTTCAGCTTTGCACCTCCAACCCCGATGTCATCCGCATCACCATCGAGAAGGCCCGCGCTGACTTCGATGCCCATCCGGAGCAGGTGATGTACTCCCTGTCCAATCGCGACTGTGGGGGTTTCTGCGAGTGCAGCGAGTGCGCGAAGACCGGCAGCAATCCGGGGGCGCGGATGCTCACCTTCGCCAACGCGGTGGCCCGTGGCTTGCGTCAGACCCATCCGGACAAGTGGGTCATCTTCCTGGCTTACTGGTTTACCGCCGCGGCCCCGCCGGAGCCCATGCAGGCGGAGCCGGGCGTCAGCGTCATGGTGGTCGGTTCCGGCTGCCATGTGCACCCGGCCACCGATGCCCTGTGCGAGGCCAATGTTGGCTGGACCGAAAACTTGCGCCGCTGGGCCGCCACTGGTGCCAAAATGGGCATCTATGAGTGGTACATTCCCGGCTGCAGTCACAAGCCCTGGCGACGCCTGCCGTGGGTAGCCGGCGAGACAGCGGTCCGCGACCTCCAACTCTGGCGTTCGGTCGGCGTGGAGTGGGTAACTTACGAGAGCCAGACGGCGTATGAAGAGAACCCTTACCCGCTGCGCTGGCCGCTGTTCTACGTTGCGGCCAAACACATGTGGGATGCCAGCCTCTCGGCCGATGAGATCCTCACCGACGCCTGCCGCAAGCTCTACGGCCCGGCCGCTTCGGCCATGCGCCGGTACTACCGCGAACTCGAGCACGCCATGCGCAACGCGCCGGTGCATAGCGGCATCTGGAACCTGCCCTCCGGCGAGGCCATCTACACGCCAGAGGTCTGCCAGCGCCTGCGGGCTCTGTTGGCTGACGCCGGTGAGGCGGCGAAACAGGGCGACGAACTGGTGCAGCAACGGGTCGCGGCGGAGACCGCGGTCTGGAACCTGGCCGAAGACACGCTGGCCGAACTCAGGGCCGCCACTGCCCCCAAGCCCGTGGCGGTGTTGACCAAAGGGAACTAATTCCCAGTTTCGAGCGTCGATATCAGGGGTAGCCTCCTGTGTGAGCTGGGTGGCATCGCCGGCGAGGAGACAGTGCTGCTGATTGGCGACGACAGCGAGCGCCCGCTGGGGGATGCTGAGGAGATCGAGGCCAAGGAGGGGCTGCGCTTCCGTTCGGAAAGGAGGTGATCGCCGGCGCTGGAGAAAGTGGTAGTAGAGAGAGGAAGGAGCATCTGCAGAGATGATGAAACGTTAGGTGTACGTATCCCACCAAAGTAGGAGGTGTGCAGCATGGTTCGCCGTGGTTTCACGCTTATCGAGCTGTTGGTGGTGATCGCGATCATCGCGATCCTGGCCGCTATCCTGTTTCCCGTTTTTGCCAAGGCCCGCGAGAAGGCCCGTCAGTCGAGCTGTCTCTCCAACCTCAAGCAGATCGCCCTGGGGAACCTGATGTACGCTCAAGACTACGACGAGAAGTTCCAGCCGCCGGTGGTGTGTAACTCCGGGCTAACGGGCTGCTTTGTTGCTGCGGAGTACTGCGGTTCAGGTTACCAGCCGGTCGGACCGTACATCAAGAATCGCCAGTTGTGGGAGTGCCCGAGCAGCAATGACTGTGCTCGGACTTCCTACGGTTGGAACATGTCGCTGTCCTATGCCAAACTGGCCAACTGCAAGGAGCCGTCTGCCACGGTAATGTACGCTGATCACCGCACGAATGTCACGTACCGGTGGTGTGGGGGCTGGTTGGCTAGCAACGAGGCCTGCTGCAGCGGCCAGGCCAATGACCCGGTCTACCCGCACTGGATGAACCCCGTGCACAATGACGGGTCAAACATTGCTCTGGTTGACGGTCATGTGAAGTGGTACCGCACGGGTCAGGGCGGGCAGTTCTCGGTGTACGACAACAAGACCAATCCCGCTCACTGGAACCCCGCCCTGTAAAAGCGCGAGATGGGCGCTGGGTGGCTTCCTGGGACCTGCCCGAGCGACCAGGCCTGCCAAGACCCGCTCCTCCCCGAGCGGGTCTTGGCGTTTCACCTCCCGGGTGGTCAGCGGGCGGCAACCTGCCTCTTGCCAGGCCTCTGTCAGTCAGGCATAATATCTGTATGGAGGCCATAGGTATGCTAAGTGCCCGAATCTCCGAAAGAGGTCAGGTTACCATACCTGCCTCGATTCGGCGGAAACTCGGACTGGAGGCGGAGGTCCGGCTGGAGATCGAGGAGCGGGACGGTGAGATCATCCTGCGCCCCATCCGGCCCCTCAGCGCCGCCGCCGGGGTCTTTGCCCATGCGGCCCGCGGGCGCAAGACGGACTGGGAGACCGTGCGCCGCGAGACCGAGGCGCGGGTGGCGGCGGAGGTGGCCCGTGACTGAACAGGCCGACCTCTATGCCGTGGACGCCAACGTCATCCTGCGCTACGTGCTGGACGATGACCCGAAGCTTGCCCCCCGCGCCCGACGTATCATGGCCGTGGTGGAGGCCGGGCAGGTGCGCGTGCAATGCGACCCGGTGAACCTGGCCGAGGTCGTCTGGGTGTTGAGCTCGTACTACGGATTGGCCCCCGCCGACATAGCCGCGGGCCTGCTGCCGCTGGTGCAGGCTGAGGGCTTCGTGGTGCCTGACAAGCCCCGCTATCTGCGCGCCCTGGCGCTCTATGGCAGTGGCGTGCACCACTTCGGCGATGCCTGCGCCTGGGCCGCGGCTGAGGCGGACTGCGAGGGCCGCCTTTTCAGCTTCGACAGGGCCCTTGCCCGCCGCTCGGGCCTGGCCGTGGCCGACGACGCCCCCTCGACCTGACCCCTTCCCGTCTCCCCTGCAAATCAGACACGCAGCCGCTGCGGCCCGCTTCTTGAGGTCGCAGCACTCGCCTGATAGCTGCTTCCCCGCCGGCCATGGCGCCAAGGCCCTCGCCGCATGCTGTTCGCGAATGTTTCACGAAAATGACTCGCAATAGGGTGCACCATGCCAACGTCCTCTCAGACAGATGGAGAACCGCAGCAAGGGGTGGCACCAATGGCGATAGGCACGGCAGACAGGGCAAACAAGCATGACCCCCTGATCACGGCCTGCGTGGCCATAGCAGCTCTGACCTGTACCGCGGGCACGCTTGTGGCCTATCGGGCAGCGCCGCAGCAGGCGGCCGCCAGTCAGCCCCCGGCACCTGCCGACGTCGCCCCCCTGCAACCGTTGTGGCTTTCCCCCCGCGAAGGCCAACCTGTGGAAAGCAGCTTCGGCTGTTTGGTCGCCAGTCTGTGTGACCACCAGGACGGCGATGTGCTGCGCGTGGTCGAGCTGGTGGAGGGGCGTGCAGTGGCAGTGCTGGGCGCGCTGGCACCGCGAGATGCGCTGCCGCCGCGGCTCGACCAGGAGATCCGTTGTCAGGCCCGGCATTCCGGCCCCACGACCCTCGCTTGCCGCCTCTACCGCGGTGGTGTACCGGTGGGCCAGAGCGAACCGCTGCAGGTGGTAGTAGGGGACTGAGCCCGACCGCGTCGCAAAGGTCCACTCCTCCGCCGTGACGAATCCCCGCCCGGTGGTGAGTGGCTGCCGCCAAGTGATTACTCACCGCCACCGATGGCTGCCCCCGAGCCCCCATGCGAGAGCCAACATGGACAGCACCTTCTGGGCCCTGACGTCCGCGCTGCTGCTGTCGCTGCTGCTGGCTCAGCCAGCTCCCGCCGCCAATGACTGGCCCGTCTACCGCCATGACCTCCGCCTGACCGGTGTCACCGAGGCTCCCGGCCGCATCACCGCGCCCCAGGTGCTCTGGGAGCACTACCTGGGCGCGCCGTATGTGCCCATCGCGACCAGCCGCCCGCCAGAGAACCCTTACGAGGCCGACCTGGATGGCGACGGCACACCCGAGCGCTTCAGCCTCTCCGGCCAGACCATCACGGTTACCGACCTGCAGGGCCAGACGCTCTGGACCCACACCGTCGAGGGCCGACCGCTGGGGGGCCAGGTGCGAGTGGCGAAGCTCTTCCCTGACCAGCCGGGGTTGCAGATCATCAGCTTCTCGGCCCGCATGGACACCGGCCAGGGGCAGGGGTACTGCTTCAGCTTCGATCAGGGGGTGACAAAGGGGCGGCTGGCTTGGACCACAGGTCCGCTGGAAAGCCAGCACTCGCCCACGCTCGTCGTGGATGACGTGGACGGCGACGGCCTGCCGGAGATCGTCAACGCCCCGCACTACCGGCTGCAGATCTTCAATGGTCAGACCGGCGAGGTAAAGGCCGAGGTCCCCTGGGATGTGGGCCGCAACTACGGCGTTCTGCTGACCCGGCCCCGGGGCGAGGGGCAGCCGAAAGACATCTACATCGTCTGCGACTTCGTGCTGCATGTGGACCGCCTGGCGCTGGTGGACGGCCAGTGGAAGCACGTCTGGGGACACAAGTACTTTGACCCCGCCAACCCCCGGCCGGGGGCGCGGCAGAAGTACCTGCGCGTCGGACCGAATCCCGTCACCGACCTGGACGCCGACGGCCGCGACGAGATGATTTACATG
Organism: Armatimonadota bacterium; assembly: GCA_013178155.1. Lineage (GTDB taxonomy): Bacteria > Armatimonadota > Zipacnadia > Zipacnadales > UBA11051 > JABLXH01. The sequence continues at coordinate 12,917 of JABLXH010000087.1, read as the reverse complement.
CTGGTGGACGCGGACACCGATGACCAGTGGCACCTGCGCGTGCGCGACGCCCAGACCGGTGAGGTAGAGGGCGACATCCCCCGCATCTGGCTGTGGTCCGTCACGGACCTGGACAGCGACGGTCGTCCGGAGCTGGTCTACACCCCAACCGACCAGAAGCGCCCACCGACGGCCTGTGACCTGCACGTGGCCCGATACGCAGGCGGCGCGCTGGAGGACCTGGATGTGCTGCGGGCAGTGCGGCCGCTGCTGACCACGGTGAAGCTGCCCCTGACCGCCGACAGCATTGCCGACGAGGGCCTCCAGGACCTGCTGCAGCCGGACCTGAATGGCGACGGGCGACCGGAGGTGATGGTGCTGTCCTCCCCCGCTCTCCAGCCTGGGGACAAAGGGCCGGGTGGTGGGGTATCGTCAGAACTGCGCGCGTACCAGTTGGCCGCCGGCAAGTTGACGGAGACCTTCGGCTTCAGCCGCCCCGGCCACCGGCTGAATGTCATCTATGCCGGCCCCACTTTGGCGGGGCCGCTGGTCCGGCTGCGGGACCTGACCGCCGGGCAGGTGCTAGAGGTCAGCCCGGCGGGAGAGGTGCTGAGCGAAGCCGACCTGGGCCGGCCGGCCGGCCATGCTACCACCCCCATCGTGGTGGATGTGGACGGCGATGGGGTCAACGAGATCGTCACCCAGACCGCCGCCGGAGAGATCACCGCCCTGAAGCCCCGGCTGGGCACGACCGAGCCCCCCCAGGTCCTGTGGTCACGTCCCGGAGTGGCGATGAACACCGCGCCCGGCTACACGCCCAATGGTGCACTGTCGCCGCAGGCCGCCGACCTGGACGGCGACGGTCGGCCTGAGATCGTCTTTGCGGCCGAAGACACCCAGGGGCGGGCCAGCGTGGTCTGCGTCGCGGGTGACGGCTCGTTACGCTGGCAGACCCCCATCCCTGGCTGCCCCTGGGGCGGCCTGCAGGCGGGCGTGAACCTCTGGACCTTCGGCCGCTTTGCGGGACGCCAGCGAGGGCTTGACGTATATGTGGACATCCACCGGCGCGCCAAGGGCAGCAGCGAGGGCTGGGTGCTACGCGGCGACACCGGTGAGGTGCTCTGGCAGCGCGAGAGCCTGGCGAGCCCTGAGACAACCATGCCCTTTGGTAACTGCCTGCCGCCGGTGGCCGACGTGGACGGCGACGGGACCGATGAGCTCTTCATGGCCGGGTGGGTCATCTATGCCGCGGTCTCCGGACGCAATGGCGAGCCGCTGTTCCCTCCGGTTACGCTCAATAGCGCGGCGGTTTTCGGCCAGTGGATCGCCTACTCCTGGCCGACCGTGGCGGACCTGGACGGTGACGGCGCTCTCGACGTCTATCTGAACTCGTCGTCCTACGCCCGCGGGGGGTACGCGGCGGTACACGCCGACGGCCGGCCGCTGTGGGTGGAGTTTCATGACAACGAGCAGGGCTCACCGAGCTTCGGGCCCGTGGGCGACTTCGACGGCGACGGCAGGCTGGAGATCGGCGTGCCGGTGCTCAATGGCACCCTGCTGTGCCTGAACGCCGCCGACGGCAGCCACAAGTGGCGCATCAACGCCTCCGTCAGCCACGACGTGGTCGCCGCCGACATCAACGGTGACGACGTCTTCGAGCTGATCCTCTGCCAGCCCGACGGCACCCTGCGGGCTGTCAGCGGCAAGGACGGCAGTGACGTGTGGTCCGTGAAGCTCTCCGCGCCGGGGCATCCCGTCATCGCCGACGTCAACGGCGACGGGCTCGTGGAGGTAGTGGTCTCGGGCTATGACGGAATGCTGCGGGTGGTGGGGCAGGGGGGGTGAGGGGTAGGGCCGGGCACTGAAGTACCCGGCTGGGAGGGGATCGTTCCCCCGGGACGGACGGCTGGAGGGTGGCGGCCGGCAGAGTGTCTTTGCCACCGGGACACTCACCTGAGTGTCTGGCCCATCAGCGGTGGCTCGATCTCGCGCTATGCCCGAGGCTTGCCGGCCGCGGGGCGGAACCGAGGCCGGGCACTGAAGTACCCGGCTGGGAGGGGATCGTCCCTCCGGGACGGACGGCCAGGCGGGCCGGTCGCTGAGCGGGTAGCGCCAGGACTCTTCTCTGCGTTGGCTGCTCGGCACAGAGGCAGGGCCCGACGAGAGTCCGCCTTCTGGCAGGGACTGTATTTGTTGCCACGGGCCCGTAGTGTTGGGCTACCGTTCTCCGCTCATCTGGGCCAGTCGCCGCCGGCGCAAGTGTTCAGCGTAGCTGAGGGGTTGGGAGCGGCTGGCCTCCTCCGGCGACAGGGCGCTGAACTGCACGGATGCGCCGCGGGAGAGTGCCAGCCAGTCACTGGCCTGTCGCCACTGGATATGCCCCCGGCCATCGTACGAGCACCAGTTGACAAACCCGTCCAGGCATCGCTCCACCACTTCCTCGGCGCCAGCCACCAGGGAGGCCCAGGCCAGGTCGAGGTAAGGGGAATGGTCAGCCTCATGGCGGGCGGCCTTGAGTGCCTGCTCCAGGTGACAGGGGGCGTCGGCCAGAAACGGCGTCTCCGCACCGGGCTCGGCCTCAGCCAGGCAGTGCAGACCCCGGAGGTAGGCCTCTCCGGCGACGGTCAGTTGGCCTCTTGCCATGGCTTTGTTTGACAGGTCCAGCAGCCGTCGCGACCAGGAGGCCGAGCGGCTGCCATGGGCGCGCCAGAAGGCAGCCAGCATCTCCTGGTCCACAGGGGGCAGAGCGCCTCCCAGCCCCCCGGTCCGAAGTGCTCCTGGATGAACATCGCATTGGCCTCCAGTTGCCTGGCCACCCACTCCTCCCGCCGTGTGTCACCCCGGGGATAGCCCATGCCCAAAGCAGCCCGCGCGAAGGCCAGTGCGACCTGCAGCCTCTGCCGCTCAGCGCGGTTCGGGCGGGGGCCCTTGCTCGGGGCCAGAGCGCCCTGGAGATCCTCGACCAGACCCAGGACCAGAGGCAGGCTGGCTCGTCCCCCGCGTCTTCGCGACTCCTGCAGGAGCCCCTGGGCCATGGCGTCCGCGTCTGGTCGGTCGAGGGGGCTGTCGTACTGAAGAACCCCCGGGTACTGGCGAGTCACGGCCGCAAGCAGAACCGTCTCGCGGAATCCCATGACCGTGTCCGCCGGGACGCCGTAGCGCGCCATTGTCGCCAGCACGGCCATGAGCTGTTCGGTGGAGCTTGGTGGCTGGCCGAGTTCCCATGCGCGGACGATGGCGGGGGTTATGCGTCGGCGCCGACCCAGGTCGGTTGAAATGATGCGCGCGAGCTGCTCGCGGCTCAGGCCCGCCCACTCCGCTCGCCACAAGCGCAAGAAGCGCCCCATCACGTGTGCCGGGTCCACGTCTGCCACGCCCCTTCCCGGGGCCACGGGGTACGGAGCGAATGCTACCGTCCGCGAGAACCGGCCTCACATCACGCCTTCAACGCAAGCCGCAGACTCTCCTGTCGGAAACCTCGAGAGTCAAAAGCAGGCGTGCAGGCAAGGTTAGCTGCCAGCGGGCGATGTCCATCGTGGCGCGTGGCTTGCTGACGAGGCGCGGCGAATCGGGTAGTTCACGCGGGGATCGCGCAGGAGCGGCGGCTTTGGTGCAAGGAGACCGGGAGCACGGGTCCAACCAGGGCTGTCGGGGCCCTGGTTGGTCGCGTTGTTGACATAAGTGGTATTATAATACAAAGGCGGCCGGCCCGTGGGCGCCGTCCCCACCCTCGTCCGCACCAACAGCCCCCCAACTCAGCCCTCGGACAGACAAGCGCAGCCGGCCCATCCACGATCCTGCCCCTCCGCCCCTCGCCAGCCCGTCCCACCGGGACGGTCCCATCCCAGCCGGGTACTTCACTGCCCGGCCGTTGGCGTTGCGGCCCACGGTGCTGACCCTGCCGCCCATCGCCAGCCGTCCGTCCCGCCGGGATGGTCCCCTCCCAGCCGGGTACTTCAGTGCCCGGCCGTTGGCGTTGCGGCCCACGGTGCTGACCCTGCCGCCCATCGCCAGCCGTCCGTCCCGCCGGGATGGTCCCCTCCCAGCCGGGTACTTCAGTGCCCGGCCTTGACGCCCGCCCCAGCCCCCCCAGAAAAGCGCAGCGCCTCGCCGTCTTGACCGTGAACCGTGGAAAACTCGGTCAGTGCGGCGAGGCAGTGCGCTGTTAAGGTACCGTACTCCAACCCCTTCACCCTCGTGTCAAACCTGGCCTGGTTACTTGAGGGTGCCCCCGACGTCCATTATATTATATGGTTTCCTATTGTATGTCAAGCTAAACTTTTATTTTCCTCTCGGGATCGTCTTCTTTCAGCTCGGTGGCGACGGTAGCGTAGAATCAGATGGTGCAGGAGCTTCGCCAGCGGCAACCCGTAGAAGAGCACCAGCGTCCCCACCACCAGCGGGACGCGCCAGTCGGGATGGGCCATCCAGAACTGCCAGCCATAGGCGGTAAGCCACATGGTGACTGCGGTGTATGCCGCCGTGCCCACGACGGTCCAGAGACAGAACTGGGGCAACGGCACGGCCGCCAGCCCAGCGACGAAGGAGGCCCAGGGCCGCACGTGACCCACGAGCCGCCCGAAAAGGATCGCCAGAGGGCCGTACTTGTGGTACCATCGCTGCATCTGCGCCCGCGCGTCCATGAAGCCCTGACGGTGGGCCAGGAAGCGGGCCAGGGCGTTGTCGCTGGCCCGGCCGAGGTAGTAGCTGGCGCCGGCCCCTACCAGGTGACCGGCGTTGATCCACAGGAAGGCTCCCCACCACGACACGGCCCCGGCGCCGATGAGACCCTCGGCCACCGCGAAGCCCAGGCCGGTAGGGACCGGCGCTCCCGCGCTCTCCGCCGCCATGAACAGGGCGACCCCGGTCATGCCGTGGACTTGTAGCCAGGCCCAGAGTGTGGCGTAGAAGTGTTCCATCAGTCAGGCGCCAGCCGGGGGCTGAAGGCGGGGACGGTGCAGGGGCCACAAGGCGTCACTGTAGTCGCTTCTCCTCGGTACCACGATGTCGAAGGGGCGGCGGTGTGCGGCGGGCGCCGGACAGCGAGTGTAGCACTTTCACCCGACGAAGTGAATACGCTGTGCCTCTGGTGGGCAGCTCGCGTGGCATCCGTTGAGAGCGCCAGGTTGTGGCAGGAGTTCAGCGGTCCGGAGGGAAGGTGTCTTGGTGTGGTACATTGCCGCTTCATCCCGGTGCGACGTGAGTGCGCAAGGAGGTGGACTATGCGTACCGACCTGTCCTGTCTGAGCCTGACGTGGCTGTTGGTTGTGCTCCTGGTGCCGTTTGTAGTGGGAGGGTGTGGTGGCAGCGGGGGTGTGCCGGGCAGCGAGACTGACGAGGGGGGCAGTGTCACGCTGGGGCCGCTGCAGGTGGGTGTGGCCGCGACGGCGGGCTTCCGAACGCTGGTTCTGAACTCGCCCGGCTCATCGCACATCGCCTTCACGGCCCTCTTTGGCTCGCGGATCGTGCGCCTGCAGGAGGTGGGATACGGCAGGATTGCCTTCTCGGGCGGCATCCCCGGGAACGTCGAGATCTGCGTCATGAACACCGATGGCACCGGCTTTGCCAACCTGACCCAGCACGAAGGAACGGATCTCGAACCGGACTGGTCGCCCGATGGTCGCAAGATCGCCTTCTGCAGCTACCGCGACGCCCACAACAAGGAGATCTACACCATGAATGCCAACGGCACGGGGCAGATCCGTCTGACCAACAGCGCCGGTGACGATGAGTGCCCCGCCTGGTCGCCGGACGGCACTCACATCGCCTTCAGCAGCGTTCGAGATGGCGACTACGAGATCTACGTGATGAACGCGGATGGCAGTGCGGTGACCCAGTTGACAGAGCGCGCTGATAGCGACAGGGAGCCTGCCTGGTCGCCGGATGGCCGGGCGATTGCGTTCTGGAGCCAACGCAACGGCGACGCCGAGATCTACGTTATGGGCGCGGACGGCAGTGGCCCCACGAACCTTAGCCGGAACTCCGCCGACGACTACTGGCCGACATGGTCCCCCGATGGCAAGCGAATCGCTTTCTCCAGCCACCGCGACTCTAACACTGACGTGTACGCGATGAACGCCGATGGCAGTGGACAGGTCCGCCTGACATCGCACGAACAGACTGACACCAGGCCTAACTGGTCGCCGGATGGCCGGAGGATCCTCTTTGAGAGTTTCCGGGCCGGCGCGGTAAGGCTGTTCATGATGAGCGCCAGCGGAAGCGAGGAGAACAGGTTGTTTGGTGCGTCCACCTTATTTGAGCAGGAACCCGACTGGTGCCCGGTGCCGTCGGTGGTGCGCACGCTCATCGGCCCCAACGGCAGCGATGGCGGTTTCGCCCCACCCTTCGGCGCCGCCCGGCCGCTGGTAGTGGTGGGGCTGAATGCTGACGGTCTCGCCTCGGCAGCGGCGCTGTACCTCCCGGAGACCCGCTGGGGGTCGCTGGCCGTCTCGGCGCTGAACAACATCGGGGCCGACCTGGCGGGGCTGAAGGTCACTGGCACCGACCTGCGCCGCATTGACGAGGACATGGGCCGCGGCGTCAAGCGGCGCCAGTGGGTCCTGACTGGGTCGCCTGCCACCGGTGCGGCGCTGGTGTTCTTCTCTGGCGAAACGGGCAAGGTCGCCAGCGTGCTGACCGTGGCGGATGCGAACCTCGCCTCGGCCCAGGAGCTGACCACGCAGGCCGCCGGCGGGCAAGTGGTACTGCAGGGGAGCTTCACGCAGGCCTACTCGGCGGCCGACCCGCAGCGCAACCTCGTGACCGGTACGGCGCAGACCGTGGCGCTAGATGGACGAACGGGGGAAGTGGTGAGTGTGAGATAGGGGTTGGTGGGAGAGGCGGCCCCCAGTACGCCGCCTCTCCCCTGCATTCGCAAAGCGTTACGGATGAACCAGGAACTGAGCCATCCAGGCGACGACCCACAGTAGACCCAGGCCCACCACGACGGCGACGCCGTCCACGACGATGGTCGTCAGCAAGCTGCGGGAGCCACGCTCCTCGGCGGCTTTGCGAGACGGGAAGATCGTGTTGCGCAGGTCTTCCGGTCGGGCTGCTCTGTGGGTGGTGGCAAGTCTCGTCATAGGCACCTGTCATCACCCCTTCTCCTGTGATTTCGCAGCATGGTGTCACAGTACGACTACCATCAGTGATTAGGTACCCCAAACGCCCCGCGAGGTTTCTGTACATCGTGAACAGTGTGGTATCTTTTTGCGGAATCTTCGGGCAGAATCTCAAGGGGCTAAGTGCTTTCAGGGGGGCAACAGGGGTTCAGTTCTCGGCCGCTGGCTGCAGACCGATCTTCTCCAGGGCATCCCGGACTGAATGACATTCCTGCCAGTAGCCGGTTGTGGAGTCCCAGCCAGCACGGGCGATGACGTCACGAACCGGGCCCTTCATGGCTGCGAAGACGAACGTGATCCCCCGCTCGCGGTGGCTGGCCATGAGCTCCTCCAGCGCATGGACCGCGGAGGCGTCAATATCGTTGACCCCTGACAGGTCCAGGACTACCCACCTCGTCTCGGGCCGCTCGGCCAGGCACTGACGCAGACGCGTCTCGATGAATCCCATGTTGGCGAAGTAGAGCGCCGCGTCAATCCGCAGAATGAGGACGTCGGGGTGCTGGATGGCCTCCGGAAAGCGCCGGATGTTGAGGTACGCGCCTTCGGCGGGGACATAGCCGAGTTCGGCGATGTGGGGATGGGAACTGCGCCAGATGAACTGCAGCAACGATAGTGCAACACCGGTCAGGATACCGGCTTCCACCCCTACCCCCAGGGTGGTGGCGAAGGTCACGGTAGCCACCCACCCGTCGGCGGGCTTGAGGCGGAACAACTGCCGCATCCCGCGCACATCAATCAGGCCGACCACCGCCGTGACCACGACCGCCGCCAGCGCGGCTTGGGGCAGATGGCGAAACAGCGGCGTCAGGAGGATAAGGGTCAGGGCCACCAGGGCGGCGGTGACCAGGGCGGCCAGGCCCGTGCGGGCGCCTGACTGGTAGTTGACCGCGGTGCGCGAGAAGCCGCCTGTGACCGGATAGCCCGAGAACAGCCCGGCCACCACGTTCGCCATACCCAGAGCCACCAGCTCCTGGTCGGGATAGATGCGATACCGCTCCCGCGCCGCGATCATCTTCGCGATCGAGACGGATTCCAGGTAGCCGACAAACAGGATGGTCAGGGCGGCCACTGCCAGTTGGCTGACTGCGGCCGGGTTCAGGTCGGGCAGGGCGAAAGGCGGGAGCCCAGCGGGCACCTCACCCACGATGGGCAAGCCCTGGCGGGACAGGCCCAGCCCCCACGTCAGCAGCGTGGCAGCCAGGACGACCACCATCGCCGCCGGGAAGCGGGGAAACCGTGCCCGGAGCACAACCAGGACCGCGATTGATGCGGCGCCTACCAGCAGGGCCAGCCAGTGGGTCTGCGGCAGTTGACCCCAAAGCTCGGCGACCAGTCGCAGAGTGGACTCCGTGGGCTCGATCTTGACGCCCAGCAGATGCTTGACCTGGCTCAGCAGGATGACGATGGCCGCCGCCGCGGTGAAACCGGTAATCACGGCGTGGGAGATGAAGTTGGTGAGGAAGCCCAGGCGGACCAGCCCGAGGGCCACCTGTGCCAGCCCCACCATGAGCGCCAGCAGCGCTGCATAGCGGGCATACTCCGGCGTGCCGGGCGTGGCCAGCTCCGAGATCCCGGCTGCCACCAGCAGTGAGACCATGGCCACCGGCCCCACGGCCAGTTGCCGCGACGAGCCGAAGAGGGCGTAGGCGACCAGCGGGACGGTAGAGGCGTACAGACCCACAGACGGCGGTAGACCGGCCAGCAGGGCATAGGCCATGGCCTGGGGCACCAGCATGAAACCGGTGGTGAGGCCTGCTGTCAGGTCTCCGGGCAGGTCTGTACGCCGATAGCCCCGCAGCCAACTCAGAGCGGGCAGTACGCGTTCTGCCACAGGCCCCGGGCGGTTGCCCATAGGAACAGTGTCTCCGGGTAAGTCCGCCATGCCGGACCTGTTATAGGCCGGCACTCTCAATCCAGGCCAGCAAGCCCACCAGCACGATCACCACGGGCACCACGACGACCCAGTGGTTGACCCTGAAAAGCCGCGGGAGCGTGAGGTCGCCAAAGCTGCCCCGGCTGAGAATGCCCGGTTGCAGTCGGTGGTACACGGCAGCGAAGAGCCCCGCGCCGATGAGGATTCCTACGGCGCCGACCAGAGCATCCAGCTCTCCCTGGGCGATGGCGCCGGCGACGGTTCCCGGGCAGTACCCCAGCACGCCGAAACCCACTCCGAAGATGAGCCCCCCGATGACGGTCATCCCCACGGAACCGGGCTTGGGATGCAGGTCGGCCAGGCCCAGACTTTTCAGCGCATGTACCCCGATGGTCCCGACGATGACAGCGGTGAGCATGATCTTGACCACGGTGAAATCGCGCCACAGCAGTTGACCGATGATCACGTCATAGTTGGTGACGCCACCCTTCTGCAGCAGGAAGCCGAAAGCTATGCCCAGCAGTAGACCGACCCAAAGCTGAGCGCGGGAGTTGCCTTGCAGTCTCTTGAGCATCGCAGTGCCTCCCTCCTACGAGCCGAAGCCGCGGTAGATGAGCATCGCGGTGGCGATGCCCGCGAGGAAGAAGCAGGCGGCGGCGATCCAGCCACTGACGGCCAACTGCAGTGAGCCACTGATGCCGTGGCCGCTGGTGCAGCCGTTGGCCCAGCGAGCGCCGAAGCCCATCAGGATGCCGCCCAGCAGAGCGACGATCAGGCGCACCGGGGGAGCACTGCCAAAGGCCTCAGCCCAATGGTCCGGGACCCAGCGCGGGTGAAAGGTGCCCGCCAGTTGGGCGGAGATGAAGGCTCCCACGATGACACCCACCACCAGCATCCACTCCCAGTCAATCTCGGGCCGGAAGAGCTTGTAATAGGGTTTCTCGTTGACGCGCGCCCCCGCAAAGAGCCGCTCGATCATGCCGCTGGTCCGGGCGAAGGCCGTTGAGCAACCGATGGGCTTGTCGGAGAGAAGAAACGCCAGCCAGCTCAGGATCCCGATGCCGATACCGGCAGCATAGGGCGACCAGCGCTCCATCGTCAGCCAGTCCATAAGGCACCTCCCTGGTGTTGTCAGGGCGGCCCGACGGCCGTCTAACGGAAGCTGCCACCGACCGCCGGGCCGTCGGGATCTAGGCGACCTGGCGGCCCAGGAACCGCGGGCCGTGAGGCACGACGCACACCGGACACTCGGGCGCAAATCCCGCCGCCGTGTAGCCGGTCATCCCTCCCGCCGCGTTGACCACATCGGTAAAGCCGCGCTGCTTGAGCAGGCTGGCAGCCATGCTCGAACGGTGGCCGGTACTGCATATGACGATGGTGCGCGCGCCGGGATCGAGCTCGGTGTAGCGGGTCCGCAGGTCAGGGGCGGGGATATTCACAGCCCCCTCGATATGGTACTTCTCATATTCTGAAGGGGCCCGAACGTCAACAAGGACCAACTCCTCTCCGGCGGCGGTCATCTGCTGCAGCTCGTGGGCCGACACCTGGCCCACGTGGCCGAGAGGCAGCCCCGCCCGGGCCCAGGCGAACATGCCGCCATGCAGCACCCCGGTCACACGGTCCAGTCCCACGCGCCGCAGCATCACCGCGGCCTCGGCGGCCTGGGTCTCCGAGTTCGCGACCAGCAGGATCTCGCTGTCGGGCGGCAGGATCCAGCCGGCGAAGGTCGAGAAGTTGCCGCCGGCATCAATGTGGTACGCGCCCGGAATGTGCATGCCGCCGAAGCTCTCGTAGCCCCGGATGTCCAGGACCAGAGCCCCCTCGCGCTGGCTGCGCTCGCGGAACTGCTGGGGACGCAGGGGCTCCAAAGCCGGCAGCTCGCCGGCGCGGGCTGGTCCAGCGGCGTTGATGGCGCTGCAGCGGCTGAAGTGATCGGGCGCGGCAGGCATGTTGGTGGTCAGGGACGCCACGAAGGCCTCCCGGTCGGCAATCTGCAGCGCGGCATTGTAGCGTCGCTCATAGCCGATGGTGCTGGTGCGCTTGGCGCCCATCGCCCGGCCGCACAGCGAGCCCGCGCCGTGGGCCGGATAGACCTCGCAGAAGTCGGGCAGTTGCAGCAGCTTGTCGTGCAGACTGGAGTACAGCTTCGTGGCCAGTTCGACGGCCTGCCCGGGGAACAGGTCCGGCCGGCCTACGTCGCCCACAAACAGGGTGTCGCCGCAAAACAGCGCGCAGGGCTCCGGGCCGCGGGCGTTGTCCACGACGACATAAGAGATGTGCTCAGGGGTGTGGCCCGGTGTGTCCAACACACGGAGGGTCAGATCACCCAGCGAGAAGCTGTCACCCTCGGCGACGGCGACGTGATCGAACTGGCAGTTTCCAGCCCGCGGGGCGTAGATCGTGGCGCCCGTGGCGTCGGCCAGGTCGAGGTGGCCGGAGATGAAGTCGGCGTGCAGGTGCGTCTCCAGGATGTGGGTGATGGTCATTCCCATGTCCTCGGCCGCCTGCAGATACACGTCTACATCGCGCTGAGGGTCCACTATCGCGCAGGTGTCGGTGCCCCCCAGCAAGTAGGAGCTGTGGGCAAGGCCCTTGACGAAGAACTGCTGGACGAACATCGCGTAACCTCCGTGGTCCGGCCGGATTGCCGGCGATGCACCAGTAACGCCAGGCCCGGCCATAGTCTGCGGAGCCAGGGGGACAGCCTCGTCTGGCCCCTTTGGAGACGTGTGTTCATTGTTGAGGTTCGCCGGAGAAGACAAAATCCCTTCTAGACAATAGGTTACCGTGTCTCTCTATGGCGTACCGGGGACGGTACTGGGTCCCCCGCGGGACCACAGTCCGCTTACTGCCCACCGCCCCTCTCCCCCGCCTCCACTCTGCCGTAAAGCCGCACCCAGTCCAACTCGACCCGGTCGCCGGGGCCGCCGATGTCAAGGCGCAGGATTTTGAGCGTGCCCCGCCACTTGCCCTGCGGGCGGCGGAAGATCTGCACTTCATGCCATTGGCCGTCGGGTGACAAGGGGAAGGTGAAGGACTTGTCCCAGGAAAGCGCAGGCTCGGCAACGGTGCTGAAGTAGATCTGTGCCGAGTTGATGCCGCGACTCACCCGGGCGCGGAAGGCCAGGCAGTGGAGGTCCTCGATAGCGACACCCACCGCGTCCACGATCAACTGGGGATCCTCCTGCTCCACCCGTGTGGACAGGATGCCGCGGCGAACCTGCAGCGGGGCCACGTGGTACGGCTGCCACCCCTCGGCACCGGTCGTGAACTCCCAACCGCGCAGCACCGGGCCGGACGGCAGCGGGCGGTCCGTGCGCCAGCGGGTGGCGCGGCGGGCCAGTGGCGGGTCGGGGTTCGGCTGGCTCTCCATCGCCCGGGCGCGCGCCAGCTCCTCGCCCTGCAGCAGACTCAGGCGGGCCACGGTCTCGGGTGACGGGACGTAGTCCGTGTGGCGCTCGGGGGCGGACGTGAACACCCGGCGGATAGCATCCAGGAAGGCGAAGCCGAACTGCCGGTCCGGCTCAATGAAGCTGCCCTCGCCCCACTCGTTCCAGGCCTCGATGATCGCCAGCGGCTGGGCATAGCGCAGGCTCTGGCGGCAAAGCTGCTCGAAGAGCTCGGGGGTCCGGCCGACGACGGTGACCGCGGCGTCGCCGTGACGCGGGCGGCTGTCCCAGCTCGAGCCGAGCGTCAGGATGTAGGGCAGCCGGCCGGGGCGCGTGCGCTGGCGCCAGTTGGTCTCGTGGAAGTCTATAATGGCTGTGTACGGGACGCCGTGGCCGCCGCGCCACTCGTAGCGGGAGTCAAAGGTTGTGCCATAGTAGCCGTAGTCGGCCATGGCGCTGAAGCCGGCCGCGGCCGTCTCCGCCAGGTCGCCGATGGCCACCAGGTACAGCTCCCCTATCCCCCGCTTCGCCAGCGCCGCGTTCATGGCCGCCAGC
>JABLXH010000086.1 GCA_013178155.1 Armatimonadota bacterium | reverse complement strand
TGTCCAGCACTGCCGTGTTCGGGTAGCGCAGGTAGTCCAGGGCCAGCCCGTCGGGCTCGTAGTCCCGGATCATATCGCGGGCCACCTGGGTGATGGTCTGACGATTCTCGGTCCAGGCCGCGCATGGCCAGTTCCGCGCCCACCCTGGCAGGTCGGCGCACTCCGGACCGGGGTCGTACATGCCGTCACCCTCACCCTCGGCCGCGGCCACCGCACTCACCGCACCCAGGCCCGTTATCGGGTGGACCTCCAGGCCAACCTCCCTCCCGGCCTCCATGCACGCCGCCAGCAGGTCCCGGGAGGGCGGCCCCAGCAGCTCCGACTCAAAGTAGTGCTGCCCGTGGCTCATCACAAATGGGATGTAGATGCCGATGCCGGCCGCTCTCATGCGCTCGAAGGCCGCCGCAAACTCCCGGGGTCCGTCCGCCCCCTCCGGAAACTCGCTGTACGGGTGCCCCCAGGCCGCGATCTCCATGGTCGCCCTCCCTCTGTTTCTGGCCCCGGTGCCGCCCTCTACCGCCAGCTCGTCACCGGTCCGCCGATCGGCTTTGCCACCTCGTCCAGAAAGACCAACTCGCCCGGCAGCGTCTGCAGAAACGACGCCGGCAATGACGGCGTGACCGGACCATGCGCCGCCAGGCGCCCCACAAAGCGCTGCCAGCTCATGCCTCTGCCCAGGCAGGCATCCAGCCAGAAACTCCGATAGCGCGCCCCCAGAAACAGGTTCGGCCCAATCGTGTAAGCGCAGGGCGGGATTGCGGACCAGTCCCCACCCGCTCGCAACGAGTTGTGCAGGATAGTCATGGGGTGCAGGCGCACATGCGCCGTGTGGGCCCTGCACCACGCCTCCAGGTCCCCACCGAACTCCTCCCACAGGTGCGGGTCCCAGAAGGCAAAGTGCCCACTCCAGCCGATGCCCCCGTAGATGACCTCGGCCCCCCGCCCGCCGCTCGCCTCCCACACCATCTCGTCGTACCGCTCCACGTTGTCCGGACCTGGAAAGTGCACCTGGCCCTCGGGTGGTCGCAGACCACCCTCGATAGGCCCGAACAGCTTCTCCCACGCCACCCGCTCAAAGCTCCAGGGAGACGCCTTGTCAACCGTGGCGCCGTCCTCGTAAGCATACTCGTCCACGAAGAACAGATGCACGTGTCCGCAGGACACCTTCCGCCGGTTGAGCTTCTCCGCCAGCAGCGGATACTGCCCGGTCGGTCCTACGGGAAACAACCCCACAAACGTCCGTTCCTCCTCCGCCGCCGACACGATGCGCCGCAGCATGTCCTCCGCCAGCGCATCGTAGAATGCCTCCGCGCCCTCGATCACGCGAATATGGAAGTCCGGGTGATGGTGCGGCTCGGGCTGCTGCAACGCCGCCCCCTCGAGGCCCCGGACGTACTCACATGCCGCCCGGTCGCGCAGCGGCAGTACGTCCAGTAGGTCGCGCCCGAGTGGCCCTCCGCTCATGGGAAGAACTCCGCCAGGACCTGCACCGGCGCCACGCGGTTGAAGCGCTGACACAGTCCCAGCACCTCCGCAAACTCCACCCCGCAGGCCGCGCCGTGCAGGCGTGCCGCCGCCTCGACCAGCCCGAAGACGTCGGTCCGGTGCTGGTCCCGCAGGTGCTGGTGCTGGCTCGCGTGGCACCGCAGGGCCTCCAGCTTCAGCTCGAAGGTGTCCGTGATGTCGCAGTAGACCGCTGGCGTGAAGGATGTCGGCGGCATCGGGGGCAGGTGCAGGGCATAGGGGACCATGCTGGAAGGCGGCTCGGCGCTGACCAACGCCGGATTGCTGGCGTTGACACTGGCATTCAGGGCCAGGTCCGTCGCTGCGCGGTGATGCTGGTGGTAATCGTCCAGGGCCGGCACCAGCAGCACGTGCGGGTCCACGCGCCGCACCAGGTCGCGAAAGACCTTCTCCGTGGCCTGGTAGTCCTCCTGGTAGTGCTGCATGAAGTCATCATCGCCGTATCCCAGCCACTCCAGCCGAACGCCGAGAACCTCGCACGCCGCCTGCATCTCACGCCGCCGCACCTCCGCGCGTTCCGCCGGCGAGGCCTCCGGCAGCCCGCCCATATTGCCGTTACACGCCACAGCGATGGTCACTTCCAGCCCCGCCCGCGCCTGCCGTGCCAGCGTTCCCGAGATGTGCATCTCGTCATCCGGGTGGGCGATGACACACAGCACACGGCCGCTCATGCGCCGCAGTTTCCCTGGGCGCGCGCGCTGTTCCTGCCCGGCCGGCCCCAGGTGCGGCGTCACGCCTGGTTCTCGCCCTTGCCGAAGGCCTTGTCCCACGCGCTGAGCGTCGAGGCGGCTGAGTCGCGCTTCGACTTGGCCCCTGCCACCTCGTCCAGGTTGACGTGCAGCTTGGTCACTCCGTCCAGGTCCAGAGCACGAATGTCGATCTCCAGCCACCCCTCCTTGCTGCTGACGCCATTGTAGACCGACGAGATACGCAGGAACCGTGCGGGAATACGCATGGATGCCCTCCTCGTAGCGGCGCGGCCTGCGGCAGACCTCACCAGGTCCGCTGCAGGCCGCGATCTAGCTCGACCAGCCCGTCCGTCGTCGCTCAGGTGTGGCCATGGCGCTCCCGCCAGTGGCGGACGCACAGCCGTGCGCCCTACTTACCCACCAGCCCCCTGATGCCCGCCAGAATCTTGTCCACGCTCGGCAGGAACTCATTCTCCAGTGTCTCGGCCATGGGTGGTGGAACGTTGTGGGCGGCAACGATCTTCACCGGCGCCTTGAGAGCGTCGAAGCAAGCCGCCTGGGCCTCATAGGCTATATGCTCGGCATAGCAGCCGATCGCCGGGGCCTGCTGCACACAAAGCAGTCGCCCCGTCTTGCGAACCGAGGCGTTGATCAGCTCAGTATCCAGCGGCACCAGCGTCCGCGGGTCCACGATCTCCACCGAGATGCCCTCCTCGGCCGCCCGTGCCGTCGCCTCCAGGGCTCGCTGCATCATCCAGCTATAGGCCACCACCGTGATGTCCGTGCCCTCCTGCACCACCTTCCCAATCCCCAGCGGGATAGTGTAGTCCTCCAGGGGCACCGGATCTTTGACCAGGTACAGGTTCTGATGCTCGATGAAGACCACCGGGTTATCGTCGCGGATCGAAGCCTTCAGCAAGCCCTTGAGATCATAGGCGGTCGAGGGCGCTACCACCTTCAGGCCCGGAAACATGGTCACCACGGCCTCCAGGCTCTGCGAGTGTTGCCCCGCATAGCCCTTGCCACCACCGATAGTGGTGCGAATGACCATCGGGATCGTGGCCTTGCCGCCGAACATGTACCGGTTCTTGGCCGCCTGGTTCCCCGTCTGGTCCATTGTCATGAGAATGAAGTCAATGTACATCAGCTCGCACACCGGCCGCAGGCCGGCCTGAGCAGCCCCGATGGCCGTACCGACGATAGCGGCCTCCGAGATCGGCGCGTTGAAGCATCGCTCCCGCCCGAAGATCTCAAAGATCCCGCGTGTGGCCTGGAAGGCCCCGCCGTAGTCAGCTACGTCCTCGCCATAGAGGATGACCCGACGGTCGCGCAGCATCTCCTCGATCAGCGCCTCGATGACCGCGTGCCGCGCCAGAATACAGCCATTGCTGTCCCGACGCTGGGGCACGTACTCCGCCAGCAACTCCTCTTTCGGCGTCGCCCACTTCGGGTCCAGGTTGTCTGACGTGGTCTCCGCGAACAGGCCCTCATAGATGGTCGCCGGGTCGGGGTCAGTTCCTGCCGCGGCAAACAGTGTGGCGCGCTCGATCCGCTCCTGCGCCAGCTTCCGCCGCACCTCGATCATGTCTTCCGTCGCAACCCCGGCCTCAATCAGGGCCCGCTGGTACGTCTCGATCGGATCCACATCCTGCCAGGCCTTCTCCTCGTTCTTGCTGCGGTAGGTCGTGCGGTCATCAGACAGCGAGTGGCCCATGTATCGGTAGGTGATGCACTCCAGCAGCACCGGGCCCTGACCCTCGCGGCACAGCTTCGCCGCCCGCATCACCGCGTCCCGCACCGCCAGCACGCTCATGCCGTTGACCACCTCGGCGTGCATGTTCACTTCGTTGTAGCCTGCGCCGCGCTGGGCCAGATAGTCCACCCCAGTGACCTCGCCCCGCTGTTGGCCGGTCATGCCGTACTGGTTGTTTTCGATCAGGAAGATGACCGGGCAGCCCCGCTTGAACTGGTCCTGGGTGGCGAAGTTATACGCCTCGTGGCAGATGCCGTTGTTGGCGGCCCCGTCACCCACCAGACACACGCACACCCTCCCATTGCCCAGCTTGTCGGCCGCCATGGCCGCCCCCGTCGCCATGGCATACGACCCGCCCACAATGGCGTTGGCCCCCAGGTGCCCGGCGTGGAAGTCAGCAATATGCATGCCACCGCCGCGCCCCCGGCAGTAACCCTCTTCCTTCCCAAAGAGCTCGGCCATCGTCTTGTTCAGATGCTGCTGCATGGCGCAGTCCAGAACGCCCTTGCGGTCGGACAGATCGTATTGCTCGGCGTCCTCGCCAATGAACTCAGCCAGCTCCTCCACGGAACGCTTCTCCAGCGCGAAAGCACCCTTGGCAATCGAGTGCCCGTGCCCCCGGTGCGTCGAGGTGATGTAGTCGTCAGCGTTAATGGCCGCCATGGTGCCCACGGCCACGGCCTCCTGACCGATGGACAGGTGCGTGGCGCCGATGAACTTGTAGTCCGCCAGCGGCTTGAACTTCTTGTTCTTCAGCTTGACGATCATCTCTTCGAAAAAGCGGATGTGCAGCATGTGGTCCAGCAGCTTCAGCGCCTCTTCACGGCTCAACCCGGCAGCCAGCTCCGCCTTCAGGTCGCGCTGGTACTGAAACATCGGGATCGGCGGAAAGGTGATCTGCTTAGGAGTGAAATCGGGGTAGACATCGCTGTCTTTCGGCATCGCGGGGGCTCCCTTGACTAGAAACTGAGGCACGCCTCGGGTGATAACCAGCTACGACGCACAGCCACCACCAGCGTGCGAGACTGGCAATGCATGGTACAGCTTCAGTATGCCACAAAGCAGGGTTGCTGTCTACGAGGGGGCCACCCCGGACTTCCTACGCCCGTCGTCGCTTCCGCTGCTCGGCCTCCCAGGCCTGCAGATAGTGCAGCAGGTAGCCGGTCGCCAGCGCCCCGACCACCGAGATCAGCCCCGCCCACAGGATGGCCTGGTACAGCAGACCGTAAGAGAACAGAGTGCCTGCCACCCGCCAGATCGTCACCAGGGTGATGATCGCGACAGCCAGGATGGTGGCACACGAGCCAGTGGCCGGCTCCTCCACCACCTGCCCCCCACTCATGTCCGTAGGTGGCAGCCCCAGCGTTACCGCCAGCGGTTCCTCCGCCTCCCCCTCGCTCCGCGCCCACTCCCGCAGGCGCCGGTGCAGCTCCAGCGTCGCCTCCCGGGCACGTCGCAGCGTGTTGGCCTCTCGCGCCTCTAGCGAAAACGTACGCCCACTCCAGCGGGGGACGTGCCAGCGCACCAGCACCCGCTGCATCCCGCCCTCCGGCGGCGAGATGTCAACGTGGTCCACAAACCCCCGGGGCAGGCACCAGTTGTAGCCATCCCCGTAGTAGACCAGCCCTCCCGGCTCCACCCACAGAAAACCCACATCCCGGCTCGTCTCACCGTGCCACACGTGTAGGCGTTCACCCGGCGAGAAACCGACAAACAGCGCGTTGCGGAAGTCCAGTTCCGGATGTTCCGCGGCCAGGAGCTGCTGCAGCCGGCGCCGCAGAGCACCGTTGCCCGCCAGGCCCATCACGTTCTGCGCCGCCCATGGCAACAGCGCTCCCGCGGCGAAGCTCAAGCCGGCGACCGTCGCCGGCAGCCACCCCCGGTCCTCCGGTAGCACCTGCACAATGAGCAGCCCCACCACAAATGGTGCCGCCCCGGCCGCCATAGTCACGACCGCCGCTGCCACCCGTCCGCGTTGCTTGTACTGCGGGGTAAACAACCGTGCCATCAGCCCGCCACCAGCTCCAGCGCCGCCTCGGCCAGCCGCGGGCCGGTGTCACGGCCAAAGCGGGCGCTGGTCCCCTCATAGCCCCCCTCGTCGAAGGCCTGAGGTGTCGGTACGTAACCGATGGCATCGTTCGCCAGTTCCACCACCAGGGTATGAGGCACGGGTGACCGCTCCCGCAGCTCCAGGCCATACTCCACGAAGTACTCGGCCGGAAAGCCCAGCACCGCCAGATCGCCAATGCGCAGCGCCTGCACCTCCACCGGGGCCGAAGCCTCGCCACGCTCGTGCAGCGCCAGGTGCGTCCGTGCCCGGACCTTCGCGTACGCTGTATCCGCGATGCGGTCGTCGCCCAGAACCCTCCGGAACTCCGCAAGCTCCGCCTCACTGTAGGGACGACGCGGCAGCTCCAGCACGCGCGACCGCCCCCACAGCTCCGAGACCTCCAGGGCCTTGGCCCAGGGCTCGATCTTGAGCACCTCCCCCGCGAGCATCCGGCCCATCATCTGGGCGTGGTCGTAGCCCCCCTGACGCCGGTTGGCAAACACGTCAATGTGGTTGATGTTGCCGCAAGGGCCGTTGGCAAAGGCGATCACCAGCGGCCGTCCGAAGGCCGCCTTCAGCGTCTCTCGCAGGTAGTAGGGGTAATCGGCCGAAAGCAGAAAGTTGCCGTTGCCCAACACGTCCAGGTGACAGGCATAGTTGACGATGGCGGCGCCCAGGCCCTCGGCCGTGTCCACAAACAGCGCGCCCACCGTCGGGTCCGTGGGGCCATCTACCGCCGCCACCTCCGGGTTGCCCACCCCCGGGTTGGTGCGCACCGAGCCATCCTTCAGGCGATAGCGCCGGTTGTGTGCAATCCGCCCTTCCCGCCCCCACGCCACCCGCAGCGCCGCCGGCTGCAGTCGCTCCAGCGCTGCCATGACGCCCCCCGCGAGCTGGCTCGCCAGCACCGCCAGATACTGCTCGTCCGGTGGCTCATCAAAGACCGGGTGTACCGCAGGGCCAGCGTGGGTGTGGGTGGCCCACAGCATCAGGTGCTCTGGTGGCAAGCCCGTGGCCGCATGGACACGCTCTCGCACCGTCGCCGTCAGTGGTGCCGAGACGCCGATCAGGTCCGTCCCCACCATGGCCAGTCGCGAGCCGCCAAGCTCCAGGACCACGATCTGGGCCGTCAGCGGGTCATGGATGCCGGAGGCATGTCGAACGTTGAAGTGCCCCGCCAGGCATACGCCCAGCGGCGGCGTGATATCCAGAGCCACGAACCCTGCTCGCAAGACGGTTTCCGACAAGAGCTCCACCTCACCAACGATAAGCCGCCCCGCGCCCCCGGCTAGCGCGGCTGCAGGGCGAAGTCTATGACCTGGACCGCCGCCGATCCCAGTGTGAACTCGGCAGTCTTGGCCCTATAGCCATACTTGAGAGCGTAGACATCCATCGTCCCCGGTGGTACCTCAAAGTCATAGGCCCCGGCCACCGTGGTCACCGTCGCCAGCGACCGCCAGCGGAACCACGGCTCAGCCATGAACGTCACTCCGGTCTGGCTGCTTAGGGCACTGACACGTGCCGCGTCCATCAGGGGTGCCAAAGCCGTCCGCAGGTCCGCGTTCACCAGGCTGTGCGCCAGGGCGCCGCCACCCTCCCGCGTCACCGTGCCGCGGATCGTCGCCGGCTGGCTTGTGGTGGCGGGCTTCAGCAGCAGGTTCTGCCCACTCGCACTGGAACCGGAGGCCACGGTGCAGAACGTAACATCCGTCAGGAACCCCGGATAGGCGGCCGTCACCAGCCACTCCCCGAACTGACAGGGCCCAAGGCGGTAGTTGCCGTTGGCATCCGTAAAGGCCATCACCACCGTGGGTGTCTCCTCGGTTGGCGGGAAAGTCAGCGGGGCGCCGGCACCGGCAGAAAGCAGGCCCGGTCCCCCGTAAGCCGCGGCGACCCGCACCCCCGCCAGCGGCACCACCGTGCTGCCGACCTGCCGCTCCACCCGACCCGAGATCACGGCCCCGATCTCCAGGTTGATCTGACCCAGGTTCAGCCCACTCCCCGACGTGATGTCCACCACCCGGTGGAAACCGATCCGCTCATCCTCGGACACGATGGACAGCAGATGCGTGCCGCTGGGCAGTCCTCGCAGGTCTAGCGTCCCGTTGGGGTTGGGGTTGATGCCCAGGTCGTAGCCATCAAAGACCATCGTGTAGTCCGAGGCCTCAAGCCCCACAAAATCCCGCACCTGGGCATACAGGTTGCCGACCTCCAGCCCCGCCAGGGCCAGCAACAGCAGCCCGCCGCAGCCAGTTAGCAGGGCCGCCAGCAGTACGCCCGTCACAGCCAGACCTAATCGTTTCATCGGCATTGCTCCTTGCATCCGGGTCGCCAGGCCCGCGCTTTGTTTCCCCCTTGCCGCCGCCATTCCTGCCGCCAGGGCACGTGCCGAAGAGCCCAATGCCCGCCCCTATCGGACACCGCGCGTCGGCAAAGGTTCCCCGCGCTGTGTGGCGAACAAGCTTCCGAGACCACACGGCCCGGCCGAGGGGAGATGTTAGCGATGTCGCTCGTCACACCCGAGAAGCTCCGTCTTCTGCCGCCCAGTCCGTCGAACCCTCGCAACTCCGAGGGCAGTTTCGTCAGGCTCTCCGACGGTCGCCTCCTGCTGGTCTACAGCCGCTTCTATGGCGGCGCCAGTGACGACAGCCCCTCGCTCCTGGCCGGGCGCTTCTCACCAGACCTGGGCCGCACTTGGAGCGAAGACACCATAGTAGTCGAGAACACCGCTCTGAACACCATGTCCGCCTCGCTGCTTCGTCTTCACAGCGGCGACATCGCCCTGTTCTATCTCCTGCGCCGCCGCACCGAGGGAGACCAGCAGTGCCTCGACGTGCTGATGCGCCTCTCTACCGATGAGGCCCGGACCTGGTCCGAACCGGTGCTCTGCTCCGGAACGCCTTCCTACTACGTGGTGAACAACGACCGCGTGATCCAGCTTCGCTCGGGGCGACTGGTTATCCCCACCGCCGACCACGGCACCTTCGACGGCAGGAACATCGGCGTCGGCCGGGCCAAATGCTTCCTCTCCGACGACCAGGGCAGGACCTGGCGCACTTCCGCCCAGGTCGCCATGCCCGCTGGGCAGGAGAACCAGCATCTCCAGGAGCCGGGCCTCATCGAGCTGCGTGACGGCCGGATCATGATGCTCTGCCGCACGGTTCTCGGGAGCCAGTACCGCTCTTACTCCGCCGACGGGGGCGAGACCTGGACCACCGCAGCTCCTACGGACCTGCTCTCGCCCTGCAGTCCGGCCAGCATGAAGCGCCTGCCCGCCACCGGGGACATTCTCCTGGTTTACAACGACCATCGCGGCATCCCCGATAGCCTGAAGGGCAAGCGCACCCCGCTGGTCACCGCCATCTCTCGCGACGAGGGCCAGACCTGGGAACACCGTCGCGTCCTCGAGGATGATCCCGATGGGTGGTACTGCTACACCGCGATCCATGCCGAGCAGGATCTCGTCGTTCTGGGCTACTGCGCCGGCAACTCCCAGATCGGCGGCCTCAACCTCCTTCAGGTGACCCGTGTGCCCCTGAACTGGCTCTACGGCGACTGATGGCGTCGGCAGGGCCGGCCGGCAGCCGCGGCGAAGGCACCAGCAATCAGACGAGATCGGAGTGTCTGCCATGCGCTCAATCACCGTCGCCATATGTGTCCTGGGCCTCATCGGGGCCTTTGTGAAAGCAGTTGACGCCGCCTCGGTGCTGACCTCCACCGCCAGCGGACCGGTCTCGCTCAGCGTCCCCTGGACCGATAGCGGCAAACCACAGGTGTGGATGCGCGGGGCCAAAGGACCCTGGCAGCCGGCCCCCTTCCAGCAGGCCGAAGGCAAGCTCATCTTCGAGCTGAACCCCGCTGCGCTCGGCGGCGCCACCGTAATGTTACTCATTGACCCCCCGCCGGGCATGGTGCTCAACGATGACACGCCGCCACTGCTCATGGGCCTCAAAGCCGACGGCAAGCCACTTCCGACCGCCTCGCCTGTCAACCTGGGCGTCAGCAAGGGGGCCCCTCGGCAGATCCTGGCCGCCCTCCGCGACCGCGAGAACCGTGTGGACCCGCAGAGCCTGAAGGTCCTCGTGGACGGCGACCCGCTCACCGGTGAAGCTCTGCGCGTGGAGCCGCAGGTGGGGATGTTGCGCGTGGCGGCCACCATCCCTGATCTGGAGTACGGCAAGCACGAGATCGTGCTCTCCGCCCGGGACACCTCCCCCCAGGCCAACCAACTCGAGGTCAAGCTACAACTCCAGCGCCAGGACACCAGCAACGTCGCCCTGGCCAGTCTGGGCGCCACGGTTCGGGTAGATAGCTGCTTTCCCGACTATGAGTCCCTGACCCCCCTCAACGATGGCAACACGACCCTCTCGGGCGATAGCTGCGGCAATGACGTCACTTGGGCCTCAGCCGAGACCGAGAGCGATCATTGGGTGCAGGTGAACCTGCCCAAGCCCACCACGATCCGAGAAGTCACCATTTACTGGGCGGCCTACACCGAAGTGGCACACACGCCGCGTTACTTTGAGGTCCAGATCCCCGACGGCAACAACTGGGTGCCGGTGTACAAGTCCCCGGCCGCAGGCGAGAAGGCCCAGCCCGTCACCACCGCCCGCTTCGAGCCGCGGACGGTTAGCAGTCTCCGTGTCTTTATGCCGGCGGGCCAGGGCTCCGAGGGCCGGCCGAAACTGCTGTGGATCGCCGAGATCCAGGCGCGCTAGCCGCCCTGTCACCTCCTGGGCAGAAACCAACGAACCCCGCGCAGGCCTTGCGGGGTTCGTTCACTTTCCAGCACGCCTGTCTTGTCGGCCTCAGTCACGCAGCGTGTGGTTGAAGGGTTCGTCTGGTGTCTGTGAGTGACACAGGGAACACTTGTCTATGGTGCCGGCCTTGCCCTGCAGCCCGATGTTTTGGATATTGTCGGCCTTGGTCACGGTCGGTACCGTAGCATGCGGCGAGTTGTGGCAGGCCTCGCAGTAGATGCCGTTGTGGCCCCGCGACTCGCGAAACAGCTTGCCGGGCTCCTCGAACTCGAAGCCGGACCGCTGATGGCAGCTCCCGCATGCCGGCTCATCCACCCACGGCTGGCGCGCCGCACTGGCGACTGCCGCCATCGAGCCGTGACAGCTAAGACAGGTCATGCCCGCCTGCCGGTGGACGTCCCGCAGGCACTTGGTTGTCACGCCCGGATGGCAAGCGTAGCAGTTGACCGGCAGGCTGACGAGCTTCATCCGTGGCCCGTGCGAGCGATGCATAGCCCTTGACAGTGTGGGCAAAGCCGGACTGCCGGACCCCAGAACTCCCGCCAGTGGCGGCTGCTCGTGGCATCTCCCACAGGCCACCGGGGTGGCATTCTGCAGGTCGGTGTGGTGCAGACGGTCGTGAGCCTGCAGAATGTCCATGTCGGTGCCCTGGGCGCCGGTATGGCACAGGTTGCAGCTTATCTCCCACGATACCGGCACCACGGTCTTCGTGATGGCCTGGATCGTGCCGGCTTTCTTCACAACGATGGAGCCCAGCGGGTACGGATTGACTGTACCCTTGTCCATGACCGGGGTCAGCGGGATGCCGGTGGCCTCGAACCGCCCGTCACCCGTGGCGTGCATCGGCCCACTCAGCCTCGTTCCCGTCAGGCCTGTGTTGGCTGCCAGCGGGAAGCCCAGCAGGGCTTCCTCGAAGTCCCAGAAGTTGGTCTTGTCGGCCGAGCGCGTATTCCCCAGAACACTGAAGTTGACCGTGACGTTGCTCCGCACGATCTCCGGCTCCTGGCCGGTGCGGTCCACCACCTGCGCGCGAAGCGTGTTGAACGGCGGCAGGATCATGAGCTTTGAGAAGTCCTGGTTCATGCAGTGCATCCCCAGTTCACTCATCCCGAAGGCCACCATGTTGCCCACCACCGCCATGGTGTTCATCCCCTCGTCCCCGCCCAGCCCCAGAGGGCCCAGCCCACCGCCGCACCCCACCGCCAAAGCCAGTAGCAACGAGACCAGAGCGATCACGGCGCCCATAACTGCCCAACGTACCATGTGCCTTTTCACCCCTTAGCAATGTCCCGCACCACTGGCGCTTCCGTAACGCCCGTCCCCCCCACATTTCGGCGCCCGTCGGTCCAACCCCTGCCAGGCCCGTTTACCTCAGCCCGCCTTTGTGCTACACTGCGGTCACGGGCGCCGGCCGGGGCAGGCCGGCGTCTGTGCTCATAACGGTCCCTGGCGGCGGCCCATGCGGATCAGCAGGATCTTCGGACTGGCCTTCTTCACCGGCTTCACCGGCGCCATGATGCCCGGCCCTCTCCTGGCCCTGACCATCGGGCAGGTGGCGGCCGTGGGCCTCATTGCCGTACTGTGGCTGATGCTTGGTCACGCGCTACTGGAAGTCGTCACTCTCGGCCTGCTTCTGAGCGGCTTACGGCACGTGATCGCCCGTCCACGCGTCCGCGGAGCCATCGGCTTGGTCGGCGGCCTCGCCCTGCTCTACATGGGCGTGGACATGGTGCGTAGCGCGCCGCGCCTGCAGTTGTCGCTGGAAACGGGAGCGCCAGTGCCCTGGCTGTCCCTGGTGCTGGCGGGAGCGGCCGTCTGCGCCGCTAACCCCTACTTCCTGGGTTGGTGGGCCACCGTCGGCTCGGGCCAGATTGCCCACATGGCGCCCCGGACGTCCGGCGAGTACCTGGCCTTCTACCTGGGGCACGAGCTCTCCGACGTCGTGTGGTACACCGCCGTCGGCTTGCTGGTCGTCGGTGGGAAACACCTGCTACACGGCGCCTGGTACAACTGGCTGGTAGCCATCTGCGGCGCGCTGATCGTACTGCTGGCTCTCGCCTTCCTCGTGGCGGGAACGAGACTGATAACGGCCCCGGTCGCACCGGAGGGTACGCCCGTCGCGGCCGCTGAGGAGTGAAAGACGAATGCCGGAGCTTCGGATTGGTCTGCCCAAGGGCAGCTTGCAGGACGCCACCGTCGCCATGTTTGAGAAGGCGGGGTTCCGCATCTCGGTGGACGAGCGCCAGTACAAGCCCCACATAGATGACGAAGAGCTCTGGAGTGTTCTGCTGCGGGCCCAGGAGATGCCCACTTACGTGGCCGATGGGGTGCTGGATTGCGGACTCACAGGCCTCGACTGGATCAAGGAGCGCGGGGTGGAAGACCAGGTCGTTGAGGTCGCCGACCTGATCTATGCCAAGCGAGGCATGCGGCCTTACAAGTGGGTCCTGGCCGTCGCCGAAGACTCTGACTACCAGAAGGTTCAGGACCTGCAGGGCAAGCGCATCGCCACCGAGCTGGTCAACGCCGCCGCCCGCTGGCTCCAAAGCCAGGGCGTCACCGCCAACATCGAGTACTCATGGGGCGCCACGGAGGCCAAGTGCCCTTCACTCGTGGATGCCATCATCGAGGGTACTGAGACCGGCAGCACCATCCGGGCCAATAACCTGCGCATCATCGCGGTGCTGTTTGAATCAACTACCAAGTTCATCGCCAACAAGGACGCCTGGGCCGATCCCTGGAAGCGCCAGAAAATCGAAAACATCGCCATGCTGGTGCGCGGTGCGCTGGCAGCCGAGGAAAAGGTCGGGCTGAAGATGAACTGCCAACGAAGCGACCTCGACGCTGTCTGCGCCCAGCTTCCCGCCCTCAAGAACCCCACCATCTCGCCTCTGGCCGACGGCGAATGGGTCGCGGTGGAGACCATCGTGGACAAGCGCACGGTCCGCGACCTCATCCTGCGCCTGAAGGCCGCCGGCGCCCAGGGCATCATCGAGTACCCGCTCAACAAGGTGATCCTGTAGACCGGGCGGCGAGCTGACGCAGGTGGGTGCCGCGGCCAGGCCCTCTGGCCGTGGGCGGCAGCGTGGCCAACTGAGATGGAGTCCCCGGGATGCCCGTCGCTCAGATCCTGTTTGTGAAGATCATCCCGCTGTACTTCATCATCCTCACCGGCTACGTCGCCGGCCGCTGGCTGAGGGTCCCCAAAGAGGCCGTCTCGTCGCTCCTGCTTTACATCCTCATGCCCTCGGTGGTGCTCGTCGCCACCGCGCAGACTCCCCTGTCACCCGGCAACCTGCTGGCCCCGCTCATCTTCTTCGCCATCGGCACTGCCCTGAGCTTCCTCACCTTCGCCGCCAGCGGGGCCCTGCTGCATGACTCCGCCCGCAACGTCCTGGCCTTTACCGCCGGTACCGGTAACACGGGCTACTTCGGCATCCCGGTGGCCCTGGCGGTCTTCGGGCCGGAGCGTCTTGGCCTGGTGGTGCTCACCGGCCTGGGGGCCATCTTCTTCGAGAACACCTTCGGCTTCTATCACGTAGCGCGCAGCGCTCACACCTCCCGCGACAGTCTCCTGCGGATGCTGCGCCTGCCCGCCCTCCATGCCTTCATCCTGGGCCTCATCCTGAACCTGACGGGCGTAGATCTGGGCGAGACGATCCTCGCCACCGCCGAGCTGTTCCGGGATACGTACTCCGTCCTGGGCATGATGATGGTCGGTCTGGCGCTATCGGGGCTCAACGGCTACGCCTTCGATCTTCGCTTCATCAGCCTCGCCCTGCTCACCAAGTTCGCGCTGTGGCCTCTGCTCGTTTGTGCGGTCATCAGCCTGGACCGACTCTCAACCCGCTTGCTCAGCCCGGAACTCGCCGAAGTGCTGCTTTTCCTGTCCTTCATGCCTCTGGCGGCCAACACGGCTGTGTTTGCTACCGAGCTACGCGCGCAGCCGGAGAAGGCCGCTCTCGCCGTCGTCGCCAGCACGATGCTGGCGCTGGCCCTCATCCCCCTGGTGACGGCCTGGCTCGTTGCCGCCTCCTGAACCAGCGGCCCGGTTCCATTTTCGGGGAACCCTTGAGCGTGCCAAGCGTCACAATCTCAGACAGCCACGGAGAAGGCCTGCTGTAGTTTACCTGGGGGGGCTGCTTGACAGGCCCCCGGACCGCCAATACAATGCCCTATTGGGTGTATAAGTTTTTGCGAAAAACTTTACTAATTGCCTCTTCGCGCCATGCCTGGCCAGGCCTGCAGCCGATGGCAGGCTGATCTGGCGCATACCGATCGCTCCCCATCGTGACCCGGTCGGGAGCTCTGCGAGGGCGGATGGAACCGATGACGATCTGTGGCAGTTGCCAGGCCCGCAACTCCGACCATAGCGCTTTCTGTCTACGCTGTGGGGCCCAACTGGATGCGCCCACAGGCGCTTCCTTGCCCGGTGAGAGCACTGACGCCCTGCCGATGGTTGTGGAATCGACGGCGGCCGGTCTCGTAGCCAGAGCGGCCAACGAGCTGGCCGAGGGCCGCATTAGCGAAGCGCTCGCGGACTGTCGGCGCGCGATCGCCCTGGAACCGGGCCATGTTGAAGCCCATGCTTTGCTCGGGATGGCCTACGAGCAGCAGGGCGAGTTGGCCGCGGCGCTGGAAGCCTATGAGGCGGTCCTGGCTCTGGACCCCGACCGGGCGGTAGAGCGACAGAAGGCCAATATCCTGAGACTCCGGATCGAGGGCGCCGTGCCCCCCGACGTACCTCTGGCTCACCACCCCACCGTCTGGGAGGCGATCTGGCGCCGGATCACCGCCAACCCTCCGCTCAGCGCAGGCATCGCTGCCGGGGTCCTGATCTTTCTCATCGGCAGTATCGTGCTTGTGAACGCCCAGGCGAAAGCGCGGGCCCGGCAAGAAGCCGAGACGCTCCTGCAAGCCGCCGACCAGGCTTTCGCGGAAGCGCGGTATGCTGACGCGACCCGGCTTTACGCCCAGGCGTGGGAGATAACGCCTGGAAACGAGTACGTCCGCGACCGCTGGAACCAGGCCTACCAGCTCAGCCTCCAGCAGGCGGGGCAACAACAGGTCGCCCAGCTCCCGGAGAAGTACCTTGGGCCCAGTCCTAACGCCATCAATCCCTTTAAGCCTGTGCCTATCGGCGGCCAATCGGCCACACCGCCCCCCACCCTGGACACCGGCGGGCCACCGCCGACGGCGCCACCCACGGCCTATGACCGCTGGAGCGGCAAACCCTTGACGCCGTCGCCAGTCACGCCACCGGCCACGACACAGACCACCGCCCCCACCAACCGCCGGGAGAACCCGCTGAGCCCCATCACCCCGGTGCAACCCAAGCCGGCAAAGGAGCCTGCACCGGCGACGCCAACGGATACCGCCTCCCAGCCGCGCAAGGGCGGCGAGATCACCATCTGGGTCAGTGACCGGCAGCCGGCTCCTGCAGCCGCCCCAAGTGCCAGCGGGCCCAAGCCCGCCAGCACTGCCGACGCCCTGCGGGCCCAGGCGGACCAGTTGGCCCGGCAGGGCCGCCGCGAAGAGGCCATTGAGGGGCTCCAGAAGGCCGCCAACGCTTACGATGAGGCTGCTCGCAGCGATCCTGCGGCGGCCGCGGTCCACAGCCAGGCTGCCCAGTCCTGTCGGGCCCGCATCGAAGTCCTGAAGATGAGCCAGTGAGGCGACCGCTCCGTGAGGATCCCATCGGCCCCGGCAGTAGCTCTGCTCCTGGTCGCCCTTTTCCTTGGCGCCCCGGCCTCTGCCGCCCGAACGCTGGGCCTGATCGTGACCGCCAACGAGCCCACACCCGCCCTGCTTCGAGCCCGCTTTGTGGACACGGTCATGGAGGCCCTGGCAGCGGGACGAGAGTGGGAGGCCACGCTGCTGACGGCTGACGCGGCGCTCGTTCGGGTCAGCGATGCCCCCTGGCCGGCCACACTGGACGCACCTCTGGCAGCCCACGCCCCTGATCTGCAACGCCTCGTCGTTGCTGCCCGTCTTGACGACCTCGTGGCCGCGCGGCTTGAGATCGCCCAGGAAAGCAAGGCCGAGGTGGTCTGGGTCCGGCCGGACGTAGCCGAGGCCAGAGGTTTCACGCTGACCCAGGCCTCACCCGCCGAGGCGGGGGTGATCGCCCTGGCTCGAGATTTGGCGGCGAAGCTGGCCGAAGGCTTTGGTGAGGCGCCGGCCCTGGCCCCTGTCGCCCCACCTACCACCTTCGAAGGGCCCTCAGAGCCGTCTGCGCCAACGCCACCGACAGAGCAGCCGGCGCCCGAGACTCCCACGACCCCACCAGTCTCTGCCCACTTTGCGGCGGCTGAGCGGTTCCTCGTGGAGGGCGACCTGCGCAGTGCCGAGGACTCCGCACAGCGGGCTTTGGATGCAGGCGATCCCCGGGGGCCAGCTTGCCTGCTCATGGCCCGGATCATGGCTGCCAAACGCGACGATGACAGCCAACGCCTGTGGCTGGAGCGCGCCCTGGCCGCAGACCCGGCGCTCAACGAGGCCCGGCTGCCGCTGGCAGAGCTACTGCGACAGCGCGGTCTGTGGCAGAAGGCGCTGACCGAGTACCAGCGCGTGCTGAGCACCGACCCCCGGAATCGCTTTGCCCTGTTGGGCATGGCCAGCATCTACGCTGAACACGACCAGCCCCGACGGGCAGCGGAGATCATGAACGAGGCCATCGGCTACTACCCGGACGACCCCAGTCTGTACCTCCGCCTGGGCGAGTTCCATGCCGCCTATCGCGCTTATCCCGAAGCCGAGGCCGCTTTTGACCGCGCCGCTCGCCTGGCCACCAGCGCCGAGGAGAAAGCCCGCGCTCTGGATTGCCTCGGCGACCTCTACGCGCAGGCCGGTCGGCACCGCGAGGGGTTTGCCTGCTACGCGGAGGCCTCAAAGCTGCGGGCCGGTAGCTCCGGCCCCCTGGCCGAGCGACGCTACGAAGCGGTCATGGCCACCGCGGATGCCGCCTTGCTGCGCGCTCTGCACCAGGCCACCGCCGCTTTCGATAGCTACCTGGCCGACGCCGGGACTGCTCGCGAGGAGGCCTACATGGCCTTGGCTGACCTGCGGGGACAGGCGCAGGCCATCCGTGAGTTCATGGACACCGTGGTGCCCCCGGCGCCGCAGAGACTGATGCATGCCCGGCGCAAGCTGGGGTACAGCCTCATCCTGGAGGCCGCCGTCAGCGCCATGGTTCATCTGGACACCGGGCGCGCCGAGCTCTTGCAGCAGTACACGGCCCGCTTGCGCGAGGCCGAGGATGCTCTCGGCGTCACCGGTGAGGCCAGCTAGACAGGGCGTCAGCCATGCCCAGGGATCTTTGGACACCTATGGAGGTCGTCGGTCGGGCTGCATTGCTCGCCGGTCTGGCTCTGGTCGCGGTGGGGCTGGTGCTGCTGTTGATGGGGCGCATGGGATGGACGCCCCGCAGCCTGCCCGGTGACCTTGTCATCCGTCGGCCCGGAGTGGTGGTCTACATCCCGCTGGCGAGCATGCTCCTTATCAGCCTGCTGGGGACGCTTGTGCTGTGGCTCCTCAACTGGCTGCGACGGTGAAGCGACCATCATACTACCGGGATACAGCCGAGGTTGAACCACCATGCTCATGCACGAATGGAGACAGTATCGGGACCGCCAGGTCCGCAAAGCGGTACGGGAGGCTCGCGAAGCCGAGGGCCTGAATGCAGCGCAGGACGTCGGCGAACCGGCACCCGACGATAGCGAGACCACCGCCGAAACCCCGAAGCCGGGCCTCAAGTCCGACCCGAACAAGCCGAAGCAGGTACTGAGCCGCCTGACCCTGGGGAACCAGGAGGTCAGGGAGCGACTGGAGGCTCTGCGGGCTCGGCAACAGATCCTGCCGCTGGACGTCGAGGAGGCTGAGCCCCCGCCCAGCCGCTCGCCGCGGGCAGTGGAGAGTCGGGAGCAGCTCGTCCAGCGTCTGCTGGACCCGGTCTTGACACTTGAGGAGGCCGCCACGCTCCTGGACGTCTGCCCCACCACGGTGCGGCGCTACACCAACCGCGGGGTCCTGAAGTGCTATCGTACGCCAGGGAACCAGAGACGGTTCCGCTTGTCGGAGGTCATGAGTTTCATGGAGCGTCGGGCTTCCGGTGGGCAAGAGTAGCCGCCGCCCCCGACGCACCCGAGCTGCTGTTGCTCGGGTGCCCGCCCACTCTGGTGCGCGACTTGCAGCACTCCTCCCTGGGGCGCGGCTTCCGGGTCCGGGCGGTGTCGTCGCTGCAGTACGACGAGATCAGCGTGAGCGCCCGCCGGGCCGCCCTGATCATTCTGCACGAGCACCTGGCGCCACGCAGCTTGGCATCCGCCTGT
This sequence comes from Armatimonadota bacterium, assembly GCA_013178155.1. GTDB lineage: Bacteria > Armatimonadota > Zipacnadia > Zipacnadales > UBA11051 > JABLXH01. The sequence continues at coordinate 3,680 of JABLXH010000086.1, read as the reverse complement.
CAGCAGTTGCGTCGCCACACCTTCTGCCCCCTGCTGGTCCTCGCCTCGCCCGACGGACCAGAGAGTGCGGCAACGGTGTTGGCTGCCGGTGCCGACGGCTGGCTGCCGGCCGACGCCGCACTGCTGGAGATAGTGGCCAGACTGCGCAGCTTGCGTCGCCGGGACAGCGAGTATTCGGGCAGGCAGGCGGGCCATCGGTATGAGTTCCAGGGTGTGTGTCTGGACACGGAGGCCCGCGAGGTTACCGTCCACGGCCGACGCGTAACCCTCACGCCCAAAGAGTTCGAGCTGCTGACCGTCCTGGCTGCGGCCGCGGGACGTGCCGTAGCAAGGGAACAGCTACTGGCCCAGGTCTGGGGCTATGGCCCGCAGATCAGCACACGCACCCTGGACGTGCACATCGGTCGGCTGCGCCGCAAGATCGAGGTTGACCGGCAACAGCCCTGCATCATCACAACAGTCCCCGGCGTCGGGTACAGGTTGGTTCCCTCATAACAGGGGCCCCCGCCTCCCCCCCCGGGGCGGTGGCCACCATGATCACAGCTACCCCGCTACTGCTTGACATCCCCCTGTCGGAGCCGGCTCCCGCCGCCCTGGACGGCGCTCTCGTACCGGCGCGTCAGGTCGCTTTGGTGCGGCTCACCTCGGGAAATGCCGTCGCCTACGGAGAGGCCGGTCTTACGGACCCTCAGGCCCTTCCCGAGGTGCTGGATTTCCTGACTGACCTTCTCGGTACCGCCGATCCCACCGACCACGACCTGCTGTGGCAACGGATGGCCTGGTCCCTCCGCGACTACCAGCCCACCCCCCTTGCCGACTATACCGCCGTACTGAGCGCGGTTGATGTGGCTGTCTGGGATCTGGCGGGTCAGTTGTTAGGCCAGCCGTGTTGGCGGCTTCTCGGGGGCGCCCGGTCCCGCCGGGTGGACGCCTACGCTGCCGGGCTCCACGCTGCGGCTCCGCCCACGCTGACCCGCGACACCAAAGCCATCCGCCAGCGTTTTGGCTCCCTGCAGCTACGTCTGACTGGCGACCAGGAGGTTGACACAGCGGCCGCGGCAACTGTGCGGTCCGCAGCCGGCGACACCGCGCTGCTGCGACTGGATGCCGGCTGCTCGTACCCCGACGCCGAACAGGTCCGCGGGCTGGTGACCGCGTTGGGGCCGGCCGAGCCGTTCTGGCTCATGGACCCTCTGCCTTTGGGCAACTGGGAGACCTGGGCCCAGCTCTGCCCCGACCTGCCCATGGCGCTGGCTGGAGGGCGCGGCCTGACAGGGCTTAAGACCGCGGCTCAGGCCCTGTCACTTGGAGCGGTGGATATCCTCACGCCGGACCTCCGGCTCTGTGGCGGGCTGTCGGCCGGACGCCGTCTGGCCGACGTGGCCTGGATCCACGGCGCGGCTATTGCCTTTGCCGGTGCCTACTCGCCGCTGACGCAACTGGCTGCCGCACACCTCGCGGCGGCCACCCTGCACGCTAGCTGTGTGGAGATGGAAGGCCTTCCCGGTCCCTTCGCGGAAATGCTCGAGCCGCCGGTCCGGGTCGTTGACGGCTTCCTGATGCTGCCGGACGGGCCAGGACTTGGCAGCCGTGTCAGCGAGCGGTTCATCGCCCGCTACCAAAGAGAGCTCTCGGGCACATGAGCGATACCAAGCAGCGCATTCTCGCCGCTCGTGACCGCCTCGACGCGGTCATCCGCGAGATCTGTGGCGCTTGCCACGACAGTTGCTGCCATCAGGGCACCATGATGGGGGTGCAGGGCCTGCGCCGTCTGGCCCGGGGGCTCACCCTCGAGCCGGACCTGGCGACCCGTCTGCGGGAGGGGCTGGCGGCACGAACCCTCGAACTGCGGCATGACCTGCGAGTGGCCGAGAAGGTACTCGATCTGCTCCGCGCCAGCTCCCTGGGTGCAGAGGCCCAGGACGCGCTGCCCGAGCTGCAGCGCCGCGTGGATGACCTGCGACGCTTCGTTGAGTACATGGAGACCGAGTTTCCCCTGGACGTTCAGGGCATGACCCCTCTCCTGCACTACTCCGCCATCCGGCACAATCTCCTGCGCTCGCTGCGGCGGTTCCCGGGCGCGGAAGCCGCCCTGAGCACCCTCTCGCGGGGCCAGGGCAGCTTCGCTTTCCGCGGCCGCAAGCTGGCGCCACCTCGCTGCATCTTCCATCAGGACCGGTGTCTGGCCGAGAGCTGGAAGCCCATCAAGTGCGCCAGCTTCTTTTGCACCAATGAGCCCAATCTGTTGGCCCACTGCCGCCAGGCCATGAGCTTCGACGAGTTCGTACTGGCCGCTGTGCGGGTGGTCTCCACCGATTTCGTCCGCAAGCTTCTGGCGCTGGACACTCGCCTGGGGTCCGACTACTGGGAGCCGAAGGTCATTATTGGTCCCGAGGCTGGCGCTGTCGAGTTCCATGAGGATCTCGTCGCGCTGCTCACGGAGACCCGCCCGCGCGTCAAGACACAGCGTGAGGAAGGGCGGTTCATGAAGTCCACCAATGAGGTATTGGCCGACGTCCGACGCCTGGGCGCGGGCGAGACCCTCGTCTACGTCTGCCAGTCGGTGGATGGTGCCGCTCTCTATGAGCTGGCCGTGGCCATGGACCGCGCCCGCGGCCAGGACTGGCACGGCGGACTCGTGCTTCTGGCCCAGCAGCTCTCGGAACACAGCTTTCTCGCCCACCCCCTCTGGGAAGACCAGATGATCAGCCAACCCCTGGGTGGTCTGGAAGTCTATTTCTGCGAATGACCTCCTGACGCGGCGGCACTCAGTCGGCGTCCCTCTCGCAGTACAGATACCACCGATGGCGGCACAGGCCGTCACGCGCACAGTCCTCTCGGCCCGGCAAGCAGTGCCGCTCCTCGTGGTACAGCGACGGCGAGGTCTGCTCCCGGTACACCTGCGCGATCAGCGCCGTGCGGCTGTGCACCTGCACAACTCGCCCCGCTCGCTGTCGCAGGCGTTCGGTCCCCGCATGGTACCAGCGGTGAACCGTGGACAACGGGCGTCCCAGCTTCTGAGCAATCGCGGTCAGGGTCGCCCCCTCCCGGGCCAGCTCCAGTACGCGGCGCTGGTCCGGCGGCAGCGGCGTCTCCTCCAGAAGGCGCGTCAGCAGATCCCGAAGGCGCGGCGACAGACGTCGGCTGGACCCACCGACCAGCCCCCAGCAGCCCTCTTCCTTCCGACGGCGCAGACTCATCCAGCGCTCGGAGTGGCACGGGTACTCCCCCTGACCGCGCTCGCGCAGACTGGCCCGCAGCAACTGGTCGGCCGCGCGCTCCATCTGCCGATAGGGGTACCGGTCGGCGCTGCGAGCGAACGGTTTGGACATCAGCATCAGCTCCTTTGTCATTTCCGCTGAACGATGCCCGCAGCGTAGGCAAAGGGACCTGACAGGGGCCTGTGCGCGACCGAACAGGGAGTGTGCATCTCTCTGACATCCTTTGGTCCGAGACGCCCTGGGGCGCTTGCGAGAGCAGCCACAGCAAAGGAAAGGGCCGGCAATAAGGGGAATCTGGATGCTGTACTGTGCGTCTCCAACAGGGGGTGTGCAGCTTCCGGTAAGAAGACAGCAAAGCCCGTGAGAGGTGAGGTTCGATGAGGAAAGCCAAGCAAGTGGCTGCTCTGCTGGTTAGTCTATCGCTCGCGACGGTCGCCTTGGCCCAGTTCGGAGGTGGGA
>JABLXH010000085.1 GCA_013178155.1 Armatimonadota bacterium | reverse complement strand
AGGCCCTCCGGATTGCCCTGGAGCGGGCCTGCGGGCAGACCTTCAGCCGCGCCTGGGTGAGCGGGCTGTCCGGGGATGCTTTTGCCTTCGTCTACAACACCGAGGACGCCGGTTTCTGGCCCGGCACGCCCTTTACGGTCAGTCCCTTTGAGGCGGCGGCCCAGGCCCTCGGCCTCGGGATTCGGATACGTCTCGACGCGGGCGCTGAGCAGTTCCTGCTGAGCGGCAAGCAACTGCCCCCCGGCGTACACCTGCTGCCGATCGAGTATGGCCAGACCGGCCTGTGGCTGCTGCGAAACATGCCGCTATGGGCCGTCGTGGACAGCCGACAGACCAACGAACAGCAGCAGGTGCACATCACGGTGACTCTGCCTCCCTTTGGCCAGCGAAGCATGCGCGAAAGCGAGCTCGCCTCCAACTGGAGCGGCCCGTGGCACACCCTGCAACCCGCCGGCGCCATGAATGTCCGGGCTCGTCGGCCCCTCATGACCTTCAGCGCGCCGGCCAATGCGGTCACTCCAGTTGCGATGCAGGCCGCGGCGGCGCTCCGTCAAGGGGCCGCCATGGTGGGTGAGCGGCGCACTTACGGCCCCCTGGTGCCCGGCGCCGCGGGGCTGACCAGACTGGCGGCGGACTTGCGGGCGGCTGCGGACGGCGGCGATATGGAGCAGGCAAAACGATTGGCGCTATGGGAGCAGTTCCCCCGGCAATGCCTTATCGGGGCGCGGACGGAGGCCGCCAGGTTCCTGGAGGAGGCGATGGGCGCCCTGCCGCCTGACCGGCAGGGGTACGTGCAGGAGGCGCTGGCCCTGTACCGGGCGGAGGTGGCGGCCCTGCGTGATCAATGGCCGGGATTGAGCGCAGGCCTGAACGGAGACACCGCCCTGCTGGTGGCGAACTATCGTCGGGCAGCGGACCTCGTTGCCCGTTTGGCGGCTGACGAACGCGCTGCGGCGCAACTGCTGAGCCAGGCCGGCGCCGAGTAGCCACTCAACCCTCAGAGCGGTCGCTGACCGGCACGCGGGGGATTGCAGAAGGGACCACCAGTCGGCGCACCGGCAGCACCACGGCGTCGCCGACGGCAGCTTCCGGCACATCTGTGACGTCCAGGCAGCACTGGTCCATGGAGACGCGGCCCACGAGCGGGACCGAGCGACCGGCCAAGGCTGCCCGGGGAGCGTAACGCGTCCGTCCCCGGCGGCTCTCGTGGCGGGCCAGCCAGGCTTTCAGCGCTGTCCGTGGCCGCGACGCCACCGACCATGGCACCAGTTCCAGTCCATGCGCCGTTCCCACCGGCACCGTCGCCACGCGGGTCTCCCGATGGCATACGAACTCCCCGCCGTACCCCACCCTGGCTCCCGGCGGCAAGGTGTGCACGCTGATGATGCGGGAGGTCAGAGCGAAGGTGTCCTCCCGTAGCTGCAACGACCGCTCCCGGCAGTCGTCGGGGTACTGGCCGTAAAGCAGTGTCCCCAGCCGCACCATGTCCAGGTGGCTTTCCGGCTGCTGCAGAAAGAGACGGCTGGCCGCCAGGTGTACCAGCGGTCGCTGACCGGTGTAGTGCCGAGCCGCCTCCCGGGTCAGCGCGGCGAAGCCCTTCACCGCGCCCCCCTGCCGCAGGGCCTCCAGTTGGGGCAGCATCTCGCCCGAACCCGGTGGGCCTACGTGGGTATAGATGCCGGTGATGCTGAGAGCGGGGAAGGCCCGCACGGCATCGAGGATGTCGGGCAGCGAGTCATTGCTGCCAAGCCGCCCCAGGCCGCTGTCCACGTAGACGTGGCACTCGACCCGACGTCCCTGGGCGCGGGAGGCCTGGGCCAGGTCATGCAACTGGCTGACGGCCACGATGGTCGCGATGAGACGGTGCTGAACCAGGCTCTCCAGCTCGTCGGCGCCGAGGGGCGGCACCAGGACGAGGACGGGTACGGCCAGGCCGGCTTCCCGCAGGGACACGCCTTCGGCGACCGTGCTGACCCCCAACCAGGAAGCCCCGGCTCCGGTGAACGTCCTGGCCGCAAGGACCAGGTCATGCCCGTAACCGTTAGCCTTCACCACCGCCATCAGGCGACTGCCAGGAGCGAGGGCACCAAGGACCTGGCGCACGTTGTGGGTCAAGGCGTCCACGTTGACGGCTACGTAGGTGTTCATCAGCGCTGAGGGCCCATTTCGAGCCTGGGACTAGTCACACCTTTGGCGCCCGGTCGGCGCAGCAGGAACAGCTCCAGCACCAGCACGCCGAGGCCCAGGAGCCAAAGTGGAGTGGCCAGGGGCACCGGCGCGCCCTGGAGCCGGCCCGGTAGCTCATCTGGATTGCATACGCTGACCTTGACTGGAGCGCAGCGGCGCTGCAGGTCTGCCGCCGCGAACCGCCGCAAGTCGCCTTCGAGGGGGTCCAGATTCACCGCTAATGCTGACCCGCCGGCCACCACCGGCCTGTTCACGAAACCTGGCCGCTCAGCGGCCCCGACGTCCGATCCCCGGGCCTCGCCTACCAGAACGCGTGCCTCCTCCGGACGATGCCCCCGGGCCACGAAGCCCACGAGGCGGTGCAACAGCGGCACAAAGACGGGCAGACTCGGCAGGTCGGAGGCGCCCGGCGTCGGCTCGAAGTTGGCGACGAGCACGCGCCCCTCGCCCACATGGCCGCTCAGCAAGGCCGGTACCTGATTGTCATACCGCGCTGACACGCGCCATCGGCTGGTAGTGGGCACAGAGAGCTCCACGTAGCGCCGGAACACAGGCTCCCTCAAGTCTCCCGCGGCAGCGTTCGCGAAGGCCTGCAGCGGCGGGCGGAAGCTGTCAAAGGTGCCGATGCGGGTGGGCGCGGCGGGAGTGACGATAGCGCCGATACGTCCATCGCTGGCTCCCAGGATGTCCCGGGCCAGAGTTGCGGCCCCTGGAAGGCACAGGACCAGACCCCCACCGCCCTCAGCGAAGGCCCTCAGGGCTGCAGCGGAGGAGTTGCCAGCAGCGCCCACCACGAAAGCAACATCCTGGCCCGCAAGCGTCGCCGCACTCGCCGCGTCAGCGCGTTGCACCTGGACGGGGGCCGGCAGGCCGGGCGACAGCGCCAGGCGCACCCACCGGCTCTGCGCCTCGGTGCCCACGACAGTGACTCGCAGTCTGTCGCGAACCTCCACCACGAGATAGGCCGAGTTATCGGCTTCCAGTCGGTCGCCGGCGACGGATGCCTTCACCCGCAGAAGACCCGGCGCGCGGGGCAGCCACTCCACCAGGGCCTCGCCGCGCCCGCCCGCCAGCCGGCAGGACGCCGGCGGCAGCGCTTTGTCGTTGATCGTGACGCTTACGGGGACCGGTGCGCGGTGTTGCGTGGGGGGCCAAGCCCGGACTGTGACCCGCAGTTGCGCCGGGCGTCCCACCAGGGCGGGGGGCTCCACGAGGTCGAGACCGGTCACCGTTACGTTTGGCCCGTCGGCACCGCAATCCACCACCAGCAGGCTGCTGACCCACGGCGCCGGGCGCAACTCCCCGCGCCAGCCGCTGGCCTGCAGATCGGTCAGCATCACCCAGCGCGCCTCTCGCAGTTCGCCATCACCCACTGCATCCCAGAGGCGGCTGAGTGCCGCCGGCATGTCCACCGCCCTGAAGCCGGGCCGTAGCGCCTCAACGGCCGCGGTTGCCACTTCTCGCGACGCCGTCTTCAGGGACTGATCGGCAGCGCTCAGCGGCTGCAGCACCACCGTCTGAGTGGCCGGAAGCTGGCCCAGGGTGTCTGTGAGTGTGCGGCGGGCCACGTCGAAAGCCGTGCGGGCGGGGCCGCGGGCCTGCATGCTGGCGCTATCGTCAAGAAGGAAGACCACGGTGGAGCCGGCCATCCCTGCCATGTGAAGCCCGGTCAGCGAAGGCTGGGCCAGGGCAAGAGCCAGGCACAGGATAGCCAGGGCCCGCAGCAGCATGAGCCAGATCTGGCGGAGTCGCGACAGGCTGGAGCGCTCTCTCTCCGCACGCCTCAGCAGCATGAGCGAGGGAAAGGGTACGCGACGGGCACGCCGCTGCCCATAGAGGTGAATCAGGACCGGGACGGCGGCGCCCAGCGCGGTCAGCAGTAGCCAGGGGGAGGCGAAACTCATGGCGGTGTCCGAACGGGGACATCTTACCACCGCCGCTCGCCGCCGACAAGGTGACCGCCAAGCCCGCGGGGAAGGGCCGGTCATGAACTGCGGCAACTCCGTCACCTGCTCCTGTCTGCTCATCTTGGTCGCTCTTGTATTGGGCGCCGCCGGCGCGGCCGACAGCCCCCCGCGCCTCATGGGCGACCGGGTGCGTCTGGCTAACAGCCACTACGGCATTGACCTCGATGTCAGCAACGGGCTGGCCTGGGGAGGCATTGCCAACGTGGCGGTGCCAGCAAGTGCGGGACGATGGGTCATGTCCCCCCAAAAGCGGAGCCGCGTGTTCGAGCTCAGCCTGCATCGGCCCGGGCAGGACACGCCGCTGCGGGTCGATTCGCGCCAGTTCACTGTCCGGGACGTGCGCCTGGACCCGACGGCTGGCCGCTGCGAGGTGAACCTGCGGACTGACACCGGTGGAGCGCCCCTGGAGGTGACGCTCACCGTGCTCATCAACGAGAGGTGCCAAAGCCTCTGGACGCTCTCCTTCCGCGCCTCGACGGAGATGACGCTGGACCTGGCTTTTCCGGTGCTGGAGAACCTTACCATGGGGGAGGACCTGGAACGCCTTGGCTACTTCTTCCCCCGTGACCCGGGGCTGATGAACGACGTGCCGACGAAGCTGCTGACGTGCTACGGTCAGTACGCGACCTCGCAGCTCATGGCTACCTTCAGCGACCACTGGGGGCCCAGGGGCGGCGGGCTGTACTGCTTCTGGCAGGACACGTCCTTGCACCGGAAGAGCTTTGAGCTCACCAAGGTGGATCCGGGGGGGGCGGCGCCCATCGAGCTGCTCGACCGCTACGGCTTCCCCTTCTGGGAAGGGCTTGAGGTGGAGCGAGGTGTCGGCATGGCCTGTCATCTGCCGAACATCGCACTCCCGGCCGGAGAGACCGTCACCACGGCGCCGCTGGCCCTGGGGGTCCACGCGGGCAACTGGCGCGAGGCCTTCGCCGCCTATCAGACCTGGGTGCGCACCTGGTACAGCCCGCGACATCCCGAGAAGCTGGCGCGGTTCTTCACCTTCGAGAGCTACCACGGCTACGAGAACTGCCGGTTCTGGGCGCCGGATGACGTACAGGAGGCTATCCAGGGTATTCCTGAGCTGGTGGACCAACTGCACTTCATCGCTCAGAAGGAGGATCGTTACGGGGTCTACGAGCCTTACCGGGAGGACTGGGGCCTGGAAGGGCTGCAGCGCTTCGTTGCCGCCGCCCACGCCCGTGGGAAGCTGTGCAGCCACTATGTGCAGGGCACCGTGGCCCACGAGACGAGCAAAGTGTACCAGGAGCATGGGGCCGAATGGGGGCAGAAGAACCCTGACGGCACCAACGCGGTCGCCTGGGCGAACCAGTGCATGTGCCTGGCCTCTACGGGCTGGGCCGACTGGTTGGCGGCCACCTGCGCCCGACTGGTGCGCGACCTGGACCTGGACATCGCCTATCTGGACTGTGTCGGGTGGACCACTCTGGACAAGTTCCAGTGCAGCAATCCACGCCATCCCCACCAGCGAACTTGGTACGAGCTGGCGGACGTGCGGCGGCTGTTCCACACGGTGAAGACCGCCATCGCGCGGGAGAAGCCCGATGTGGCGCTCACCACCGAGGGCCCGGTGTCTGACCTCTTCTTCAATGATGTGGACGGCAGCGAGGGCTACGGGATCAACTTCATGTGCACGCCCGGCTACGGGGCGCCTATCCACTTCATGCGGTTCCTTTATCCGCGCTTCAAGTACCTGGACCTGCTGACCGACACCCCGGAGCGCGTGAAACTCGCCCTCTTCAACGCCACAGCGACGGCGGCCGACCCGGCGCGGATGCCTGAGGCGGCGCTCGCCCATCGCACCTTCCACGAACACGTCACCGCCTTCACCGCGGGCGAGGCTGAGCCTCACCTGCCAACCCGCGAGCCGGGGGTCTACTGCAACCGTTTCCGCGCCGCCGACAAGACCGTTTACACCGTCTGGAACCACAATGCCTATCCGGCCGCGGGGGCCTTCGTACCGGTGGAGGTGCCCAGCGGCAGCCATGTTTTGGACCTGCTGCGCCACCGGGAGGCGCAGCCCCGCCGTGTGGCCGGCACTGAGCACCTCGTGGTCAGTCTGAGCGCGAAGGACGTGGGCGTGTTCGCCGTCGTCCCCGCCCTGCTGCGCGCCAGCTTCGAGGGCATGTGGTTGCGCCCTGATTGGTCGCTGGTGCCGGAGGAGGCCCAGGTCGTCGCGATGCTGGTGGATCAGCACAACGGGGAGGTGCGGTCCGGCCATGTTGAGCGTGGTCGTGAGAGTGCTGACTTCGTGGCCTTGAGCGAACAGGGCGCCCACCGCGTGGTCCTGCGTCTGCTCCGCGCTGGGGAAGTGCTGGACGAGCTGGAACTGCCGCCGCTTGCCGAGGTGGATATCGCCAGGAGCGCCACCGTCACGGCCAGCAACCCGCACCTTCAGCACGGCGCTCACCCGGAATCGGTGGTGGGTCAGGATGGGAGCTGGCAGTTTGCCTGGGACGACGAGCCGCGGCCGGGATGGATCCAGCTCGCCTGGAACCGGCCCCAGACGCTGAACCACGTGGACATGGCTTTCTCGCAGGCCGAGTACTCCTCGCGCGATTGCGAGGTGCTGGTGTCAGACAGCGGGCAGCAATGGCAGAGCGTGACGCGGGGCACCTCCGCGGACGTGAAGGCCCAGCCCTTCGCGCCCACGACGGCGCGGTACTTGCGCGTCGTCTTCCACCAGGGCGGGCCATGGGCCAACCTGGTATCCTTGACGAGGCTGCGAGTGCACTACCTGCCGGCCGAGTCCGCGCAGCGGCCCTAGAACCCCCGCACCATATAGGCCTGGAGCTGACCCGACTCATCGGAGTTGAAGAAGCCCATCGTGCCGTCGGGCGACAGGAAGGGGTGGATGTGTGCCCCTTTCTGCCACGAGCACCGCGGGTTGAGAAGGAACGTCCATCCCTGCAGCGCCGCCACACCGGCTTCCCCGAACTCGGCCAGCCACAGGCCGCCCCCACCGCCTTGCGGTCCGGAGTCTGTGATGAGCCTGCGACCGGCGATGTCGGTGGCGAAGTGGTAGAAGTCTGGGCCGTCGAAGTCGCGGCTCAGGTCGTTACGCACGCCCCCCGGCGTCGCGATCCCGACGTGCCCGGCGTACGGCGCGGCCTTCCCCTCGATGAGCTGGGCCTCAGGGGGCTGCCGGGTTCCCGTGCTGGTGATGGCCCAGGTGTCGCGCCCGCGCCAGCATTGGTGCCCCTGGCAGAACTCGTTCCCGTCGCGTCCCCACGGCATGTTGCGGAAATTGGTCCCGTCGTCGCGGATGACGTGGATGTCAGCGCCGTTGCCGCCCACCAGTAACGTGACCTGCCCCTGAGCATCGGCGCGGTGGTCGTGGTTCTCCTGCACCAGCAGGTCGTGGGCGGCCTGCGGGTCAGTCGAACGGCAGTATTGCGGATGCACGTTGCACCAGGACGGCCCCTCCAGGATAAGGCGGACGGTGCCCGAGGGAACATCGCAGACGATGAGGCCCCAGGCGTCGTGTGGGGTCTTTCTGTCACCCAGGAAGCCGCTAATGGCCACGCGCTGCCCATCAGAGGAGATGGTAGAAAGCGGGTAAAGACGGCTCAGGCGGCGATGACTGCCCGGAAGCGGTCCCTCCTGCACCAGAATGGTCTCCCGGTCGGTCCCATCCAGTCGCACGCGCTTGAGAGTGAACCACCCGCCGTTCACCACAGTCTCATCCACGAAGTAGTAGAGGAACTCGCCATCGGGAGAGACGGAGGGACCGGTGGTGTTGAGCTCATCGGTCAGCGGCGTGAGGGCGCACTCGCTGTCCAAGTCGCACAGAAGGTACTGGTGCCGGGGATCGTCGGGAATCGGGCCATGGGCATGGGCCGCGCGGTGCAGGATGAGCCGCTTGCTGTCCGGAGTAAAGATCTGGGCCTCCATGTAAATGTGGCTGCCCGGTACGTCAGTCTCGGTGGTGAGCTGAAACACCTCGAGGCCAGGCGGGGAGTCGGGGTGCAGCAGGTCAGGGCGCGGAATCATGGTGGCCTCCAGTTGTGGCACGGGTGGTTGGTGCAAAGGAAAGGCGCATCGCCATGCGTCTCTACAGCCAGGTGGCTCGCACCGGTCTGCGCGGCGGCACGGCCTGGTACACTTCCGCCGGGTAGCCGACTACCACCACGTGGTGGACTTCGTGGCCGTCGGGGACACCGGCAGCGGCCCTGAGCTCCGGCAGCGCCTGCAGGGCCAGGGAGGCGTAAGCTGTGATGCAGGTGCCAAGACCCACCGCCTCGGCAATGAGCACAATGGCCAGGGTTGCGAACGAGCAAGCTGCCTCCGGCAGCACCTCATCCCGGCGGGCGTGGACCAGGATCACGGCCGGGGCGTCGAAGAAGAGCCGATCGCGTCCGGCGTCCACGTTCTTGACAAACGAGGGCACGGCGGCCAGGATATGCTCGTGCATGGCGCCGATGCCTGTGCCACCGAAGGCCGCCAACCTTTCGGGGTGCTCATGGTCGGCCAGGGCCTCGGCGTAGGCCCGGTAGTAGTCCATGACCCCCTGGCGCAGGTCGTTGATGGCTCTGGGGGCAGTCAGCACGGTGAACTCCTGGCACTGACAGTTGGCGCCCGTGGGGACATACTGCGCGGCCTGCAGCAGTTGCTCCAGCGTCTCACGGGGCACCGGGTCCGGTCGGTAACGACGAACCGTGCGCCGGCGGCGCAACAGGCTCAGCAGTGCCTGGGGTGAAGCCACCTCGTCCGGCAGAGGGGCGAAGGCGCCGGGGTAGTCACACTCCGTCAGGCTGATGGCGCCCTCAGGGCAGATGGCCTGGCAATGACCGCAACCGATGCAGGCCACCCAGCTTATCTTGATGGCGCCGCGCTTCTCGCGCACCATGTCGGCGGGACATGTCAGAACGCAGGCGCCACATAGCGTGCACTTGCTCTCGTCAACTTCGAACCGCAACGGTTGCACACTCCTTTGGTGTCAGGTCTGGCCGCCGAAGAACCTTAGCAGGAAAAGGCACGTGGCCACGTTCATCGCCAGGATAGCCCCCAGGCCGGCCAGGATCGCGAGGTTCCGCACGCCGGTTCGCGGGAAGGCATGGGTGAGTCCGGCGGCCCATAACAGGCCCAGCGCCGGCGCCGCCTCCACGGCGTAGCGTCCTGCGTGCAGACCGGCGCTCCAGTCGTGCAGTACCGCCTGGGTTGCCACACCCCAGGCCGCGATGCCTGCGACCACGCAGGCAACGAGGACCATACGCCGGGGCGACAGGTGCCCAAAGAAGCGGCCGTGGACCCTCCTCACAGCCAGAATGCCGCCCCAAAGCGCCGGAAGCATCACGACGCCGAGCAGAGCCATCCCCACCCCGTGACTGACCCCCGTACGCAGCACCCACCACGGAGCGACCATGCTCAGCGGAATGGAGACAGCCATCACCCACAGCAGTAGCTTCAGGGCGAAGCTGTCAAAGAGCATCACCATGAAGCCCAAAGGTGCGTAACGGCGGTCCACCACGCGCTCCGGCATGATCTCGCCGAAGTCAAGGACGTTACGCAGAAGCCACGTCCCCACAAGGGCGGCGACTGGGAGGAGGGTGGCTGTGGCGGCGGTGACGGCAGCGCCTGAAGGCCGGCGCTCTGCAGCAGCTTTGAGCACCAGTGCCAAGACCACGGTGGGCACGAGCCACACTGCAGTCACCTTGGCTAGCATGGCCAGACCGGTCGCCAGGCCGACCAGTGCCCAGGGCCGCCAGGGCAGGCCCGGCGCGCGCAGCGCTCGCTCCAGGGCCAGGAGGGCGAGGGCCGAACCAAGCAATGACCCCGCCGTGTTGTTGATCAGCGCTGTCAGGTAGGTCACGTTCGGCAGTAGTGCCACCAGACCCGCGGCTCCCAGCGCGGCCCCTGGGTCGTCGGGCCACAGCCGCCGTGCCAGCAATGCTGTCGCCAGAATGGTGGCCACTCCCATCAGTACCGACACCAGCTTCATCTGCCGTGGTGCACGCGTGTCATCGAGCTGGGGGTACAGGCAGGAAACAGCCGCCATGACGGCGTAGTACAACGGAGGATGCTGGGCCTGGTCAGCGACGCGATCCTGGTCGGCTGGACCGGCCAGGCGCGGCAGGACGGGCAGTCGCCTCTGCTCGCGCAGCACCCGCACATACTGCCAGTGTGCATCTTCATCGGGCCCCCCCAGCACCGGTGCCCAGGCCAGGTAGCAGCAGGCGAGGATCAGGTACAACGCTGTCAGCACGCCGACCCAGGGCCAGTAGACCCGGTTGGTAGCACGTTCTTGAGCTTCTGGTGGCTCGCTTTGGCCCATTTCACACGCAACGTTGAAGCATTACTGAGGCCCTGATGGTACATTGCATGCGTCGGTGGGCAGAGTCACCAGTCAGTTCCTCAGATGCCGGGCGGGCTCCTGCTCGTCACCGGGGTCGGAGTCGCAGACCTGTTGTTTCGTGTGGGAGGCACACGCGATGGGAGTAGAGACCTGGAACCAGCGTTTGAGCACCGGGGAGGAGCTCGAGATCGCGCGTCTCGTCGTGCCCTGCGATGACTGGGCCCCAAGACTACTGGACTTCATGTATGTCCGCCACCCTGAATACACCAACTGCAACTGGCACCTGAACTGCAAGCGGGTACTAGGCGGCGAGTTTGGTGACGTTTCACACGACGTCTTCTACGCCGGGCTACTGGGCGGCGAGATTGTGGGAACAGCGTGGTACGGCGCGCCGCGGGACACCCTCGATGTGGCCACCTTCGGCCGCGTCATCACCGCCCGGGAGCATCGGCGCAAGGGCATCGCCTCGGTGCTGTCCGAGGCTGCCGTCGAGGACTTCCGCGAGCTCGGCGGCTGGTGCATGCACCTGGGAACCGGCCTGACCAACCCTGCCCGCTTCATCTACGAGAAACTCGGATTCGCGCACTGTAACTTCGCCGAGGGCGGCGGGACCATCATGCGCAACGTCCTGCGCGGTGATCCCGCCCGTTTCGAGGAGGAGTATTTCGAGCCGGGATGGGCGACGACCCTGCGCGACCTGCACTGGGGTGATCTGGCTCGGGCGGAGGTGCTCTACAACCTGCCCCGGTGGTTCGTCAAGGACGCCACGCTGGGGATCTACGCCAACACGCCCTTCGAGGGGCAGTTCTTCGACCTGATGACGGGCCTGGAACAGCGCCGGGCGCGGGGAAAGGCCTTGGTCACCGAGCAGGGCCGCCTGGTGGGGCTGGCCTATCCGGCCGCCACTGGCGCTGGCGCGGGTGCCCAGGACCATCTCCGCGTCATCGAGTTCCTTGTCCATCCCTGGTATGCCGACAGTGCCGCCACGCTGGTCGGAAGCTGTGTCGCAGAGTGTCAGGGACTGCGCCTGCTGGCGTACGCCTCGGCGCTGGATGTGACCCGCTGCGAGGTGTTGGAGGAGGCAGGATTCCAGCGGGAAGCCGCCCTGGCCGGGTGTCTCCAGGACGATGAGTCGGAGTTTGACCTCTATATCTACGGTTACGCTGAGTAGCCGTCGCTAGCCCGTGCGTGTTCCGCAGAAGAGACCGCCCCAACGACAGGAAACCAGGGGGGAGCGTCAGGCCCGCTCCCTCCTGGGCTTTCAGGCGAGCGCATTGCCATGCGTCCGGCGTTGCTTATAGCACCCCCGAGACCGTAACCGCGTCGGGAAGCTGGCGGACGGTGAGCCGCGCCCTGTAGGCCTGCCCGTTGCGAATGACCGTCAGCTCGACCTCTGAATCAATCGGCGTGGACTGGATGAGGCGCGCGAGGTCGGCAGCGCTCCTGACCTCCTGGCCTTGCCACCCCGTGATCACATCGCCCGGCCGCAGCCCCGCCTGATGGGCCGGGCTGTTGCGGAACATGGCATCCACGAAGACCCCGTTAGCGATGCCCAAGCCGAAGCGCCGCGCGAGCTCGCGGTCGAGTGTCTTGGGCCGGATACCGATCCAGGGGCGCACAATGCGGCCGTCGCGAATCAGCGCATCTACCACCGGACGCACCACAGTTACGGGAGTGGCGAAGCAAACACCGTCGTAGCCACCGCCTTCACTGGCGATAGCGGTGTTGATGCCTACCAGGCGGCCATCCAGGTCCACCAGCGCTCCGCCGCTGTTGCCCGGGTTGATGGCCGCGTCGGTCTGGATGAAGTCCTCGTAGCCCTGCAGCCCGATGTTCTTGCGGCCCTTGGCGCTGACAATGCCAGCCGTCACCGTCTGCGGAAGGCCCAGGGGCGATCCGACGGCAACCACCCATTCGCCGACTTCCAGGCGATCAGAGTCGCCGAATTCGGCGTATGGCAGCCCGCTGGCGCCGATCTGGATAACCGCCAAATCGGTGAAGGCATCCTGGCCCACCAACGTCGCGGCGAACTCACGCTCATCGGCCAGGGTCACCGTTATCTCCGCAGCGCCCTCGATGACGTGGCAGTTCGTGACAATGAAGCCGTCCGGGCGGATGATCACGCCCGACCCCAGGCTTGTGACCATCTGGTCGGGAACCATGAGCTCCGGGAACATGCGCTGCATGAAGGGCGGCAGGCCCATGGTTCGGCTGCGCTCCACGCGAGTGGAAGAGATGTTGACTACGGCCGGGGTAACCTTCCGTGCTACTGCCGTGAAGGCGCGGCTGAGAGAGCGGGCCGCGGCCAGGGCCGTGGCGTCCTCACTCTGCGCGCCAAGCCCTCCGGCAACGGTCATCGCGACCAGAATGGTTGTCAGCAGTTTCCGCATTCCGTTGATTGCCTCCGTGCCAGTCCTTCCGTTTGGCCGCAGTCCTCGTGTTGTCCGGACATGCTGAGACGACCGAGCGCCCGCGAGCGGGCGAATGATCTACCCCTTGCCCCGCATGAACATCCAGTCTTCCACCTTGGGGCCCAGGCTCCAGTACTCCCCCCAGGTGCCAATCAGCGGGTCGAGCTTGCTGGCGTCCAGTTCGCCGTCCGTCATCAGATGAGCCGCGACATAGACGGCCACGATCTCGCCAATGACCCAGTCGTGACTGCCCAGGTGTGCGACGTGGACGACCTTGCACTCCATGGTTACCGGGCACTCGGCGATAAGTGGCGACTGGATGAGCGCCGGTTCCTGGACACTCAGACCGGCGACATCGAACTTGTTGCAGTTCCGACCGGAGATGACGCCGCAGAGGTCGGTGGCCCGGACCAGTGACCGGTCGGGGATGTTGACGCCGAAGTCGCCCGTGCGCTGGATCAGCTCCAGCGAATACTGGCGGGTGCCGATGGCCACCCCGACTGTGGGCGGTCGCGCGCTGCAGACCGAGGAAGCGCCGATTGTGATCGCGTTGGGCTTCCCGGCTTCATCCACGCAACTCACCAGCGTGATCGCCCACGGATGGAAGGGATGCATAGTCAGAGACGAGAGACGTACCTTTTCTGACACCGTGGCGTCACCTCTTCGTCAGTCTGGTCACGAACTTGCACAAACCCGGCTTTTCGGGCATTATAGCGATGCCCGCAGCTTAGCGCCACTCAGTAGCTTCGGTCCCCCCAATGGGGGAGGCTGCAAGCAGGCCTTGGCAGCGTCGGGCGTCTGGGATATAATACATTGCTATATTGTCGCCTGCTCCGTCGCGCCACCGGACCTCGCTCCTGTTCCGGTGGGCGGCCAGGAGCGGGCTGCTTTTCCGGGGTATGACGCCATGTCTCAACTGTCGCTGGGTATCGACCTTGGCTCTGTCAGCGTGAATCTGGTCGTACTGGATGCCCAGGATCAGGTGGTGCAGGAGCAGTACTTGCGGCATCGGGGACATCCGCTGGAGGTAGCCGCAGAGGCCCTGCGGTCCGCGCTGGACATCTATGGAATGGCTCAGATCGCCGGTCTGGCCGTCACCGGCAACGGTGGTCGTGTCCTGGCGGAGGTTCTGGATGCCCCCTTTGTGAATGAGGTAGTCGCACAAGCTTCTGGCACGGCCCGCCTGCATCCTGAGGTGCGCACGATCATCGAGATTGGCGGCGAGGACTCCAAACTCATCGTGCTGCGGAATGACGGGGGGACCGGGGCGGCCAACGTGGGCGACTTCGCCATGAACACCATGTGTGCGGCCGGCACGGGCAGCTTCCTGGATCAGCAAGCCATGCGCCTGGGGTTGTCTATCGAGGAGTTCGGGCAACTGGCCATGGCCAGCACCAATCCCCCCCGCGTCGCCGGCCGCTGCAGTGTCTTCGCCAAGAGCGACATGATTCATCTCCAGCAGAAGGCTACCCCGGTCAAGGACATCGTGGCCGGGCTGTGCTATGCGCTGGTGCGGAACTTCAAGAGCACAGTGGGCTCGGCCGCACCGATCGAGCCACCGGTCGCCTTCCAGGGCGGCGTCGCGGCGAACCCGGGCATCGTCAAGGCGCTGGCGGAGGTCCTGGAACTGGGGCCGTGTCAACTCATCGTTCCGGACCACTTCGCCTCTATGGGGGCCCTCGGAGCCGTTTGGCATAGCCGGGAGAGCGGCGGCCTGAGGCCTCCACGCTGGGAGCGGCTGCCGGAGCTCACAGGCGGTCGGCGCAAGACGGGCAAGCGTCCGCTGGAGCCGCTGCGCCTGGAGAAGTCGGTGATCATGACGGCCGATGTTACCCCGCCAGACCCGTCAGGGCCTCCCGTGCCGGCCTATCTGGGCGTAGACATCGGCTCAATCTCCACCAATGTTGTGGTGGTGGATAGCGAAGGGCGGGTCCTGGCCAAGCGATATCTGATGACTGCTGGCAAGCCCATCGAGGCCGTGCGTCAGGGGCTGGCCGAGGTGGGGGAGGAGCTGGGCGACAGGGTCGAGATCCGCGGCGCCTGCACCACCGGATCAGGTCGGTACCTCATCGCCGACTTCATCGGGGCCGATGTGGTCAAGAACGAGATCACCGCCCAGGCGCGGGGCGCGCTGGCGATTGACCCGCACGTTGACACTATCTTTGAGATTGGTGGTCAGGACAGCAAGTACATCGCTCTCAGCGGTGGAGCGGTGGTGGACTTTGAGATGAACAAGGTCTGCGCCGCGGGTACGGGGTCGTTCCTCGAGGAGCAGGCCGAGAAGCTGGGGATCAGCATCAAGGAGCAGTTCGCCGAGCTGGCCTTCCAGTCCGAGAACCCCATTGACCTGGGCGAACGATGCACGGTGTTCATGGAGTCCGAACTGCTCAAGCACCAGCAGAGCGGCGCCGACGTGCGAGACCTGGTGGCGGGGCTGGCCTACTCTATCGCCACCAACTACTTGAACCGGGTCGTGGCCCGGAAGCCAATCGGGGAGCGGATCTTCTTCCAGGGCGGGACCGCGTTCAACCGTGCCGTGGTGGCCGCCTTCGAGAAGGTGACAGGCAAGGCCATCACCGTGCCCGCCCACAATGAGGTGACGGGTGCCCTGGGCTGTGCGCTCATTGCTCGCGAGCAGGATACGGGAACGGGCAGTCGCTTCAAGGGCTTTGACCTGAGCCGGCGGCAGTACACCGTGGAGACCTTTGAGTGCCAGGACTGCGCCAACCGCTGTGAGATCAACATGGTCCTGGTGGAAGGCGAGGAACCGCTCTACTACGGCAGCCGCTGTGAGAAATACGATGTGGACCGCCGCCGCAAGCCCAAGCCGACCACCCCGGACCTCTTCCTGGAGCGGCAGAAGCTGCTGAACCCCGACTACCGCCCCAGCCGCCCTATACCGGAAAGGCCCCTGCGGGTTGGCGTGCCGCGTGCTTTGCTGTACTACGAGATCTACCCCTTCTGGCAGGCTCTGTTACGCGAACTGGGCTGCGAGATCGTGCTGTCGGACCCGACCAACAAGCGGATTATCCATGAGGGCGCGGAGCGGTCGGTCGCTGAGACCTGTTTCCCCATGAAGGTGGCTTTGGGGCATGTCATCAACCTGCTGGAGCATAAGCAGGTTGATTTCCTGTGGTTGCCCAGTGTCATCAACCTGCCCCGCTGTAACCACGAGACAACCGACACCTTCGTCTGTCCCTACGTGCAAAGCCTCTGCTACACGGTGGAGGCGGCCGTGGACCCCACCAGCCATGGCGCGCAGATCCTGCGGCCGGCGATCTACCTGCAGAAGGGACTCAGACACCGTCTGGAAGCGTTGCGGGACGTCGCGACGACGCTGGGCCGGACCGAGGCGGATCTGCGCCGGGCACTGGTTGCAGCGCAGGAGGCCCAGGACCGCTTCGAGGCCGCCAAGCTTGCCCGGGGGCGGGAGATACTGGCAGAGCTGGGCCCCGACGAGCGGGCCCTCGTGGTCGTCAGCCGCGCCTACAACGGTTGCGACCCGGGCGCAAACCTGGAGATCCCGCGCAAATTGCGCGAGATGGGCGAGCTCGTCATCCCCATGGACTTCCTGCCGCTGGATGAGGTCGAGCTGCCTCGCGACTGGATCAATATGTACTGGCGGTATGGGCAGAAGATCCTGGCTGCGGCGGAGATCATTGCCCATGACCCCCGGCTGCACGCGGTCTATATCACGAACTTCGGGTGCGGTCCTGACTCCTTTGTCGCCCGCTTCTTTGCAGAGCGCCTGGGACGGAAGCCCTTCCTGCAGATCGAGGTGGACGAACACTCGGCCGACGCCGGCATGGTGACGCGGTGTGAGGCCTTTCTCGACAGTCTCGACGCCACCCGTGGACGCCGGCACGCCCCGGGTCGCCACTTCCGACCACTGACCATCGAACCGGGCAGCAAGCGGACCGTGCTGCTCCCCAACATGAGCCGCCACGCCTTTGGTCTGGCCGCGGCCTTCCGGGCCTGCGGCATGCCAGCCGAGGTGCTCCCCGAGCCTGACGCCGAGACACTCTACTGGGGCCGCAAGTACACCTCGGGCAAGGAGTGTTTCCCCTGCATCGTTACAACGGGGGATATGGTCAAGTTCGTCATGAAAGACGGCTTCGACCGCGACCGCTATGCTTTCTTTATGGGAGGCTCCGGTGGTCCCTGTCGCTTCGGCCAGTACAACGCTCTGCAGCGTATGGTACTGGACGACCTGGGATACGAGGACGTGCCGCTTTACGTCCCGAACCAGGCCAGCAGCTTCTACAATGAGATGGGGATCGTGGGGCGGCATTTCCTGCGCCAGGGCTGGCGGGCCATCGTGGCCATTGACCTGGTCGAGAAGGCGCTGCTGGAGACCCGGCCCTATGAGCTGACACCTGGGGCGGCGGAGGCGGCCTGCGAGGAGAGCGTGCGTGACATCTGCGACGTGGTGGCCGCCAACGGGGACCTGCTGGCGGCGCTGCGCCGGGTCTTGGAGCGCTTTGAGGCGATACCGGTGGACCGTAGCGAGCCCAAGCCGATCATCGGGCTCGTGGGAGAGTTCTACGTTCGCGCCAACCCCTTCAGCAACCAGAACCTCATCCTGCAGATCGAGCAACTGGGCGGCGAGGTGTGGCAGGCTCCCATCTTTGAATGGTTCCTATACCGCAACTTCCGCCGCGATATGCGCAGCCGTCTGGACGGCAACTGGCCGCTGGTCATCAAGAACCTGCTCACGGATCGGGTCATGCGCAGAGACGAACGGCGGTTGACGGCGGTCCTGCACAGCCTGCTGCGCAATGCGGAAGAGCCCTCAACCGAAGAGGTGCTGGAGATGGCCAGTCGGTACATCCACCACACCTTCGAGGGCGAAGCGATCATGACCGTCGGGAAGGCGATTGACTTTGCCCGCAAGGGTCTGTCCGGGATCGTTGCGGCCATGCCCTTCACCTGCATGCCGGGTACCATCGCCAATGCGGTCCTCAAGCGAGCCCGCGCCGACGAGGACGGCATCCCCTTCCTGAATATGGTGTATGATGGTCTGGAGCAGTCCACGGCGCTCACGCGCCTGGAGGCCTTCATGCATCAGGCCCGGGAGTTCGCCAAGCGTAGCGCGGCTCAGGGCGCCGACGTGTCGGGATGACGTACCCTTGGCAAGGACCGGGGCGGATGGAGGTCTTAGGGCACGGCCGGCGGCCGTGCCCGTTTCCCTGAGTGGCCCAGGGCGCAGGTGCGGCGAGTCGCAGCGCCGAAACATGCGCTCCCTGATCCTTCGCGCGCCATAGGAGGTGCCACCATGCCCGGCGTTCCGCGTCTTGGTCTCCTGGGCCTGATGCTGGAGCTCTACGACCGCGCTCTGCCTGAACTGAAACCCGAGCAGGAACGCTTTGCCCGCGAGCTGGTCGAGTCCCTTCAGGAAGTGGGGGACGTCATCTGGGATGGTATCGCTGTCACCCGGGCCGAAGTAGATGAGCGCATGGCGCAGTTTCGCGCCGCCGACGTGGATCTGGTGGTCGTGGTCCATCTGTCCTACGCTCCCAGCCTGATTGCCTTGCCGGCGCTGGTCCGCAGCGACATCCCGGTGATCCTCTTCAGCACCCAGGAGCTCGCCGGCATTGACGACAGCTTCGGTTACGAGGCCATGCTGAAGAACCACGGGGTCCACGGCGCGCAAGACCTGGCTAACGTGCTGCGGCGGGCTGGGAAGCCCTTCGGGGCCGTCACCGGTCACTACCAGGACCGGCGGGCCCTGGCGGAGGTGGCGGAATGGGCGGTTGCGGCCTCCACCGTACGCCGGCTCCGCGGGGCTGAGATCGGTCGCGTGGGCTGGGCGTTTCAGGACATGGGGGACTTCGGTCTGGACGAGACGGCCTTTCTCACTCAGGTGGGGCCCCATGTCCAGCAGATCCCCCTCGACCTGCTGGCTGACGGTGTGGCTGCCGCGCCGGCCGGCGAAGTCGCCGACCTGGTCGCCGACTACCGGGCCAGCTATGAGGTCGCACCGGATCTGTCTGACGCCGACCTGGAAGCCTCGGCCCGGGCCGAATGGGCCATGCGCAGCGTCATCGGCCAACTGGGTCTGAGCGGAATATCGCTGCACTATGAGGTCCTGGGCCAGGACCCTCGTTTTGGTGCCCTGCCGTTCGCGGCGGCCGCCCGCTTGCTGGCCGAAGGCGTCAGCTTTGGTGGCGAGGGCGACGCGGTGTCTTCGGCCGCGGTGCTGATGATGCACCATCTCTGCGGCATGTCCAGCTTCAGCGAGATGTTCACGCTGGACTTCGCGGGCGACACCATCTTCATGTCGCATTTCGCCGAAGGCAACCCGCTCATGGCGCGACAAGGGGAGCCCATCCAGATGGTGCGCCGCGACGGATGGGTGGGTAGTGGCGGGGTGTCGGCTTCGCTGGCCTTCACCATCGAGCCCGGTCCGGTTACCATGGTGAACCTGACGGTAGCGCCGTGGGGCAAGTTCCAGATCATCGCCACCCGTGGCAAGGCCGAAAGCTTCCTGGTCCCGGGCCAACCGACGCCCCACTTCCGGCTGCGCCCCGCGCGCCCGGTAGCCGAGTTCTGCAACGACTACCTGCTGCATGGCGGCTCACACCACGTGGCGGTCTCCCCGGGACACCACCTGGGTCGAGTGCGCAAGTGCGCCAAGCTGCTGGGGGTGGACTACGTCGAGCTGTGAGGGTTGCCTCAGACCCGGGAGCCTCACCGGGGACGCAACGAGGCCTTGATGCGTTCGAACTCGGAAACCTCCATCTGGCCGGCGATGGTGAACAGGAAACCGTCACGCCACCACGCGCACGTGCAGCGACTGACCGTCTCCCCCACGGCGCGCTGGCAGCGTGACTGGAAGAGCGAGAAGCTGTCCAGTCCATTGCCGTAGACGGTCCAGATCACCAGACCCTGGCTCGTGCAGCGAAGAAGCGCGGTCTCCTCGTCACACAGAGTGTATCCAGCCGGCAGATAGCGGGGTTTGTAGGCAGTGAAGCCTGCTTCCTTTTCGGCACGCGACAGGGGCATGACGGCTACCGGCGGCGCCACGGTCTCCAGCGTTGTACCGCGCGGAGGCGTGAAGGTGAAGGTGCCCTGGGGCCATGCCGGCGCATAGGTTATCCGCGTGAGACGCGTCCGCGAACCCAGCGTTCCCCCTGGCAGGTAGTAGTCCGCCCGCAGCTCCACGTATGTGCCCGCGTCCACCCAGGCCTCGCGCACCTTTGCGCCGCGGGAGTTGGTGATCAGCACATGGTAGACTCTGCGGCCCAGCAGGGTGCCGGAGGGAAGCAGCCGAGGGCGCAGGTTGGCCTTGATGCGCTTCAGGCTGAGCTGCCGATGCCGCTGGCGTTCCTCGGGTGAGGGTAGTACCCGTTTGACACAACGTCGTTCATGGGGGTAGTACTCCCACTGCGTCCGCCCGTCGCACACCGCCAGACGCCCCTGCACACTGCTGGGCGCCAGCGTCTCGATGCGCTCACGGCCCTTGGGCGCCCGTGCGATGCTCTGCTCAATCTGGCACATGCCCCCGTTTTCAAAGACTTCCAGGAGTCGCACGCCCCGGAAGTTCGCCTCGGTCCGGGCAGTGGCTGCCTTGCTGAGCACAGTCATCACATCGGGGGCCGCAGCGGCTGGATGGAGGGGGACACCGGCCAAGGTCAGAAGGGCTAGCCAGCGGACAGGGAGAGGAGAGCGAGGCAGGCGACGAACAGCGGGTAGGCCAGGCATCGAGTTCACCAGTTGCGCTCAGTCGTTGATGGCCACGTAGTAGCCGGCGTCGTGGTGCCAGGGAGAGGCACTGGACATGCCCTGGTGCTGGCGCAGCATCGGCTGCACGAAACTGGCGGGCATCGTGTGCCCGCCCCCCGCCGCGCCAGCGGGCTGCTGGACCATCGCCGGACCGAGCGCCATGCCGGTAGCGGGCATGAGGCTGTGAATGGCTATGCCCAAGACGACAATGAGCACCGCCAGCGCTGCCGCGGCCACGTAAGCCTGCCGCGCTGGCAGCACGGGCATGTGCCAAACCTCACGGCCGGCAAGGCGCTTGCTGACCTGGCAGTCGCGCCTGACACGCTCGCGAACCGTCACACGGAAGTCCTGCGGCGCCTGCAGGTCGCCCAGGGCGGCGAGGGCAGCCACCGTCGCGGCGCAGTCGCGGGCGAACTGCGCACACTCCGGACAGGAGGCTAAGTGGGCTTCCACTGCCGCCGGCAGTTCTGCCTCTCGGGCCCTGGTTCCCACTTCGTACTGACAGCGCTGACAGCTCTTCACAACAGCTACCCTCCGTCTGACTCGGCAAGGATATCCCGAAGCTTCTCTTTTAGCTCCATCCGCGCGTTGAACAGTCGACTCTTCACTGTCCCCAGGGGACAACGCAGAATCTCGGCTATCTCCTCGTAGCTGAGCCCTTGTAGCTCGTACAAGACCACCACCGCTCGCAGCTTGGGGGATAGCTCCTGGATCGCCCGGTGCACATGCCGCTGTAACTCCGCCGTCTCCAGGCGGCCACTGGGCCCGGCCAGGGTCACGTCCTCCAGCTCGCGAGTGATCTGCCCGGCATCGCCCCCCTCCACCGGCGCATCCAGCGAGATGGTATTCTCGCGGCGTTTACGACGACGCACAGCGTCAATGGTGAGATTACTGGCAATGCGGTACAGCCACGTCTGGAAACTCGAAGCCCCCCGGAATGACTTGATGTTACGGAAGGCCTTGACGAAAGTCTCCTGCGCGATGTCCTCCGCCTCACTGGGATCGCCGACCATCCGCGCCACATAGCTGTAGATTTTGTCCATGTAGAGGCTGACCAGCTCGTCAAACGCCAGAGTGTCGCCGGACCTGGCGCGCTCCACGAGCCGCTGGACCTGACTGGGACTAAGCTCGACCCGGGTCGTCATTCGTAGACGCACCCTCGTGCGGTTTGTTCAGAGCCCAAACACAGCATCTACTGGGTCTCCTCGGCCACGCTGTCCGCCTCCGCTTCGCGGGGGCCGATGTACAGATAGCGGTCGAAGAGCTTCTGGTACTCGGTCCAACTGTTGCCCGTACTGCGTCCCTGCTCCACCGCGTGTTGGAAATACTGCACGTGCGCGTCGAGGTTGTCGGCATAGTGCAGGGCGCAGGCCTCCGGCGTCATTGGCACGATCGGCGCCCCGTACTCCTTCTGGCCGTGGTGGCTCAGCAGGATGTGATTGAGCAGGTCATCCAGCTCCTGAGGGAAGCCAGGGATCTCCTGAATCCTCTCTCTCACCAACCGGTCGGTTAGCACGATGTGCCCCAGCAGCCGGCCTCGGTCGGTGTACTCGATGGCCGCTCCGACTGCCAACTCCTGCATCTTCCCGATGTCGTGCAGCAGGCCACCAGTGATGAGGAGGTCGCGGTTCAGCTCGGGGTGCAGGTCATGCACGGTCAGGAGGATGGTGACTACTGCCACCGTGTGCTCCAGCAGACCTCCGAGGTGGGAATGGTGAAGGGCCTTGGCTCCCGGCGCCTCACAGAAGTTGCGCAGCAAGGTATCATCCCCGAAGAAGCGTTCCAGCAGTTGCCGCAGGTGGGGCTCCTGCACCTGCGCCATGAAGCCCAGCAGCTTGTTGAGCAGATCAGCCACGTCGCGCTTGGTGCTTTCCAGCAAGTCCGCGCGGTCGTATTGGCCATCGCCGGCCAGGTCAATGTCGCTGATGATGAGCTGCAGCTGACCCCGGTACTCCTCCACGCGGCCCTGCACCCAGACCACATCCTGGGGCCCAAAGCGAGACGCCAGTTCCTCGCCGCGATCCCAGGCCCTAGCCGGCATGGAGCCCGTGCGGTCGGCAAGGGTCACTTGCAAGTACTGCCCCGGCTTGTTCTTGAAAGGAAGCAGGCTGGGGTGGGTCGCCACAAAGTAGCTGTCCACCTGCTCATTGGGCTGCAACTCAGCAATCATCTGCTTGGGCATGGCGACCTCTCGTTCATGCCGTTGTCTCTTTCAGAAGCACCGGCCAAGACCCGCGCCGTCAGACTGCAGACGGATCCGTCCGAAGATCACACCCGCCGCCCCCTCGGCCTCCGGGCCGGTCCGGACCACCATCTCGCCGCC
>JABLXH010000084.1 GCA_013178155.1 Armatimonadota bacterium | reverse complement strand
TCCGGACGGATAGCTCACGGCGTGTCGGGCAGCGAGCGGACGTAGGCTCCGAGGTCGTCCAGGGCGGCAGCCACGCGCTCAGCCACCATGGTGTTGGCGCGCGCACCGGCATCGGGGTCGAGCCGGGCATCAGGGGCGACATGCAGGCACTCATGGGAGTAGTCATGGCCCACAACGCCGAGACGACGCGCCTCGCGGGCCGATGTCGGTTCCAGTCGCACCTGCGGCCGATCGCCGAACTCCGCGACGGCCTGGCGCGTGGTCTCCTGCAGTGCCGCCACCAGGTCTTCCCGCCCCAGGAGCCGCAGGGCGCCGGCCAGCCACGTGCCTTCACCCCCGCCAGCCTGGGCTACCCCCTCTTCGGCCTCCCGGCACCCGGCGGAGCCGTAGATGCAGAGCACCGGGAGGCGGTGTTCCTGCCAGAGCTCGTGAGGGAAGGCCCGCAGGGCATAGAAGTTGCCGCCATGACCGTTGACGATGACCAGGCGGCGGAAGCCGGACTGCCAGAGGCCCTGAATGACAGCCCGCAAGTAGGCGATGAACTCCGCTTCGCGCACCCCGATCCCGCCCGGGAAGACATTGGTACAGCCGACCCACGAGAACGGCACTGGCGGAAGCACGGTGCCGCCCGACAGGCGCCCGATCTCCCGCGCCAAGGCCTCGGCCCAGAAGCCGTCGGTGCCCAGCAGCAGATGCGGGCCATGCTGTTCGATGGAGCCGATGGGGAGGATGGCGATGTCCTGGCCGGTCGGCAGACGGGCCGCGACTTCGTCAGGGAACAGGTCAAGCAGCGAGTTCGCAGTCATTCGCTCCACCTCCAGCCGCGCCACATCATCCCCCGGCTTTTTGCCCGCCGCGAGAGGAAGTCGTTGTACTCGCGAAGGCTCGCCACCGCGGGGACCAACGCGGTCACGGCGCGGCGTAGCACCGTCTCACCCAGTTCGGCCGACAGTCCCGCATGGGGCGGGAGGGGGTAACCTCCGGGCGGGCAAGTGTGGCCGATGACACCGACGGCCCGCACCGCCTCGAGGCCTGGCGGGCCGGGAGGTGGACGCCAGCCGTCGCTGAGCAGGCGGGCGTTCTCGGCTTCAACCTTCCGGGCCAGGTCTTCGCGGCCGAGCACCAGCAGCGCGCCGGCCACCCACGAACCCTCCTCGGCGCCGAGCTCGCGGCTGTGGGCCCAGAGCTCTTCGCCCAGGTGGATGCCGGCAGCGGCGACGTTGTGGTCCTCGTAGAACTCCTGGGGGATGTAGTAGCGCAGGTAGTCCACGTGCGTAACCACCAGGACGCGGCGAAAGCCCGTGGCCAGGCAGTCGTCCATCACCGCGCGGATGTATCTCTCCAGCACTCGCGCCGGGACCGGCACCGTCCCCGGGCGGCCGCAGGTGGTCTCCACCGGAGCGTAAGGGGTCACGGGCAGGCAGAGACCGCCGGTGGCCTCGGCCAGCAGGCGGCAGAAGGCCTCGGCCACGAAGCAGCGCCCGCCGAGCGGCAGATGCGGTCCCAGGATCTCCACCGATCCCACGGGCACCAGGATGAGGTCTCCCCCCTCGACCTGATAGCGATTGCACTGGCGCGAGGTCAGTTCCCGCAGCGCGAATCCAGGGATGGCCATGCGCTCACTCTCCTTGCTGGTCGCCGGACCACCGCTGCCGGATGTACTGGTAGGCGGTACGGATCTCGTCGGGTGTGGACCGGAGCCGCGGACAGGCCGCGAGAGCCGGCGGCTCCAGGGCAACGAGCGGGCCATAGGCCTCCGGTTGGCGCTCCCGCAGCAGACGGGCCTTCAGGTCGGCGGTGCCTGTGAGGACCTCCCAGTGGCTGGGGTCCCTGGGGCTGGCGTCCAGGTCCACGGTAGCCCGGATGACGGTTTCGCCGGGCTGGGCCAGGGCCAGGATCGTGCCGTCGCTGTCCACGATCGCGCTGCCGTCGCCACAGAGAGAGACTACCAGGGGCGCGAAGCTGTCCAGCGCCCGCATGCGCAGGCGGATGAGGCCGTTGTCGGGGCACTGACCGGGGCCACTGTAGGACATGGTGGGGTTCAGCAGCAGTTCTGCGCCGTTCAGCGAGAGGCAGCGCGCGGCTTCGGGGAACATGATGTCATAGCAGATGAGCAGGCCCACGCGGCCGAAGTCGGTGGTGAAGGCGGGGAAGCTGTTCCCGCGGGTGATGGTCCAGGCCTCAGCGATGGGCAGGTGGACCTTGCGGTATTTGCCCAGCAGCTCCCCGGAGCGTCCCAGTAGCACGGCGGCGGTATAGAGGTGGTCGCCGTCGCGTTCGAAGAGCCCGAAGGCGAGGTGCATGGCATGGCGTCGGGCGACGGCGGCCAGGCGCTCGGTAGTGGGCCCGGGGATGGTCTCAACGAGACCGGAGAACAGCTCGGGATCATCGAGGTAGAAGCCGTAGTGAGCGATGCCCTGGGTGTCCTCCGGGTAGCAGACGATATCGCAGCCGGCGGCGCCGGCCCGGTCGAGAAGCCTCACCGCCATCTCCAGGTTGGCCTCGACCAGACGGCGCGCTTCGTCGCGGTCACGCTGGCCTTCGAAGGGTGCCAGATGGGCCATGCGCTCCGGCTGGACGCTGGCGACGCGCACTTCCCTCATGGTGGTTCGGCCTCCTGGTGGCAGTCCTTCCCACCGCACGATTCGCGTTACCGCTACCGCCTTCCTTCGCTGCCGGCAATCGGCTACACTCAGGGCCGCAGGAAACACCATCGGGAGGAGCGCGCCGGATGGCAAACCTGGCTTTCTATGACTGCAACTGCATGATTGGCACCCGGAAGTGGCGGGATCACCGTCAGCCCGAAACGCTGTCAGACTTCCTGAGCGATTTCGACTACTACGACATCCAGGGCGCACTGGTCTACCATGCGGCGGCGCTAGAGTACTGCCCGGACTACGGCAACCGGATGCTGCTGCGGGAGATAGGAGACGACCCGCGCCTCATCCCGGAATGGGTGGTGCTACCGCACCATACCGGTGAGATGCCGCGCGGGGACGAGCTGGTCGCTGAGATGCTGAGCCTGGGGGTGCGGGCGGCGCGGCTGTTCCCCAAGAGCCACCAGACGGGCGTGAGCCCCGAGGTCTGTGGCGAGCTCTTTGCCGCCCTGGAAGCCCGGCGCATTCCACTGTTTGTGGACGCCATGGAGCTGGAGCTGTCAGCCGCTTATGAACTGGCCCGGCGCCACCCGAGCCTGCCCGTGGTGCTCTGCGGGTTGTACTGGGACAAGGACCGGCTGCTGTTTCCGTATCTGGAGCAGGCCCCGAACCTCCACCTGGACACCTGGGCCTATCAGAACCATCGGGGTTACGAGGTGTTTGTGCGGCACTTCGGCTCCGAGCGGCTGCTCTTCGGCACGAACCTCCCGCATCGGTCACCGGGTGCCGCCCGCATGATGGTGTGCTATGAGGACCTGTCGGAAGAGGAGCGGCGCGACATTGCGGGCGGCAACCTGCTGCGGCTCTTGCGGCAGGTGGATGGCGCCTCCGGGCGCCCGGTCCCCGAGGTCACGCCGCCCCGGGAGCATCCCGAGGATGACCCGATCGTCGCCTGTGTACGGGCGGGGAGGCCACTGAGCAGCGAGTTCGTGCTTGACAGCCACAACCACCTGGGCCACCCGGGGTCTCAGGGCATTGACCTGTGCAGCTTCCCGGACAATGACGCCGATGGGCTGATCGTCACCATGGACCGGCTGGGCGTGGACATCGCCTGCCCCAGCAGTTGGGCGGGGATTACCTACGCCGGTCCCGATGCCAATGACCACACGCTGGCCGCGGCCGAGAAGTACCCGGGCCGCATCCTGCCCTACGGCTGCCTGAACCCGACGTATCCCGAGCTGTTTCAAGCTGAGTTTCAGCGGATCTTTCTGACCGGCAAAGTCATGGGCTACAAGCCCGCCCCTTTCCGGCAGGTTGTGCCGCTGACGGACCCGGTGCACTTCCCGGTGTATGAGTGGTGCGCGCGGACGGGGTCCCCGGTGCTGTGCGGCGACGGGCCGTTGCGGCTGGCCGAGATCAAGGAACTGGCGCCGCGCTTTCCGCAGGTTGTCTTCATCAACGCCCACACGGGGAGCAGCTACGACTTCGCCGAGGCGACGGTGGCGGTGTGCAACCAGTTCGCGAACGTGTATGCGGAGATCACCTACACACTCATCTGGTACGGGATGATCGAGTATCTGGTGGAGGAGCTGGGGCCGGAGCGGGTGCTATACGGCACCGACTGCATCATGCGCGACGCCGCCCCGCAACTGGGGTGGGTCGCCTGGGCGCGCATCCCGTATGCAGCCAAGCAGCGGGTGCTCGGGCAGAACATGGCCGACATCCTGCGCCTCCCGACGGGCCGGCGGCGGCCTGTCCGGCCTGCCTCCCCTGCTAGGCCATCATGATGCAGGCGCTGTGGATGACCTGCAGGCCGGCGGCCTCGGCGGCGGCGATGGCCGCCGGGCTTTCGGCGCCCGGCTGCAGCCAGACACGCTTGACGCCGGCCGCCGCCAGCTCCGGCATCAGGCGCTCGCTCACCGCCGGGGGCACCACCAGCACCACCAGCCCCGGCACTATAGGCAGATCTGCCACCGAGGGGTAGCATCTCTCACCATGGCACTCGGTGTAGCGCGGGTTGACCGCAAAGACCTGGTAGCCGCGGCGCTTGAGGTTCTGGTACACGATCCAGCCGAACTTGCTTTGGTCCGTGGACACGCCGACCACGGCGACGTGCGTCTGGGCCAGGAAGTCGTCAATCTGCTGCGGAGTCGCGGCCATCGGGTTCCTCCTTTGGTGTTGAGTGAAGCCGGCGGAGGAAGGCCGCCACCGGTGCGACGACAGCCTGCGGCGCGTCCTCCTGGGGGAAGTGGCCTGAACCGGGGATAGTGACTAGCTCGGCCTCCGGCAGCGCCCGCGCGAGTCTGTCCCCCCAAGCCAGCGGGATAATGGAGTCCTCCGCCCCCCAGAGTACCAGGGCCGGACACTGGACGGTGGCCGGGAGACGGTGAACGTCATGCCAGCGCTGACTGCGGCCCAGCGACTGCCACGTGCGGGAGGTGCCGCGGACGCGCAGGTAGTCGCGGAGGACGGCGATCTGCTCGTCGGTGATTTCCAGTTTCGGCCCGGCCACCTGGGTGATCAGGCGGCGCATCGGCCCGAGCTCCCCGCGAAGTCGCGACAGCGCCAGAGGCAAGAGATTGCTATACGAGATGAGCCGCACCATGGTGTAGCCGAAGCCCGCCTGGCCCCAGTCGGAGTTGACGAGCACCAGGCCGCGGACACGCTCCGGCATGTCGCGAGCACACATCAGGCAGACACGGCCGCCGAGAGAGTGGCCGACCATCACGACTGCCCGAAGCCCCAGATGGTCCAGCAAGCCCTCTACCTGGGAGACCCAGGCGGTGGGCTTAATGCCCGCGGGTCGAGCCGAGGCGCCAAAGCCCCAGAGGTCCAGAGCGACCGTGCGGTGGCGGGCCGCAAGGGCCGGACGGACGAGGTCCCAGGTGCGCGTGCTTTCGCCGAACCCGTGGATGAAGAGAAGGGGCGGGTCGCCGGAGCCTTCATCAATGAAGGCGACGCGCTCACCGAGGATGTCCACGGCCCGTGAACCCGGCGCGGCGACCTGCTCCGGCGTCAGGTCCTCAGGTCCGCCGGCGGGGCTGGCAAAGATACCGGCGAACCACTTCAGACCTTCCAGACCTGCAAAGCCCAGGACCCGGTCACGCCAGGAGATGGCCATGTCGCCTCCGTGCAGCACAGCCTTGCAGCGATTCGCCGGATGGACAGGATAGCGGCGCGGGCGACGGTACGAAGCATGGAGGTCAGTACCAGGAGCCGCATCCCGATCCGGGGCGCCCTGCCCGTCCCGTTGCCGCGTTACCCGCCCAGGAAGCCCTGGTGGAAGAACACCGGCTCGTAGCCGTGCTCCGTGACCCAGCGGATGGCGGCGTCCAGGCGCTGGGCATGGTCGGGCAGGTAGTGGCTGTAGAAGGGCCAGAAGTACTGCTCGTGGGTGAACAGGTCCATGATCTCGGCCTGTTCGGGATTGTCTGCCAGGGGCTGCAAGGTCGCAGCGACCCGCTCCACCGGCGTGTTGTTGCAGACAATGTCACAGCGCGAGAATACCAGCCCGCTGTCGAAGTCCTTGAGCGCCTCGTGATTCCAGAGATACTCCGACCGGGCATCATCCAGCCAATAGTTGATGTCCCAGCCCTGCGACCACCGGGCAAAGAACCCTGAGAGCACGCGGATGCCGTGGTCGTAGAGCGCTTTGAAGGCACTCGGCTGGACCATACCCCAGTGGATGACCGTCGGCGGGGCGAGGGACTGCTCGCCGGCGAAGCGCACGATCTGCTCCTCGACCTGGTCCATGTCGGCGATGAGCGTCTCGGCCGAAGCGTACTGGTACGGGCGGTCGGGGTCGTTGGCCTTGGCATGGAAGGCCAGCACCAGCCAGTCTGCCGCGGCTTCAAACTCGGCGCGGTAGCGGTCCGGGAAGTCGGTGATCTGGAAACCGTCCGCGGTTTCGTAGTAGATGTTGACGGTGAACTTCGCCCCGTACTCGCGGTTCAGATTCCGCAGGATGTCCAGGTAGAAGCAGTCATAGAGTGACGCATAGCCCTGCTGAGCCACGTCGCGCAGCCAGAAGCTATTGTCGTCAATCGAGAAGCGGTAGCGCGGGCGGGATCGCTGGTCCCAGACGACCCGCACCGTGTGCTCCTGGTGACCGAAGGTGCCATCGTAGACGGCGGTGAGGTTCTGTTCGGCGGCAGTTACGGCAACGGTCGCGGTGAAGCGCCCCCCCTTGACGGTCGCGGGGACGCCGTTGACGGTGACCGACCCATAGGGCGGGGCATCGCCGGAGACGGTGACGGTCAGTGAGTCGACGGTCTGCACACCATGGCGGTGGTTGAGGACCGCGCCGTGGAAGGGCTCAGTGATGCGTAGCATGGTCATGGCCTCGGAAATGGATTGGCGACAGTCGGGGTCAGAGACCCCTCCCGCTGGGCCCGCTGGGCGCATGCCATGCGCCGCTAACGCAGGGCCTCAGCGATGAAGGCGTAGGCCCGCTCGCGGGTGTCCGGCGGAAAGTCATGGCCGCAGTCCGGGTGCTCGGCGACGAGCTTCTCCGCGGCACCGAGGAGAGCATAGACTGGACCAGCGGCGAAGACGCAGTCCTTCACACCCGAGACTTCAAAGTTGTCGTCACCGACGGGCGCGTTGATGTAGACGGCGCGCGGGGCGATGGCGGCCAGCACCTCCGTGAAGTCGAAGGGCATCTCGGCCGGGTTGCAGTGGTACAGGTCAGCGATACGCGGCATGTAACCCTTGTGCGACCAGCCGGTCAGGTCACCGTTCATGTACTTGAAGAAGGAGTTGAAGCCACAGCTCGTGACGGCGACCTTCACCCGCTCGTCGAAGGCGGCCAGGTATAGCGTGTTGTGGCCACCCAGGGAATGGCCGATGCAGCCCAGTCGTTCCGGGTCTACTTCGGGCAGTGACTGCAGCAGGTCGAGGGCGCGGCGGTGGTTCCAGATGCCCTTCATGGTGGCGCTGACGTAACCGTTGGCGTACGGGTCAAAGACGTAGTCGCCGAAGTTGGGGTAGTCGGGGGCGAGGGTGACGAAGCCGCGCTCGGCCAGTTCGCGGGCGTAGTGCAGGTTCTCCAGTCCGCCGAGGCCCGCCGGCTCGCCCTTGCCGATCTGGGTGGTCTGGTGCAGGCACAGCACCGCCGGGACCTTGCCGGTGAGCCCCTTCGGGATGAAGAGATATGCCGGCACGCGGTCGCCGGCCTCGGGGACGTAGGTCAGCTTGCGCCGCACCCACCGCTCACTTTCGACCTCCTCGGTGACCTGCGGGTCGAGGTCCACCCGGCGACTGTCGTCGGGCATGGGCCCCATGACCATCTGCATCTCCGCCAGAATGTGCCCGCGGCGGATCTGCCACTCCTCGGGCGTGGTCACCGGGTGCTCCTGGCCCTCCGCGTCGCGGTAGACCATGGTGTTAAGCTTGTCGCGGTAGACAGGCGTGTCGGCAGCAGATGTGGCAGACATGCAAACCACCAGCAGGGGCGGGATCGTCAGCAAGAGACAGCGGTGCTGAGACATGATGGCCATCACACCCTCCCGTGGGCCGTGGCGCAGGCCGGAGGGTGCCTATTCGCAGGAGCGTGGCGGTTCTCCTCGTCCCCGCCGAGTCAAACGGCGGGGACCCGCGAAGTGCGGGTCCCCTGTACGGGCGGCCGGCCCCCCGGTCAGAAAGGCAGCTCCTTGATGGAGGAGCTGAGCAAGGCCACCGCTATGACCAGCATACCCACCAGGCCCATGCCGCAGTAGAGCCCGGCCAGTAGCACCGGCGGCCAGCGCCGCCAGTTGTCCTCGCCGAAACGCTTGCGGAGGTAGTAGCGGCCAATGAGGGCTCCGGCAAGCTCGGGAATGATGAAGTGCGGCATGTTGCCCAGGCCGCGGATGAACCCGTAGATGGTCATGACGGGCACGTTCAACAGGTTCAGCAGCCAGTAGGCAATCACCCCGAAGCCCAGGCCCCCGATCATCAGCGACGGCTTCATGGCGCGGACGAAGATCTCGCGGTTGCCGCCCTCGGTGGTGGAAGTCATCCACAGCCAGGAGTTCATGGAGGTGTAGTCCCAGAACTTCTGGGTGTAGGGGTAGTAGCTGCTGGGGATGGGGTTGAGCTTCCAGACGTAAGTCCAGAAGACGAAGCTGGTC
Source organism: Armatimonadota bacterium (assembly GCA_013178155.1). Taxonomy (GTDB): domain Bacteria; phylum Armatimonadota; class Zipacnadia; order Zipacnadales; family UBA11051; genus JABLXH01. The sequence goes on along the minus strand of JABLXH010000084.1, from coordinate 2,508 downwards.
GTAAGGATGACGATGAACATCAGGACTTCCGCTTTGATGATGGAGGTGAACTTGGTGCCGGTCAGCTCCACTTCGCGGAAGCGGGCGGCCTGCGCCCCGTAGTTGGACAGCGGGATCGGCGCGAACCAGATGTCCACGCCCTTGTAGCCGCTGAAGATGAAGGTGGCCTGGGAGAGCATGGGGATGGCGACGGCCTGGGCCGTCAGCCCGACCATGCGAGCGTTGATGTAGGACTCAAAGGGCGTCCAGATGTAGCCGAAGATGATGATGAAGTAGATGGGGAAGTCGGGCACCAGGACGCGGCAAAGAATGACGTAGGCGGTGGTGCAGAGCAGAAAGAGGCCGATGCAGGCCCAGACGTTGAAGTCGCCGCGTCCCGGCGGCGGCGTGCCGAAGCCGACACTGACCTTGTGCCCCTCGGCCTTGGCTGCTTTCCAGGAGACGACCATCTTGTAGAAGCCGATGAAGGCGATGGCGAAGGCGGTGCCGATGCCGAAGGAGAGCCAGATGTCAATGCTGGCAGCCCAGATGGTGCGCATGGATTCCATGCCAGGGCGCCAGGTGGGCAGGTAGCCCGTAACCTGGGCCAGGGGGTTGATGAAAATGGTGGCTGCCGAGGCCAGGGCGCTTCCCACCACCATCCAGAAGGGGTAGACGAAGCCGGCAAAGATGGCGCCGATGTTGGTCCCCAGGCCAATGGCGGCTCCGGGCAGGATACGCTCCGTGCCCTGGGTGAAGTCCAGGAAGGGGATCGGCAGGATCTGGATGGGCTGGATCAGGATGACGCCGGAGAGCACTGGAATGGCGACGTAGATAATGCCGAAGGCGACGCCGATCATGCTGCCGACAGAGAAGATGCGCCAGCGCCAGGTCTCCTCCTTGCTGGACGCTTCGGCCAGAGCGGTGGCGCCTTGGGCCGCCACGGGGGCCATGGGGAAGGGCAGCTTCTCGCCATCGGAGGTCAGCCGGAACAGCACATAGCCGAAGGAGAACCAGGCGATGCGCGAGAGGATCATCGTCAGGATCATGACGCCGATGGCCGGGAGCCAGTCCCGGTGCACGAAGGTTCGGCGCAAGACGGCCTCGGAGTCTGGCGGCGGGGCTACCCAGTCAGGCACCTTCTCGGAGAGCCCATAGGGGGCGGTCGCACGCAGGAACTGATTCCAGACCAGGTTGGCGAAGGGACCGCCCGAGAGGCCAAGAGTCGGGTTACCGGCGGCCAGACCGCCGGCGACGTAGTAGAGCAGGTAGATCTCGGAACGACTGAGGACTGTAAACGAGCGCCGCGCCACCTCGGTGAAAAGAATGATGGTGGTCCACTCGGCTGCTGAACCCATGCTCTGTCCCACGACCAGGCCCAGGTAGATGGTCCCGGGGACCATCACGAGGCCGATGAACAGAGCGCCCAGAATGGTCTTCCAGCCGAAACCCTCCTCGTACCGGTCTGGTACCGTCATCAGGTCTCGGTATTCCGCTAGCTCTTCGACCTCGCGCATGCGCATGGCAGTGGGGACTCCAGAAGGCAATATGGGTGCGCCGACCCTCGGCCAGCCCGGCTTGGTTCGCCAGTCTGAGCCCGGTCACCTTCCCCATTTCTGGAAAAAGCAGGGCTCCGCGCCCGACACTGTGGTCGGGCCTGCGGGGGGGACAGGACTTTCAGCCTACTGCGCCGCGGCTTGTCGGGCGGCCTGGATCTCCTTGAGCAGCCCCTGGGCCTTGTGGTGCAGGAAGCTTTGGTTCAGGGCCATGGTGAGGAACTGCGGGTCAATGTAGACGTAGGCCAGCGCCATTGAGCTGCCCTGGGGCATGAGTGCCTCGAGGCTGGCTGCCAGCTCGTTCTTCTTGCCCTCGAAGTCGGCCCCTGGCATCTGCCACATTTTCTCCAGATAGTCGGCAAAGATCGCCTTCTTGTTGTCCAGGTCCGGCCCCTGGGTGGCGCCCACGCTCACGGCCATCGCATTGGCCAAAGCGTCCCGCCTGGCTGGCCATGCCGCTTCGTCAATAGTGTCCATGGCCGCGTTCAGACGGGTCAGGAAGTCCAGAGTGCGGCTGCGGTCCCACTGCTGACCGTCGCCTCCACGGCCCCCGGCGCCCCGGAAGCCACCGCCCATGCCACCGGCCACGAGGGTTGCCTGCTGCTGAGTGGACAAGAGGGCCCAGATGGCTTCGCCCTGAGGGTTGGATGGCATCTGCGGGCGCTGGTTGGGCTGGGGCTGGAACAGCGCCGCCAGGGCCTGCTGGTCAGCCTGGGTCAGCGGGTTGCCCTGGACCAGCTTCTGGCGCATCTGCAGCAGGGTCGCAAGACGCTCATCGGTGGGTGCCGGCACGTTGGCGTAGACATCCAGGATGCCGGCAAGCTGCTCGTCAGTCAACTGCAGAGACACAAAGGTGTTCAGCAGGCGGACGTCCTCCATCACGGACTGCAACTGCCCCCCGCCGCCAAACATCCCGGGCCCGCGGGCCCCGAATCCCCCGCGGCCGCCGGGTGCCCCACCCCCCGCACCCGGC
>JABLXH010000083.1 GCA_013178155.1 Armatimonadota bacterium | reverse complement strand
CAGACCGCGGCAGGGCTTCTGGCCCTGGGGCTTCTGATCTACCTGTTGGTCGCGCTGCTGAAGCCGGAGTGGTTCGGATGATGGCTGCCGGCTGGGTGCAGCTGCTGGTCTACTTTGGCTTGCTGCTTGGTCTGAGCATGCTCCTGGGCGGGTACATGGCCAGGGTCTACGAGGGGCGGCGCACTCTCCTGGAGCCCCTCGTCGGGCCACTTGAGCGCTTACTGTACCGGTTGGCCGGGTCACGGGCGATGGCCCCGATGACGTGGAGGGCCTATGCCGGAGCGCTGTTGGTGTTCAACGCTGCGGGCCTGATGGCGGTGTACGCCTTGCAGCGGCTGCAGGGCTGGCTGCCGTGGAACCCGCAACACCTGGGTGCGGTCCCCGCCGACCTCGCCCTCAACACCGCGATCAGCTTCGCCACCAACACCAACTGGCAGAGCTACAGTGGCGAGACCACTCTGAGCTACCTCACGCAGATGCTCGGGCTGACGGTCCAGAACTTCCTGTCCGCCGCGACGGGGATGGCAGTGCTGGTTGCCCTCGTGCGCGGGCTGCGGAGCCACAGTGCTCAGACCATCGGCAACTTCTGGATTGACCTGACACGCACGGTTCTTCACATTCTCCTGCCCTTGTCGCTCCTGCTGTCGGTGCTCCTGGTGTCGCAGGGGGTGGTGCAGACTTTGCGACCGTACGAGCGGGTGCCCCTGCTACGACCCATCTCCGCCGAGGGGCGAACTGTGGCGGAGCAGACCGTGGCGCTGGGGCCAGCCGCGTCACAGATCGCGATCAAGCAGCTCGGGACCAACGGCGGGGGCTTCTTCGGCGCGAACTCCGCCCATCCGCTGGAAAACCCGACCCCTCTGTCCAACCTCCTGGAGTGTCTGGCCATCCTGCTCATCCCGGTAGCGCTGTGCTTCACTTTCGGGCATCTGGTGGGCGACCGGCGGCAGGGGTGGGTAATCCTGGCCGCGATGAGCGTCCTCTTTGTGTCGCTGCTGGCTCTTTCGCTCTGCGCCGAGCAGAGCGAAAATCCGGTTCTTGCCAGGTTGGGTGTCGACCAGGCCGCGAGCGACCTGCAGCCCGGCGGCAGCATGGAGGGCAAAGAGGTACGCTTCGGCATCGGAGCGTCGGCTCTGTGGTCGGTGGCCACTACCGCCGCTGCCAACGGCTCGATCAACGCGATGCACGACTCGTTCACGCCACTGGGCGGCCTGGCGGCCATGTTGCTTATGCAGCTTGGCGAGGTGGTCTACGGTGGGGTTGGCTCCGGGCTCTACGGCATGCTTGCCTTCGTCATCATCGCGGTCTTCGTCGCTGGGCTGATGGTCGGGCGGACCCCCGAGTACCTGGGCAAGAGAATCGAGGTCTATGAGATGAAGATGGCGGCACTGATGGTGCTGATCCCGCCCATCATGGTCCTGTGCGGAACGGCGCTGGCCGTGGCTGTCGCCGCTGGTGTAGAGGCCGTGGCCAACCCCGGGCCCCACGGCTTTAGTGAGATCCTCTATGCGTTCTCGTCCGCGGGCAACAACAATGGCAGTGCCTTCGCCGGGCTCGCGACGGACAACCCGTTCTATAACACCGTCCTGGGCCTGGCGATGCTGATGGCCCGCTACTGGCTGATCGTGCCGGCGCTGGCCCTTGCCGGCTCGCTGGCCGCCAAGAAGAGGGTGCCCGCCAGTGCTGGCACATTGCCTACTCATACACCCCTGTTCACCGGTTGGCTGGTGGTGGTGGTGACCATCGTCGGCGCCCTGAGCTTCCTGCCCGCGCTGGCCCTGGGGCCCATCGTCGAGCACCTGCTGCTGGTAGGGCGGTGAATGGTATGACAGTCCCAGAGCCGTCTGAAGCGAGGTCCGAGCGCAGGAGGATGCTGGGCCGCGCAGTGTGCGAGGCGTTCGTCAAGCTTGACCCGCGGCGCATGGTGCGCAACCCGGTCATGTTCGTGGTCGAGATGGGCAGCCTCCTGGCCACTGTCCTATGGCTGCAGGCGCTCCTGGCGCAGGGCGAGGCGCCGCCCGCCTTCGTGGGGAGCGTTGCCGCCTGGCTGTGGTTTACCGTGCTGTTCGCCAACTTCGCCGAGGCGCTGGCCGAGGGCCGGGGCAAGGCGCGTGCGCGGGCGCTGCGCCGGACCCGACAGGAGACTACTGCGCGCCGGATGTCGGCCGGCGACCTGACGCGGCCCGAGCGCCCGGCTACGTACGAGGAGATACCGGCGACCGACCTGCGCCAGGGCGACCTCTTCCTGGCACAAGCCGGTGACATCGTGGCTGCCGACGGTGAAGTTGTCCGCGGCATCGCCATGGTGGACGAGAGTGCGGTCACGGGCGAGAGCGCCCCGGTGGTCCGGGAGCCCGGCGGTGATCGCAGCGCGGTCACCGGCGGGACCAGGGTCATATCTGACTGGTTGGTGGTGCGCGTCAGCGCCAACCCGGGGCAGGGGTTCCTGGACCGCATGATCGCCCTCGTCGAGGGCGCGAAGCGGCGCAAGCCCCCCAACGAGCTCGCCCTGAGCATCCTGTTGGCCGGCTTCACGCTGATCTTCCTGACGGTCTGCGCCACCCTCCTGCCCTTCTCTCGCTACAGCGTGGCGGCAGGAGGCGCTGGCCAGGTGGTCACCCTGACCGCACTCCTGGCCTTGCTGGTCTGTCTCATCCCCACGACCATCGGCGGGCTGCTCCCGGCCATCGGGATCGCGGGCATGGAGCGCCTCATCCAGCGCAATGTCATCGCCCTGTCCGGCCGCGCCGTGGAGGCCGCCGGGGACGTGGACGTGCTGCTGCTGGACAAGACGGGGACGATCACGCTCGGGAACCGGGAGGCTGTGGCCTTTGTGCCCGTGGCGGGCACCACGCCCCGGGAGCTGGCCGAGACGGCCCAGTTGGCCTCACTGGCGGATGAGACCCCCGAGGGGCGCAGCATCGTGGAGTTGGCCAAGCGGGAGTACGGCCTGCGGGGCCGGACCATTGGCGGGGATGGCGTCGAGAGCTCCGGCGAGCCGATGCACTTCATCACATTCACGGCCCAGTCCCGCATGAGCGGGGTCGACTGTGCCAGCCGCAGCATCCGCAAGGGTGCCCCGGACGCCATCGCGGCGTACGTCGGACGAGGAGGCAACGAGTTCAGCGGCGAGCTGCAGCAGCTCGTGGACGAGGTGGCACGGTCGGGCGGTACCCCGCTGGTGGTCGCGGAGGACTGCCGCCCGCTGGGCGTGGTCCACCTGAAGGACATCGTCAAGGGCGGTATCCGTGAGCGCTTCGCGCAGTTGCGCCGGATGGGCATCCGGACCGTCATGATCACTGGCGACAACCAGTTGACGGCCACCGCCGTCGACGAGGGCGGCCGAGCGTCCCCATCGGTGGGTCTCGTAGACGACGCGGTAGGGCCTGTGGAGCGGGCCGATCCGGTGGTCGGAGCACGCTCCCAGCGGGTTGATCTCGAGAAGGGGCAACGCCTGCCGTGCGACCCCCGTCCGGTACGGGACCTCGATCACCCGGTCCGGCGGCAGGAGCTGGAGGGCCGCGTCCGCCGCCGGGCGAGGGCGACATCAGCAGCCTTCAGTGGGAGGCGATCCGCGAGGCGTGGACCGACCGCGCCTATATCGCCACCGCTCGCCAGCGCCTCTCCGGCGCCCGCCTGACGGAGGTGGAGGCACTGGTGGAGCGCCTTCCCTACAGGATGCAGGTGTGGTACGGCCCGGGCGGGGTCAGCAACCCGGCGCTGGATGAGGTGAGGGAGAAGGTGTGGGAGGCGCTGAGCGAGTAGGGCTTTCGGGCTTGCTCGCATTAGCCCCTAAGGGGAGGCCCGCTGCGGAGTCACACGCGTGCGGCGCCCCAGTAGGCCTCGAGTTCCTGGGCTCCCGTGCGCACGAGGGCGAGGGCCCGGTGGGCGCCGTCAGCGATGGCACAGCGAAAGGTGCGGTTGGAGTACAGGCCCTGCACCAGAATCAGGCGCGGGAAGTCCACGCGCCGGCTCAGGTCCACGGGCTTGCGATCGGACCGCGCCAGCTCCTCCAATGTGGGGTAGTCCCAGTCAGTTGACTTTCCCCCCATGGGCATGACGTGAATCTCGCTCGGCAAGGCCCGGACGACCGACCAGCACAGGTGTTGACGCCATAACCGCTCATAGCACCACTGGTGGTCCCTGACGTGACGCAGCAGAATGCGACAGAGAGACCTCTGGGGTGCCTCGTTTTGGTGAGTTCGCGCCGTACTCAGCTGGGGGACCGGTTGTCCTGCCTCATACGCTGCCAAAACGCATCGAAGCTCCCCTATCGCGGCGTGTAGCCTTGCACCTAGGTCATCCTCCGTGCGTCCCAGAAGCTCCAGAAGGCACTAGGGCAGAGCCTCCGGCCGCCCCACGAATCCAGACAACTCAGCGACTACGTAGTAGGTCGAGACCTCCCCTATCTGGGAAGGACGCACGTGCTGCACCTTGCCACCTCCACGTTGCCCTCTGGGCGCTGGGCCGCATCTCAACACGGGCTTTCCCGTCTGCCATCGTTGGGCCAGTCGTGGCGCAACTGGGTGTGACCCGACCGCTAGGCCGCGACGCGGCCTGTTCCCACGGCACCGGCGGGACAAGAGCACAGCACGGCGCGACCGCACCGCGGAGGCCCGTGCTACCTCCCCAACACCCTCGTCAGCGCCTCCAGCCGGTTGCCGATCAGTAGCCGCTGCGTCTCCAGCACCTGGGGGTTTTGGCTGTACTCGGTCCATGACTTCGTCAGGTGCGGGAAACGCAGCAGGGCCTCCTCGGGCAGGTGCGGACGGCGCTGGCGCAGGGCCGCGGAGGCGTCGCGCAGCATCACCAGCATGTCATAGTCCTCGGTGCCGTCGCGACACAGCTCCCAGCGAATCGAGTCCACCGGCCCGTCCTTCCCCGGATAGATGAGCGAGCCGTCCCCGTTGCCGCCCGGATAGGTCAGCGTGTTCTGCCACGGGTCCACCTGCCAGTAGGCGATCTCCCAGTACAGGAAGCCCGTGATCTCGTGGTCGAAAAGCTGCCAGTACAGCAGGCGGTGGTCCATGCCCGGGTAGTCAATGCCCCAGCAGTTCAGATACGGGCGCCGGGCCGAGATGCACACGTAGGCCCAGACCTCGTCTCCGGCCTGCTGGCGCTTCTTGAGGTAGATGGGCTCGTAGCAGTCGCTGTGCGGCACGTGGATGTCCACGCAGCCGGCGAGGTCGGCATAACGCGGCGCGCCCGGCTCGATGGGCTTGCTTGCCCCGTAGCCGTAGGTCAGCAGCGTCTTGAGCTTCGGGGCCGCGGAATGGGCCAGCTCGAAGGCCTGCTTGACCTGCCCAAACGCCTGCCAGCCCGGCTCATCAATCGTGTAGATATATGCCAGGTGCGTCCAGCCCTTCTCCTCCAGATGTGCCTGGGTCTGCTGCAGAAGCTGTCTGGCCTGATCAATGCGCGCCTGGTCCTGCACGCTCTCCACGGTGCCCCAGCCGCTCGGGAGCCGGCACCAGGAGACGTTGAACGCCGACAGACCCGCCTCGATGTACTGCTGCATCTTGGCGTCGAACTCCGCCCAGTCCATGCTCACAGTGCCGTCGTCGCCCACGGTGATCCGCGGCGCTATGACGTTCGTCGGGCTCGCGCGGTGCGCCAAGGCGTCGAGGATGTAGGCGTCGCGGATGCGCTCGCGCCCGGTCTCGTCGCCCTGTTCGAAGGAGGGGTTGGGCAAGGCGTTCTCGAGCGGCGAGGCGCCCTTGGGGGCAAGCTTCAGGTTGTCCCACCACACTGTGCCTACCTTGTCGGCCCGCAGGTACAGGTATAAATCCGGCTTCTCCCCGGTGGTGAAGGCGTACGAGCCCTGCTTCCACTCCCCTCCGGTGGGCGGGAGATCGAGGCCTCCGCCCTGGCTCATCCAAACTGCCGCGCCGCCCTTGTCCTCGGGCGCGGTTCTGTACCAGACTGAGAGCCGGTATTCCGTCTGCGGCTTGAGGTCGGTAAGGTGGGCGTAGTAACAGAAGCGTGGACTCTCATGCGTCCCCGGCTGGACATCCGTGATGCGCACGCGGCACGAACGCTTGCCCTCGTTCTTGACCTCATAGTCGAAGGCGACGTCGTACTTCATGGAGCCGAAGTAGTTGGGTCGGCCCTCGACATCAGCTCCGGTCCAGGCCCCGGCGGTCCATCCCGGCGGCAGTCCGGGGCCGGTGGCGAGGTCATACTTGCTGCACACAGACCCCAGGTTCAGGCCGTAAGAGCTGCGCAGCCGGGAGGTGGTCGGGAGCGCGAAGTCCCACACCCGCACTTCCAGCGGCACCCGTGTCTCCGGCGCATTCCGCGGGCGGACCGTGACCTCGCCCCGGTAGACGCCGGGGCGCTGGTCCCTGGGCGCATGGACGGTCACCCACCAGGACTGCACCCCGTCGCGGGCCACGTCCACGGCCGCGTTATCCAGCAGCGGGTCGGGGAGAAGCCCCGGTGGCAGCGTCGCGCCGCCCGAGGACTGCCTGACGTTGACGTACCCCACCAGCTTGACGCTGATCTCCGAGGCGGGGATCGTCGCCTGGCGGGGGCCCTGCAGATCGGTGACCGCCACCACGACCTTGCGCAGCTCCTCTTTGAGGGGCATCACGACGATCTGGATCGCCTCGTACTCATTGCGGGCCAGGGCGACTCTGGCCGGCCCGGGACGCCCCGGGTAGGGCCTGTCGGGACGCACCTTCACCATCGTGCTCTCAGGGCAGACGACGTAACCCGCGCGGCCTGCCTCCCGGACAAGAGGGAGCTTGAGCACCTGAGCCTGGAGCTCGGGGATGGCGGCCTCAACCCGGGTCACCTCCGCGCCAAGGTCACGCGCACGGGGCATGTCTATCCGCTTCGTGGCGGTCGCCTGCAGCGCCTCCAGCCTGGCCGCATGGCCCACGCAGGCTCCTGCCACGACACGCCCGACCTCGAGGTCCTGGTACTCGCGTACCGACTTCTCGATCTGGCGGATCTTTGCGAGGGCCGCCTGCGCCCGGTCGCGCAATGCCGCCACGACGAGCGGCGCGAAGTTGAGGTTCAGGCCGGTCAGGTCCCCGAAGCTGTCTGGCTCGTGGAAGCCCGTCTTGCAGGGCGCCCAGGAGCTGGTCTCGGTGTGCGGCCTCTCGCCGCGGCACAGGTTCAGACCCCAGGTGGCGGAGACGGTCTCGTCGAGACGCAGCGAGGACAGCGGTATGACCAGCTCGGCGCTCCACGCGCCCTCGGCCTTGCGCGTGGCCGCCCGGGCCCCGCTGTTCCAGGCCTCATCACGCACGAGCTCATCTCGGAGCACCCCGGCGCAGTTGACGAGGAAGTGAAGGTACCGTCCGCGATCCTGGCTCGGGGCGAGGAACACCTCCACGCAGTCGTCTTCCCAGACATTGCCGTCCGGGGTCTTTACCTGGGCCACGAGCTGTTCCATCCGGTCCTCGTGGCAGACGAAGCCGAAGTACAAGTTCCGCTCATCGAACAGCGCGTATGCCTCAGTGACCTGGGTCGCCGCGACCTCGGGCTTGCCTAGGAGACGGAAGCCTCCCGCGGGGGGAGCGGGCGCCCACACGGCCTCGCCGGTCACCTGGCCGTCAATGACCGGGGGGCGCGACGTGCGGGTTGCCTGCAGCGAAGGGGTAGACCAACAGCCAGTCGCCAGGAGCACTGCGATCAGCATCAGGGGGCACAACGGACGCATGGCGGACACCTCCGGCATACAGGTTCGGCGCGGTGGCGTGGAAGCCCTTCCGGGCAAGGGGGCAAGGCCGTCCATGGCCCCGCGGACGCCCGGCGGACGCCGGGTCGGAGAGCCTGTCCCTGACGGCGGGTGGGTCCCGCAGCGGGCGGAGAGCCACCAGCGACCTGCAGTGAAGTCGGTGGGCAGGCTGCCCGGCACCGGCGTCGGCTCCGGTTCCGGCTGATGGACCAAGGCCTGGACAGGGCTCTTGAGGGCACCGACGCCCTCCTGCTCGGCCCGCACCACCTGAAGCCAGGCGACCAGGGTCGGCTTCGCCTTGCGGTTCTCCCAGCGGTTGACGGTGGCGAATGACACCCCCAGCAGGTTGGCCAGTTGGGTCTGCGTGAGGCCCAACCTGCTCCTGAGTGATCGCAGCCGCTCCGGGTACTCCTCCGGGACTTGGGCGTCCACTTGGCCTGGGTCCCGTTGCTGAACGAGATTCGCAACTGGATGAGCAGCGAGGAGTGCCGAGAGACGGCGGACAGGCTGACTTGATAGGGGCGTACCATGCTCGTCTGCCAGGCGGAGAGTACATCCTACGGCCGGCACGAAACGGACAGGGGCAGAACCGAGACTGTCCCTACAGGTCGAGGAGGATGCGGAGCCTGTCCTCGACTTCGTCAAGTGTCGTGGCCCCCACCCTCCCGAGTCGCCGCACCAGGCGTTCGACGGACACGGAGCGGACATCCTCACATTTGGCGAAGCTCGTCTCTCGCAGGCCTCCCTCCCCCGCTTCGACACGTACGTGCAAAGGGATGCCCCGCTCGCGGGTCGTGATGGGCACGAGAATCACGAGACCTGCCGGTCCGTGATTGAAGGGGTCTGCCGAGACGATCAGGCCCGGTCGCTGTCCTGCCTGCTCATGGCCTCGCACCGGGTTGAGATCCACCAGCCAGACGTCGCCGCGGGACGGCTTGGGCGAGGTCATAGCTTGGCCTCCGCCAGGTCATCACCGAGGGTGCCTTCCCATTCCTGTCTCTCCGCCACTTCCTCAGCCCATGCCTTGGGGTCAGAACGGAGGGCGGCGTACGCGGCGTTCGCCTGCTGAAAGATGCACTGCCGCCGATAGGCTTCGACCGCCTTCTCCAGCAGGACGCTCATCGGCTCTCCGGTTTCTCTCGACAGTTCCCGAAGCGTCGCTCGTGTCTTCTCGGGTAGTCGCACAGTCGTGGTAGGCACGGCAGGCACCTCCTGTCTACAGATAAGTATACTACAGAGAAGACATCTGGGCAATCGCCACCTGCTCTTGTCTAAGCGGTCTCCGGACCCGCCGCGAGCAGTCGTCTCGGCCTGAGCCGGGCCCTTCGTGGAGCCTCTGCCTCAAGGAGCGTCCCCTTGCAGGCCCGCTTCAGTGCCGTCGTCGCCTCCGAGTGCGAGGCCCTCTCCGCCCGCTCACCAATGTGGAACAGGCACAGGGCGTCGTTGACCGCGATTGCCGCATGGATAGCGTTGCTGACCGCCTGATTGCGGTAGTCCGGTCCATGCACTGTTTGGGCTACTCCCCAGAAACGACGGGCCCCCCGGAGATAGTCCTGCCAAGTCGCCGTCGGGGTTCGGCGCGAGGCAAAGAGCGAACTCCGCCCAATGGTATGGGCGAGGTCCGGGGAACACAACCGCAGGTAGCTCACCAACGAGTACCGGCACCGCCGCCCGCAGTTCCACTTGGACTACGCTCACCTCAGCGTGAACCGTCTCGGCGCTCACGCCGCCGGTTCGGGTACTGGCGGCCGACCGTTTCGTCTCGGCGTAGGAGGTCGCTTGTCGCTTCGTCTCGTGGCGTGTGCAGTGGGGACCTGAGGAGGAACGGAGGAGAAGCGTCGCCCGAAGGCGAACTGAGCCAGCAGGGAGGTGTTTCCCCGTTCCACGTTTCCACGTCATGACGCCCGATCGTCCGCGCCCGATGCCCCGCCGATCAGGCCGGCCTGACTGACAACAGCGTCATGCTCACACCGACCCCGGGCGAGCGCGTGACGTAGGGAGAAGCTACAGAGCTTCGCAGGAACGATTCGCTCGTGTACGCACACGGCGAAGCGGGTTGGGGGAGCCTGATATGAGCATCTTCGACATCCACAAGGCCGTCGTCGACGAGTACCGTCGCTACGTCCGCAGCTTCCTGACGATCGCTGACGATCGCATCCGTGCCGAGGTCGAGGACAAGCTGCTGAGTCAGGGTGGTGTGTGCCCGGAGGCCTTGGTCCAGCTCAACCCCGGATTCAAGAGGGGCCGCGACGTCGCTGGTTTGGTCGACGACGGAGTGCTCCACCCACGCTGTGCCGACATCTTCCGCAACGAAAAGGGGCAGAGCATCGGGCTCTACCGCCATCAGGAGGACGCGATCCTCCGGGCGTGTCAGGGCCTGCCGTTCGTCGTCACAAGCGGCACCGGGTCGGGGAAGAGCCTGACCTACACCATCCCCATCGTTGACCACGTGCTGAAGCACGACCCCGCCGACCGGCGAGTGCGGGCCATCCTGGTCTACCCGATGAACGCCCTCATCAACTCGCAGCTCAAGGCCATCGGCGACTTCCTGCAGCGTGGTGGCAGCCACGGGGTGACGGTCGCCCGCTACACTGGTCAGGAGTCCAGCTCGGAAAAGCAGCAACTGCAGAAGCACCCCCCGCACATCCTGCTGACGAACCTCATGATGCTGGAATACATCCTGACCCGACCTGGCGAGGGTGTGTTCGTGGACCAGGGGCAAGCGGACCTGAGGTTCGTGGTCCTCGACGAGCTGCATACATACCGGGGCCGCCAGGGGGCGGACGTGGCCCTCCTGATCCGTCGCCTACGGGACCGGAGCGGGAACCCACGGCTCCAGTGCATCGGCACCAGTGCCACGATGGCCACCGGTGGCAGCCGCGAAGAGCGTCGATGGGCCGTCTCCATCTTCGCCGCTCAGCTCTTCGGGACCGAAATGGGACTCGAGAGCGTGATTGAGGAGACACTGCAGCCCCTGACGCCGGAGGACATACCGACAGACGCTAAGGCTCTACGGGCGGCTGTGCTCGATAGCGATGTCCCGGCGACCTGGGAAGAGTTCCGCCGCAGCGCGCTCGCGAAGTGGGTTGAGAAGACTTTTGGTCTGACTCGCGAAGACGACGGCCACCTGCGGCGTGCAACCCCAATCTCCCTCGCCGAGAGTGCAACGCAGCTGTCGAGACTGACGGGAGTCGACGAGGACAGATGTACGGAGAAGCTCCGCCAGACGCTGCTGGACGGTAGCAGGCTGGCGGCGGGCGAAGGCGGGGAGCCCTTCGCCTTCAAGCTCCACCAGTTCGTGAGCCAGGGCGGAGCCGCGTACGCTACCCTCGAACACCCCGACCGTCGCGAGATTACGCTCAAGGGTCAGTACTGGGCACCTGGCGAGGGCGACCGGTTGCTGTTTCCGCTCGTATTCTGCCGTGTGTGCGGCCAGGAGTTCTACGTCGCAAGGCTGAGCGGGAATGGCGACCAGCTCGTGCCCGAGGAGTTCGAGACGTCACCCGATGGCGACGCGGGCGTCGCCGAGGACACGCGGGGCTACCTGATGGTAGACCCGGACGGGCAGTGGCAGCAGGATCAGGCCGTTCTGCCCGACCACTGGTTAGACGCGAGGGGGCGTCTGAGTCGGAACTACCGAGGGGCGGAGCCGAGGGTCCTGCACGCCACGCCCGGTGGGACCATCAGGACCGGGGCTGACGGCGACGCCCTTCGGTGCTGCTTCATCCCCCGGCCGTTCATGCTGTGCCCGTCGTGCGGGGAAGCCTACACGCCTCGAGACAGCGAGTTCCGCAAGCTGGCACGCCTCTCGAGCGAGGGTCGCAGCACCGCGACGACGCTGCTATCGGTCGCCGCCGTTGCGGCGATGGACCGCGGTGGGGTGGACCGGCAAGCGTGCAAGGTGCTGTCCTTCACCGACAACGTGCAGGACGCCTCGCTGCAGGCCGGGCACTTCAACGACTTCGTCCAGGTCGCCCTCGTCCGGTCGGCTCTCTGCCGGGCGTTGCGAGATCACGCCCCGCTCCGGTTCGACACCATCGCCGGGGTGGTGGTTGATCACCTCGGGATGGAGCTTACCGACTATGCCAGAGAGTCCAACATCGAGCCGGGCAGCCCACAGGCCCGCAGGACGGCGGAGGCCTTCCGGGACCTGATCGAGTATCGCATCTACGAGGATCTGCGGCGGGGCTGGCGACTGGTGCAACCCAACCTGGAGCAGTGCGGCTTGCTCCGCATCGAATATGAGGGGCTGCGTGAGTTGGCCTCGTCCGAGACGATCTGGGCCTCGTGTCTACAGATGCAGGCCCTCTCGTTGGAGCAACGGGAGCACGTCCTGCAGGTCGTCCTCGACGAGCTGCGGCGGCAGCTCGCCATAGACGCTCCGTGCCTCGTCCGCGAACGCCAGGAGGAGCTGCAGAAGAACACCTCGGCGTACCTGAGCGAACGCTGGGCCATCGACGAGGGTGAGAAGCTGAGGTCGGCCGCGTCTTTCGTGCTCCCCGGCGACCGGGCGAGGGGGGCCGAGCACAGCCTGTCGGATCGCGGGGCGTTGGGTAGGTACCTCGGCAGGTACATCGGCAAACTCCAGGGCACACATCTGCGGGGCGAAGACTATGCGACCTTCATCGGCGGCGTCGTCGAGGGCTTGAGGCGTTTCGGCCTGGTCAGCTATGACGAGAGCACGCAGAGCCTCCAGGTGCACCAGGGGGCCTTGAACTGGTGCGCAGGTGACGGGACGCCGACCGTCGATCACCTGCGTCGGTACCGTGTGGAAAGCGACGCCTACCGTCAGGTCGAGGCTCGTCCCAACGAGTTCTTCCGCGAGTTCTATCCGGCGGCCCTGGACATCCTGCGGCGGATGGAGGGAGCCGAGCACACCGGCAAGACGAGCACCGAAAGACGCATCGAGCGTGAAAACCGGTTCCGAAATGGCGAACTGGCTGCTTTGTTCTGCACCCCGACGATGGAGCTGGGCATAGACATCGCTGACCTCAATGCGGTGCACATGCGGAACCTGCCGCCCACACCCGCGAACTACGCCCAGCGGAGCGGCCGGGCGGGCCGGGCGGGCCAGGCCGCCCTGGTGCTGGCCTACTGCTCGTCGGGCAGTGGGCACGATCAGTACTACTTCCAGCGTCGCGAACGAATGGTCGCGGGTGCGGTCGTCCCCCCCGTGATCGACCTGTCCAACGAGGACCTGATCCGGTCGCACATCCACGCCATCTGGCTGGCTCACACCGACGTCTCCCTGGGCGGGAAGATCCCGGACGACATCCTCGACATGAGCCAGCCTTCCTGTCCGTTGCGGGCCGAGATCGACCAGCAGGTGCACTTGCCCGAGGACGTGTTCCAGCGGTGTCTGGACCACTGCCGAGCGGTCCTGCAAGACTGCGGCCCCGCCGTCCTCGAGGCCCCGTGGTACAACGACACCTGGTTGGAGACTACGCTCCGGGCCGCCGCCTCCCGATTCGACGAGGCCTTCGGGCGTTGGCGGCACCTCTACGTCGCTGCCCGTGCCCAGGTGGCTCGGGCGAGGGAATTGGAGGACGCCCGGTACACGGGCGGGGCGAAGGCGTGCGGGCCCGGAGAGGACCCCGAGGCCCTGCAGCGTGAGGCCCGACGCCAACTCGATCTGCTGTTCTGCCGCGACGAGACCCGCGGAGAGCAGGACTTCTACCCCTACCGGTATCTGGCGACCGAGGGCTTCCTGCCCGGCTACAACTACCCGTCGCTCCCGGTCCGGGCCTTCGTGGGACGATTCGGGGACGGCGAGTTTCTGTCACGTGCCCGCTCCATCGCTCTCTCCGAATACGGTCCCTTCAACCGCGTCTACCACGAGGGCAGCCAGTACCAGGTGGAGCGGGTGCAGCTCTCCCCGGAGGAGCCAGACAAGCGATTCAAGGCGGCCAATATCTGTAGGTGCTGCGGCTACGTGCACTCCGACGCCGACCTGGACTGCGACATCTGCCTATGCTGTGCGACGCCCCTCACGGCGGGGACGGCCCTCAGGCTCGGGACGCTGCTGGAGATGCCGACGGTGATCGCCCGTCGCAGCGACCGGATCACCTGCGATGAGGAGGAGCGGCTGCGGCGGGGCTATGAGATCGGGAGCTATCTGCAGTTCGCCAAGGGTACGGACGGACGCCCCCAACGGTTCGACGCCGCGGCCCTGGACATCAACGACGCCGACCTCGCCCGGCTGACCTACGCACCCTCCGCCACCCTATGGAGTATCAACCACAAGTGGCGGGCAAGCGACGAGGATGGGTTCCGCCTCGACCTGACGCGTGGGCGTTGGGTCAAGCGGGGCGATGACGACGAGGCGGGTGCGGGCAACATCCGGCACTACGTGCGGCTCTTCGTCAGGAACACCTCCAACGCCATCCTCGTGCACCCCGACTTGGGGGGTGCGGGAGACGAACCCGATGCGTCCTCGTTCCTCTACACGTTGCAGTACGCCCTCGTCGCGGGGACCGCTGCCCGCTACCAGGTCGAGTCGGGAGAGCTGGGGTCCGAGGTCATCGGGGAGGGACCGGGGCGACGCATCCTGATCTGGGAGGCGGCCGAGGGCGGACTGGGCGTGCTCCGGCGGTTGGTGGACGAGCACGACGCCCTGCCGGGCGTCGCCTCGGCGGCCCTGGACATCATGCACTTCGACCCCGACACCGGAGAGGATCGGCGTCCCGCCGATGATGAGCAGGAAGGCTGTGCCAGGGCCTGCTATGACTGTCTGCTCTCCTACTACAACCAGCGACACCACGCCATCCTGGACAGGCGTCTCGTGCGGGACTTGCTCCTGGCCCTCAAGGGCGGACGGGTCCGGCCGGAGACGGCGGGACGCTCATACGACGAGCAGTACCGCTGGCTGATGGACGAGACGGATCAACGCTCCGACCTGGAGCGGCAGTTCGTCGAGCACCTCCACCGCACTCGACGCAGCCTGCCCTCGCACGCTCAGTGCCAAGTTCCCGAAGCCGAGTGCACGCCCGACTTCATGTACGAGGGCCAGCACGTCTGCGTGTTCTGTGACGGCTCCGTGCACGACCAGCCTCAGCAGCAGGGGCGTGACGAAGAAGCACGTCGCAAGCTGCGGGAACTCGGCTACCGGGTCATCACCATCCGCTACGACCGAGACCTGGAGGAGCAGATCGCGGAGCATCCCGACGTTTTTGGCGCGGGGGTGCGGCCATGAACCCCGGCACGCTCGTTCGCTACCGTGAACGCGACTGGGTGATCCTTCCGTCGGAAGACCCCCAGCTCCTGATGCTCCGCCCCATCGGCGGCAGTGCCAGGGAAGCCTGCGGGGTGCTGCGATCGCTCGCGGACCGCATGGCCTACAGCCTGCCCTTCGAGAGAGTGACGCCCTCACGGTTCCCGCTGCCAGATGCCGATGCGGTGCAGGACCACGCCGCCGTCCGCCTGCTGCTGCACGCCGCCCGACTGCTGCTGCGTGACGGGGCGGCACCATTTCGCTCCCTGGGTCATCTGTCGGCGAGGCCCCGCCCGTACCAGTACGTTCCGATGCTCATGGGGCTGCGTCAGGACACCGTGCGGCTGCTCATCGCCGACGACGTCGGGGTCGGAAAATCGCTGGAAGCGATACTCGTTGGCCGTGAGCTCATGGCCCGTGGCGAGGTGCGGCGGGTGGCGGTTCTCTGCCCACCGTACCTTTGCGACCAGTGGCAACGGGAGCTCGCCGAGAAGGCCCACATCGATGCCGAGGTCATCCGCTCCGGCACGGTCGCGAGGTTGGAGCGCCTGTGCCCGGCTAACCGCAGCATCTTCCAGCAGCACCGCCACTTCGTGGCCAGCATAGACACCGTCAAGGGCGACCGCTATCGCGAGACGTTCCTTCTCCACTGCCCCGAGTTCGTCATCGTGGACGAGGTACACGGGGCGGCCAGGCCGCCTGGGGATCGCCGCTCTCGCTCGCAGCAACAGCGACACGATCTCCTCTGCCGGGTTGCGTCCGACCCCAGTCGCCATCTCGTCCTCTTGACCGCGACACCTCACAGCGGAGTCGAGGAGTCGTTCCTGTCCCTGCTGGGTCTGCTGCGACCTGAGTTCGCCGAGCTGGACCTGTCGCGACTGTCCGATCACGAACGCGACGAGCTGTCCAAGCACTTCGTCCAGCGTCGGCGGCCCGATGTGAAGCGGTGGATGGGCCAGGACACGCCCTTCCCCGAGCGGGACCCGTGGCCCCCACCTTCTGGCGAGCATCCGTACACCTTCTCCGATGCTTACCGTGCCTTCTACGCCGACGTCTACGACTTCGCCAGGGGACTCGTGGAATCGGCTGACACGCTCACCGGGTGGAAGCGACGGATGCGGTTCTGGTCTGCCCTCGCCCTGATGCGATGCGTGACCTCGTCTCCGGCCGCCGCCGAGGCCAGCCTGCTCAAGCGGCTGGGCGGGGACGAGGACGCCTCGGTGGATGCCCTCGACGCCTCCACCGATGAGGACCTGGAAGAGACCTTCGAGCCCGTCCTCTACGACCCCACCGAGGCCGAGTCCGTCGTTGACGCCCCACCCACGGCCGTCTTCGAGGCCCAGGAACTGGACACGTCCTGGCCCGATGCCGACCGCCGTCGGATGAGGTCGTTCGCGAAGCGGGCGGGCGAGCTGCGGGGCATGCATGACTGGAAGCTCCGGGCGGTGACGGAGGCCGTCCAGTCCTGCCTGAAGGACGGCTACCACCCCATCGTCTGGTGCCGGTACATCGCCACCAGCGACTACGTCGCCGAGCAGCTCCAGGCGACGCTGGGCAGGGAGTTCCGCGACCTGCGGGTCACGTCCATCACCGGCACCGTCGGCGAGGATGAGCGGCGGATGAAGCTCGAAGAGCTGTCGCAGGCACCGCAGCGTGTCCTCGTCGCCACCGACTGTCTGAGCGAAGGCATCAACCTCCAGGAGCACTTCAATGCCGTCGTCCATTTCGATCTGCCCTGGAACCCGAATCGGCTGGAGCAGCGGGAGGGCCGCGTGGACCGCTTCGGCCAGGTCTCGCCCAAGGTCCGCACCGTCCTCATCTACGGGCAGGACAACCCGGTGGACGGGGCGGTGCTCGACGTCTTGATCCGCAAGGCGCGGGAGATCCACAAGGCCCTCGGCATCCACGTTCCCGTCCCTGTGGACAGCAAGACCGTCATGGACACGGTGCTCAAGTCCGTCTTCGACCGCTCCTACGAGGGCGAACAGCAACTCTCGCTGTTCGGCGAGTCAGACCCGGCGGCTCAGGTCGTGAAGCGATTCCACTACCAGATGGACCTCGCCGCTGAGCGGGAGAAGGAGACACGCTCACGCTTCGCTCAACGCCGCATCCAGCCGGACGAGGTCGAGCGGGAGCTGGCCGAGACCGACAGTGTCCTTGGGGATCCGGGCGAGGTCCAAGCCTTCCTCCGGGAGGCCAGCCAGCGGATGGGGTTCGGCTTCCGCCCGAGCAGCCGGTTCCGCTCGCGGACGCCGCAAGTCTGGGAGATCGACGTCGCTCCCCTGCCGCCCGCGGTGAAACAGGCCCTCGGCAGCGTACCCGACCCCTGGCCCGTCACCTTCGACACCCCTGTCCCCGAGGGTGTCGCCTACGTCGGACGCAGCCACCGGCTCATCGAGTGCCTGGCCGAGCACCTGATGGACCAGGCCTTCTACCCATCCTCCGACCGCTCTCCGGCCGCACGCTGTGGAGCGATCCGCACGGACGCCGTCGCACGCCGGACCACGCTCCTCCTGCTTCGTCTGCGGTATCTGATCCACGAGCGGGACGGCGAGACACCCAGCCTCGCCGAGGAGACCCTCGCCTGGGGCTACACAGGCCTCATGCCCGACATCGAGCCCCTCACCCTCGAAGAGGCCCGCAGGTTGGTGGACGAGGCGACCTCCGTCGCGAACCTCTCGCCCCAGGAGAAGACCGAGGTCGTAACCGAGACGCTCGACGCCTGGGAGCCCCTGCAGCCGCAGCTCGACGCCGTCCTCGACGAGCGGGCGGCACGGCTTACTGAGTCCCACCGCCGCATCCGCAGCCTCACGAAGTCCGGGCGGGTTCGCATTGAGCCCCAGAAGCCACCCGACCTCCTCGGAGTGCTGGTCCTTATACCAGTGCCGAAGGGGGCCGCCCGATGAACACCACCTGCATCAAGATCGAGGGCGGGCTGCTCGCACCGGACTTCCTGGAGGCCATCGCCGACGCCGAGGGCCAGAAGGCCGCCGACTTCGGCATCGAGGGCCGCCGCACGCTCGTGGACGAGGTGTCGTCCCTGTGGTCCGACGTCCGCTCCTACTGGGACGCCTTCCAGCGTCGCCTGCAGCGGCAGTCCAGCGAGAGCCTTACCACCATCACCCGCGAGCAGTGGATGATCCCGTTGCTCGAAGCCCTCGGCTACCGCCTCACTTACCACCCCCAGGGCGTGGAGATCGAGGGCCGCAACTACCGCATCTCCCACCGCACTGGTGCCACCGAAGACGACCTCCCGATCCACATCGAGCCCTTCGACCAGGACCTCGGCTCGCGACCGCCATCCGGGCGGAGCGGCATGGCACCCCATGCCATGCTCCAGGACTACCTCAACCGCACCGAGCACCTCTGGGGCATCGTCACCAATGGCAGCACCCTCCGCCTGCTGAGGGACTCGTCCTACTTCACCCGCCCCTCCTACATCGAGTTCGACCTGCGGCAGATGCTGGAGGGCGAGCGGCTCGACGAGTTCTTCCTCTTCTATCGCCTCGTCCATCGCACTCGCCTGCCCAGGAACGCGGAAGACGGCCCCAACTGCCTGTTGGAGAAGTACCACCAGCTTGGCATCGAGCAGGGCGGGCGAATCCGTGACGGCCTCCGCAACGCCGTCGAGCAGGCCATCGTCACCTTCGCCAACGGCTTCCTGGCCCATCCCCGGAACGAGCAGCTCCGCGAGGACCTCCGGTCCGGCAGTATCTCCGCCACCGACTTCTACCAGCAGCTCCTCTACCTCATCTATCGCCTGCTGTTCCTGATGGTGGCGGAGGAACGGGGTCTGCTCAGCGGTGGCGATGGCGGGCACCACTCCGCCCGCGAGTACTTCACGGTCCAGCGTCTGCGGGCACTCGCCGACGAGCCGCTCAGTGCACCCGAACGCTTCAGCGATCTGTACCTGAACCTGCGGGCCCTCTTCTACTCCCTGTGCAACGAGGAGTTCGCCGCGGCCCTCGGCTTGCCGCCGCTCAATGGCGAACTGTTCGACTGTGCCCGCACCTCTGCCCTCAGCGACGCCTACCTCAACAACCGCGACCTGCTGACGGCGATGCACACCCTCTCGTGGTTCGTGCCCCGCGACCAGCGGGTGCCGACCCGCGTCAACTACCGCCACCTGGATGTGGAGGAGCTGGGAAGCGTCTACGAGTCCCTGCTCGACCTGCAGCCCATCGTCGAGGAGCACGGCGGGCGGCTCAACTTCCGGTTCGGCTCCGGCACCGAACGCAAGACCACCGGCTCCTACTACACCCGCCCCGAGCTGGTGCAGGAACTCATCAAGTCCGCCCTCGTGCCCGTCATCGAGGACCGCTTAGCCTCACCCCCTGCCCCCTCTCCACAATGTGGAGAGGGGATGCCCCGCGGCAGCGGGGCAGGGGTGAGGCCTAAGGTTGAGCCCGTCCCCGGCTACGTGTACGACCTCGCTCGGAAGCTTCGCAAGGAAGGCACGGACTCCGAGAACCTGCTGTGGCAGTGCTTGAGGGACCGACAGCTTGCGGGGCACAAGTTCCACCGCCAGCACCCGCTCGGACGGTATATCGCCGACTTCTACTGTGCGGAGGCCCGGCTGGTTGTTGAGCTCGACGGAGCACCCCACCGGGAGCAGCGGCAGGCGGAATACGACCAGCTACGCGACGAGGAGATCGCCAAGCGGGGCCTCACAGTCCTCCGCATCCAGAGTGCCGATGTCCAGCGAGACCCCCAGAGCGTGCTGAACACGATCGCTCGGCACCTCACCCCCAGCTCCCCCAGCTCCCCCTCTCCACCGAGTGGAGAGGGGGCAGGGGGTGAGGTTGATCCCCGCGAAGCCGCCCTCCTCGGCCTCAAGGTCTGTGACCCCGCCTGCGGATCGGGCCACTTCCTCCTCGCCGCCGCACGCAGGATCGGCACGGAACTCGCCAAGGTCCGCACCGGCGAGGAGGCCCCGGCTCCCGATGCCGTGCGGGAGGCCGTCCGCGATGTCATCACCCACTGCATCTACGGTGTGGACAAGAACCCCCTCGCCGTGGACCTGTGCAAGGTCGCCCTCTGGATCGAGGGGCACTCCGGCGGCAAGCCGCTCACGTTCCTGGATCACCGCATCCGCTGCGGCGACTCCCTCGTCGGCGTCTTTGACCTGAAAGTGCTGGAGGAGGGCATCCCCGACGCCGCCTTCGACCCGGTCTCCGGCGATGACCGCAAGCTCGCCTCGGCGATCAAGAAGCGGAACAAGAAAGAGCGGACGGGGCAGCACGGCTTCGCCTTCGACACCGCCGCCGAGGTCCACGACCTCGTGGAGGAGCGGCGGGAGTTGGAGACGCTCCACGACGACACGCCCGAGGACATCCACCGCAAGCGGGCGGCGTGGGAAAGGCTTCAGCGGGATGGCGGCCCGCTGTGGCGGGAGCGGATGGCGTGCCACCTGTGGACCGCGGCGTTTTTCTCAGAACTGACCAAGGAGGCACAGGACGGCCAACGCATCCCCACCACCGGGGACCTGCGTCGCTTCCTGCAGGACCCCAACGCCGTGGACGCCCGCCTGCGGGGCCACGCCTGGGCACTGGGCGTACGCAACCGCTTTTTCCACTGGCCCATCGAGTTCCCCGAGGTGTTTGCACCTCACCCCCGTCCTTCGGACGCCCCCTCTCCACTTGTGGAGAGGGGGTCGGGGGGTGAGGTCACCGGCGGGTTCGACTGCATCCTCTCCAACCCCCCCTGGGAGATGATTCAGCTTGAGGAGCAGGAATTCTTCGCCACCCGTGACCCAGAGATCGCCAAGGCCCCCAACAAGGCCGCCCGCGAGCGGCTCATCCAGCGACTGGCTCAGAAGGAGCCAGCCCTCCTTCGCCACTTCAGGACCGAGCTACACGCTGCCGACGCCCTCAGCAAGTACCTGAGACAGGGACCACGGTTCGCACTGACGGGACGGGGCCGCATCAACACCTACGCCGTCTTCGCCGAGCTCTGCCGCCGAGCCCTCGGCCCACAGGGCCGGGCAGGCATCATCGTCCCCACCGGCATCGCCACCGACGACACCACGAAGGAGTTCTTCCGGGACCTGATGGCAACCGGGTCGCTCGCCCGAGTGATTGGGTTCGAGAATGAGGCGTTCATCTTCCCCGCCGTGCACCACGCGTTCAAGTTCTGTGCCCTCGCGGCCGCAGGAAGAGGTCTCGCGGAGGGCGAGGCTGACTTCGTGTTCTTCTGCCGGTACTTCCCCCAGGTCCAGGACCAGCGGCGGCACTTCCGGCTTTCTGCCGCCGACATCCGCCTGCTCAACCCCAATACAGGGACTTGCCCTGTATTTCGAACCCGTGCCGACGCCGAACTGACCAAGGCCATCTACCGCCGCGTGCCTGTGCTGGTGAATGAGGCGACCGGACAGGACCCGTGGGGCGTCACGCTCCGTCAGGGCCTGTTCAACATGTCGAGTGATAGCGGCCTCTTCGCGACGGCCCCCGGCCCGGGGCTGGTGCCGCTGTACGAGGCGAAGATGATCTGGCACTATGATCATCGCTACGGGACGTATGAGGGAGCGACGCGGGCCCAACTGAACGCGGGCACCCTGCCGCGTCTGAGTGACGAACAGCGGCAAGACCCGGCGTGCCGCGTCCGACCCCGCTACTGGGTCTCGCAGGCCGAGGTGGAGCAACGCCTCCGAGACTGGCCACACGGGTGGCTGCTGGGCTTCCGCGACATCACCAGCAGCGTTGTCGAACGCACCGCCATCTTCAGCCTCATCCCCAGGGTGGGGGTGGGGCACAAGTTCCCGCTCCTACTTACCGGCGAAGGCATCAGGCCTTCTCGCGTATTGTCTCTGGCGAGCTGCTGTTCGTCCTTCGTTTTCGACTATGTAGCCCGTCAGAAAGTCGGGGGGACCTCGCTGGGCTTCTTCATCCTCAGGCAACTCCCCGTCCTCCCGCCCTCCGCCTACACCGCCGCCGACCTGCTGTTCATCGTCCCCCGCGTGGTCGAGCTGACGTACACCGCCTGGGACATCAAGGCCTTCGCGGACGACGTGTGGCGGGAGACCTCACCCCCCAGCCCCCTCTCCACAAGTGGAGAGGGGGAGTCGAGCGGCAGCGAGACGGGGGTGAGGTTGCGGCAGGCCCTGCAGCAGCAGTGGGAGGCCAACCGCAGCGAGACCGGCGGGCACGAGTGGAACCCGCCCGAGTGGGCGGAGATCGCCGCCGACGGCTGCCCCCTGCCGCCGTTCAAGTGGAGCGACGACCGCCGGGCGGTGCTGCGGGCAGAGCTGGACGCCTGGTACGCCCGGCTGTACGGCCTGACCCGCAAGCAGCTCCGCTACATCCTGGACCCGCACGGCCTGAGCGAGCGGGAGCTGGCGGACATCCTCGACCCGTGGGAGGACCCAAGCTGCTCCGGGCCGCACCTGCTCCCCGCCGAGCCCGCCCTCGACTTCCCCGGCGAGACGTTCCGGGTGCTGAAGGAGAGGGAAGAGAAGCAGTTCGGCGAGTACCGAACCCGCCGCCTCGTCCTGGAAGCGTGGCAGAGGCAGGAGACCCAGTGGCAAGAGAGACGATGACACATTGGCAGAGACGAGACCCCCCCGTAAGGATCATGATCCGCGAGGCCGTCGAGGCCCTCGGCAGCCCGACCACCAACGTGGCCGCACGGGACTGGATCGAGGAGTACTACCCTGGGACGAACCGGGGTACGGTCGAGTGCCAGATCACCATCTGCACCGTGAACCACCCATCGCGGGTCCACTACCCCGAGGGGCGATGGGTCAGGGACTGTGACGATCCCCGCTACGACTTCCTGTACCGCCCTGCCCGCGGCCAACTCGAGTGGTACCGCCCCGCCCAGCACGGCCGCTGGAGCATCGAGCAGGAGGGTACCGACTTCCACA
>JABLXH010000082.1 GCA_013178155.1 Armatimonadota bacterium | reverse complement strand
ACCCCTGGGTGGGCGACTGGGCACCGCAGCGGTTCCGTGGACCCGGTTGCTACTGCAAGAGCTGAGCGATGAACTGGGGCGCGATGCGCGCCCATACCTTCCCCTCCTCTTCGATCCGGCGGTCGTGGGTGCGGACCTGATTGGCCGCTTCACCGAACAGGAGCGTGTGGCGGCAAGGTGTGCTTACTACCAGTGTGCTACCCGACTGTTTCGGGATGCCTACTGGGCGCAGATAACAGATTGGTGCCATGCCCACGGCTTGCTGCACGTGGGGCACGCGGGAGGTGAAGACAACCTCCCTGACCACGTCCATTTCGGTCACTTCTTCCGGACGGCCGGCATGCTGGACGCCCCAGGGGTGGATGTCATCTGGCGCCAACTGGAGCCAGGGGCCGACAACTTCCCCTTCCCCCGGTTCGCCTCTTCAGTCCACCGGTCTCGGCCCAGGGCGCCGGAGGCCCCGCTAGCCAACCTCACATTGACGGAGACCAACGCCGTCTATGGCTATGCCCTCGATTACGGACAGATGCGCTGGCTGGCCGACTACCAGTTCCAGTGCGGTGTCAACCTGTACGCGCCCATGGCTGTCTACTACACCACCGAGGGTGGACGCCTCTACGGTACCATGAGTCACTTCGGCCCCGGCATGCCGCTATGGCCGCTATACCGTGGCTTTGCCGACTATGCGGGTCGCCAATGCCTCCTGACCAGACATGCCCAGGAGCCGGTGGATGTCGCCATCTACTACCCCGTGGAGACGGTCTGGGCTGACGATGCGGCCGCCGGGGTCTGCTGGGACAGCCTGCGAGGGGTGTGCGGTCTCCTGCAGGAATCCCAGCGCGCGTTTGCCTTTCTGGACGCCGACACGCTCTGCAACGCACAGGTGGCCGATGGCGCCCTGCAACTGCCCCAGGCCAGGTACCGTGTTGTCATTGTGCCTTGCCTTCTGACGGTGCCAACACAGGCCCTTCATCGTCTGGCCGACCTGGCCGAACTGGGCGCTCTGGTGATGTTCGTAGACTGTCTTCCGTCCGTTCCTGCAGAGATGTCGTCCGGCGATGACTTTGCCGCCGCGTCTGACCGCCTCGCAGCATGCGGTGCCCTCGTGCTGAACCTGTCCCAGTTGGCCGAACGGCTAGACGAGCTCGTGCCGCAGTCCGGCCCGCTGCGCCTGACAGACCCAACACCAGACCTGCTGCTGTCCACCAGAAGGTTCGGTAAGGCCTGGATCTGCACGGCCACGAACTGCAGTGACCGCGTGTTGGAGCCCGTTTTCGCGGTGCGGACTGACCAGCCCGCGGTCCTGGAGGCCTGGGACCTGCGCGATGGTGAGGTGGCGCCGTTGCTGACCGCTGGGCCGCAAGCCCGGGACTTCCGGCCCATCATCCCGCCCTGGGGCACCGAGGTCTTCGTCCTGCGGCCGGGGGACGGCAACTCCTCTGTCGAGAGCGACCTCGGCGCCAACGTCCGTCTGGCCCGATGGTTGGCCACGCCAGCCGCTGACAGGTCGCCGGTGGTTCCCGGCGCCGACGTGGTTGTCTATCTGGACCGAGCCGACCAGGTGCTGGTCCGTGATCAGTCCGTGGTCGTGGACGGGAGGCTGCGCGTCGTTCCCGGCGACCCGGAGGCTACCCTGAGTGACGTACCGGTCCCGCTTGGCCCCTGGGACGAGTGGGCTGAACTACAGGAGTTCTCCGGCCGGGTGGACTACTGTTTCCGGTTCACGCTCGCAGCGGAGCTCGTGGGGGAGGCGCTGCTGCTGGATCTTGGACAGGTCTTCTGGGCGGCTGAGGTGCGGCTGAATGACGAGGCGCTGCCCCCCAGTCTCTGGCCGCCCCACACCTTCGAAGTCAGCGAGCAGGTCCGCGCCGGAGAGAACCTGCTGACCGTCACCGTGTCCAACACCCTCGCAAACGCCGTATGCGCGGCGTCGGCGGTTGCCGAGGCCCAAGCGCGGGGCTGGTGCAACGCTTACTGGCGGCGTGCGCAGCCCATGATGGAGGACCGGCGGTCGGGCCTGCTGGGACCTGTGCGACTGCTGATACCCCGCTATGGCGATGACTGAACGCTGACATGGGCGCCCTCTGTTGGAGCCCTCCCTGACGTGCTGACCAAAGGAGCACCAGATGCCAACACCAACCGTTGTCATGAAGTTTGGCGGTACCACGATGCAGGGCCAGCTAAAGTTTGGCCCCAATGAGGAGGCTTTGCTGGAGGAGTGCCTGCGACAGACCTCTGTACGGGAGATGTACCAGCTACTGGCGCAGCGCCGCACCATGGCCCGAGCTCAACGGCTGCGGGAATTGGCCCGGAAGTTCGTTATCCCCGCCATCACCGAGCAGTCCGTGCCGGTCGTGGTCGTGTCGGCGTTTGACTGGGCGACCGACAAGCTGGACCAGTTCGCGGCCGCAGTGTCCTCGCATCCAGCTCCGCGCGAGTACGCTCGTCTGCTGATGTCTGGTGAGCAGCGGGCCAACTCGGCCCTGGCCATGACCCTGGAGGATCTCGGCATACCGGCCCGTTCGCTGACCGGCCGGGAAGCCGGTATCGTCACCACCAAACAGCCGACGAAGGCGCTTGTGGAGCGCGTGGAGACAGACTACATTCAGTCACTGGTGGACCGCCACATCGTGCCGGTGGTGGCAGGCTTCCAGGGCTACTACCATGACGATGCGGAGGGACGCAACGAGGTCTCAATCCTGGGGCGGGGGGGATCAAACCTTACGGCCGTGGCTTTGGCGCATTATCTGGGACTGACCGAGTGCACGATGTTCACAGACGTAGACGGCATCTACGACAAGGATCCCAACAACTATCCCGACGCCCGAAAACTCGATGAGGTAACGGCCCAGGAGCTGTTCACGTGGGAGAGGTTCCCTCAGGTAATCCAGGATGAAGCGGTGCGCTTCGCTATGAAGCAGGGCGTAGACATCTGGATCCGGGACGGCAACGACCCCTCGCGGCCAGGGTCATTGATCCGCTGCCGCTCGTAACGTCGCTGCCGCGTCGGGTCGGAGAGGTAACTTGCAGACAATTGCCGCGAAGAGCCGTTTGGTGGGGGCACTGACCGGGTATAATGCGGGTAGAAACCCTCCCTTAGACGCGCTGAGCGCGACAAGAGACCTCCCGGATGCTCTGTCGCGCTCAGTCATTTGCGGAACCCTCGGGAGGGTGGGAACCACCCACTGCCCGCGAGGCGTTATACAGCGATTGTAAAGCACCATGCACGACCCGGGGTGCTGGGGGCCCCGGAATGCTTGGCCGCGCCCAGAAATGCCTGAGCGCCCCCGCCGATGGGCCGGGGGCCGCGGTGTTGGCTGGGGCGCGGCCGGGCTGCTGCTCGTACCAACTGCTATCGTGGAGGGTGTCAGTATGATTGAGGTCCAGGGCCTGACCAAGTACTACGGCCCGCATCCCGCGATCATGGATGTCTCGTTCCAGGTCAACGCGGGAGAGGTGGTCGCCTTCCTGGGACCCAACGGCGCCGGCAAGACCACCTGCATGCGCATTCTGACCGGCTACATGCCGGCCACCAGCGGCACCGCAAAGATCGCCGGGTATGACATCCACACCGAATCTCTGGAAGCGCGGCGCCACATCGGCTACCTGCCCGAGCATGCCTCGCTGTACCGGGACATGCGTGTGGTGCAGTATCTGCGCTATGCGGGCAAGCTGCAGGGCATGACCGCGACGCAACTGCGCGACCGCCTCGACATGGTCATGGAGCGCTGCGGGCTCACCGAGCGGTCGAACCAGATCATCGGCACGCTCTCGCGCGGTTACCGCCAGCGCGTGGGTATCGCGCAGGCCTTGCTGCACGATCCCGAAGTGCTCATCCTCGACGAGCCGACCATCGGTCTGGACCCCAACCAGATCAGAGAGATGCGCAGTCTGATCCGCAGCCTCGCGGGCGACCACACCGTCATGCTTTCCACCCACATCCTCCCAGAGGCGCAGATGACTTGCGAGCGGGTCATCATCATCAATCAGGGCCGACTGGTGGCGGAGGACACCACCGCCGGCCTGACCAGCAGCACCAAAGGCGCCGAGCTGCTTATGTTCCGGGTGGCCCAGGACGACTCGTCCATTCCTCGAACACTGCGCGAGACATTGAGTCGCGTCAAGGCCGTGCGACCGATCACGGGCGACCGTGGAGCCTACCAGGTGGAGGCCGAGGTTGGCAGCAACCTGGGGCCCGAAGTGGCCCGGGTGGTGGTCGAGAAGGGCTGGGGGCTCACCGAGCTGCGGCCCATTGAGGTAACGCTGGAAGAGGCCTTCCATCAACTCACCACCCAAGAGGAAGGGGTCAACTAGGCGATGCGCAACATCATGACCATTGCTGCCCGCGAGTTCACCGCCTACTTCATCTCCCCGATGGCCTACGTGGCCATGTTCTTCTTCCTGGGGGTGTGCGGGCTGATCTTCGTGCTGTCAACGTCGGCGCCGGGTGCATCCAAGGCAGACATGACCGGAATGTTTCACAGCATGGTCTTCCTGACTCTGCTGATGGCCCCGGTCATTACCATGGGTCTGTTGGCCCAGGAGACCAACAGCGGCACCTACGAGTTGCTGATGACCAAGCCGTTGCGTGATCTGGAAGTCGTTATGGGCAAGTGGCTGGGAGCGGCGGGCCTGTTTGTGGTGATACTACTGATCAGCCTGGAGTTTCCCCTCATCTACGAGGCCTTCGGCACGCCGGATTGGGGCATGGTGCTCAGCGGCTACATCGGCATCTTTCTCACCGGCCTGGCCTTCATCGCCGTCGGAGTGTTCTCCAGTTCATTGACCTCCAACCAGATTGCCGCCTGGCTCATGGGCACGTTCATGCTGCTGTTTTTCTGGCTGGTCGGCTGGCTGCAGTATGGCAGCACCAACTGGCTGGGGACACTGGCCAAGTCGTTGTCCGTCTATGAGAACTTTGGCGACTTCGAGCGCGGCATCGTGGACGCCAAGAACATCCTCTACTTCATCAGCCTTGGTGTCTTCTTCCTGTTCCTGACGGTCCGTTCCCTGGAGAACCGCAGAACGGTGTAAGCGCCACGACCGCAGAGACTCTGACACTGTTTCGGAGCGCCAAGACTTCTCCGCATTACAGGTAGGTGACTAGCAGATGCCTGATCAGGAAGAGAAGATGACCGGGGAGCAAAGCCAACACCGGGCGCGCGACCCGCGCCTGTTGCCGCAGACGTCCCAGCCGCTGAGCACGCTGGCCTACTACGGGCGGATGGCGGGCTGGGCAGGAAGCACTCTGCTGCTGGTGGCCATGTTCTGGGCCGGCATCAAGCATGGCCTCGTCCTGCCGGTGAAGATCATCGGCATTCTGGGTCTGCTGTGCGTGGCCTTCTGGCTCTATACGAACCTCCACGCGCTGGTGCTCGCCATCAAGGCTCGCGGCACGCAGGCTGCCCTCAGCTCTACCCTATTCTCCGTTTTCGTGCTGGGGATACTGGTGCTCGTCAACTACATCGGGGCGCGACATCATATCCTGCGTCACGACTTCAGCAAGAGCAAGCAGTACTCCCTCTCTGATGCTACCAAGAACGTCCTGCGGGATCTCAAGGAGCCAGTGACGATCACTGCCTTCATCTCGAAGGACTACTACAACTACGAGAACCTTAAGCGGCTGCTGGATGAGTACAGCTACGCTTCCAGCAAGCTGAAAGTCAACATCTACGACTTCAAGACCGCCGTGGAGAAGGTTCAGGAGTACAATGCCGCCTACGACGGAACGATGTTCGTGGAATGTGGCAAGGACGACGCCAAGAAAAAAGAGGAGATACGCGGGGGCACCGAGGAGCAGATTACCAGCGCCATCCTTGCGGCCTCGACCGGTGAGAAGACCCGAATCTGCTTCTTGTCAGGACATGGCGAGGCCCAACTGGACGGCTTTGGTGAGGGCAAACGCGGTCTTTCCATGATCAAGGGCATTCTGGAGAACCAGCAGTACAAGTGCGATACGATTAACCTGGTGACGCAGAAGGACCCGCAGGTCCCGGCGGACTGCAAGCTGCTGGTCATCGCGGGACCGAAGTACGCCCTGTCGCCCAAGGAGCTCACGGCCATCCAGAAGTATGTGGACCAGGGTGGCAACCTGATGCTGATGGTAGACCCGCAGTCCGCCATGTTCTTTGCCGACCTGCTGAAGGCGCACGGCGTGACGCCTCTGGGCGGTCAGGTTACAGACCGCATGAACAGCGCCGAGGGACAGCCCGAGGTGCTGGTCGCCTTTCCGGACCAGCATGACACGACGAAGGGTCTCCAGATGCTGATCCTGCCCACGAGCACTGCCTTCGAGGTCCAGAACGCCGAGCCTCCGCCGCCGATGCCGGGGGCACCGCCTCCGCCGCCCCAGAAGGGGCAGGCCCTGCTGAAGACCGCGGACACAGCCACTCTGAGCGGCGCGACGCCCCGCAAGGGCCCCCTGACGATGGCCGTAGCCGTGGATGAGAATCCGCCGAAGCCCGAGCAGATGCCCGGTATGCCCGAACCACCGCAGCCGGAGGACGAGGGTCCCCGCAAGGCCCGCATCATTGTTGTCGGCGACTCTGACTTCGCCACAGACAACATGATCAACATGCTGGGTGGGCCGCAGGGCTTTGGCGGCCAGAACCTGGCCTTCGCCGTGATGAGCATGAACTGGCTGGTCAAGAATGAGAAGCTCGTGGCGATCCCGCCCAAGGAGAAGGTTGACAACGCCTTCAGCGTCACCGACGCCCAAAGGCGCTTTGCCAACGCCCTGGTTCTGGGCATCGTGCCCCTGTTGATCATCTTCTCAGGCACCCTGGTGTGGTGGCTGCGGAGGAGGTCATAGGACGCCATGAAGCACCACAGCCGCCTGATCATCGCCGGCCTTGTGTTTGTCGGGCTACTGGTGTGGGCCCTGACGCAGGAACGCGGCCGAGTGCCCCAGGAGGGCGAGGCCTTCGGCATTGACGCCAAGACGGTCTCCAAGCTCGAGATCACAGGGTCTGACCAGAAGGTCGTCCTGGAGAAGCAGGGCGAGCAGTGGATGCTGGTGGAGCCCATCCAGGGGTACGCCGACAAGGACGCCACGGAGCGCATGGTCAGGGCTATCGCCGAGCTCAAACCCAGTGGTACCCGGGACGAGATAGACGGCCAGCGAGTTGATCTCAAGGATGCCAAGTTCGGTCTTGACAAGCCCCAGCTTACCGCCGTCATGACTTACGAGGGCCGCAAGCAGGTGACTCTGCATATCGGCAAGGAGGCTCCCGGGGGCGCGGAGTTCTTTGCCAGCATCGAGGGGCGCGACAAGCTGTATATGGTGCCCGCCAGCCTGCGGTCCGACCTGACGCAGAAGCCTGAGCAGTTGCGCGACAAGACGGTCGTGCACTTCGAAGATGACAAGGTCAAGTCCGTGAGCCTGCAGTATGCGGACAAGACCATCGCCTTCGAGAAGCGCGGTGAGGGCACCGAGGCCAAGTGGTTCCTGACCCAACCCTACGAAGCCAAGGGCGACGAGTGGAACTGCAAACAGGTAGTGGAGAAGCTCTCAGGCCTCAAAGCGGAGGCCTTTGCTCCCGACAAGCCGCTGCCGGGCCAGGATCCTGGCTTTGCCAAGCCCACTATCAAGGCCACGATCACGCTCAAAGACGGCAAGCAGTGGGTCGTGAACTTCGGCGCCAAGGCCCGGCTGAAGGTCTCCGACTCCAGCCCCACGATCGTCACTGACCCCAAGGCGACGGGGACCGAGAAGGACCTCGTCTATGTTCAACTGGAGAGCCGGCCCGAGACCCTGCTCTGCCTGGACACCATCCTGTCCGACCTGACCAAGACCGACATGGATCTGCGTGACAAACGCATCGTGGAGCTCAAGCGCGATCAGGTCGAGGAGCTACGAGTGGAGCGCAAGAAGGGCGTTTCCTTCACCGTGCGCAAGTCGCCTGACGGCTGGCAGCTCACGGCGCCAACCACCGGACGCGCGAAGACCACAACCGTGGATGACATTCTCTGGGATGTCAACGAACTCGAAGCCCGCGAGTTCCTCGGCCAGCAGGAGAACCTGCAGCAGTACGGTCTGGCCATTCCTGATACCACCATCACTCTCAAGGTCAAGGGGCAATCGGAACCGGTCAAGGTGCTTGTGGGCTACGCCAAGGGCGAGGATGGGCACTACGCTCGCACGTCGCAAAGCGACCAGGTCTATGTCATCGGCGATGCGCTGTTGCTGGACTTGCCGAAAACGATAGACGACCTGAAGGAGACCAGCTCGACCACCACCTCTCCTCCCAGCGGTCCGACGGTCATGCCATCAAAGACGCCAACGAAGTCCACCAAGTAAGGCCGCCGAGGGGGACAACCTGGCCAAAGCAGGGCGCCTGCTACCGATAGCGGGCGCCCTTGTCGTTTTGCCTTGACGATTGTAGTATGCAGGAATGCGCGTGGCTCACTTTGCGTCTTCTACGGTGATGGCATCGAGCAATGGGTAGTCCAGATGCCCATTTCGTGACCTTGGCGCAGGCCGGCGATGAACAGGCCTTCGCGGTGCTCTATCGCCGGTACGCGCGGACCGTCTACAGCCTGGCGAGACATCTGCTGGGCGATGACGAGCGGGCAATGGACGTTACCCAGGAGGTCTTTGTCAAAGCCTGGCAAGGACTGCCCCGCTTGCGGGAAGCCGATGCCTTGCCCTCGTGGTTGCGCATCATCACGACGAACATTGTGCGTGACCACGGGCGGCGTCGCAAGCCGGAAGTGACCATGACTGACCAGGAGAGCGAGGACAGCCCTCGCGTGGAGGTCGCGGACGGCTCCTGTGCGGTGGCCGATAGCCTGATCCAGGAGGAGATCCGTCGCGTGGTGCGGGAGGCGGTGGTGCGACTTCCCGAGCCGCAGCGGATCGTGATCATCATGCACCATTTCGAGGATCGTCCCGTGGCGGAAATCGCGGCCGAGCTTCGACTGCCGCTGGGTACAGTTCTGTCGCGCCTGGCGCGCGGCCGCGAGGCTCTGCGGAGGCGTCTGGCCCCCCACCTTGAGACTACAGGGTGACTACCATGCGCTGTGCTACGCGTCGCAAACTGGCGGACTATGAGGTGGGCCTGTTGTCTGCCGCGGAGACGGAGAGTGTGGCCCGACACCTTGAGCGGTGTGCCGGCTGCCGGCAAGAGCTGGCGGCCCTGCGTCGGACGCAGACGCTGCTGACGGCGGCCCCGCAGTCTGACCCTCCCGAGGACCTTTGGCCGGCCATCCGTGTTGCGCTCGCCAGTCATCGTCCACAGAGACGGGGACTGACCCCCGCCTGGACCCCTGCCATGGCTGTTGCCCTGGCGCTGGTGCTGGTCATCGGGGCCTTGTGGCTGGTGCCCTCTCTCCAGCACCAGGCGCTGCCCCTGGCCCCTGTCGGGGATGGAGATACGGTGGCTGAGGTACAACTGGCGGCTGCCTGGAATGCGCCCCTGGCGGACCAGGCGGCCCTCGGGCTGGCCATGCTGGCCACAATGGACGAAGAATGGCCGTTGGAGGCCGTAGACTGACCGTGCTGCCCTGGACTGCCCGTGCCGCTCTGCTGCTTGCGCTAGCGCTCCTATCGGGTTGCGGGCGTCCTTTGACGCCGCGGCAGGCCGCCGACCTGTTCGCCCGCGTGCACCGGGCATCGGTCGCCCAGGTGGTCAGGGGGCGCTTCACCACCCAAGTGCGGGTGAAGGACCAGGTGCTGAGGGCCGAGGCCCGGGTCCATCGGGGTGCCAACCGGTCGGTCACCGAGTATCTGTCGGGCCGGTACCAGGGCTGGTGGGTCGTCGAGCAGGACGGCCTCGTATGGCGAGTGGACCCGCAAGGCAAGCCCCGTCCGGGGCAGGGCCTGACGGACGCTCATGCGCCACTTCGGGGTCGGGATGTCCTGAGACTGCGGGTGCTGCGAAGCCCCGGTCGCCGGCAGATTGCCGGTCGGTCTACCGAACGCTACACCATCCGGATACCCGGCCGCACGCGCGCTCGAGCGGTACTTGATGTGGATACTGCCACCGGCTTCCCCCTATCCTCGCTGCGTTACGATGCCCGAGGCCAGCTTGTCTCTCGCACCGTCTTCAGCGAGGTGAACTTCGGAGGGGAGCCGCCACCGAAGGTGACAGTACCCGAGGTCGCGCAAGCCCAGGTCGCGGGCATGCGCGGATTGCGGGCCAAGCCCGCCAGCGCTGAGGAACTGGAACGCGCCCTTGGTGGCGAACTGCTCCGACCCACCGCCTTGCCCACAGGCTTCAGCCCCACCGGCAGCTATCTACGGCAGACGCCCCGCGGTCCTATCGCCGAGCTTCGCTACTCCGACGGTCTGCGGGTCATGGTCCTGCTGCAGATGCGGGTCAAGGCGCCATCGGGGCAGCCTTCGTGGCGGCCGCCAGGTCCCGCGGCCGGTGCCCTGAAGCCTGGTGACGACAACAGACCATGGCGCAAGTGGATCAGGCCCGGGGCCCCAAAGGCAGACGAACCGAGCTCCGGGCTGAGGCAGGCACTGCGCAGTCGGCTTCGCGGGCACGCCGTCCGGGAGCGCCGAGGCGACCGGCTTCTCATTGTGGCTGGCGACCTCGAGCCGGCGGAGCTGCAACGCGTGCTTGACAGCATCCCCGCCTCTGGGCCAGCGACCCCAGGGCCAACTCGTCCGCAGTGAGGACCGGACTCAGGGAGCCGACGCGGGCGGCGGAGGGGGACTGCGCCAGTCGGGGGGCGATGGCGCCGGGGCAACGGCCGTGGGGGGCTGCCCGGCGAGGCCCGGCTGCTCTCTCACGGTGTCGCGCGGATCGCGGCGTTGGCCCTCAACGGGCCTCACCAGCACCTCGTACTCGACGCCGTTCTCATCACTGATGGTCAGCACGCCCCCCGTCATGCTCTTCAGCACGGCTTCCCGCTGTGAGCCGCGGGTGGCATCACCGGACCGGCGGCCGGGCCACCGGAGCGTGCGAGGGGCGGCAAGCAGGACGGCGAGGGCCACGGCGGCGAGTACGGCAAACGCTGGCAGGAGTCGCAGGAGGCGTCGGCGGGCACTGACGCGCTGCAGGACTTGACGGCCATGGATCGAGTAGCCGAGCTCGGGATGGTGATAGTGGCGCCGGCGCACTTTGGTCCACTGCACTCCGCTCAGCCCCCATTGCGCTAGCGGCGACGTGTAGCCGGTGTCGCCAGGACGTGAGAGCGCGCGACCTCAACTACACGCACCGTCATTGGCAGCTCCGTGGTCGGTGTCGAGTCTGGCACCTCCACGACCAGGCCCCCCTCCCACAGCACCACCAGACCCTCTCCAGCGTCGGGTATCACCTGCTCCGGCCTGAGCGTCAGCTTCTGCCCCTTGCGCAGCCCCAGGTGGGCCTTTCGGAGGGTCTTCTCGTCGCCTACGACGATGTCAAAGTCCTCGGGATGCATGGCCTCTTCGGCCCGGATAAACAACGCCTTGCCGAGCCGCTGCTCCGTCTCCGCCGCCAGAGCGCCACCGGGCCCGATGAGCTGCAAGGCCACGTGAGTCTGGACTCTGACGTGCAGGGCATCGCCGGCCGCGTCCTGAGCCGTCTGCCGCAGTGCCTCCAGCACCCTCAGGGCCATGGTCTCGGGTGAGAGAATGCGGCCGGTGCCATTGCAGCACGGACAGGCGACCTGAAGCTGCTTGGCCAGGCTCTGGCCGGTCCGTTTGCGGGTCATCTCCACCAGGCCCAAGCGCGTGAGATGCATGATCCGCGTCTTCATCCGGTCCCGTTCCAGAGCCGTCTTCAGGGCCGCCATGACCTGTCGGCGGTGCTTGGGGTTGTCCATGTCAATGAAATCAATGACGATAATGCCGCCGATGTCGCGCAGCCGAAGTTGGCGGGCGATCTCGTTGGCGGCTTCCAGATTGGTGCGCAGGACCGTCTCTTCCAGGCGTCTGGTGGAGGTGAACTTGCCGGTGTTGACGTCAATGGCGGTGAGGGCCTCGGTGCTGTCTATGCCGATGTAGCCCCCTTTGGGCAGCCAGACCTTGCGGCGCAGAGCACGCTCGATTTCCTGTTCGATGCCGTAGTGCGAGAAGATGGGCTCCTTCTCGCGGTAAAGCTTCACGCGCTCACGTAACTCGGGCGCCAGGGAGTTCAGCAGGTTGAGGACCTTGTCATAGGTGACCTTGTCATCCACGACAAAGCTGTTCACGTTCGGGTCGAAGACATCACGCAGGACCTCAAAAACGATGGTCAGGTCCTCGTAGATCAGGGCGGGGGCCTTCTCCTGCTTGGCTCGCTGCTGAATGGAGCGCCAGAGCTTCATCAGGAAGCGCACATCGGCGTCGAAGTCCTTCTTCTCAGCTCCCTCGGCGCGAGTGCGAACGATCATGCCGAAGCCCTCGGGCTTGCTCTTGAGGGCCAGTTCGCGCAACCGGGCGCGCTCTTCCTCGTCCTCCAGCTTCTTGGAGACACCCACCTTGCCCCGGCCGTCGGCCATCAGCACCAGGTTGCGGCTGGGCAGCGAGATGCGCCGTGTGGCCCGCGCCCCCTTGGCATCCACAGGCCCCTTGGTGACCTGCACCAGGAACTCATCGCCGGGCTTTACGACCTCATTGATGGGGGGAAAGGATTCCATCTTGCGGCGCATCTGGGCCCGGGAGGGCTCGGTCACCAGAGCGTCGGAGACGTGGAGAAAGACATTGCGGTCAATACCACAGTCCACGAAGGCGGCATCGAGGCCGGGCACCACGTTCTCGACCCGACCCAGGTAGATGTTGCCCACGACGCGTGACTCGCCCTCCAGGAGGAGTTCGGCGAGTTGGCCGTCCTCCAGGATAGCGACACGCTGCCGGGGGCCATTGACATTGACAATGATGTCAGTTCCCATCCGGGCAAAACCTCTTCTCAGCGGGCCTCACGCAGTTGGCGCCTGTGCCCTGGGCGCTGCATCTCCCCGCCCGTGCGGGACGCTCAGCCGGTCCGCAGATGGCCGCAGCCGCGAGTGCACCGCTTTGCGATGGCTCGCCTGTCTGACCTGACGAGTGTCTCTAGTCGGCAAACTGGCGGCCGACCTCGCCTCGCATCCACAATGCGGTGCGGGTCAGGTCTTGCGTGGTAGCGGCGACTCCCAGTTCTGCGCTCAGCAGTTCAATGACTTCCTCGGGTTTGGCCAGGTTGTCCTCGGCCAAGCCGAGGCGCATTCGCAGCAGGCCTCCTGGCTCCACCCGCAGATCACCTACCCGCGGTCGCAGGTCCAGCTCCAGTTCGCGGCTCTTGGTGACCCGGTGGACGGGCCATTGAGTCCGCGCCAGCAAGCCCTCGACCGCCGCCTGCAGGTCAGCGTCGGTCACGCCCCGATACCGTACCCGGTAGTCCGCTGCCACGAGGTCGGCGAAGGGCGAACGCTTGCCCCTGGGCAGGACCTGCGCGGCAACGACCATCAAGTCCGGAGGCAGTTGGCGCGCCAGAGCCTTCAGAACTGCCTGTGGCGCCCACTCTGAGGCCAACTCGATGGCACATAGTTCGGCCTCACCCGCCACACCGACGGGTAGGGGGCTGGCAAAGCTGATCAGTGCGTGGGGCGAGAACCCCTGCGAGTATGCGACAGGCAGCTTGGCCCGCCGCACCGCCCGGTCAAAGGCTCGCGCCACATCCAGGTGGCCCAGGAAGGCCAGAAGCCCGGTCTTGCGGTAGGTGACGCGGGCATACAGACGGGGTTTCTGCACTTCAGCGCCCCCCGGAGGGGCAGGCAGCACCCAGCGCCCGCACGCCGCAGTCGGTGCAGCCACTCAGTCGGCAGTCACCCGTCAACTCACCCGCCAGGGCGCGCTGCCACTCGGCCCACAGGTAGGCCTTGCTGATCCCGCTGTGAATGTGGTCCCAGGGCAACGGCCGATCCGGCGGCCACTCGCGATTGACCTCACTGGCAAGGTCCACACCGGCTGCGGCAGCAGCGTTTTCCCACCGTGACAGGTCGAAGCGGTCATCCCAGGACTCAAACCGCCCCCCCGCACGGTACACCGCCTCCGTCAGCTCCGCCGCCTCTCGGCCGGCGCGCGCCAGGTAGCTCTCCACCAGCGCCTGCTCAGCACTGTGGCAGCTCAACCTGACCTGCTTGAGACGGGCGAACCGCTCACGCAGGAGTTGCTGACGCTGCAGCACCTCCGCCACTGGCAGTTGCGGGGCCCACTGGAAGGGCGTGTGCGGCTTCGGGATGAAAACCGCAACACTCACATTGAGGGCCAGGCGTCCACGGCTGGGCCCCAGCGTCTCGCGGCCCACTTCAAGTACCTTCGCTACCAGGTCCCCGATTGCCAATACGTCGTCATCAGTCTCCCCCGGCAGACCGATCATGAAGTACAGCTTCAGGCGGTGCCAGCCAGCCTTGAAGGCGGCCTCAGACGCTGCCAGCAGGTCGGCTTCGGTCACGTTCTTGTTGATGATATCGCGCAGCCTCTGTGAGCCGGCTTCGGGAGCAAAGGTCAGGCCCGTCTTGCGGACCTGCTGAATCCGGTCGGCCAGTTCCACGCTGAAGGTGTCGGTGCGCAGGGAGGGCAGCCCCAGGCCGACGCGACGCTCGGCCAACTGCTCGTGGAGCCGATCCACCAGGGTCAGGACTTCACTGTAGTCCGGGCAGTTCAGCGAGACCAGTGAGAGCTCATCATAGCCCGTGTTGTCAATGAGTGCCGCCGCTGCGTCCACCAGCGTCTGCACCGACCGCTCGCGCACCGGACGGTAGATCATCCCGGCCTGGCAGAAGCGACAGCCTCGTGTGCACCCACGACTGATCTCGATCTGGCCCCGGTCGTGGGTTACCTGGCAGTAAGGGACAACAGGCCGTGTTGGTGGTGGTACTGCCTCCAGGCTCGGCAGAACCCGCCGGCGAACCGGGCGTTCCGTACCCAGCGCCGGGACGTACACTCCCTCTACCTCGGCCAACCGGGCCAACAAGTCGGCACGCTGTTCAGCGCCGCGCTGGCCGGTGCGCCCCCAGTTGCCGCCGACATAGAGGTCGAGGACCTCGTGGATGACCTCCTCGCCTTCCCCAACCACGAAGCAGTCAAAGAACGGCGCCAGGGGCTCGGGGTTGTACACACAGGGCCCGCCACCAATGACCAGCGGTTCCGCTGGTCTCCGAACCGCGCTACGGAGCGTGACACCGGCCAGGTCCAGGAGGGACAGGACGGTCGTGTAGTTCAGCTCGTGCTGCAGGGTGATGCCAACAAAGTCCAGCTCCCGCAGTGGTGTCTGGGTCTCCAGGGTCGCCAGGGGTAGCCCCTCCTGGCGCATCAGGGCAACGGCATCGTCCCAGGGATGGTAGGCCCGTTCGCAGAAGGTGTCCGGGCGCTCGTTCATGGTCGCATAGAGGATATGCGAACCGAGGTGCGACATCCCTATCTCATAGATGTCCGGATAGCAGAGAGCGAACCTGACTCGCACCGTGGACGGGTCTTTGCGGCTGCTGTTATGCTCTTGACCGAGGTAACGGGCCGGGGTAACGACTCGGCGCAGGAATGCTGTTGTACGCTGGCCCAAAGGGCACACCTCACGTCCGCTCACACCGGGATGCCATGTGTGCTGCGATCGTTCTCAGGATATTGTATTACGGAGGAGGGTGTCAAGACGCCACCGGTAGGCCCGAAGAGGTCACTGGCTGGTACCGGCTGTCGCGGCTTGACCGCCCCAACAGGGTGGTTTACAATGGCCCTATCGTGTTACCGTCCCCCCCTTCTCAAGGTGCCTCTTCTCGCTTGCCGGCGTGGCTGCGCGTGAAGACCGGAAAGGCCCGGCTGTGCGCCGGGACGAAGCAACTGGTGGCCGAACACGGCCTGCAGACGGTCTGCGAGAACGCGCGATGCCCCAACATCGGCGAGTGCTACTCGTCTCACACGGCCACCTTTCTTATCATGGGGCGCACCTGCACCCGCAACTGCCGTTTCTGCGCTGTCCAACACGGAACTCCATCGCCTCTCGACCCGGGGGAACCGGAGCGTCTTGCGGCGGCCGCCAGGGAGCTGGGCCTCGATTACGCCGTGGTCACCTCGGTCACTCGCGACGACCTGCCGGATGGCGGAGCGGCGCATTTCGCGGCCACGATCCGGGCCCTCCATCGGTTGGGTGACATGGAAGTGGAGGTGCTGGTGCCTGACTTCGGCGGCCTGACTCCGGCGTTGCACGAGGTCCTCGACGCCGGTCCGGCGGTGATAAACCACAACCTGGAGACTGTGCGCCGACTGTCCCCGATGATCCGGCCCCAGGCCGACTACGAGCGGTCACTGCAAGTGCTCCGCGAGGCAGCCGCCCATGCGCCCCAGGTGATACGCAAGTCCGGGCTCATGGCAGGACTGGGTGAGAGTGACGAGGAAATCTACGAGGCCATGGTGGACCTGCAGCAGGCGGGGTGCCAGATTCTGACCATCGGGCAGTACCTGCAGCCATCGCGGAACCACTGGCCTGTTGACCGCTACGTAACCCCGGAACGCTTCACCGAATACGCGCGGTGGGGTGAGAGCCTGGGTATCGCCGCGGTGGTGGCTGGCCCCTTCGTTCGCAGCAGCTACCGCGCCGCCGAAACGGCACGGTCTCTTCGCAGCCGTCCCCGGTGACAGACTGCCTGCTCCACCTTAGGCGTCCCCCCATACTGCCATGCTAGGCCGGCCGCTGCGACATCTCACTCACTTCCTCCTGGCCACCGCTGTGGTCCTCGTTCCCGCTCTGGTGGTGGCCGGCAGTATGCGCTGGTTGGCGCAGCGTGGGCAGGAAATGCTGGCCCGCCAGTTGGCCGACACCTTTGGGCGGGAGGTGGTGGTGGGGCCAGTCCGAGGCAATCTGGTCACCGGAGCCGTGGTTGAGGGTGTGGCCCTGGCGGCCCGCAACGAGCTCAAGGATGGGGCTGTTCTGGCCGCCGACCGCATCACGGCCCGCTACGATCTGCGGAGCGTGGTCCGGCGGGGGGTGGGTGTTCCGGCCGCCATCAGCGAGGTGATCATCGAGCGGCCCAGGCTCCTCGTCGTCCAGGACAGTGCGGGTCGTCTGAACCTGCAGGACATCATCCCCAGGGTCAGGCCAGCGCCCCTGGAGAAGCGCTTCCGTGGCAAGGTTCACATCAGGGACGGCACCCTGGTGTTCCGCAGTCAGGCGCCTTTCGTGCGTCGGGGTGGCCTGGACGTGACCCTGGCCGGCATCAACGGCACCCTTGACCTGGGGCGTCCACCGGAGGTCCGGGGGGCGCTCAAAGCGCGCTGTGTGTCCTCTCAAGCCGGGGAGGTCGAGGTTCAGCTTACAGTGGACCCGGCGTCCGGGTTGCTGGCGCTGCGTGCCTCGTTGGACGACGTGGACCTGGCGTGGGCAGCCCGCACCTTCGCCCCGGGCGACGAGCTCCGCATCCTGGGCGGTCGGGGGCAGCTCAAAGGGCACGTCTTCGTGCTGCCTGGCGAGGCCCGGCCCGAAGTTGACTTCGGCGTGCATGCGACTGTGCACCGGTTGGCGGCGCGCGCTGCCGCAGTCGGGCAGAGTCCGGTCGGCTTCTCAGGCTTGGTGTGGGTCGGGACCGAGGGGGTGACGATCGAGCAGGGCGTGGTGGACTGGGCCGGGAGTTTGTGGGACATCGCGGGCACCGTGAGCCACTACGCGGCTCCGGTGGTGGACCTGACCGTCGCCTGCGACCGTGTGCCTGCGACCCGTCTGCTCCCTATGCTCCCACAGTCATTGCGCCGGGACTGGGAACTGGTGCGAGCCGGGCCGATCAGCCTGGATGCCACAATCATCGGCCCGGCGTCGGACCCGGACATCAAAGCCCGGGCCAGAGTGGCTGGTGGACTGCGGGCCCGCCTGGATCCCTGGGGCGAATTCCAGCTCAAGGCTGCCGATGTACGGGCCATGGTGGTCGGTCTGAAAAAGCCGGCCGTGGTGGCGGACGCGGAACTGACGGGCCTGCAGGCGCCAGGACTGAGGCTTACCACCGACTCCGAGACGGTCGGCTGGCCCCGGGCGGTGAGCATCGCCGGGGGCCGGGCCAGTCGCGTGCACGCCGAATGGGCAGGACAGACGCCCGCCGCCAAGGCGCGTCTGCACGTGCCCGCGATAAGAGCAGATGCGCTGGAGATTGACGAACTGACCGCCGATGTCCGCCTGGACCGCGGCATCGTCCAGGTGCCGGCTCTTACCGCCCGGACTCTGGGCGGGGAGCTTCGCGCCGAGGGTAGCGTCTGGCTACAGGGCAAGAACCCCTTCGCCACGGCCAGGGGTAGCCTGCGGGGGGCGGACCTGGGGCGCCTCCACCAGCTCCCCCTGGACTTGCGCACCGAGATCGGCGGCAGCGCCAACGCC
This sequence comes from Armatimonadota bacterium, assembly GCA_013178155.1. GTDB lineage: Bacteria > Armatimonadota > Zipacnadia > Zipacnadales > UBA11051 > JABLXH01. Next base: position 5,335 of record JABLXH010000082.1, on the reverse strand, counting down.
GAGTTTCGGGCCCAGTACGCGGCGGGCCGGGTGGCGCTCAACGCTGACCTGACGGCCGCCGATGTGCAGGTGGACAGAGCCCGGTTGGCGCTGGTTACTGGCAAGGTGGGGGCGACATTCGGCAAGGACACCGACGCGGTTGGCCAACTAACGGTGCAGGGCGGCACCTACGAGGAGTTGCAGGCGGCAGAGGGCGAGCTCTTGGCCTCGCTCCGTGGTTCCCGGCTTGATGTGGCTGGAGGCTTCCTGCGCGCTGATCCAGGCACCCTCTGGGTCAAAGGCACCGCCGACCTGGACACGCATCACCTCGATGCACAGGTGCGGCTCGCCGAGGTGGATGTGCGGGAGGTGTCTCGATGGCTGGGACAGGAGGGGCTGGGCGGGGTTGCCTACTTCTCAGGCAAAGTGCAGGGCGACTGGGACGACCCGGTAGCCCGGGGCGCTCTCGTAGTCTTTGAGCCCTCCTATCAGGACTACGTATGGAGCGGGCTGACTGGCGACCTGTCCTACCAGGGTGACCTTCTCCGCGCCGACAAGCTTTACGCGAACCTGGGCCCGGCCGTGCTCCGGGCGAGCGGCACCATTGACGGGCTTCGAGAACAGGGCAACGAGGCCCGGATCGCGGGGAGTGTCGAGGCTGCCGGTGTGCACCTGGAGAGACTGGGGCGGTTCCTGGGGAAGGACTGGCCGGTGTCGGGTCTGGGGACGGTCGAGGCTCTGGTCTCGGGGACAGTGGGCAGACCCGAGGCCCGGGGCAGGCTGCAACTGGCCCATGTCCAGTACGAGCAGATGCACGCTGACGGTGCTGAGCTCACCTTCCGCGTGGACCCCGAGCAGCTCGTCGTCAGCGCAGGGACGGTCCAGGCCCTCGGGGCTGACGTCCAGGTTCGGGGCAACCTGCAGTTCACTGAACCGGCGCAGTTGCAGGCATTCCTGACCGCGGAGCGGGTGAACCTGGGTGCTCTCCCTGTCCTGCTGGACCTGGATCTGCCTCTGCGCGGGACAGTCTCGATCGAAAGTGCCACAGTGCGTGGCCCCGTGGATAGTCTGACGGGCACTGGCCGGTTGCTTGCGTCAGAGATTGCCGTTGCCGATGAGTCGGTCCGCGACCTCGACGCGCGCCTTTCCCTGGCCGACGGCGTACTCCGACTGGATAGTACCAGGCTCAGTGCCGCTGGTGGCACAGTTGAGCTGGAGGGAAGCTACACCTTCGGTAACGAGAGCTCGGCCCTGGCCGGCAGCGCGGCTGTGCACGAGGTCGGCATCTCGCCGCTGCTGCGCCTGGCCGTGCCCCTGGTTCAGGCCCTGGAGGATCGCGGTGAGGGCCTCCGGACCGGGACAGCGCGGCAACTGCGCCGCTGGTCTCTGCGGCTCAATGGGGCGCTCGACGGGACTGTGCAGGTCTCCGGACCGGCTCGCCAGCCGGAAGTTCGGGCTGAACTCCGGACGTCCTCCGCCCAGCTTGATGGCAAGGATCTGCCGAGCATCGAGGGCAGGGCAACCTTGGCCGGGCGCAAGCTCCGCGATGTCTCGGTGGCCATGAGCCAGGATCAGGCCCTGCTGACCGCTGAGGGCGAGGCTGACCTGGACGGACCGGTAGCCTTCACGGTCGAAGGGTCGGGCATCAGCATGGCTCAGTTGCGGCCGTGGCTGCCCCGCGACGTCGGCCTGGGCGGCACCCTGGGCTTCACGGTGGTGGTGTCTGGTTCCGCGCGTCAGCCTGAGGCGGTGGCCTCCCTGGACATCGTGGATCCGAGCCTCTCCGGAGTGCGGTTTGACGTCCTCACGGTGCCTATCGCGACGCTCGCGGAAGGCGCGATAGGTATTGATACCCTGGTGCTGAAACGCGGCGAGCAACAGGTTGTGCTGAACGGCCAACTGCCGTTCTCCTGGGAGACGGAGACCGTGGATGCTGAGGGTGTTGCGCATCGCGGCCCAGGGATGCCGCTGCAGGGCAAGCTGGCGCTGGGCGCCAAGATCGAGCAGACTTCGCTTAAGGTGCTTCCGGGGATTATCGCCGAGTACATGGCAAATCGCGGCGGGCGGAGATCCGCCTCCAGCCAATCCCTCGACTGGAGCAAGCTGGAAGCGGAAGGGACCCTGGACAGCTCGGTTGATATTACCGGCACCATGGCCGACAAGGAGGTTCGTGGCTTCGCGCGCATCACCGATGGCGCCTTTCGACTGCCAGGATGGCGCACGGCTATCCGCCCGGTCAATGTGGACGTCCAGTTCACTCGCCTCGGCGACGAGAACCGGGTTACCGTGAAGCGACTGGATGCCGGGTATCAGGACCTCCGTGCTGCGCTGACCGGCCAGGTCATCGTGCCCCCGGCCCTCCAGCAGCCCGATGGGACGGTCGTCCGTGGCAGCAGCGGGCTGGGACGTCCCCTGCGAAACACCTATGACCTCGCTCTTCAGCTCAACGCACCCCAGCAGATGCTGCCGGGCGGCACGACGTTTCGCGATCTGGGCGGAAGCCTGGTGCTCAAGACCACTGCGCCAGAGCTGCATCGGCTGGAGATACGGGACCTGTCTGCACAACTGGGAAAGGGTGCGGTCCGGCTGGGCGGTCAGATGGATGTCCGGACCCTGGCCTTGCCTGACCTGGCCAAGAACAGCTACGACCTGCGTCTCACGATGGACCGGGCCCGCCTGCAGCAGACCCGGCTACTGGACACGGAGGCCGATGGCTGGGTGGAACTGGTCAGTCCAGCGCCCGGACAGATGGCGCTGCGGGGGCGGCTGAGCGTGCATGACGGGGTGTTCGGGTTGCCGCCCGGCGATACCGGCAGTCCCGCCAACCTGATGGGTGCTTCGGGAAACTGGCCGGCTATCGGTCTTGACCTGCAGGTGGCGCTCGGTGACCGCATCACGGTGCGTGGCGCTGGTATGACTGTCCCGCTGGAGCGCACTCCGACGGCGGCGGTCCTGACGGGCACTCCACAGGAGCCGCGACTGCGCGGTGGGGTCACTGCCCGGCGCGGCGGAGCCTCGCTGCCGGTGGGACGTCTGACCATCGAGGAACTGACTGTTGACTACTCGTTGGCGCCGAGCCCGGGCAGTACCCGGATACCACGCGCCCTGGAGTTGCGTCAGACCGTGCGCGGGCGCGCCTCGACAACCGTCACCAGGGGAGCCGCTGGCTTGGCCCAGCAAGGCGGCCAGGTGCGGATTGTGATGGACATCAGCGGTGCCCTGCCTGATCTGGTCATCAACGCCACGTCTGAGCCCCCGCTGAGTAACGAGCAGATCCTGTCTCTTCTGGCGGGTGCGGGCCTCTCTCCCGGCGGGGCCTTGGGCCTGCAGCCTGACAACGCCCAGGCATTGCTGTCGGAGCGCGTTGTGGAGACCATGGCTGCGGCCCTGCGGGCGCAGGTGTTCGCCCCGCTGGAAGAGGAACTGCAGCGCCTGCTCGGATTGTCGCAGCTTGGTATCACCTTCGCCTATGACCAGCCCGTCTCGGTGCAGGTCGGCAAGTATCTGGTGGAGAACCTCCTGGTGACATATCGACACACGTTCGCCGATGCCCCAAGCGGCTATGAGATGGAGCTCTCCTACCGCCTGCCCAGCGGCCTTTCCGTCAACCTGTACCAGAGGGAGGACGGCGATAGCCGCTTTGAGATAGGGTATCGGCGTTCGTTCTAGGATGGCAACGGCCGACCGCGGAACCGCACGGACCTCGACCTGTCTAAGGCGTTATCGGGTATGGAGCCGTCGCCGCGCGTCACGGACTTTACGGTCACTTGCGGAGACGACACTTACCGGTGAACGCTGACGGCTTCGGCTCCGATTTCGCGCAGATCGTCAGAGAGAACTACCAGCGGGTCTACAATGTTATCTACCGGCTGATTGACGACCGTGAGGAGGCCGCAGACCTAACCCAGGACACGTTTGTCAACGCCTGTCGGGCGTACGGCAATTTCCGACACGAATCCCAGGTCTACACCTGGCTGTACCGGATAGCGATCAACCTGACCAAGAACCGACTGGAGCGTCGCGCCCGCCAGCAGAACGTGGAGGGGATCTCCATCGATGCTCCCGTTGACCGCGTGGAAGAGGAGGAGTTGTTCCGTCAGATCGAGGACAGCACCATGGAGCCGGAGCGCGTGGTGCACAACCTCGAACTGCGAGAGGTGCTGGTGGACGCGGTGTCGCGTCTACGGCCCGACTACAAGGAAGTGGTGGTCCTGAGAGACTATCAGGGCCTGACCTACGAGGAGATGGCCGAGGTACTGGGCTGCAGTGTGCAGGCCGTGAAGTCTCGGCTGTTCCGGGCGCGTACGGTGCTTCGTGAGCGTCTGGCACGATACCTGGACGAGATGGAATGAGCTCTCGCCTTGCGAAGGAGTAACTTCATGCGGTGTTGGCTGGCTCTGGGAGCGCTCCTGATCCTGACGGTCACAATGACGCGCAGCGGGCTGTGGGCTCAGGAAGAGGCGCCCCTCATCGAAGCAGTTGAGGTGCGGGACAACGACTACATTCCGCGCGAGGGCATCCTGGACGAAGTCAAGGACATCCTCAAGCCGGGGGAGGCCTTCACCGAGCAGCGCGCCAAGGCCGCACGCGATGCCCTGATGGCCATGGGTTACTTCGACGATGTTCAGATCACCACTGAGGCCACGGCCCAGGGTGTGAACGTCGTCATCACCGTCGTCGAGAAGCAGCGGGTTCAGCGCATCCTCTTTGTCGGCAATACGGTCGTGGACGACACCGCACTCACCGATGTCATCTTCACCCGTGTGGGACATGTGGTGGACGACCGTACCATTCGCCGCGACACCCGTCGGATCGAGGAGTTCTACGCTGACCGCGGCTACATTGCCCATGTCTCCAAGGCGACGGTGGGCCAGTTTGGCGTGCTGACGTTCGTCATTGAAGAGGGCATCATCGAGGACGTGTTGATTGAGGGCCTCAAGCGCACCAAGGAAGAGGTGGTGCGCCGCGAGCTTACCATCAAGCCAGGGGCTCTGTTCGAGGAGAAGAAGATCGCCGAGGACATCCGGCGCGTGTTCAACCTGGGCATCTTCCAAAACGTCACGTCCGACGTGCGGATCGGGGTCAAGGACCCCCAGCGCGGGTACATTGTGGTGATCGTGGTCGAGGAGAAGCGAACGGGCTCGGCCTCGGTCGCCGCCGGCTACAGCAGCATTGACGATTTCGTCCTGACCCTGGCCGTCGCCGAGAACAACTTCCGGGGGCGTGGTGAGCGGGCCTCAGTGCAGATGGACTTGTTCGGCCGAACCAGTTTCGAGGTCAGTTACTTCCGCCCTTACATCGACAAGAGGGGCTCGTCGGTGTCAGTGCGCGTCTATGACACCGAGCGGACGCGTCA
>JABLXH010000081.1 GCA_013178155.1 Armatimonadota bacterium | reverse complement strand
CGACAAGCGAACCTTGTCCCGCCTCAAGGTGCCTGATCCTCGTCATTCGTGCCGCATGCCGCTGCTGCTGGACGCCATCGCCGGCCTACGTGAAGCCCGCGGCGACCAAACCTGTGTTACGGGGAGGGTGGCCGCCCCCTTCTCCGCCGTCACCCTGATCTTCGGTATGCAGGAATCGTTCTACACTCTGGTGGACAATCCCGGGCTGTTCCGGGACGCCCTCAAGTTCGCCGAGGAGCAGGCGACCTCGTGGGGTCTGGCCCAGATCGAGGCAGGCGCGCACGCCATCTGGTACGGCGACTGCAACGCCTCCAGTCATCTGATCTCACCCGGCCAGTTCGAGGAATGGGCCCTGGAGCCATGCAGACGCGTCTGCCGCACCTTCAAGGAGGCCGGGGCCCTGGTCTTCCTGCATAACAGTGACGAGAACCTTGAGGCCCTCAGGTTACAGGCGGAGACCGAGCCCAGCGCCTTGAGCACTGGGCCGGGCATCGACCGGGCAGTAGTCGCCGACGCCTTCCGGGGCCATATCTGTACCCTCGGTAACATAGACCCCATCAACCTTCTGCAGCTAGGGTCAGCGTCGCAGGTGGCAGCCGAAACCGATCGCCAGGTCCGACTGATGGCGGACGGCGGGATGATCCTCAACAGCGGTGAGTGCATCCCCCGGGAGGCCAAGGCGCCCAACATGCACACCATGGCCGACACCGCCCGCAAAGTATGGAACCTGCTCAAACATCACCAGTAGCTCAATAGCCCAACTTGGTCGGTTGCGCGGCCAGGCCGGGGAGTGAAGAGGCGTATGGCAGGACAGCAGGTCAACTGGCAAGAGATCGCCCCGCCGCTGCTGCTGATGGTGGCGATGCTGCTGATGTTTTGGTTCATCGTCATCAAGCCAGCCAAGCGGCGGCAGCAGCGGCATGTGCAGCTCATCGATTCCATCAAGGAAGGGGACCAGGTGGTGACCGTAGGAGGCATCTACGGCAAGATACTGAAGGTCCGGGAGGAGAGCGTGGACCTGGAGGTGGCCCCCAACCTCAAGCTCAAGTTGGACCGCCGCGCGCTGCGTCGCCGTCAGGATGAGAAGGACGAGCTATGAGCCTGTCCGCACCGCTGGGTTGGCTGCCGCTGGTCGTATCAAGCCTGGCCCTGGTCCTGGCGGTGTTGGCTGCCGTACTTGCTTTGCGAGCCTACCGGATGTCCACCCCCACGCCGGCCATGCGTCGGCTACAGGAACGCCTGGCTGGACCCGGAGGGGAGCAGTTGCTGGCGGAACTGCAGAGCCAGCTGGTATCCCACGGGCAGCGCCTGCTGGAGGTGGAGAGCAGGACAGAACAGCTCGGGAACCAACTGCGCGGCGCGGTTCAGAAGGTGGGCCTGGAGCGCTTCAATGCCCATGAGGGCCTGGGTGGCAATCTGAGCTTTGCGCTCGTGATGCTGGACGCCCGGAACCATGGCGTGTGTCTGACTTCGATATACAGCCTCGAGGGCTGCCGCATCTTCCTGCGAGGGATCGTGAGTGGCAAGACCGACCACCCGCTGCTGCCGGAAGAGCAGACGGCGCTGGATCAGGCCCTGAGGGGATAGGAGCGCTCCACCAGATCATCTGCGGCAGGGGAGGCTACTCGGTGCAGGAGGATATCGACGCCTTTGTGGCCTATCTCGTCGCCGAGGTAGGGGTCTCGCCCCACACGGTGAGCGCTTACCGGCGCGACCTGCAGCAGTATGCCGAGCATCTCCTGGCGCACGGGAGTAGCTTCCTGCAGGCCACCGAAGAAGACATCACCGCCTACCTGGGGACACTGCGACACCGGGGCCTCAGCCGGGCCAGCGTCCAGCGCAAGCTCTCCTCCTTACGACAGTTGCACAAGTTCCTGGTGCGCGAGGGTCTCACCGACAAGGATCCCACGCGCAACCTTGCCACCCCACAACCTGCGCGACGCCTGCCCAAAGTGCTCACAGTGCAGCAGTGCCTGACGCTGCTGGACGCCCCCAACCTGCAGACCCCGGAGGGGCTGCGCGACGCCGCGATGCTCACGCTGATGTACGCCACCGGTCTGCGTGTGTCGGAGCTGGTAAGCCTGAGACGCCACACCATAGATGCCGAGCGCGGGGTATTGCGGGTGCGCGGCAAGGGGAGCAAGGAGCGGGTCATCCCCATCGCGCCCCTGGCGCTGGACCTCCTGCAGCTTTACCTGCAGGAGGTCCGCCCGCACTTTGAGAAGTACGAGGGCGAGGACGGTCTTTTCCTCACCCGCCGTGGCCGACCCATGACGCGGGTTCGCTTCTGGCAGAACGTGAAACAGTACTGCCGGCTGGCGGGGATACCGGAGGACACCTCCCCCCATACCCTGCGGCATTCGTTTGCGACGCACCTGCTGGAGGGGGGCGCTGACCTGCGTTCCATCCAGGAGATGCTGGGTCACTCCAGCCTCGGAGTGACCCAGATCTACACTCACGTCTCGGCGGCGCGGAAGCGCGAGGTCTATGATGCCACACACCCCCGGGCCCGCCGTCGGGATGCCAGCGGCGAGATGGGGACGTCGTGAGGCCGATGCACGGCTCCTGCCTCGCTTACAGCATGGGTCGCCGGGCCAAGCGATGGGGTAGCCCTGTGAGCAAGGGGGAAAGGTTGACCCCCTGGCGGCAATCTGCTATAGTAGACCCTCTAAGCCGATACAGGAAGGGATGTTTCGGAGTTGGCTAACGAGCGTTACGGCGGTAGAGGCGAGGGCCGTGGCGGCATGCGGCGCCGACGGAAGAAGGTCTGCATGTTCTGCACCGAGCCCCAGACCTATGTGATCGATTACAAGAACCTGCGCATGTTGGAGCAGTACATAGACGACCGCAAGCGCGTCCGCAAGGCTCGCCAGACAGGCACTTGCCGCCGGCACCAGAACCGGCTGGCGGGGGCTATCAAGCGGGCGCGGGAGATGGCTCTTCTGCCCTACGTTCCCAGCTAGGCTTTGCTTGGCAGGCGACGCACAAGCCGGGCGTCCAAGGGGTGCCCGGCTTGTGCCTTTGCTCATCCCGAGGGCGCAGCAAGTCCCGGACGGCACCGATGAAGACAGCGGGGCGGCACACCTGTGCCGCCCCGCGTGTTGTTCTGCTTCGGAGACCTGACGGCTACCCCGCTCGACCGGTAATGGCCCTCGTAGCTTCGGCCTCCCCAGCCTCCAGGTACGTCGTATCCCCGGACCGGATGCGCTCGACCGCCTTGCTGACTGCCGCACAGATGTACTCATTGTCGTTTTGCGACATGCACGGATGTATCGGCACGCAGAACAGCCGCTTGGCCAGGAGTTCCGACGCCGGCAGTTCCTGCCCCTGGGTGTACTCACCGATGAAGGGGATCGTGCTGTGGCACGGCGGGTTTGCGACCACGCTGGAGACCTGGTAATCGTCCCACAGCATGCGCATCAACTGGTCGCGTTTCGCTCCCGCCCAGTCTTCGGGGACGAGAAGGGTGTAAAGATAGTAGGTATGCTTCACCGTCTCAGGCTCATAGGGCAGGGTGAGCTCCGGAATGTCAGCCAGCATCTCATTGCGGGCAGCAGCCACTGCTCGCCGCTCCTCGATCATCTGGTCCAGCTTGCGGAGCTGAACCAGTCCCACGGCCGCCTGGACCTTGGTCAGCTTGTAGTTGCTGCCCCACCGACCGTCGCTCCAGCCGAACTGCCGGAGGCTGCGCAGACGCACCGCCAGGTCGGGATCGTCCACGGTTACCGCCCCACCCTCGCCCAGGGTGGTCATGAGTTTCTGGGTATGGAACGACAGGACGCTCATCCACACGCCCGCCGTGTTGCGCTTGCCCTTGTACATGCCGCCCATGCAGCGAGCGACATCACCGATCACCTTGGCGGGCCCGAACTCCGGGTGCGGGTTGGCCGCTGCGATCTCCTGGTACTGGTCCATCGGCGCTGAATAGCCGTTCATGTGGGTGACCATGATGGCACGGGTGCGTGGCGTGATCTTTCGTGCCACATCGGCCACGTCGGCGCAGAGCGTCTGCGGATCCGCCTCGCACAGGACAAGCTTGGCCTTCTGGCCGATGACCGCCAGCAAGGCGGCCTTGAAGTTGATCGAGGGCACAATGACCTCGTCCTCCGGCCGCAGGTCCAGGCACATCAGTGTCATATCCAGTCCCGTGCCCGCCCCGTTGACCGTGACGCAGTCGTTGGTGCCGCAGTACTCGGCCAGGGCGGCCTCGAAGTCCTCGATCTCCTTGCAGATGAAACCAAAACCACGGGTGGGGTCAAAGGAGTCGCGGACGGTCTTGTTGATGACCTCCATCTCCTCCTCTCCATAGTAGCCACCAAGCAGCGGCTCATTGGGCCATGCCACTTCGAGCTTGTGGCTGCCAAGAATGCGGTCCGCGGATGCTGCGTCCATTCGTCTCAACCTCCCGGTTGCTGGTATACAAGATAAGGCGAAAGGGTCATTCGTGCCGAGTTGGCCCATGACCTGCCGACGCGACGTGGCCCCCGGCTCGCCTACTGGGCAGGAGCAGCAGGGGGGGCCACCGGTGACGGTTCAGTGGGCATCTGCTGCAGGATCTCGACCTGGGCAGCGCGCATGAGCTCGGCTCGCTTCTGGCTCGACAGGTTGGCCAGGGAGCGCGCTTCCAGCCGCTGCCTGATGGTCTCCTCGATCTCCTCGAAGGGGGGGATGCGTTCCTGCTTGTAGGCGAGGCGCTTGAGCAGGTGAAAGCCCATTCGCGTCTGCACGGGGTCGCTGATGTCACCATTGGCGGCCAGAGCGAAGGCGGCCTTGTGGAAGGGGGTTCCCGTGTCCTCCATGAAACCCATATCACCGCCGTTGTCCTTGGTCCAGGGGTCAAGACTGTGCTGTTTGGCTGCGTCTTCCCAGGTGATCTGGCCCTGCACGATGCTGGCCTTGAGCTTGCGAGCCTCCTCCTCCGTGGCCACGCAGATGTGGGCCACGCGGACCATGGCGGGCTCGCGTAGCTGCTCCTTGTTGGCGGCGTAGAAGTCCGCAACCTGCTTGGGCTCGATCTTGACCTGGTCAGCTACCATTCTCTCCACCAGCATCTGGTAGTAAAGCTCGGTGCGGAAGGAGTCCCGCGTCAGGGACCGCTGAGCCAGCCACATATCGAAGTTCTCGCCAGTAATGGGGGCGCGGGTCTCGACCATCCGCTCCGTGTTGACGTAGCGGCGCAGGACCTCCTGGGCATCAACGGTAACGCCTGCCTTGGCGGCTGCCTGCTTGATGATCAGGTTCTCGATCAGGTCACTCAGGCACGGACCGCCGTACCGGGCCGTCAGGACGGTCAGGAAGGCCAGCTCGCTGATCGGCTCGCCATTGACCTTGGCCACCGGCTTGTCGGCCGAACCCACACTGAGTTGCGGCAACGCTGGAGCCGCAGGCTGCTCCCCTCCCTGGCCCCAGCCGAGGGACAACGTGCCCAGGATAGCGGCCAGGCACAGGTACATCACTGCTTTCTGGTTCATCGTCTCACCTTCATCAGGGTTCCGCGCCCTGGCTCTCAGTAGGCGGCTGCTGTAGGTACGTGTGCCGTCTTTGCGCCAGCAGACGCGGGTACCTCGAGCCACGCCTTACCGCCCTGGATCAGCCACCTCGTACCCAGCGGCTCGGAGATGCGCTGCAGGCGGGCCAGTATCTTGTCCCGGCGCGACGCGGATGGGTAGATCGGTCCCATGCGGGACCGCGGGATCCATATGGGCTTGGCGAAAACCTGCCACCCCCAGCCCTCTATCCACTTCAGGTAGAAGATCGCGCTCTCCATGCGCTCGCCCTCGCGCTGGTCAAACACGAAGTTGCCCATCGAGTACAGAATAAGCTTGCCGCGGTAGACCTCAGCGCCCTGCAGCGTGTGCGGGTGATGCCCCAGAATGACGTCGGCTCCGGCGTCCACCAGGATATGCGCTGTGTTGCGCTGGCGCTGGTTTGGCATGTTCTGGTACTCGTCGCCCCAGTGCAGGGACACGAAGAGCAGGTCACATTGGGGGCGCGTGCTGCGGATCTGGGCCACCAGGTTGGAGCGGTCGGCCGCCACCTTGTTGTACGATCCATGCTCAAAGCTGAGATCGGTGGCCGCCAGGAAACCGAGCCTCACCGGTGGGTCTCCCACAGTCAGGAAAGTCGGTTCCCCGCCTTTGTCTCGGTCATACCGGGCCCCGCAATAGGCGATGCGATTCCTGTCCAGGGTCTGCAGGGTCTGCAAGACACCCGCGCGGCCGGCGTTCAGGCTATGGTTGTTGGCCAATGAGACGATGTCAAAGCCACCGTGGAGTAGCACCTGGACGGTCTCGGGGCGGGCCCGGAAACAGCAGTTGGCCGGGTCGTGGGGACCTTCGGTCGAGAGCGGACACTCCAGGTTGGCGAACGAGACATCAGCCGACGAAGTCAGATCAGCCACTCGCGCCAGGATGCTGCGCATGCCGTTGGCCCGGATGGCCTTGCCCACGTTGCGGTCGGTCATCACATCGCCGACAGCGACCATCGTGAACTGCCGGGGACGCGGGGAGGCGATCACCGTGGAGGTCGGTGCTGACCCCTGGTGAAGCCGCGGATCATCGGCCCGATCGAGACCTGCCTGGCCGTCGTTGCCCGGCGCCGAGGAGACCCAGAGCGCCATGCACAGCCCGACCAGCAGGACTGCCGCCAGTATCAGCGGCCGGTAGCGACGGCTCATTGAGGATTAGATGCTCCTGGCCGGCGAAGGTTCCCCCCTGCCTGACTTGCGCCGATAGCCCATCATAGGCGAAGCCTAACTCCAAGTCAACGGACGGGGCTCGCCTTGACGCTGTCGGAAGGCGGGTGCTATCATCTCCCTGTGACTGCTCGCCCGTCTCCCGAACCAGACGCCCTGCCAGCCTCCCCAGTGGACGATCTGACGGCCGCGGAGCGCCTCGCCGACGGCCATCGTGCCCTCGTCGAGCAGATCGGCCGGGTTATCGTCGGCCAGCGTGAGGTCGTTGACCAGTTGCTGATCGCCCTGTTCGCTCAGGGGCACTGCCTGTTCGTGGGGGTTCCTGGCCTCGGCAAGACGCTTCTGGTACGCACCCTGGCCCGTGCCCTGGACCTGTCGTTCTCTCGCATTCAGTTCACGCCTGACCTCATGCCCGCCGACATCACCGGCACGGAGATCATCCAGGAGAACCCAAGCACCGGCCGCCGCGAATACCAGTTTCTGCCAGGCCCGGTCTTTGCGAATGTCATCCTGGCCGATGAGATCAACCGCACACCGCCCAAGACGCAGAGTGCGCTGTTGCAGGCCATGCAGGAACTGCAGGTGACAGTCGGGGGGCAGACCTATCCGCTGCCGCCTCCCCTGCTGGTGCTGGCGACCCAGAATCCGGTGGAGCAAGAGGGCACCTATCCCCTCCCGGAGGCCCAGCTTGACCGGTTCCTGTTCAGCGTGTATCTCGACTACCCTTCCGCCGCAGAAGAGACACGCATCGTGCTGGAGACGACGTCCGGCCATGCCCCCGAAGTCGAGGCTGTGATGAGTCGGGACGAAATCCTGCGTCTGCAGCGGGTGGTGCGAGATGCCCCCATCGGGCAGCACGTGGTGGAATACGCCGTGCGCCTGGCGCGTGCCACCAGGCCGCGAGAGGCAGAGGCGCCGGAGTTCGTGCGACAGTGGGTGCAATGGGGAGCCGGCCCCCGGGCCGCTCAAGCCATGGTTCTGGGAGCCAAGGTCAAGGCCCTCATGGACGGCAGGCTCAGCGCCTCGCGGGACGATGTCCGCGAACTGGCGCTCCCGGCACTCCGCCACCGCATCATTCCCAGCTTCGCCGCGGAGGCCGACGGCGTGTCCAGCGCGGACATCGCCCGGCGGCTCGTGGAGGCCGTCCGGCCCTGAACTTCCTGTCGCCCCACACGGAGGCAGCCAGCCATGACGCGCTTAGCGCCTGCTGTGGTGCTGACCGTGGTTCTGCTGGCGGGGGCCTGTGCTCCGCGCCGTGAAGACCTTTCCCGCCCTCGTGCTGTCAGTTCACATCCGCGGGTGCGATCGGCAGCCGTTGCTGGCCAGTTCTACCCGGCTTCTGCCACCGAACTGCAGTCGGCCGTGGACCGCCATCTGGCCGCCACCAAGCCGGTCACGCTTCCCGGACCGCCAGTCGCCCTGATCGTGCCGCATGCAGGCTATGAGTACTCGGCCGCCACCGCCGCCCACGCCTATCGAACGCTTGTCGGACGGCACTACGACACCATCGTCTTACTGGGACCGAGCCACCGGGTGCCGGTCCGCGGTGCCGCACTGTCACCCGCAGAGGCGTGGCAGACACCGCTTGGCGAGGTCCCTGTTGACCGTGCCCTGGCCGCATCACTTCTGGACTGCAGGGCCGGGTACGCGGAAGATGAGCTGGCCCATGCCGAAGAGCATTCCCTGGAAGTCCAGCTCCCATTCCTGCAGACCGTTCTCGATGACTTCCGCATCGTTCCTATCGTCCTCGGTGACCCCTCGCCTGCGGAATGTCGGAAGCTGGGCGAGGCCCTCGCCGCGGCGGTGCAGGGACGAAAAGCGCTGATTGTCGCCAGTACCGACCTCGCCCACTACCCGCCGACGGAAGCCTGCGCAGAGGTGGATGGGACGACCCTCAGGACTCTGCTATCAGGTGATGCTGACCGCCTGTTCACCGAACAGGAACGGATGCTGGCCAGTGGCGTGCCAGGGCTGGTTTGCACGCTCTGTGGTCTGGCCCCGGTGGCCGTCTCCATGGTCGCGGCCAAGGAACTCGGAGCCTCAAGAGCTGTTCGGCTGCACTACACGAACTCTGGACAGGTTGTTCGCGAGACCGCCGACCGCAGCGTTGGCTACGCTGCGGTCGCATTCTGCCGCCCTGAGAGTCCGCCGACAGGAGTTTCGGGGGCCGACCCCGGCAACACCACCGGAGAGCTGGGCCGCCACCAGCAGGAAGAGCTCCTGCACATCGCCCGTCGGACTCTGGATGCCCTGATCCGCACCGGCAAGCGCTTTCAGCCGCACACCGACGACCCCGCCCTGCGCAAGCCGCGGGCGTGTTTCGTCACTCTGACCGCCCACGGGCAGTTGCGTGGGTGCATCGGCGGTCTGGAGCCTCGGGGACCGATATACCTGGCGGTCCGGGACATGGCCATCGCTGCGGCCACGGAGGACCCCCGGTTCAGGCCCGTGGAGGCCGCGGAGCTACCGAGCATTCGGGTGGAGATCAGTGTGCTTTCGCCGGTTCGGCCTGTCGAGGATCCGGAAGAGATCGTCGTCGGTAAGCATGGTGTCATCGTGCGGCAGGGCGGGCGTTCGGGCGTCTTTCTGCCCCAGGTGGCGCCCGAGCAGGGCTGGGACCGCGAGACGATGCTTGACCACCTGTGCTCCGACAAAGCCGGACTGCCGGCGGACGCCTGGCGACGGGGCGCGCAGCTTTCAGTGTTCACCGCTCAGGTCTTTGGGGAGGAGCACCCGTAGGGCGGTGGGGGCGTCAGTGCGTCTTCAGGGGCTCTTGCCAGCAATACGCGGCACCGGCCTCCGCGGAAGATGCTGCAGAGGCTGCACCCACGACGCAGAGCCGTTACCGTGGCACGAAGTGCCTCTCTGTACCTAGGATGGCGGTTGCCGTCTGAAGAGTCTGGCCACTTGCCGCGCCAGGGCGGCGATCCCGGTCACGATCCACGTGACCAGCATGGCAAAGGGTCAGCCATAGGCTCCGTGATCCAGGCTGCAGGCCGGGCCAACTGGCTCCGGTTCAGACCGGCGCTTCGGATCTTCGTCCATTCGGTTGCACTCCCGTCAATGGGGTCAGCAGCAGTCAACCATGACCATCGGCCTCTGTCAAGGCGCAGGTTGGCGCCGCCGTCAGACGGAAACCCTGGCCCCAGGAGGTTTATATGTACATCGGTATCGTCTCAGACTTGCACGGCAACCTGGCGGGCTGGGAACGGGCACTGGAGCTGCTTCGGGGCTGCCAGGTGCTGCTTTGTCCCGGCGATCTGCTTTACCACGGGCCACGCTTTGACCCCGTCGAGAGCTACAACCCGAGGGCCCTGGCCGAGGCCATCAACAACTGCGGCGTACCCCTGCTCATCGCCCGCGGGAATGCCGACTCGGAGGTCGACGGCCTTTTCGTTCACCAGCCCATACAGTCGCCCTACGCGTTCGCCCTGCTTGAAGGGAAACGCTTCCTGGTGACGCACGGCCATCTCGAGCCACCTGAGAAGCTCCTGGAGCTGGCCGGGCGTTGGCGCATTGACTACCTCGTCAATGGCCATTTCCACCGGCCGCACATCACCGTACATGGCAGCCTGACCCACATCAACCCGGGGACGCCCACGTACCCGCTGGCGGAGGAAGAAGCGCTGCGTCGTCCCACGTGCGCTCGCATTGTGGACGGCGTGCCGCAGATCCTGGACCTGGGGTCAGGCCAGGTGCTGCTGTAGGGCCACCGCTTCAGCGAGCGCTCAGACGCGCGTACAGGTAGAGCATCAGGCAGACAATGCCGAAGAGGAAAAGCAGGCCGGCAGCCGCCACGGCCACGCCCACCAGCAGCAGGATCAGTCCCAGCAGGCCGAAGCTCAGTCCGGCCCAGCGCAGCGCCTGCTGGCCGGTGTCACCCAGCAGCATCCGCACCAGGTCGCCGGGGTCCATGAACGCGAAGCCACATTCCAGGCAGGCCGCGGCATCGGGCGGGTTCTCAACGAAGCACTTGGGGCAGACTTTGGCCTTCGTGATGGCGCGACGGCGGTCGGTCTCGAGGCGCTCCTTGAGCAGCCGGAAGGTCGGCTCCTGGGGTTCCTGTTTCAGGACCGCCTCGACATGTGCCAGGGCGTCGTCATACTGCTGGCGCCGCCAGTAGATGCGGGCAAGACGCTCGTGGGCATACTTGTTGCCGGGCTGGTGCACGAGGGTCATGCGGAACTCGGTGATGTCCTGGTCCTCCATCCGGCGCAAGGAGACCTGGTCTGCCAGATGGTTGAGAACCGGTACACCAACGCAACTGACTATGAGCGCGGCTATGAGCACATAGCCCAGCGGCGAGCCCAGAGTCGCCATGATGCCGGCAATCAGGAACACCAGCAGGGTGACGTAGATGACAGCTTCGGCCGTGGAGATGGCCCGGTCGAACCAGAGCGCCACGACCCGGTAGACCGGATAGGCGGCGGCCATCAGGCATAGCACCATCACCGACACGTTGAAAACCACGCCGCCGACCGCACCGGGAGTCATGGGCAGACAGCCTCCACGCCCGAGTTGGGTCCCCCTCAGCCGTTCAAGCGCGCCAGTATCAGCTCGTTGACCACAGCCGCGTTCGCCTGTCCCTTTGTCTGCCGCATCACGTGGCCGACAATGGCACCCAGTGCCTTCTCCTTGCCCCCCCGGTAGTCCGCGACAGCCTTGGGGTTGGCGGCGATGGCCTCATCCACGAGCTTCTCGATCTCGGTTGCATCGCTGATGAGAGCCAGGTTCTCCGCGGCAATGACTTCGCGCGCTGAGTGACCGGTGGCCCACATCTTGGGCAGTACCGCCTGGGCGATATTGTGGCTAATGGTCCCGTCCTTGATGGTCCCGATCAGCTCCGCCAGTTGCTGTGGCGACACGCGCGACTCGGTGATCGAGCACCCGCTTTCATTCAGCAGACGCTGCAAATCGCCCATGACCCAGTTGCTGCAGGCCTTGGGCTCACCACAGGCCTGGACCACAGCCTCAAAGTAGTCGGCTGTGGCTCGGTCTTCGGTCAGGACCTGGGCGTCGTACTCGGGCAGGCCATACTCAGCCACGAAGCGCTGCTGTCGGGCCTGCGGAAGCTCCGGCAGAGCCGCCCGGATTGCCTCGACCCACTCCGGCTCGGGCTCGATGGGCACGAGGTCGGGCTCAGGGAAGTACATGTAGTCCTCGGCGGACTCCTTGGTGCGCATCACCGTCGTGATCCCCTGGGCCTCGTTCCATCGGCGCGTCTCCTGCTGCATCGGCTCGCCAGTCTCCAGGCAGTGGTACTGCCGCCGGATCTCATACTCCACCGCATCGTGCACCGCCCGGATGGAAGCCAGGTTCTTGATCTCGACCTTAGGCGTCCGCTCGCCGGTCTCAGGATCACGCAGGTTGACCGTCGGTTCGGCCCGCAAGGCACCCTCTTCCATATTGGCCGTGGAGACGCCCAGGTACCACAACAGCCGGCGCAACTGCAGGAGGTATTCCCGCACCTCCGCCGCGCTGCGGAAATCCGGCTCGGTGACAATCTCCATCAGCGGTACACCGCAGCGGTTATACTCCACCAGCGAACGGCCATTGGGAAGGTGGATGTTCTTGCCCGTATCCTCCTCCAGGTGAGCCCGGCGAATGCGGATGCTCACCGGACGTCCTTCCACGGACAGCTCCATCCGCCCCCCAAAGGTCAATGGCTCATCGTACTGGCTGATCTGGTAGTTCTTGGCCAGGTCCGGGTAGAAGTAGTTCTTGCGGTAGAAGCGGCACAGGGTCCCGACTTCGCAGCCGAGAGCCAGCCCGGTGCGGATGACCTGCTCCACTGCCTTTCGGTTGGTCACCGGCAGTGAGCCAGGCAAGCCCAGACAGACTGGGCAGACATTGGTGTTGGGTTCGGCGCCGAACTCCGCCCGGCACGAGCAGAACATCTTGGAACTGGTGGTCAACTGCGCGTGGACCTCGACGCCCACGATTGGCTCATACATCGGAGATCACATCCGAGTCCGATAGGGGTGGCCGCATTCTACCAGCAACCGCAGGCGCAGGCAAGGTAGGAGGTCTGCGGGCACCCAGCCGCGAACCCGTGCCCTGACCCTGACCGAGGGAGTCCGCCATGCTCAATGAACCAGCTAACCTGAGTCTGCAGGCCCGCTTCGACCAGCTCATGGCCGCAGGACTGCGCTCGCTGGGCTATGATCCCGAGTTCGCCGACGACTTCCGGGGCTGGCAACGCCAACTGCGCGAGGCGCTGTCATCGTTGCTGGCCGTGCACCCCGGTGAGGAGCAGGAGGTCGTGGCCGAGACAGGCGACGAGCGTGACATGGGCGACTACCTGCGTCGTTACGTGCGCATCACCAGCCGTGACGGCGTCGTCATTCCAGCCTTCCTCCTGATACCCAAGACGCTGGCCAGTCCTGCCGTCGCCGTTGTCTGTCTGCACGGCCATGGCCCGGGGAAGGTCGTCCCGGCGGACTTCGGACAGGACGTCAAGGGCCGTCCGCTGACGGTCGAGGGTGAGCGAGACTTCGCTGTCCAGGCGGTCCGGGAGGGACATATCGCGTTGGCGCCGGACCTGCGCGGCTTCGGCGAGCTGATGCTTCAGGATGACCTGGATGCCGACCGCGGCAGCAGTTGCCAGCAGCTTGCCATGCGCGCCATCATGGTGGGTCGCACGCTGTTGGGCATGCGGGTGCTGGACGTCATCTCCTGCGTGGACTACCTGACAGCCCTGCCGGAGGTGGACCCGGCCAAGATCGTGTGCACGGGCCAGTCCGGCGGGGCCACGGTCACTCTCTTTGCCACCGCACTGGACAGCCGCTTTGCTGTGTCCATCCCGAGCTGCTACTTCTGCACCTTCCGCCACTCCATCCTGGCGATGACCCACTGTGACTGCAACTACGTCCCCGGCCTGCTCAATCTCTGTGAGATGTACGATGTGGCTGGTCTGATTGCGCCGCGACCCCTGCTCATCGTCTCCGGGGAGCATGACAGCATCTTTCCCCTGGCCGGAGTACAGGTCGCCTTCGAGCGTGTCCAGGCCATGTACACCGCCGCCGGCGCTCCCGGCAACGTTGAGCTCTATGTGGGGCCAGACGGCCATCGGTACTACAAGCAGCGGGTCTGGGACTTCGTGCGGGAGCGGCTCGGGTAGCGGCCCCGGCCAGTCCCACCGGAGCGAAGGGCTGTGTTCAGGCTACCACCTTCGGGTCCTGGCGACCGGTGAACGGGAAGACGACATCACCTGGCTCGAACTTCACCGTGAGCGTCCAAGTCTTGCCGCCGTGCTCCACTTGCAGCTTGTGCCCCATGGTGCCGGCTGATATGGCAGTGATGATCTCACGGTCCAGCGCGGCCTTGTCCTGCGGGGTGTCGGGCGTGAACTCGCCGGTGAAGCGGGCGCGCATGACACGCAGTCTGTCAGTGTGCTCAATGAAACGAACATTCATGCGGCCACAGGCGATGATCTCGCCGGTGACAAAGTCATGGACGGTTACGGGCACATCGGTTAGCACATCGGGGAAGTCGCCAGGCATCGTGGACCTCCATCAGGTCAGGGCTTCACACCCAGATCCTCAATGGTGAAGACCGACTGCAGTGGGTAGCCGGCTGCTCCCAGCGCCTCCCGGGCGCCCTGCAGACGGTCCACCATAGCCAGCACCTTCACCACGCGGGCCTGCCTCTCGCGCTCCACCGCAGCAATCGCCTGCAGCGTTGAGCCGCCGGTGGTGATAGTGTCCTCCAGCATGACGACGCGGGCCCCCGGGGCCAGCGGCCCCTCCACTTGCTGGTTGGTCCCGCGCCCCTTGGGCTCCTTGCGGACCATGAAGCCACTGAGCCGGCGTCCCTGGGCGCCTGCCAGGGCCACCATCGCGCCGGTCATGGGGTCGGCTCCGATGGCCATGCCGCCCACCGCATCCACCTGCTCCTCCCCCAGCAGGTCCAGCAGGCAGCGGGCCAGCAGATAGGCCCCTTCGCTGTCCAGGGTCACCATCTTGCCGTCAATGTAGTAGGTGCTCGTCTGCCCGGAGGCCAGCACGAACTCACCGAAGCGCAATGCCTTGTTCTTGATGATCTCGGCCAGCCGGGCACGGCACTCTGCAACAGTCAGGTCCAGGGCCATTGTGTGCTCTCCTTCTGACCCTCAGCAAGACGGCCCCTGCGCGGGGCCGTCAGCAACATGTCCAGGCACACCCTCGGTGGACCGGGCTACTGGCCGCCACCGGCACCTGTGTTCATGGCGTCCAGCAGCTTCGACAGCAGCTCCGGGGTCTGAGGGTCGCTCAGGCACTCGAGAATATCCCAGAAGCCAAACAGGGTCTCCTGCTCAGCTTCTTCCTGCTCCTGTTCCAACCCGCCCACATAGACCAGGGCCCTCGCCGCATAGAGGAACCGCAGGTCAGGCCATTGCTCCTCCGGCTGAACCCGCATCTCGTCAGTGAGCCGGGTCAGGTAGTCCATGGCCTCCTCGTACTCGCGTGTGTCCGGCTCTATCCCATACTCGTCCAGAAACTCCTGCAGGCGCCACATGCGCGTAGTGACGAAGTCGGCCGCGTTCAGGTAACGGATGCTCTCCAGCATGTTGCCGCAGCTAGTGATGCGCGCGGCTAGCTGCTCCAGGCGCTCCACATTGGCTTCGTCGTCCGGCGGCAAGGGGTAGTCCCAGGGGATCCGCCAGTTCACCAGGCGAGCGGACTCTTCCGACAACTGTCGCTGCAGCATGACCATCTCATTGGCAACGTCCTCGTGCAGCTCGTCGTCAGCAGCGGTCTCAGTCTCGCTCAGCCTATCCAGAGCATCCTGTACAGCCTGGGGGATGGCCTGGCCGGCCAGTAGCGCATCGCGCGCAATCTTCAGATCGGGAGCCGCCTTGACCAAGGCCGCAAGGTGTTCCTTCTCACGTTCGCTTTGCAGCCGGATGATGTTGCGCGAGGCCCGCAAGAGGGCCGCCAGGTCCTCGGCGGTGGGGTCCAGGCGGTAGAATATGAACATGCTGTGGGCATAGTCCAGCGCCTTGGAGAGCTCCGGGCGGGGGTCAGCCGCCAGCGATGCTCCCATCGCGGTCAGCAGGGCCAGGCCGATCATCGGGCTTAACACTCTCACTGCCCACCACCTCCCTGGGGTGTCGCCGGCGCTCCGCCGCTCGACGGCTGGTAGGACTTAAGAAGCTCCGCCGTGTACGGACTGGTCAGGAAACGCAGGAACTCATCCAGGGTCACGGGCGCCTGAAGGACCTGGGGGTCCTCGGGAGTCTGCAGGAACTGAGCCAGGAGCTCCGGCAGGCCATCCTCCCGACGGTTGAACTCGGCATCCGGCATGCGACGCCAAGTGTCCTCAAGGTCCAGGGCCTGGTTGAGGGCCACGCGAAAGCCCGGGTCCTGAATGGTGGTGACCCGCGTCGCGAGATTCATAGCCAGGGCCACTCGCGCTGCCTCGTACTCCTCCTCGCGCAGTTGCCGGAGCGCCGCAATGTCACGGGCGAGGTACTCCGCGAGTGAGTTGGCGCCCTGATACATGGCCTGGTTGGAGCGTCGGAGTTCTGCCTGCTGCGGCGTCTCAATCAGGGCCCGCTGTTCTGCTGTCAGCACAGCCCGGGCCTTCTCCGCAGCCCTGTCCACTGCCTGGCGGGTGGCCTCGATGATGGACCGGTGGAGCCCCTCGGCCTGGTCAGCAGTGGCCTTGGCCGTTGGGTCTGGCGCTGTCCGCGTCTCCCAGGCCTTGTTGACCGCCTCGATGGCGTCCTTCGTCTGCTTCCAGATGTCCTCTATCCCGGCGTCCCGGGCCTTGAAGGCCGTCTGGATCTCCTCCACCACCGGGATCAGTGCCTGGCACTGGGCCTGCGTGAGGTTCAGCGTTCGAGCAATGTCCAGGACGTAGAGCTCCTCATCCAGGCGCTTGGCATCCTCTTCAGGCGTGCACCAGGCCGCCGAACCCGACAGCAGGAAGAGCAACAACAGGGGAACGAGTAACAGGCGCGAGCTGTTCATGGGCACTCCGCCCTGTCTTTGGGGGTATCCTCGACCAGTCTGGGCCGTTCAGCGCTTCCCCATGCCCACTACTGGCCTCGCCGCGAGTGTAGCACATCACCAGGGGGGCGTCAACGCGACCCAGACGCACCTTCTGTGCCCTTGGACGCTGGCCTCTGGATGGCGGTTCGGCGGGCCGGGGCTGCGCCTCATGGCCCCTTGGTCTCAAAGGGTATGCCACTCAGGTCCGGCAACGGCGGCTCCGGCGCGTAGGGCACGAACTGCAGGCTGTAGAGGTCTGCATCGCGGAGCACAAAGCGCAAACGCACCACCTTGCCCGACAGCCTGCGCACATCCCCCCCGCGCTTGTACCAGCGGACGATGTGGCGGACACTGTCGCCCATGATCTCCGGGCAGTCTTCCAGAGCATAGCCCGGGATGGCCTTGCCGTGGGCATCCTGAATCTCAACCCGGATGCCTCCCGCCCCCGAGGTTGCCATGTTCAGCGCCAGGTTACCCCCGTCGAAGATGAGAGGCCTGGTGAGGATCTCGCCACCGGCGAGTGGTGCGTTGATGGAGACAAAACCATCCAGCCGGATAGTATAGCGCCGGAAGCTGTTTGAGACCCCCTCCCAGTAGCCGTCACTGGAGTAAAGCGATATCTCATTGGGCGCGTCCTCCAGGGACGACGGCGTTTCGATCATGCCCCAGAAGGTGTAGTTGTCGCCGTAGACCCAGCTTTGGGCCTGACGCGGGCCCGGACGGATGAAGGCCTCGGGCCAGCGCTTGAAGGTCAGACCATCACGGCTGGTCATGAACAGCGTGTCGGTCACTGCCCCGCCGTACCGGGGGTGCACCTGCGACCGCGCGATCCGCTCCTGCAGACCGGGCAGCGCATAGAGCGGGGCTGACCACTCCCGTTCCGTGTACCGCGCGGGGAAGCCCATGAAGATGTGCGGCGCCCGGTAGTAGGGCAGTATCTGGTTCGTGTAGAGGTGCTCGATCGGCGCTCCCGGGAACCGCAGACGTTTCGGTCTCGGAAAACAGGTGGGGTCAACAGACACCGCGGTGACGATGTCGCGAACACCATTGGTGAATACCCGGTGGTACTCCCGGTATTCACCCCGCACCGGGTCCCAGAACATCAGGTTCTGGGAATCAAAGGCCCCTTCGGTAATCGCCGGTCGGTCGCTCATCAGTTCGAACCGAACGCCGTCCGGCGATTGCAGCAGGTACAGACCATGCTTCTCCGGGGTCAGGCTGAGCATGACCACCTTGTAGCGGGCGTTGGCCGGGCAGTCCGGGTTCGTGTCGCGAAGAACCGCGGTGTGTGCCGGGTCGCCCCCGACCTCCGCCACAGCCTCCGGCGTCAGGACGATGTTGTTGCGCTTGGAGCGGTTGAACGCGAACTGCCCCAGGTTCGGCCGTGACCAGGTCAGGCCATCACTACTCTCGACATAGCACAGCACCGCCGGATGGTCAGTCAGCGCCTGGGCCGAAGGGCCACTGTGCCGATAGTGCAGTCCGTGGTAGTAGATGCGCCAGTTTTCGTCGGCCCGCACGATCGAGGGGTAGCCGCAGGCATTGCCCTCCCAGGGCGCATCGGTTTCGAAGACGATCTCACGGCGCTGCGGCTCGTGCAGTTTGAGCCGGGCTGCACCCCTGAACGACCGGATCAGCGCCTCGTCAACCATGGGCTCCAGACGAGAACCGATGTTGATGGCCGGCGGTACGCTACGCTTGGTGGGCACTCCAGGGTCATCCTCTCGCTGGCCCTCACGGCCGCTTGCCGGGTCCCCGCGCGGCCACAGAGGCAGGCTTTCATTCGGATCACGTACTGCAGCAACCTCTTCGCCGTCGTGTTGGCCGAGGACCTGCTGGACGGTCGTGTATATGCCCTCGCGTGATGCGTTTCACGGGAGCAGGGGGCGGGTGCGATGCTGACCCCTGGAGGCAAGCACTATGTCAGGACCACTGAGCTACCGGAACGTCCTGCACGACCGGTCACGGCCAGGGCACGGGGGCTGGACCGCGGCAAGGAGACAGTCCGACGGCCAAGCCCGAGCCTAGAGGCACGAAGCCGTGATCCTGATCACCTCGTTTGAGTCCACGATGACCGGGCTGGGAGTGGCGTTGTAGCAGTTCCCACCACCGGGTTTGACGATGTGCACGTTGTAGCTACCGGCCTCAACGTTGGTGAACCGGAAGCTTCCTCCCGTCCCCACCGTCTGGGGGCCGTACTGGCAAGTGTGGCTGGCGCCGGTGCCACTGCCGAGGCAGATCCTGGTGCCCGTGGGCGCGGCCTGGTTGTTCTCGTTCACAACCTGTCCGGAGACTGTGTAGGACATCCGGCTCCCTCCCTTTTGCGGTCCTACTGGACCGACATGGGTGACAAAGCGGCCAGGCTGCTGATCCACCGGTCAATGGCGAGGTCCCGCGCGGCGGCCACCGGCGTGACCTCCACAGTCTCAAGTGACGTCAGGTCCAGCCGCGCCACCAGGCTTTCGGGCCAGTTCATGACCGCCTTGACCTGGCCGTTCTCCTCAAATCGCCCCCCTCCGGCCATTTCGCCAGACAGCACAAAGGTCCCGGTGGTCTGGCCCCTGGCCACCCGCAGACGTTCCCAGACACCATTGGTGCCGCTCAGTGTGAACGTCAACGCTCCGTTTGGAGCCTGCGCCGTCCCCAGAACCTTGGAGGCCGGCAGGGGCCAGAAGCCATAGTCCTTCACGAAGGCCACAGGCACTGCAATCTCCAGTCGCAGGCCGGCGGCGGGCAAGTCCAAGCGCAGCGTCTGGGTGTCTGCCGCATTGCTATGCCAACGGAACGCCAGCACCCGTCCGTCCTGCATCGTCTGGGTGCCCTCCCACGTGGTTGGTGCGAGATTGCCTACCATGTTCCCGAAGTCCACCTCACTGGTGAACTCCAGGGTCATGTCGGGGTACTCGTAGTGCATGTGCTGCACATGCACGGTGTCGCCCGTGGGGGCGTCCCAGGAGCCCGACACCGGCTGTCCGTCAGCCGTCTGCCAGGTGCCGTGGCCGCTGCCATCCCAGGCGCCGAAGTAGTCAAAAGGATGGCCCAGGCTATCGACCCCGTACATCCTGTAGCCGTCGTCCAGCCACTCGAACTCGACCTGGGGCGTTCCCGAAGTGGGCTCAGGGAACATGACCTTCAGCCAGCCGCGCACCAGCACCAGAACGCTCATCTGATCTGTGCCCAGTGTCTGGACCTCCGCCCCACTGAGACCCGCGGCGCTCACGCCGGCACCAGAGCAACCTGCCACCAGCGAGACGACCGGCAGCAGTGTTACCACCGCCAGTACGGCCCCCATGTCCCTGCATGAACTGCGGAAAACTGCTTGTCTCATACGCTGGCCCTGCCTCGTCTTGGCGCCTTGCGGCGCCGCAGTGAGCTCCAACTCTCGCGTTGCGCGCCGCGCGGCGGCTGTCTCGTCACTCGGGAGTCGGGATCTGGCTGCCACGGCCAGATTCCCGGACGACGAACCCTCAGCCGTGACGCCAGTCCCAACCCCCGCGCACCGCCCCGCTCACCTCTCACGCCTCGCCCCACAGACCTCGCACCTAGAAGCGGTACTCAACCCCCCCACTCACTCTCCTGCCGGAGGCCGGGTAGCCCCGCCAGAACCCGGTGTCCTCGTCAAAGAGGTTCAGGATGGTCAGAAAGAAGTCTGCCTGTATGCTGTGTTGCTTGGCCAGTGTCAGGCGCCAAAGCTGGGTTGAGTCCAGCCGCACTGTTGCTCCGGGGTCCGAATACCGGCGGCCAACGCAGTCCATTGCCACCTCACCTCGCCAGCCGCTGTAGCTCAGGTAATCCAGGCGCAGGGAGCCTGTCAGCTCAGGCTGGTAAGGCAGATCGCGGCCGGTGGCGTCGTTGCGACTGTCCTGCCAGGCCACCGTCAGACCTCCGGTCACGTCACGGCCCAGGCGCCGCTCCGCCTCCAGCTTGATGCCTCGCACATACCCCGAGCCGATCACCGTCGGCGCCACTCCCGCCGACCGAGCCGGGTCCTCGAGATCAATCAGCAGGTTCCGCAGGTCGCGGTGGAACACTCCCACACGGACCAGCGATCTTCCCGGCGTCAGCCGCTGGTACTGCGCCTCGTGGCTCTGGCTGTAGCCGCCTCGCGCCAGGTCCAGGGGCGACAGCGGGTCAGCCAGCGCCCATTCCTCCACGGGTGAGATCTCGCTCACATCGTCACTCAGAACCGGCCAACTGAGCAAGAGCAGCGTGCTGTCGGGGCCTAGGGCGTGACGCAAGGTCAGGCGGGGCCGCCAGACCGGACTCATATCGTCCGCCACCGCCCCTCGCGTTCCCAGGACAAGCCGTGTCTTGTCAGCCAGCGGCCAGCCGTAGTCCACGTAGAAGCTACCGACCTGCCGGTCCAGGTCGTCGCCGAAGGGCACAAAGCGGGCGGGCGGATCGCTGCCAGCCGGGTTTCGCGTGCCAATGAGGCCGCTGATTTGCCGGATTTGGTCAGAGATCACCGCGCCGGCCACCAGCCTGGCACCTCCCGTGCTCGGGCGGTCCAGGCGGACCTCCACCATGGGTCCGTGGTAGTCCAGCGAGATATGCCGGTAAGGCTTCGGATCGGGGTCGAGGCTATCGGGGTTGTGGTCGTCGGAATCGGTGTCGCGGTAGCCCAGGCGAAGAGTCACGACACCGTCGCTGACCGGCCGGCGGGCCAGGTAGTGGGCATCGACGCCCCGAAAGGTCGTGTGGTAATCCCCGTCGCCGACCGTTCCCGCTGCCGCTGAGGTCCCGGGCCGGTCACGCTTGTCCCACTGTCCACTCGCTACCAGCACGTCAGTGCGCTGGAAAGCCGTCTGCCGTCCGACGATCCCCAGTGCCGTCGTCTCACGGTAGTCGCTGTGGGTCCCATCCCAGTCGGACTCGCGGTGCTCGGCCGCCAGGTAGTAGGAGTTTTGGCCGCGGGCCCCCCGGCCATCGGTCCGCGCCCGAATCAGCGTGTCGTCGCCCGCCGCCGCCCGGACGATCGTCCGCGCGTACTCGCGGTCGTCAAGCGCCGCCGAGGGTTGTTTCGACACGCCGACCAAGGTCTCACGGACCGCGTCCCGGGACCGGCCCAGGCGAGAGTTGACCTCGGCCAGATACAGATCCGCCAGGGCATAGTCCGGGTCGAGTTCCCGCGCCTGGCGCAGGACCGCCCAGGCCTGCAGCACCCGGTTCTGCTTCAGGTAGACACGGCCCAGCGTGGTGCGCAGGCGCGCTGAGCGGTCACCCAGACGTACCGCCTTCTCGCCCTCGGCGACGGCCTCCGCAAAGCGGTTCAACTCCAGGGCAGCCAGGGCCAGGTTGGCGTGGGCGATGGCCGAGTCGGGCTGTAGACGAATGGCCTCTGCGAACTGAGCATAGGCCTCCTCCAGGCGCCCTGCCGCCAAGTAGGCAGCACCCAGGTTATTATGCGTGGATACCGCGTCGCGGTCCCAGGCCAAAGCCGCAGCTTGGGCCCGCAGGGCCTCATCCAACCGGCCTTGCCGCAGGTAGGTGGCGCCCAGGCCCGTCTGCGCGGCAACCAGTTGCGGACTCGCCTGGAGGGCGCGAGCAAAGGCACTCTCGGCCGCGGGCAACTCGTTGCGGGCCAGGCGGGCCATGCCGAGCGTGCTTAGCGCCGGAGCCAGGGTGGGGTCCAGCGCCACGCTCATCTCCGCTTCGGCCGCGCCGCCTTCCAGGTCTCCGCTCGCCAGAGCCACGTCCGCCGCCAGCAGATGCGCCATGGCAGAGAGGGGATTGGCCGCCAACGCCGTCCGCACCGCTCCCGCGGCGCCCTCGAGGTCACCGGCGTAAAACAGGACGGCCGCCAGGCTTTGCTGGGCGAGGGCCGACGCCGGAGCCGCCGCCACCGCCTGCTCAGCCGCGGTGCGGGCGGCAGCGGCGTCGCCGCGTGCCAGCGCCAGCCCCGACTGATAGGCCAGAGCATGGTAGCTGCCTGGATCCAGGCGCAAGGCCTGAGCCAGAGCGGTCTGCGCTCCCGTGGCATCACCGCTTCTGATCGCCAGCAGCGCCGCCGCCAGGTGTCCGCGCCCATGTTCCGGATGTCTGGTGACGAACTGGCCCAAACTGGCTCGCGCCTCGGCGACGCGGGACGGGTCCCCCGATGCCATCAGCGCCAGCACTTGGCCCAGTTCGGCCTCCGGCTCGCCCGGCACCGCGGTGAGGGCCTGCGCAAAGGTCGCGTTGGCCTCATCGGGCAGGCCCAGCTCCAGGAGACAGTAGCCCAGGTGCAGCAGGACGGCCGGGTCACCGGCGCTGCTCTCCAGTGCCTTGCGGTAGCGCTCCTCGGCAGCCTTGAGGTCGCCTAGGTCCTGCAGTGCTTCACCGGCCCGGAGCTGGAGTGTGGTGTCAGTCGGGGTCCGGTCAGCGGCCTGTACTGCAGCCGACGCTGCCTGTTGCAGGGCCTCACGCGTAGCGCCGGGGGTGTAACGCGTCTCCCAGCCAAGCCAGAGGTTTTCCAGGGTCCCCTCCCACTCCAGGTACCCGGAGACGTCTACCTGACGCGGCCGCGTGGGGGGAATGTCTTTTCTGATCTGACTCTGCTCACCGGCCTGGATGACGACGCGACCCAGGTCGTTGTAAAGGTACACCGAGCCCTCGAGGACGGTTACGGTAGTGACTCCCTCGGCCGAGACCTCAAAGACAAACTGCGTACCGCCGGCGCCAGCAACCACACCTTCGGCCCCCAGCTCAAACCCTGCCGAGCTGGCCAGCCAGACGAAGACCCGCCCCATGACTGCCAGTAGTGACAGGTAACCCCTCTCTGTCCGGTTGGCGCGTGCAGCAGTGATCGTGATGTGCGCCCCGGGTTCCAGCTCGACCCGGGCGCCGTCCACCAGGATGGTCGCGCGCGAACGTTGCAGGGCCTGCACCTGATCCCCTGCATATAGCAGGAGTTGGCGCGACTGCCGCACAGTTGCCCACTGCCGCGTGTTGGCCCGCATCACGCGCACGGTCCCGCGCACACGGGTCAACGTGGCCCGGGGACCTTGCGCCGCAGCCACCGAGACGGTCTGCCAAGCGCCAGCGACAGCAGGCAGGCACATAGGAGTCTGCTCAAAGACATCGCTACCGGTCTCCTGTATCTTCCTCCGCAGCCTCATCAGCGCAGGGGATGCGAACGACAAACGTTGAGCCCACTCCCACCTCGCTCTCGACGCTCACCTCGCCGCCATGGGCATCCACGATGCGGTGCACGGAGTAAAGTCCTATGCCGCTGCCTGGGATGTTAGCCCCCGCGGGGACCGAGCGGGTGAATCGCGCGAAAATGCGGTCCTTTTGCTCCGGGCTGATGCCCAGGCCGTGGTCTATGACGCTGACCTCCGCCCACGGCGGGTTCCGTCGCACGACCACCCGCACGGTTCCCCCCTCCGGCCAGTACTTCAGCGCGTTGTCCACGAGATTGCTGAGCACACGGCTCATGTAACGTACGTCAGCATGCACCCAGACGGGTTCTTCCGGGGCCTCAATCTCGACGTCGTGGTAGGAGCTGCGCATGCGCTGGACTTCAGCCGTCTCGCGTGCCAGGGCCACCAGGTCGAAGCGCTGCCGCACCAGGCCGACCTCGCGACCGGGCGTCGCGGCCAGAAGATCGTCAATATCGCCGATGGCGCGATCTACTTGCTGCTGAATATGCCCCAGCACCTCCAGACTCTCCTGCGAGGGACCCGCTGTTCGCTCCTGCCGGCGACGCAGTACCGAAGTCAGGGCACCAATCGCCGCCAGGGGCTGTTTGAGGTCGTGAACCACGGTCTCCGTGGCGGCGTCCCGGACCTCCATTTCCACGGCCAGTTTCTCGGCCTCCTGTCGCACCCGCGCAAAGCCCCAGAAGGCCGAGACCACCGCGCTGCTCAGGAAGGCCACAGCCGGGATGGCGGCCGGCAGCCAGATGTCATGGCAGGCCAGCAGATATGCCGCCACCACCAGAGCAAGCAGGAGGGCGCCGGCAAGGGCGAGTGCTGCCTTCTCGCTCCAGGTCTGGAAAGCATACGCCGCCACGAAGGCCAGGACGAAGACCAGCACTACCTGAAGCGGGCGCGGCACAGTCACCAGGTAACGCTCCGTGAGGAGCGTATTGAGCGCGTTGGCATGGATCTCGGTGCCACTGAGACTGGTTTCCGCCGTCTGGTTTACAGAGCCCGGACGAGGCTGCGCCGACCGGCCGCTCATAGGCGTGAAGAACCGCTCGGCCAGGCTCCCCAGCAGGACCACCTTGCCGCCATAGCGCTCCCGCAGGCCCTTCGTGTCAGCTTCCAGGACGCTGGAGAGCGCGTAGGTAGGGAACGACCCGACGGGCCCCACCCAGTTGATCAGCATGGAGTGCCTTCCGGCTGTTGGATCTTGCCTGCCCAGTTCGACAAGGCTGAGGCGGCGCGAAGGCAGGACCGGGATCGTCTGGCCGGCGAAACTGACCTCGTAGGGGGAAACAGCGCTGGGCAGGTCGTCGGGCTGGCCACGCAGGACCCCCAGCAGCGCCACACACAGCGGAGCGAACTGCTGGCCGATGCGCTCCACACTCGCTGGTTCATCAGGGTTGCCGCGGACCGGTACGCCGTACTGGATCAGGGAGACACCTCGTATGTCCCCCTGGCGGTCTACCTCCGGCGAGGCGACCAGTCGCTCCTTCCCCGGACGGCCCACGAACCAGATTAGGGGCAGACTGAAGAAGGTCCGCTCGGGCGTTGGCAGAGCCCCCGCGATCAGAACCGTCTCGCCCGGCAAGTCCAGGGCGCGAGCCAACTGGTCGTCATGCCCGGCCGGCGTCCCGCGCTTGTATGGACAGGCGACCTCGAGCCTGAGGTCCAGGCCGATGGCCATCGCTCCGGCCTGCTTCAGCCGCGTGATCGCCCGGGCGAGGTCGGCGCGAGAGACCGCCAGGCACGAGCAAGCGAAATCGCGATGAGTCTGCGCCGCCTCGATGTCCTGGGACTCAATCGCCACGATGACGATGCGGTCGTCGGGCAGGCGTGGCGGACGCCAGCGCAACCAGTGGTCAAGGAGACGGAACTCGGAGGGGGACAGGACAGGAGCTAGACGACAGACGACGGCGCTGACCACCACACTGCTCAGGACCAGCCGACACCACGACACACGAAAGCGGTCGACCCCCCTGCGGGGTCTTTCGGGAGTCTCTTTTGGTGGGCCGACGCCGGGGCGCCGGCTGCCCTTGAAGATGGCATGCACCGGCATGGCCCCCAGTCATTGCGCCATGGCCGCGTCACCGGCGACGAAGGCGCATTCCCGCCCCGCTCGCCACGCTAAAGCATACTAAGACAACGCCCGGCGTTTGTCAAACACTGCGGGTTTCCTGGCCAGATCCTGAGCTCGTCGTCATCACGAACGCGTGACCGGCGCGAAGGAGTTGACGCCCCGGGTCCCGAACCCTGTGTCTCTATTCATGGGACAGACTGAGGGAGTCCGACAGCGAGGGCAGCACCATGCACAAGCTGATCGCCGCGGCCCCAGACAAGGTAGTGGTGGCCGACGTGCCCAGGCCGGACTGCGGACCCCGCGGTGTGCTCGTCAAGGCCGTGCGGTCACTGGTCAGCCCCGGTTCCGAGCTGAACCGCATCCGTCGGCTCCCGGGTGATAGGGACAGCAAGTGGCCCAACCATGACCTGGGCTACGCCACCAGCGGTGTAGTGGTGGAGGTTGGCGCCGAGGTGGACACTTTCCAGGTTGGCCAGCGGGTCGCCACCATGCAGCACCACCAGGAGTACGTAGTCAGCCCGGCGGTCGGTGACGACATCCGCTCCCCCCTGCCTCTACCCGATGACATCGAATGGGATCGGGCGCCCTTCGTGCTGTGGGGGCGCAGTTGCTACAACTGGACCATGAAGGCCGACATCCGGCCGGGGGAGACTGTTGCCGTTGTTGGCGCGGGACTGGTGGGGCTGTTGATGATCATGTGGGCCCGCCTGCGGGGGCCAGCTCAGGTCATCGCGGTGGACCTGGCGCCCTCGCGGCTACGACTGGCGTCCGCGGCCGGAGCCGAGCATCTTGTCTGCCCGGCGGAGGGCGACCCTGTTGAGGCCGTGCGGGCTCTCACGCACGGCAAGATGGCCCAATGCACCATCCATTGCGCCGCTGGCGCCCATGTGGAGGCTTTCGAGCTCTCGCAGCGAATCACGGCCACAGGAGGGCGTGTGGTCCTCCTGGGTATCCACTCAGAGCATCTGACCATTCTCCGCCACGAGTTCCTCAACAAAGACCTCCTCGGTGGCGGCACCGACTATGACTACTCACCAGAGCTACAGCTCCAGGCGATGAAGCTCCTGCAGGCTGGGAAACTGCCAGTGGAACGCATCGTCACCCACAACGTGCCGTATACGATGGCGCCCGAGATCTATGACATGCTCAACTTCCGCTCCCACGAAGCCGGCGCCGTATTGCTCAGATGGGACATGGACTAAAGAGCTCGGCCAGGAGGGCGACGTGAAAAACATCATCCTGATCATCACAGACACCTTCCGCTACGACAGCCTGGCGGGGCGTGCGGCCCGCCCCGTTCGTACTCCCGAGTTGGACCGGTTCGCCGCCGAGCGTGCCACCGCCGTGGAGGGCTTCTACACCGGAAGCTTCCCCACCATTCCGCACCGCACCGATGTGGCCACCGGTGTCCTGGGCTGGCCGCACTACGGGTGGCAGCCCATAGACGTCAGCAGCCGCAACCATGTGGCTGCCCTGCTGCGGGGGACCGGCTATGTGTCGCAACTCATCTGCGACTGCCCGCACCTGTTCAACAGCCGCTTCCAGCACGGTTTCGACGCTGCCTTCCAGCACCGCGGCCAGGAAGCCGATCGCCATCTGCTGCGGCTCAACGACCCCATCCCTGAGGTCGTGGCCCGTGACAAGACGCGTCTGCATCCGGAGTTCCGGGGGCGCACCCTGGTGGACATCCACCGCTGGGTCAACCGCTACCCGGAGTGCGAAGCGGATACCTTCCCCGCCAAGACCGGAAGCACCACGATCCGCTGGCTAGAGGAGAACTCCACGGCGGATCCGTTCTTCCTCTGGGTGGACTTCTTCGACCCGCACGAGCCCTGGGACGCCCCGGAGTATCTGGTGCGGCGGTATGATCCGGATTACGACGGTCCGCCGATGCTGCACCCGAACTACGGTCTCGCCCAGGCCTACACCGACGCTGAGCTGCACAACCTCTGGGCCCACTATGCTGCCGAATCCGAGCTGGTGGACCGCTGGGTCGGGCGTGTGTTACAGAAGCTGGACGACCTGCAGCTCTGGGATAACACCATAGTGGCGATCACCAGCGATCATGGCATGTCCATCGGTGAGCATGCCCGCACAGGCAAGTCCAACATCAGCGATAGTGACCAGCGTTACTGGCCGCTGTACCCTGAGCTCGGGCACGTGCCCTTCCTGCTGGCAGGGGGGGAGGTTCCCCGGGGCCAGAGCCTGCCCATATTCGCGCAACCAGTGGACATCCTGCCGACGCTCTGCGAGTTGGCGGGCGCGGCGATAGATCCACCGCAGCCGCTGGAGGGCCAGTCCTTCGCCGGGGCCGTGCTGGGCCGTACCGCGCGGCATCGCGATTACGCCATCAGCGGCTGCCACGTGCGCCCGGTAAGCGGCGTTCCGCCCCGCTGCGCCTCCACCCCATTCGTGATCACGGAGCGCTGGGGGTACGCGCCGGTGGGCGCCTACGGCACCCCGGAGCTCTACGACCTCGCCGCAGACCCGCTGGCCGAGGCCAATGTCGCGGCGGACCATCCGCAGGTCTGCAGAGATTTGCACGCCCTTCTGCTGGACCATCTGGCAGCTCACGGGGCTTCGGAAGAGGTCATGGACCTTTGGCGAAGTGCGGGGTGCGCTACGGGTGGCGGTGGGAGCTGGGCGGTGGACTACGACTGATTCCGGCGGCCCTCAGGCCTCTCGGCAGCCGCGGAAGACCCATCAAATGGCAGCCAGAAGCCGACTTCTGCTCCGCCCGCCGGGTGATTGCGGGCGAAGACATCGCCGCCGTGGGCCCGGATGATCTCGCGGACAATGGCCAGCCCGAGACCCGCCCCCGGGTCAGTCCGCGTACGGGCCCGGTCGGACTTGTGGAAGCGCTCCCAGATACGGCCCAGGTCGGTCTCAACGATGCCTGGTCCTTGGTCGCGGACGCTGCCCAGCAGACACAGTTCGCACACCGGCGTCTCCCCAAAGCGGAGTTCAGTCAGTTCGGCGGGCGTCACTGGCCGCAAGTGGATGCTCAGTGCGCCCCCTGGCGGGCTATACCGCAGCGCGTTGTCCAGCAGGTTGGTGAAAACCTGGGCGAGCCGGTCGCCATCGGCCTCCACCAGCGGCAGGCCTTCTTCCACGTCCAGGTCGAGACGGAGGCCGGTCTGCGCCAGCCGTGGCGCAAAGGCAATGGCAACCCCTCGCACCACGTCACCCACGTCGGTCGGGGCGAACTCAAACTCCATGACCCCGGCCTGAAGCCGCGAGAGCTCCAGCAACTCCTCCACGAGGCGTGCCATGCGGGCTGCCTCCTGGTCCGCCACCCGGATGCAGTGGTCGAGTTCGTCTGGCTCGCGGGCAGTGCCGTCGAGAATCGCGCCCAGGAAGCCCCGGATGGAGGTAAGCGGCGCCCGAAGCTCATGAGAGACAGCGGCCACGAACTCACGCCGCATGTTCTCCAGTTGGCGGGTGGCCGTGATGTCGGCCATTACCAGCACCGCGCCTCCACCGGCTGCTGGCGTGAGGCTGCAACTCAGGTACCGGTCACCGCGGCTGAAGGCGAAACTGAGAGGCGAACCGGCCGCAAAGGCCGCCACTGCCTGCGCCACCTGTTCGGCAGGGATCGCTCCTGTCAGGTCTGAGCCCGGGGGGAGGTCCTGACCAAGCAGTTCGCTGGCGGCCCGGTTGGCGATAGTGATCCTTCCCGCGGCGTCCAACCCGATGACCCCCTCACCCATGGTGGCCAGGACGTCGGCAAGACGCTGGCGCTCCCCTTCCAGAGCCGCGAAGGTGGCGGCCAGTGCACTGGCCATCCGGTTCAGACTGGCAGCGAGGCTGGTGACCTCGGCCGGACCACGCTCGGGCAGCGTGACGGAGAAATCACCGGCGGCGAGATGCTGGGCCGCCCGCGACATGGCCACCAGCGGAGAGGCCACGGCCCGGGAGACAACCAGTGAGAGTATCAGCGCGAGGGCCAGGGCAATGGCCGCTGAGGCGGCGGTCATGAGGCGATGGGCGCGCAGCAGGGTCTGCAGCTCCGGAGCGCGATGGCGGACGACCAGGGCTGACGCGAAGGGATTCGCCCGGCCCGTTGGGGCCACAAGGGTAATCGTCGTGGCCTGGCCCAGGGGCATGGAAGGGGGGCGACCCGTCTGGCGATAGGTCTCCCAGGCTGCCAGGGCCCAGCCTGCAGTGGCCGGGCTGCCGTGGCTGGCCAGCAACACCCGATCGCCGTCGCCACCGATCAGGGCCACCTCGCCGCCGAGCATGATGCCCGAGGTCCGCACCAGCAGGGCAAGGTCGTTTTCGCGGCCGGGGGACTGGGCGAGTCGCTCAGCGGTGGCTGCCAGGCCGCGCACGGCCACCGACAGGCGCTGCTGCTCCGCCACCAGATAATAGTGCAGGAACAGCCGCGGGGACAGCCAAAGCAGCAGCGCGAGGGAACCCAGCGCCACCAGGAAGTGGCTGATTGAGAGGCGGACCAGGAGTGTGCGCATGCCCTGGGCTCCCGGACCGGAGAGAAGCGGGAGACGGCTCAGGAGCCCGCCTCGCTCCCCTCCACTACGAAGCGGTAACCGATCCCCCACACCGTCTCAATGCGGCAGGCGGTCAGGCCAGCATCCTTGAGTTTCTGCCGCGCGCGCTTGAGGTGGGTGTCCACGGTCCGGTAGTCCCCGTAGTCGGCATCGTAGCCCCAGACCGTCTGCATGATCTCCTTGCGAGGCAGCACGATGCGAGGCCTGGAGGCCAGCAAGTGGATGATGTCAAACTCGTGGGGGGTGAGGGCGACGGGCTTGCCCCGCACCAGCACCTCCCGGGTGGCCGGATCAAGATGGAACTCCGGGTGATCAATGACCTGCTGGGGCGTCGTAGCGGTCGAGGTACGGGAACGGCGCAGCACCGCCCGGGCGCGCGCGACCACCTCCCGGGCGTTGAAGGGCTTTGTCACGTAGTCGTCAGCGCCCAGCTCCAGGCCCACGATGGGTTCGATCTCGTCGTCCCGGGCCGTGAGGAAGATGATGGGAATCTCACCGCGCTGGCGCAAGGCGCGGCAGACCTCGTAGCCGTCCATCCCGGGCAGCATGATGTCCAGAACCACCAGGTCAGGGGTGCTGGCTTCAGCGGCCTCAAGCGCTTCGGGACCGGTGGCCGCCTCCCGCACCTCGAAGTTCTCGCGCGCAAAGTACATGCGCAGCAGTTCGCGCACGCTCTGGTCGTCATCCACGATGAGCACTTGGGGCACGAGGCACGCCTCCCCGGTCACTGGCTGGCCGTACTTCTCACTGCCGATAACGGTACTTTATGCGCCCATGGTTCCGCAATCATGGTAAGATTGGCGCACAAAACGGGACCTTGGAACCATTTCGGTACCGACGGGAACTTCTCCTCTTGCGGCAGGCGCGCAGCCGTGCAGGGGGGCAGGTCTGCTGCCCTGAGCTCGCGAACTCAGGAGGGTGGTGGCCATGTTCGTTTACATGATGCGACATGCGGATGCCGAACCGGCGGCGCCGGGTCAGGCCGACGCCGGGCGACGCCTAACCGATAAGGGGCTGCGCCGGACCCGCGATACCGTCAAGGTGCTGCAGCGACTGGGAGTGGAGCTCAGTCTGGTGCTGACCAGCCCCCTGGTGCGGGCGCGACAGACGGCCGAAATCGTCGGGGCAGGACTTGGCACCCCCGTTGTTGAAGACGAGAGGATAGGGCCAGGCTGCCACCTGGAGTCACTGGCCGAGGCCATGGAGGAACACCATGTCTCGGGGCCCGTGATGTTCGTGGGGCATGAACCCGACTTCAGCCAGTTGGTGGGTGAACTCATCGGCCGCGGACGCGTCGAGATGCGCAAGGGGGCCATCGCCTGCCTCTCGGTCCAGGGACTGGCGCCGGGAGCCGGAGTGCTGGTATGGCTCATGCCGGGCAAGGAGCTCGCCCAGCTCGCCTGAGGGTGGCGACGCGCCACTGGGATAGCAGGGGGGAGACAACGAGGCTCGGGGGTCAGTCGGGACGGAACCGCTGTTTCCTGGCCTGGTGGCAGCGGCGCCGCCACCCGCACTGACCCCCAGCACATCGAGCCGTCGCTACCCCAACAGAAGCTTCGCGCGCAGCTTTTCCAGTTCGGCTTGCAGCACCCCCGTGCCCACCGCCTCGCGGTACGGTTCGGGCAGCAGCGAGCGCGAGGTGCAAGCGGCTACGGCCAAAAGCTCCATGTAGCGCACATGGTCCTGCTGCAGGCCTCCTCCGGGCACATAATCCTCCAGGGCAAACTCCAGATCATCCTGCACCACCACATCGCGCCCCGCAAATGCACTCCGGCGCTGCGCGACGCGCACCAGCTCCTTGAGGTCGGCTCCCGAGTAGCCGGCGGTACGCGCCGCAAACACTGACAGGTCCAGGCTCTCTGCCTGTACTTGCAGGGTGTCCAGCGTGACCCTGAGAATCGCCTCCCGCGCCGCAGCGTCCGGCAGCAGGAACGGCACTTTCAGGTCAAAGCGCCCCGCCCGGAGGGTGGAGGCATCCACCAGGTCAGGCCGATTGGTGGCGGCACCCACCATCACCCTGCCCTGTCGCGACTCGTCGGACAGAAAGCTGTTGAACATGGCGAAGACTCGCCGCGAGACGCCGCTGTCGCTATCAGAGGCGACACGTTTGCCGTAGGACTGGTCGAACTCATCGATGAACAGGAACACCGGAGCTAGCGCATCGAGGTAGTGAAAGAGCTTCTCCAGGTTGGACTCCGTGGCCCCGACGTACTTGTTGAAGACGTTCTTCAGTTCCAGGAACGGGATGCCGCAGTCGTGGGCGAAGCATTCCATGGTGAAGGTCTTGCCGCAGCCCGGCGGCCCTACCAGCAGGATGCCCTTGGGCACCACTTCCGTCCGTCCCTCCCGCAGCGCCCGTGCCGTCCCCAGGAGCAGTTCCTTCTGCTGGCCCACTCCCGCTACCGCTTCGAGTCCATAGCGGGGCATGGTGAAGGCGACGAGATCACCGATCTCGGTCTCGATCTGGCGGCGCTTGCTGCAGGTGATTACGCGGTTCGATATGGGTTCCCGAGCCTGAACCGCTTGCCGGACGATGGCCCCCACCTGCAAGCGGGTCAGGCCGTTGGTCTGCTTGGCCAGGACCTCAGGGCTTACCTCGAGCAGGTCGGTGAGGTCAGGGGGGGCCGCCCCGGGACGGACCAGCAGTTCCGGCCGCTGCAGCAGGTGCTGAATGTAGGCCAGCCTCTCGGTCTCGTCAGCCAACGGCAGCCCGATGACGTAGGCGCCGCGGCCGCGGGCATAGAGGTCTTCAGCCAC
>JABLXH010000080.1 GCA_013178155.1 Armatimonadota bacterium | reverse complement strand
ATGATGTGGTAAAACTCCATCCTCGTCTCGTCGTCGTAGATGCCATCGGTATCGTCAATGAGGGTGGCAATGAAGCCCTTGATGGAGGTCAGGGGAGTCCGCAACTCATGCGACACCGTGGAGACAAAGGCTGTCTTCATGCGCTCCACCTGTCGCAGTTCGGTGATGTCGTTGAAGATCGCAACGACGCTATGCGTCTCGCCGTTTTCATCGCCCATGATCGAGGTTTCCGCCTGGTAGATGCGGCGGTCACTCTCAAGGGCGATCTCTTTCTGAACCTCCTTGTTCTGCTTCCAGGTCTCCTCGAACAGCTCGATGACCTTGGCTTCCGTGACGGTCTCCCGCAGCGGCCGCCCAACCAGGTCGTCGGCGTTGACCGAGAGCATGCGCGCGGCCGCCGGGTTGATGAGCCGGATGGTTCCGCGGGGACTGACGACGATCACGCCGGAGTGGATGCTCTCGAAGGTTTCCTCGAGCTCCTGCTTCTTCTCCGTCAGCTCGATGTAGAGCTGCGCGTTGGCGATGACCGCCGCGGCCTGGTCAGCCAGCATCTCCAACAGCCGCACGTCGTCATCGTTGAAGTCCTGGTCGTAGCGCTTGTTGAAGGCGTGCATGACGCCGATAACACGCTCGTCAACAACCCGCTCTTCCTCGTCACGCTGCTGGATCGCCAGGGGAACGCAGATGCCGTTGCGGACGCGCAGGAGCGAGATCTTGCCCTTGTCCGTTCGCTCGTCCGCCAGCGCGTCGTTGTAGATAACCGGCTTGTTGCTGGTGAAAACCAGGCCGGAGACGCCCTCATCGGGGCGCAGGGAGAGTTGGCTCGCCTGCTCCTCCGACACGCCCAGCGCGGGCTGTAGCACCGTGAGCTCGCCCGGCTCGGCCTGATAGAGCATGAGCATGACCTTCTCCGCCTGGACGATCATCGCCACTTTCTTGATCAGGCGAGACAGGGTCTGCCGCAGCTCAGGCTGAGTGACGACAACCGTCGGCACCTCAGCCATGGTTGCCGCCGCGCTCAGGTCCTCTTCCAGCTTGGCGATCTTGCCCTGGAGTTCGGAGACCACCAGCCGGTAGCGTTCGAGCTCTTTACGCAGGTTTTCGGGATCTTCCGGCAAAGCCACGTCGGCCATGGAAAGCTTCTCCTGGTTCGGGCGTGGGCACGGCTATCGTTGACCGAAAACACGGTCACCTACGGCTGCCTACCCCGACCCACGCCGGCCCATATCCCCCCAGCCCTGGGGTATTGGCGACGGTCACCTACCGACGACCGCGCCGTTTCCCGTCACGACTGCGCTTCAACTCGTTAATCTTGCGGTTGCTTTCCTTGAGAAAGTCCGTCAGACGCTCCTCAAAGCTGCCTCCCCCACTCCCGCGCTCCGGGGCACTCGTACGTGGCGGGCCGGCCGGCCGCAGTGCTGCCCCCTCCAAGGGCTTGCGGGCCTCCGCCTGTTTCGCCGACAGCTCGTAGCGCCCCTCCTCTCGCTGCCCCAGGACCTTGACCTTAACGGAATCCCCTTCGCGGAAATAGTCACTCACCTGATGCACGTACTCATCCGCGATTTCGGAGATGTGGATCAGCCCGGACTGACCCTCCGGCAGCGCGATGATAACACCGTACTTCAGAAGCTTCACTACGGTGCCATCGAGGATGGCTCCGGTCTCTACAGCCATTTGGCAAACCGCCTTGCAGTGTGGGTTCTTGCGGAACTGGGTGCACGCAAACAACGGACGCCCTCACGGGCACCCACGCCCGATTATAGCCCTTGCCCCTGCCACTGTCAAGCAAACCCCGGCCAGCCCGCCACCAGCCTCAACGCCCTCCACGGTTCAGTGCAGGTAGAATATCCGGTCCCGATTGGCTGCCAGCAGTTCCGCGTTGTGGGCATCACCACCCGGCAGATTCGCACTCACATACACTGGCGGAGTACCCCCCCGTGACACCAGTTGGCTGACAACCTCGCAAACCAGGGCATTGACCACCGTGCACCCCAGCACTGTGGAGAGTGGCCCCGTCTTTTCCGGGAAGCCAGGGACCTCCACTGCCGCATCGCCATAGGGCGCGCATTCGTCGAGCACCAGGTCACAGAGCTCATGCAGAAGCTTTCCCGAGGAGTGCCGACTCGTCGAGCCCTGACAGTACTCCAGGGCCACGATGCCGATGACTTTCATGCCCTTCTCCCGCGCCGCCAGCGCCATGTCAATGACGATAGGGTTGCGGCCGGAGGCCGAGGCGATCAGCAGGACATCACCTTCGCCGGCCGGGGAGCCCTCCAGCAATATCCGGCCCATACCCTCCAGACGTTCGATCTGCGAGGTCATGGGCATGGGGCGCACCGACAGGTTCATCCCATGGGGGTAGATGGGGTTGATCAGCATCAGACCCCCGGTACGGTACACCAGCTCCTCGGTCAGGATGAAACTGTGCGTCGCGCCAAAGCTGAACAGCTTGCGACCTCCGATGATGGCCTCGACCAGGATCTCCGCCGCGGCCTGAACTGCGGGCAACTGCGTCGCCCTCAGCTTGGCCAGTCCTGCCTCAACTGCATCCAGATATGCTTCGGCTGACATCATGTACTCCTTGAATCGTCCAGTGTCTAGCGGCCCCACCGGCGCGGCAGGCCCCGCGCATTCCGACCTTGTTGCTTCGGCAGCCGCCGGCAACCTT
This sequence comes from Armatimonadota bacterium, assembly GCA_013178155.1. Taxonomy (GTDB): domain Bacteria; phylum Armatimonadota; class Zipacnadia; order Zipacnadales; family UBA11051; genus JABLXH01. The sequence goes on along the minus strand of JABLXH010000080.1, from coordinate 21,286 downwards.
GCCCCCCGACCCGGAGACTTGCTGGGCTAGGGCGCCTCGCCGGTCAGCAGCGTCAGGTTGTCCCATCTCAGGAAGGCCACCGGGTCAGTCGCCTGCGCGTCAGCCGGGCCGCTGACGTGGCCGCCGATAACGACGCAGAGGTCCTGGCCGACATGCGCGTCCTGTCCGGCCGCCCCGGCGCGGTAACGGGTGAAGACGGTCTGCCAGTGGGTCTTCTGGCCCGGCCGTCCCTCCATCCGCGCCACGGGCTCCAGGGGCTGCAGGGCGTCGCCGACGGCCAGGTACATCTCTGCCACGGCTCCGAAGCGTGGTTCGGCCGACAGCGCCAGGAGGTCGCCGAAGAGAATGTACTCGCAGTCCGGCGCGATGCGCCCCACCTTCTGGTAAGCCACGGTGCGCTCCTGGTTCGCCGGGAACAGGTTGGCGCAGGCAATCCCCGACCACGCGTTGATCGTGCCGCCTGTGACCCACGGCCCGCCAGCCTCCCCTGCCTTGGCCATATCCTGGTTGAAGCGCGAATCCTTCAGTCGGTTGGCCGGGTAGACGACCCACTCGTCTGGTTCGACGGTCTCGGCCGGAGCGTTGGCATCGAAGACCGGATACTGTCCGGTCTGCTGCCAGGTCAGGTTCAGGCCCGGCGTGTTGGGCGGCTGAGCATCCAGGTCAAAAAGCCGCTGGAAGCGTGGCAGGGGCTGCAGACGGTAGTGGCCTGCGCTGGTGGTGGTGACAGTGGGGGCAGACGCCGGGTCTGGGGCGTCGGCGACCAGGGTCGTGGCCCACTGGCGCGACAGAACCGTGCTGCCGTCGCAGGGCTTGCAGGGGCTGGCCAGCGCCTCAGGCACGCGAACCCCGCGGCCCTCCAGTGGACTACCCGGGGGCAGCCGGTAATCCCCGTTGTCGCGGTCCGCAAAAGACACTTCTCGAACGACGTCATCCCGCCCCAGCGCGACAAAAGGTGACCCGCCGTGCACCTCGTCGTAGAGCACGCGGTCAACCACCACCGAGTGTTCATCATAGTGACGGTTCAGGCGCCACTCGGGCAGCCGCCCGTACAGCGCGTTCCACCCGCTCATGAAGTTGATGTGCAGACCGGTGAGATGTGAGGCGGGCATGGTCCAAACGAAGGCATTGTGGTCCGAGAAGTTGCCGGCGCCAAAGCCATCGTCCTCTGAAATGCCGATGAAGGAGCCGGCGCAGTCCACCAGGAGGTTGTTGACCACCAGGTTGTTGCGGACCGCCATGAGGCAGTACTTCAGGGGCTCGGAGATCGCCTGAGTGTAGTCGCAGTCCCGGACATACCCGCTGATGGTGATGCCCTCGCCGCAACGGTCCACCACGTTATGGGCGATGAGCACATCCGAGCCGTAGCTCCAGATGGCGCGGCCACATCCGCGGAAGACGTTGTTGGCGATCACGGCCCAGCGGCTGATCTCAAAGTACACCCCCACGGAGCAGTTGTCGAAACGGTTCTCGGCGATGAGGATGTTGCCATCGCTGATGTCGAGCCAGAGCGCCGAGGCGGGCTCGTCATGCCAGTGGTTGCGCAGGAACTTGCTGTCCCGCCACATCACCAGCTTGTTGCCGGCAGTCAGGCAGACCACGTCCCCACGCCAGGCGTTGTGATGGATCTCGTTGCCCTCCACCAGCATTCGGTACCCGAGGTTGCTGGTCAGGCCTTCCAGACCGTTGTAGGCAATCTCATTCCCGCGGACGACGCAGTCCTCACCCGAGATGATCAGCCCCAGGAACTCGTTGTGAGTGATGCGGCAGTTCTCCACGACGGACTGATTGCCGCCGATAGCCACCGCCTGCTCATGGGGCCAGAAGTCATCCGCGACATGGCGCACGTCCAGGTTGCGCAGCGTCCATGTGCCCTTCAGCAGCACGCCATCGGAGCGGACGGCGGCCTCGATCGTGTGCTGGGCCGGATCGCCCCCGTCGGCCAGCCAGACGTAGAGCCGCTGCTGGGCTTCGTCATAGAAGAAACTGCCCGGCGCCATATCGTCGAGGCCCTTGCCCGACCACTGCCTCTGGTACTGGAAACCATTGGTGCCGGCCGCTCGTTTGGGGCTGCCCTGAAGCCCGATCTGGCGCAGGGGCTGCTCGTCCACGAAGACCATCTGGGTGTAAGTGTTCCGTGGCTGGTAGTAGATCGGCCGCTCACCCTCAAGACGGGTCCAGTCTGTCGGCAGCACGTCGGAGCCCTTGATCACGGGGCGCTCGCCCTCGGCGCCGGCCAGGGTGCAGCGCCGCTGTGGATCCTTCCAATCCTCCCCCGGAAAGACCACCGACTCGCGATAGGTCCCCGCGTGCACCAGGACGGTGTCGCCAGGCTGGACCTTGAGCATGGCCGCGGAGATGGTTGCCAGCGGCCGGGCCTCGGTGCCGGGGTTGGCGTCATTGGCGCCAGGGGCCTGTTGGGCGACGTGGTAGGTTGCGGCCAGGCAGGACCGCGTAGCGGTGAACAACGCGGCCAGGGCAAGCAGTCGCAGACTCATGGCGTTTGCCCTCCTGTGGGGCCGGGCACGGTCTCAGCGGCGGCGGAAATCCCATGGGGGGATGGGGTTCGCTCCAGCCCATAGCCCGGCTCGACGAGCCCGCGCGCCCGCTTCGAGGTCTCGCAACTGCTCGTCATCCGGGGCGTAATGGCGGTACCACCAGGCACAGCCATCGCGGACCAGGACGGCTCCCAGCGAGCTCCCGTCTGGAAGCAGCACGGTGGCCACCGTGCGTCCGTACTGGTCCCTCTCCCGTGGATAGACACGCACCACCTTCCCCAGGCAGAGGCTGGTCGTGTAGGCCTTGGCCTGGGACCCAAAGGTCTGGCCGTTCTCAGGGCAGTCCACCCCGTACAAGCGGATGACTTCGCTGCGGCCATAGTGCACTACGGTGATGGTGTCGCCGTCGCCGACCCCCACACACTCTCCAGCCCACGGTCCCCGCAGGGCCACCGGCACTGCAACGGCCACAACCAGCACAAGCGCGATGGCAGTGACATCAGCTCTCAGACGCATGGCCACTCTCCCCTGTCCGGCCGAAGCAAGCATCGAGTCTCACCGGCAGCCCTGCCGGGCCACGACCTGCCCCTGGGCGTTGTTTGCCGTTGCCTGTCCTCCGTCGTCAGTACCCCAGCTCCGCGAAACGCTTCTCCTGTTCCGCGTTGAACTCGGGTCCGCCCTCGCGATTGGCGCTGAGGTAGACGCTGGGGGTCAGGCCGCGGGCCATCAGGGCGTCAATGACCGCAGCGCAGATCATCCAGCAAATGGTGGCCTGGCTGACACCCGAGAGGGGCAGCACCGCGGCCTGCAGGCCTTCCACTTCCAGCGAGGCGTCGCCAAAGGGCACGCGCATGTCAATCACAAGGTCCGCGAAGTCGTGCAGCAGCTTACCTGAGTGGTGCGCTGACTTGACCTCCCTGGCGTAGTCCAGGGCCACCAGCGCGATGAGCTTGACCCCATTCTCTTTCAGGGCCTGGGCCATGGAGACGGCTGAAGCAGTGCGGCCCGACACCGAACCCACCAGCACAACATCGCCGGGGCGCAGCTCGCTGGCCCGGACCGCCGCCCGAGCCATCTCGTCGGTCGGGTCCAAAGCCTCAGCCCGCGGCCGGTTCCGGCGGCACTGGGCGATGTCGCCGGCCGTCAGGTTCCACGTCGGGTTGAAGCCTCTCAGCGCCAGCAGCCCGCCGCCGCGGTGCAATAGCTCGGGCATGGTACCATGGCCAATGGGGGTGATGAAGAAGCACCCGCCGTTAGCCAGAGACTCCGCGACCATCTCCCCGGCCTGGTTGATCTTGTCGAGCTCGGTCGCTTCCAGTTCGTCTAGAAGCTGCCGGACACGGTTAAGGTAGCGCAGTGATAGCATGGGTGCGGCCTCCAATCAGTGCCGTCTCTTTGCCTGACACTGCCAGCTTGCTGGCAGCGGATGATGGGTACGGTTAGCCCGGGCCCTGGGCCGTCTGGCTCTCCTGCTCATCGGCGGCTCGCAGGTGCGGCTCCTGGGTGGAGACGATGCGGTCGAGCAACTCCGGGGTCCACTGGACCCCCATCTCCTTCAGTGCCAGCAGGGCACCGCCGACGACGGGCTTGACTCGTGGCAGCAACGGCTCAGCCGCCGGCGCCAGCTCGTGAATGCGGGCGCACAACCGTTCCCACCACAGCCGCGACTTCTGAGCCACGCTGCCGACGCCGATCACCGGGAACTGCTCGTCGTGTAGCTTCAGCTCGTTGATGACATCGAACGCCAGCGCGGCGAGTTCGTCTGCAGCCCCCAGCAGGCAGTTGCGCGCCACCTTGTCGCCGGCCTCGGCCTCGGCGTCAACGATGCGGGCGGCGGCCGCGATCTCCCGGCGCGACAGGCCCTGGCCGTAGACGCGCTCAAAGAGCGACTTGAGGTCGGGTAGGCCATACGCTGCGGGAATCGCCTTCTCAAGGCTGGTGCGCCGCGCCTCCGTCCAGCGGGACGCGAAGGCGGCGCGCAGACCGTATAGTCCCACCGCGTAGGCGCTTCCGTAGTCTCCCAGGATGGGGCCCATGCCGCCGAAATGACGGGCCCGGCCGTCAGGGGTCAGCCCGAAGACGAAGGAACCCGTGCCCGACAGCACGACCATGCCCCACTCGCGTTGGACCGCGGCAAAGGCCATGTTTACCTCACCCGCGGGCGCGTGCCCCATCACCCGGCCGTGTCGCTCGATCAGCTCCTGGGTATGCCCCCCATGGTGCAGGCCGCTGACCCAGAACTCACCCCCCTGGATGTTTCCAAGAGCCTGGCTCAGACAGGTCTGCAGGGCCTCCTGGATGGCCTCGCGAGTGGTGTAGTAGTGGTGTAGTGAGCCACCGCGCCCCCACCCCACGACTGTTCCCGTCTCATCAATAACCACGGCGTCGGTCTTGGACCCGCCGCCGTCAACTGCCAGTGCGTAACGCATTCAGCTCGTCCTCATCTGGGCCGGGTGGCGCAAGCTAGAACCTTCGGAAGCTCTCGACCACGTTTTGGACTTCCAGCCGCGTCTTGACGTCGCCGGCGTCCACAGCGGCCCGGATGAGCGCCATTACCTCGTCCAGGGCCGCCAGGGTCGCGGCCACCGCTTCGTCATCGTGACTGTAGGTGACAAACAACAGCCCCCCGCGGCGCAGGAGCACGCCTCGCTTTGCCATCTCCTGCAGCAGCAGTGTCATGCAATCGGCATTGAGCCCCGGATCATCGTAGCCGAAGGCGTACTGGCACATCATCACCGGACCGCTGGCCGCGAACTGGACGCCGTGCCTGGCCGCGATGGCATTGAAGCCATCCACCAGCTTCTGCCCCTGGGCGCGAATGGTGTCATGTACCGGCTTGCTGCGGTATTCCTTCATGCAGGCGCAAGCGGCAGCCAGAGAGAGCGCCTCGCCGCCGTAAGTGATGCTGATAAGCAAGTCGGTGGCCGTCTGCATCACTTCCCGCTTGCCGCAGACGGCCGCCAGCGGCATGCCGTTGGCGATGCCCTTGGCGAAACAGGCCAGGTCGGGAGTCACGCCGTAGTACTCCTGAGCCCCGCCGGGAGCCATGCGGAAGCCAGTGACAATCTCGTCATAGCAGAGCAGAACGCCGAACTCGTCACACAGCTCTCGCCGGCCCTGAACCACTTCGCGCGGTGCCTCCGAACCACCCGCTTCATCCACGAAGACCGCCGCCACCTTCCCTTTCCATTTCGTGAGCAGCGCGCGCAAGGCGTCCAGGTCGTCACGCGGGAAGGCCTTGACGAGCCCCCTGAGACACTCCGGCACGCCCGCTCCCGAGGGGGGCTCGTGCTGGGCGGTCCAGACGTCGGCCCAGCCCCGGTAGCCGCTATTGAGGATGATCTCCTTGCCGGTGTAGGCACGGGCGATCCGGGCCGCCGCCGCGGTGACCTCGGCTCCGCCCTTGAGGAAGCGTACCATCTCACAGCACGGCACCATCTCCTGCATGCGCTCAGCGCACTCGATCTCCAGGGGGCTGTTGAGCCCCCAGATGATGCCTCTTGCCAGTTGCTCGCGGATGGCGTCATCCACTGCGGGATAGCAGTAGCCCAAAGTGATGGGCCCAAGCCCCAGGACGTAGTCAATGTACTCGTTACCATCCACGTCCCAGACGCGACAGCCCGCCGACCGATCCACATAGACCGGGTAGGCCCCCAGCGCATAGGCTGGAGCCCGCTTGGAGGCAGTCTGGCAGCCTCCGGGAATAAGCTCCAGGGCCCGGCCCCAAAGCTCCATGGATTTACTGACATTGAGACAATCCGACATGCCATGACCTCCGAGCTGAAGAGGCAGTACGCGCCGCGCAGACCCCGCGGACGGGAGCAGCGAGTCTTCGCCGAGAGCCTGATTGCACCTTCCCACATACGCTTGGCGCCTGTATAATGCCTGCATATTGAGGCAAGGGTGTGGTGGCACCTGTATACGGGTATAGGTCTGCTCTTCTCCGGGGCCATTCTCCTCGGCTGGGCCACACTCATCGTGGTCGGAGCGCTCAGCCTGCGGTCGGGCCAGCGCGGCCTGGGCACGGTGTTCATCGTCATTGGCGGCCTCTGGGGCCTGGTGGTGCTGATCGGGGGGGGCTACGCCTACTATGCCCTCCGTGACGTGCAGTCTGGTTCCTCTACGGCTGTCGCCTTCGACCCTCAGACACACCAGGGACCGACCGGCACCCTCACCCTCAACTGGAAACAGCCTTCTACCCTCAACGTACGCAGCAAGCAGGGCAAGGAGAAGTACAAGCTCGAGACCAAGGACGGCACCTTCAAGCTTCCGCCGGGGACCTACGCGGTGGAGTCCTGGAGCGCCAAGGTCACCGACAGCAAGGGCATCAGCTGGGTCCTGGAGACCCGCTACCCCCGCAATCTGCAGAGCCTCGAGGTGAAGGCTGACAGCACGACACAGCTTGCGCTCGGGCCCCCACTGGAGGCCAGCGTCCTGGCATCCGCTCATGGCGGCAGCGCCAGCTTCGGCTTCGTGCTGAAGGATGCCGCCGGCAACGACTATACCATGGTGGGCAGCGGCAAGGGCGCCCAGCCCCCTGGCTTCGAGGTCACCGACGAGACCGACAAGGTGGTCTGGAGCGGCAAGTTTGAGTATGGGTGAGGCGGCTCCTGCCGGTACTCCGGGCGAGTACCATCAGCGGTGAAGGACCAATCCACGGTCCGGCCCACCTTCAAAGACGACCCGCCCTTTGACATCAAGATCAAGGACACGCCCTGGCAGCCATAGCCGTCAGCTCAAGGGCGGCGGAGGTGGTTGGTCGTGTGCGGGTGGTGGCGAAAAGGCGTTCTGGGGGTGGTCGCGGTCGTCTGGGGACTGGGGTTGGCTGCGGCGGGCTATGCGGCCGTGGCGAAGGCGCTCTACGTGCGCTTTGCCCTCCCCTGGGCCAGAGGACCATGCTGCTGAAGTTCCGCGGCGAGCGGCGAGGGGAACAGCCCTGTCCGCAACGTCCTGGTGGCTGACAGGAACCTCAACGGTCTGCTGGAACCGTCCGAGGCGGTCAAGGGCAGAGCGAAAAGTGAAGCACCCACGGGTTACACTTTCTTCGACTTCGAGAGTGTCAGGCCGCGACCCGAGCTGACCGGCGGCATCGCCTGGTCCATCGGCTCTGCCCACTACCGCTATGTGTCCGGCAAACGCACGGTAAAGCAGTTCATGTGCATGCCTTCCGGGCAGACGGACCGCGGGACCGAGCGTTGGAAGTACCAGGCCGCCGGCCCTCTGACCGGGGCCACGGACCCCGCCAGAGCTCCTCTCGGTGGGGCTACCGGCAAGCCGGCCCTGAAGCTGGAGACCCGGCCAGACCGGGTTCGGCATCTCGCTCGGCTGGCCGGCGCTGCAACGTCGCCAGGTCCCGCGCGAGTCAGCTACACACAGTGCACAAGCGCCAGAGCCTGTCCCGCTGAAGCTCAGAGTAGCCGATAGCGCAGGCCGCGTCGTCCATGAGGCCAAGCAGCCGCGCCGGCAGCAGATGGCTTAAGTCCACGGGCCCGCGACAACCCGGGCCTGTTTGCGTTATACTGTCCTCGCCGGCTCATCTGAGGTGCGCCCGTGGACCACGACCTCCTTCGCCAGTTGCCGTCTGTTGATACACTGCTGCAGACCCCCGAGCTTGCAGCGGCGATCGCCGAGTACGGCCATGAAGTTGTGGTCACGGCCCTGCGCGCGGTACTCGACGACCGACGCGAGGCCATCCGACAGGGAGACGCCCCCGACGTCTCCGCCGCCGCCGTCGCTGCCCTGGCCCTCGTGCGCCTGCGGCAGCAGTCCCTCCTTTCCATCCGTCCCGCCATCAACGCCACGGGCGTCATCATCCACACCGCGCTGGGACGCGCTGTCCTCTCTCAGGCCGCCCAGGAGGCTATCGCGGCGGTGATGCGCGGGTACTGCACCCTGCAGATAGACTTGGGCTCTGGCGGGCGCGGCCATCGCGATGAGCACATTGAGGGCCTGCTGAAGCAGCTCACCGGTTGCGAGGCCGCGACCACGGTCAACAACAATGCCGCGGCAACGATGCTGATCCTAAACACTCTGGCCCAGGGTAAGGAGGTCATCGTCGCCCGTGGGCAGTTGGTGGAGATCGGCGGGGCCTTCCGCATGCCCGAGGTCATGGCTATGAGCGGATGCCTCATGCGCGAGGTGGGCACCACCAACAAGACCCATCTCCGCGACTACGCCGCCGCCATCGGTGAGAACACCGGGGCGATCCTCCGCGTCCATCACAGTAACTACCGCATCATCGGCTTTGCCGAAGAGCCTGGCATACGCGAGCTCTGCCAGCTCGGCCACGAGCATGGCGTGCCGGTCATAGACGACCTGGGCAGCGGCGCGCTTCTGCCCATGGAGCAGTTCGGTGTCGGCCACGAACCAATGATCCAGGAGAGTGTGCGGGCGGGCGCCGATGTTGTCTGCTGCAGTGGTGACAAGCTCCTGGGAGCGCCCCAGGCCGGCGTGATCGTGGGCAAGGCGGAGTGGGTGCAGCGCATCCGCAAGAACCCCCTCTCGCGTGCCCTGCGCACCGATAAACTGACCGCCGCGGGCCTGGAGGCCACGCTGCGGCTCTTCCTGAACCCCGAACGGCTGCGTGAAGTGCACCCGTTGTACCGGGCCCTGTCGCTTACTCCTGAGCAGGTGGGCGCCCGGGCGCAGGCCGTCGGTGAGAGGCTGCAGGCCACCGTCGGAGGCGCCGTGGCCTGGGAGGTGCGGCCCGATAGCTCGCGGGTCGGCAGCGGCTCGCTGCCGGAGGCCATGCTGCCGACGATGGTCCTGGCGCTGCGGCCACGCGATTGCAGTGCGGAGAACCTAGCTAACAGCCTGCGCCATCAAGAGCCGCCGGTCGTGGCACGCGTTCAGAGAGATTCTGTGCTGCTCGACTTCCGCACCGTCTTGCCCGGCGAAGACGAGGTAGTGGCGAAGACCCTGGTGACGATCCTGGGCCAGACGGGTCAGGAGAAGACCGCATGACCGACCGCAACAAGCGCCGCCGTATCATGGAGCGTTCCATGCGCCTGGGGCATTGCATCTGCAACCCCAGGCAGGCCTGCCCCTGCCCGGAGTTTCGCGAACGCAACATCTGTCGCTGTGCAGGTGAAAGGCCCGAAGACATGCCCACGGACGTGGCGCTGACGGCGCTGGTGGAGAGCGCCGGCTGTGCGTCCAAGATCAGCCAGAGCGACTTGCGGCGGGTGCTGGCCGGCCTGCCGGAGGTCACGAACCCGCGCGTGCTGGTTGGCACCGGCACCTGCGATGACGCCGGGGTCTACCAGTTGACCGACGACCTGGCACTGGTGCAGTCCGTGGACGTCTTCACCCCCAATGTAGACGACCCCTACACCTTCGGCCAGATTGCGGCGGCCAACTCGCTCAGCGACGTCTACGCCATGGGTGGGCAAGCTCTGACTGCCCTGGCAATCATTGCCTTCCCCATCGAGGATCTCAGCCACCGGGTGATGGCTGAGATCATTCGCGGAGGCATGGACAAGATGGCCGAGGCGGGTGTGCCGGTCATCGGCGGACACAGCCTCAAGGACCACGAGACCAAGTTCGGTTTCGCCGTCACCGGGACCATCCACCCCCAGCGCATCATCACCAATGCCGGCGCGCAGGTGGGCGACGCCCTGGTGCTAACCAAGCCGCTGGGCACCGGCGTGATCAGCTTTGCGGCCCAGGTGGGCCGGGCCTCCGGGGAAGCGGTCCAGGCCATTGCGGCCTCGATGACGCAACTGAACCGGGCTGCGGCGGAAGTCATGGTAGAGGCTGGCGTCCATGCAGCCACTGATGTGACCGGCTTTGGCCTCATGGGACACCTCGTTGAGATGGCCCTGGGAGCCGGCGTGACCATCGAGATCGTAGTGGACCGGGTACCGCGGTTCGCGGGCGCACTCGAACTCCTGGCCGAGGGCGTGATCGCCGGCGGTATCGAACGCAACCTGGAATACGCCGAGGACTACGAGGAGCTGAGCGGCGAAGTCCCCGAGCCCCTGCGGCTGCTGATGTATGACCCGCAGACATCAGGGGGACTGCTGATGGCCGTGGCTCCGGACCGGGCCGAGGCACTGGTGGCACGGCTGCGGGCTGCGGGATACGCCCATGCTGCAATCATCGGGCGCGTCACCGAGCCGTCCGAGGGTCAGATCATCCTGCGCGGAGGCGCTGACATGCCACAGGAAGACCCAGTGGAGGAGCCCTGCTGCTCCAGCGAGACCGAACCGGAGATCGAGGTGGAGCTGGAGTCCTGTTGCTGCTCGGCTCCACCGGAGCCTTGCTGCGCCTCCCTTGCTACTGGCTCCGGCGCCCTGCCCGCCCTTTCTGGCGCGGTGGCCCAGCGCTTCGGGGCCTTCATGAACGCCGCCACGGCGGATGGCGCTCTGACGCTCAAGCAGAAGGAGCTTATCATCGTCGCCCTCTCATTGTTGGCCAAGTGCGAGCCCTGCGTTCGTACGCACCTCAAGGCGGCTCGTGAGGCGGGCTGCTCTGACGCGGAGATAACGGAAGCCCTCTGGCTGGCCGTCTCCATGGGCGGGGCCCCACTTCTGGCCTTCTACAACAGCCTGTCTGACGGGGGCTAGGGGTTGCAGGAGATTCCGCGTCACGTCATCATCGGGACGGCCGGACATGTGGACCATGGCAAGACCGCTCTTGTCAAGGCCCTCACCGGTGTGGACGCCGACACGTTGGCCGAGGAAAAGCGCCGCGGCATCACCATCGAACTGGGCTTCGTGTTCATGGACGTGCCGCCCGGAACGCCCCAGGTCGTCTTCATCGACGTTCCCGGCCACGAGAAGCTGGTCCGGACCATGGTCGCGGGCGCCAGCAGTCTTCAGGGAGCGATGCTGGTTATCGCCGCCGACGAGGGTGTCCAGCCCCAGACCCAGGAGCATGCCGACATCCTGCGCCTGCTGGGAGTGACCCAGGGCGTGGTCGCGCTCACCAAGTGTGACCTGGTGGACGCCGCCCGCCTGGCGCAAGTCACTGCAGAAGTCCACCGGTTCGTCGCCCGGACATCACTCGCCACGGCCCCCATCGTGCCGGTATCCGCCGTCTCGGGAGATGGGGTTGAGGACCTCAGACGGGCCCTGTGCGAGCTCGCGGCCACCTTGCCGCCCCGTTCCGGCAGCGGCGCCTTCCGGATGCCCGTGGACCGTGTCTTCACCCTGCACGGCTTCGGCACGGTCATTGCGGGTACCGTGCTGGCCGGTGTAGTGCGTCCGGGAGACCGCGTGACCGTCTACCCGGACCAGCTCGAGGGAAGGGTCCGCACGGTCCAGGTGCACGGGCAGACCGTCGGGGCGTCGGGCGTAGGTCAGAGGACCGCACTGAACATTCCGGACATCCCCAAGGAGAGCCTGCGCCGAGGCCAGTGCGCCGCTGCGCCGGGGTCGCTCACACCAACTACCCGGCTGGACGTGCGCCTGTTGCTCCTCCCCGGTCATCTGCCTGAACTGAAGCACCGTGACCGCCTGCGCGTGCATGTGGGCACTGAGGAGGTCATTGCCAGCGTCGTGCTGCTAGACCGGGACCGCCTGAGCGGTGGCGACGAGGCGCCGGCCCAACTGCTGCTGGAGTCGCCGACGGTGGCGGTGAACGGTGACCGCTTCGTGGTGCGCACACTCTCCCCCGTGATGACGGTCGGCGGGGGCGTCATCCTCGACCCCAACCCCGAGCGCCATCGCCGCCGCGCTGAGGAGACACTTGCTGCCTTTGGCCGCCTGGAAGGCACTCTCGCTGACCGGGTCGAGCAGATTGTGCTGAAGGCCGACACCCGGGGACAGACTGCCCCGCAGGTCGCCCAGGCTCTTGGTTGTGATGAGGCTGAAGTGGCGGCAGCGATCACCGCGATGGCTGCGGCCGGGCGCCTTGTGCACATTGGCGGCACGGCGACGGAGACCCCGCTGTATCTGCATGTCGAGAGCTACGACGCTCTGGCGGCACGGCTGCTGCAGGCCGTTGCGGACTACCTCTTGCAGCATCGCTACCGCACCTACATGCCCGCGGCCGACCTGCAGTCGCGACTGGCTGACCGCGCGCCGCGCGTCGTGCTAGTGGCGATGTTGCGGGACCTGCGGCGTCAGGGGCGTCTGCTGGTCACGCCGCGCGGCTGCACTCTGCCCGACCGGGAATTGCCGCTGACCACGGCCGAGAGGGAGCTGGTGGCCCGGCTGGAACGGACCTACCAGCAGGCGGGGACGGCCCCGCCCGCCGAGGAGACAGTGCGTGAGGAACTTTCGGTTACGCCCAGCGTCTTTGCGAACCTGATGGAAGTGCTCCTGGACCAAGGGCAGCTCGTGCGCCTGCCGGGCAAGGTGACTATCCATGCGGAGGCGCTGGGGCGGGCTCAGGAGGTCGTCAGCGACGCCCTGGCGAAACAGGGCTCAATCGCGGTGGGGGAAGCGCGTGACCGTCTGGCCTGTTCGCGGAAGCACGCGGTGGCGCTCCTGGAGTACTTCGATGGGACCGGCCTGACCCGTCGTGTCGAGGACCGGCGGGTGCCGGGGCCGAAGTTCAGCGGGGAGGTCTAGGTCCCGGTGGGCCTTCCGGGCTTCAAACCCGAGGTGCGGCCTTTGTGAGGTCGCAGGTGGGTTCGACTCCCACACCTCCTCGCCAGTCTTGCGCGTCGCCCGACTACGGCCGGGCGACGCGTGCTTTTTCAGGGCCCGCCAGCGTTCCTCGCCAGCGGGTGCGGATAGGTGAACGGTTCGTAGCCCTCGAGAGGCCGGGTGAAGTAGTCTCGGCCCTCCTGGATATGGGTGGCCGAGCGGGGCGGGATGATCGGACCTACCGGGTTACCGTTGATGGTGTTGTCCCAGCACCACATGTTGCTGATCTGCTCCGGGATGGGGTAGGGGCGGGACCAGTCCAGCTTCTGGTCGAAGTCGAGGGTCAGGACCAGAGCGACGAGATAGTCCCTGACCGTGTTGCGGAACACGACCCCTCCCCCACCGCGCAGCATGATGGCGGTCGAGCCGCCGATGGGCTTTTCGATGAGATTCTCATAGATCTCCACCCACTGCGTCCCGTGGGCCGACCCGTACCCTGGCCCGTGGCAGTCCACGGCCTGGCTGTTGTCATTGCCGTGGACCCAGTTGTGGCGGAAGACGTACCTCGCCCCGCCATTGGAGGCTATCGCGTGGCGTGAGCCGATGAACTCACAATCCTCGATGAAGACTGAATCCGCCGAGCCTGGTGCCAGGTCATCGCGCCATTCACCGGTCCCCATGACCACCACGCCATACCCGACATTGTTGATGGTCTTCTTGAAGTTGTCCACGAAGAGGCAGTGGTCCACCACACCCCTGCTCAAGCCACTGACACTGATACCGGAGGCCCCGAATCGCTGGAGGCGGCAGTGGTGCACGCGGAAGTCCGTGGCGTTGCGGAGGCTTATACCGTTATCCCACCCATCGGTGGCGTCATCGAGAAACCCGACGACGTTCAGACCGGTGATTTCGATCGGCTTGCCATTGGATCCATCGGCCGCGATGACTGACCCGCCCGCATGAGGGTCGCTGGCCGGCCCGCGGAAGAGCTTTGTCTGCTCCCAGCCAGCGCCGACCAGACGAATGCCGCCGCCAAGACGCAACGTGCCGATGGCCTCCGCCTCGCCCGCCGGAACGTGGACTGTGCCTCCGTCGGGGAGTCGGTCTACGGCCGCCTGGATGTCGGGCAAGGCACAGCTTGCGGCTGTGGCCTGGGGCTCCTGGGCCCATCCTGACGCTGCCACGAGCAACCCTCCCATCATCAGCGCCCACGTGCGCATCGCCATCTTCCCTCCGGTAACACGGCGGGGCGGAGCCCCGGGCCCCGCCCCGCCATGACTCACGGCTAACCACTCACCAGTGCCGTTAGCTGATGTTTGCCTTCATCCACGCCAGGCACTTGCGGTACCCCACGCCGTCGCCCTCGGGACCCTCATACTCGGCCACCCACGGGCCGTCGTAGCCCGCGGCCTTGGTACACTCTACGGCCAGCTTCAAGTTGATCTCGCCCTCACCCAGGGCTGCCCCCCGATAGATCTCGCGCCACCCGAACCCGTCCTTCATGTGAGTGTGTAGCACAAAAGGCGCAATATCCCGGTAGTACTGGTCAATGTCCACCAGGTCGTTGCCATACCATCGCACATTCATGGTGTCCAGGTTCGTGCCGATGGTCTTGGGCAGGTTGACCGCCCGTAGCGTATCCAGCATGACCTTGATGTTGTTGCTGACGATACCATGGTTATCAACGGCCAGCTTGACGCCCATCGGCTCTGCCCACTCGGCACAGCGCAGCAGACACCCGGTCATGGCCTCGGCCCAGCGACTCATCGGCACGCTATCCTTGGGGGAGCCGCCTTCGGTGCGGAGCGTGTCGCAGCCGAGTACCTGGATGACCTTAGCGAAGCGCTTCATGCGTGCCACCTGGTACTCCACGTCCTCGGCAGCCAGTACCACGAAATCGTTGTGCGACGAGACGGCCGAACACTTCAGGCCGCGGGTCTCCAGCATCTTGGCGACCTTCTCCGCCACCTTCTCAGGGTTCTCTTCGCCCTTCGGCCACACGTCCGGGCACTGCAACTCGGTGCAGTCGAAACCGGAGTCCGCGACCCAGTCGAGGAACTCCTCCAGTGTAGAGCCCGGGGCGTTGTAATGGATGACACCGTACTTCATGAGACGACTCCCCTTTCCGGGTCGTATGCGCGCCTGTCTGACACCTTCAGGCTGGGGCCCAAGATCTGGGCAACGGTCCTATTCGCGGCCGGAGAGGTTTCCCCTCCCTGGACGGTCTGCTTACGAAGGAATCTGTCATTGCGACGGGAAAGCCTGCGCCGTTGCGCCAAGCGGCGGAGCCAGCACCACCACCCACTTAGAACATGGAGCCTACCATGAACCCCTGTATCTGGACCAGCATGTACTACGATCAGTCCCCCGTTGCGGCGCTCCGCACGCTGGCAAGTCACGGCTGGGCATCCTTTGAACTGTCCTGCGAGCATATCGGCATGCTCGGGCATGGGGGTGACGCGGCCCTGGCCGAGTTCGCCCAGGTCCGCGACGAACTGGGAGTGACCGTCAACCAGTGCCATTGCACCATCACGGTTGACGTGGCCTCTCCTGACGCGGACCGCCGGGCCAGTGACCTGGCCCAGGTCCATCGCGACCTGGACATCTGCGGCGCCCTCGGCATCCGGAATGTAGTCATCCACCCCGGGGGCTATGGCGAGTTTGCCACCCTGAGTGAGCTGCGCGCCGTGGCCGATTTGCGACGCGCCGCCTTTGCCGAACTGGCTGACCACTGTGGCCGCGCCGGGGTGCGACTGGCCATCGAGAACGTCGCCGACTACGGCAAAGGCGTATGGGGACACCGACGGTTCGGTGCGGTGGTGGAGGAGCTGTTGGAGCTCATCGCTGACATTGGCTCGCCAGACCTTGGCATCTGCCTGGACACCAGCCATGCCAACATGCAGGGCCTCAACCAGCCAGCCGCGATCCGCGCCGCCGGCGACCGGCTCATCGCTCTCCACGTCTCCGACAACGACGGCAGCGGCGACCAGCACCGGACGCCCGGGTATGGCACTGTTGACTGGGCCCCGCTGGTCACGGCTCTCCGCGAGGTTGGCTTCCCGGGTGACTTCAACCTGGAGATCCCCGGCGAGTGTCATGCGCCGCCTCCCATGGTCGCGCTGCGGTCCGCCTATGCCCTCGGCGTCTGCCGGTATCTGCTCGGGTAGCTCGTCTTCTCGCCCGCAGATGGTGGGAATGCGAGGAGCGCTGATCGCGTCTTCGGCTACAGTACCTGCAGGTAAGACCGGCCGGTCGCCGGTACAGCGCACCGGCCACCCAGAGTTACCGAGTTGCGAACAGAGGAGTGATGTAGCCATGCCGAAACAATGCTTGCTCGTGGGAGTCGCCATCCTGCTGGCACTGGGCGCTCTCAGCATTGGCTCCGCCGAAAAGCCGTTCACCCAAGTCGCCCAGGTGGCCGACGAGGGACAACCGGCCGCCGGCCCGCAGCGGGCGCCGGGTAGACAGGCCGCCGTCCGCGCTGTCGCGGGACTGCGCCGCGTGATGAACCAGCTCACCCCCGAACAGCGGGACCAGCTCATGGCGAAGATCAAGGACATGCGAGCCAAGAATGCCACCCCGGAGGAGATCAAACTGGCGGTCAAGGATATGCTGCAGGGCTGGGGGATAAAGCTCCCCGAACGCCAACCGGAACGGCAGCCATGGTGGCGGCAGCTTACCGCAGACCAGCAGAAAGAACTGAAGGACAAGGTGGCGGAATTGTTGGAAAGCAGCACGCCGCCGGAGCGGATCGGCCAGGCCATTGCCGAGACCCTCAAGGGCTGGGGGATCGAGCCGATCCCTGGCCGCCAGGGCATCATGGCCGGCTTGCCGAAGCTGACCGAGGAACAGCGCAAGCAGGTGCAGGCGAAGGTCAAGGACATGCGGGCGCAGGGGGCCAAACCCCAGGAAATCCGCGCTGCAGTCAAGGACATGCTCAAGGGCTGGGGCATTGAACTCCCACAGCAGGGCGGGCGCGGCGCGCTCCTGCAGCAGCTTACCCCGGACCAGCGCCAGCAGTTGCAGGCGAAGGTCAAGGAACTGCGGGGAAGGAACGCCACGCGTGAGGAGATCCGCACGGCCGTGCAGGAGATGCTGAAGGGCTGGGGCGTCGAGCTGCCGCAGGGGCGCGGCAAGGCGGGCGAACCGCAAGCCTAAGACACCTCTGCCTCCCCGGCGTTGGCGAGCCCTCCTTCCGCAGGAGGGCTCGTTAGTTTTGGCGAAGATATGGCCGCTGTGGCCAAACAGGGAATGGCGGGGGACCGGAGGGCGTCATTACACTTTAGCTGTCCAATCTGAGAGGAAGTGGTCCGCGTGACGAGCCGATGGTGGCTTTTGCTTCTGACGCCGCTGATGGTCGTGACGATCGCGGGTTGTCCGCGGGGCATGCCACCTCCAGTGTTCCCGGAGGTCGGCAGCGACCAGTCGGCCGGCGGTCAGACCGGCGGTCAGACAGCGACGCCGGCAGCGCCACAGGCCGCCCCAGCCACGCCGGCGCCAGGCGGCGGTGAGACAGCAAGTGGCCCACCCGGACCTCCCGCCGGACCGGGCAAGTCAGGCCCTCCGTCCGCTGTGTCGCAGGGCAAAGTTGGCCCCATGGGCCGGCCACCAGGCGACGCCGGGACCAGGGCTGCGACCAAGGGCGGCGCCACCAAGACCGGGCGACCTGGCGGACGCGGTGGCGGGTTTGACTTCATGTCGCGCCTGACCGACGACCAGCGTAAGAAGCTCGACGCCAAAGTCGCGGAACTGCGAGCCAAGAACGCCTCGCCGCAGGAGATTTTCAAGGCTACGGGCGATATGCTGAAGAGCTGGGGCATCGAGGTGCCGGACATGAGCCGTGCCGGCGGCAACCGGCGGTGGGGCGGTGGCGAGTTCAGCAAGCTCACCGACGAGCAGCGGCGCCAGTTCTTTGCCAAGATGGGCGAACTGCGCCAGCAGAACGCCAGCCCCGAGAAGGTTCGTGCCGAGGCCGAGAAAATGCTCAAGGGCTTTGGCCTGGACCCGAGCAAGATCCAGTGGCCGACCGGGCGCGGCGCCCGCGGCGCCCCGGGAGGGGCCCAGCCCGGCGGTCCTGCCCCCCAGGGCAAAGCCGGTGGCCCCACCAAGTTCTAGCGCCAGCCTACTCCCGCGCCAAAGTCAGGGCCCTTACGGCTTCGGTCGTAAGGGCCCTGTCGGCGTCATCCCGCGCCGGCAGACCACGGTAACTGGCCCGCGCCAACTCGACCTCATACCCGCCGAACGGCACTTCTGCCCCGGTAGGGATGTACCCGATGGAGCCGTTGGTCCACCCGAGAGGGAGGGTCACCGGGAAGGGCGAGGCCGCGCGGATGGCCTGCCCGATCTCAAAGAAGATCTCGCCCGGCAGGCCCACGAAGGCCACGTCATCCAGGGCGATGACCTGCAGGTTCACGGGGATGCCGAGGTCGGAAAGGCCGCTCTCGGCGGCCTCCAGGCGCTCCTGGGCCTGGCGCAGGGCGCGACCGACCGCCCACGAGAGGGCTGCCTCCGGGTCCCCGGCCGCTGCCCGCTCTGCCTCCGCGGCCGCCTCAGCCGCTGCTAGCTGCCGGCGGCATTCGTCCAGCGAGGGCAGTGGCGCCACGGGCAGCCTGGCGGCATGGGTCGCCACGCCAAGCCGCTCCACCGGACGCGCCTCGGAGACCTCTAGCAAGCCCTGACAGGCCGCCGCCCCCAGGCGCTGGCCATGCTGCCGCGCCAGTTCATGGGTGCCACGCGGGTAGGGGTTCTGATTGGCCCCGCAGCCTCCCAGCACGATGGCGCGACACCCTGGCATCAGGCTTTCCAGTAGCCGCCGGGCATGGCCCGGATAGTCCGCG
This sequence comes from Armatimonadota bacterium, assembly GCA_013178155.1. Classification (GTDB taxonomy): domain Bacteria; phylum Armatimonadota; class Zipacnadia; order Zipacnadales; family UBA11051; genus JABLXH01. Next base: position 2,416 of record JABLXH010000080.1, on the reverse strand, counting down.
CTGATGAGCAGGTTGTCCGGGCCAAGAGTCGTGCCGTGGCAGTCGTAGACCACCAGCGCCGCCATCAGGGAGCCGTCATCCGCTGTCAGCCTCACGACGTCGGCCGCGGTTGGCGTGGGGGCGTGGGGGTTGTATCCGAGGATGGTGCCCTCTGCCGCGCGCTCACGCCGGTTTCCGGCCAGCCGCACGGCCTTCCGGCTGTGGGCCAGGCACACGGGTCTTGGGCTCTGCATCGCCTCCCGGATGGCTCCCGCGATCTGCCAGCGCAGGCACTCGGCATACGCGGCCCGCAATGGGTCGTCCTCACCGGGACCGGTCAGCGGGCCCGCGTGGGTGTGGGTGCAGGCCAGCATGATCCTCTCACCCGGGATACCGGTGAGCTCTGTGCAGACCTGGCGAATCGCGTTGACCTCGTCCTCGCTGAACATGATGATGTCCAGACCCACCAGCGCCGCCGGCTCACCGTCCTGCTCCAGGTACAGGGCGGTGGCGGTCAGATCGTCATGGATACCCACCGACCCGGTCTGGCGAGACGCATACCCGCTCTGCTTGATGCCCACAGGCGGCGTGATTTCCGCCCGGCCAACACCCGCAGCGACGCTCATGGCCAAGTGCCTCCTTGCTCACGGTACAGCGAGACCGCCTCCGACACCCGCAGCGCCCGACCAAACACCCGGGCCACCTTGACCCGCGGGTCCAGACGCACCCGACCCGCCAGTTCGTCGGTCAGTTCCGGCTCATGGTGTCCCCAACCGAGAAGCGTCGCGGTAGCGTTTGCCTCGCGCAGGTGCGGGCTGTAGCGTCCCCAGCCGAACTGCCTGGCCTCGCCCCCGTCGCACAGCACACCGTTCGCCACAAACAGAATGAGCTTCGGCCCACCATCCACTATGATGACTACATGGTAGTCGTGCTCCGGTTCCAGCAAGCCCGGGTCGCAGTCCCATGCACACTCGGTTCGCCCATCGTTAAGTCTGATGGCGATGGTCCCGCGTTCGGTGGTGCTGACCGCCAGTCCCTGCCCGGTGGTGCCGCGGGTATCCAGCAGGACCTGGTGGGGAGCGAGGCTGTCCAGGAGGAAGCCCAGCTCGAGCGTGAAGCCCGCGCGCAGGTCCCGTGTGCCATGGTCGGCTCGTGACCCGTCGCGGGCGATTAGCACCGGCAGTGGCGGCATGGTGTCGCCGTCCCGCAGTTCGCCCAGCAGCGAGTCCGTCGGAGCAGGAACACCGCCCTCAAGCTGACCCCACAACCCGGCCACCAGGCCTGCATCAACCTCGTGCACGCGTGCAACGTCCTTCTGGGTCTCGGTGAGGTAGTAGCGCCCGTCGTCTTCTATCAGGTCCGGGTAGCTCATGCGGACGAAAGTGTCGTCATCGTAGAGCACGACCTCGGGCTGCGACCAACGGATGATCCGTCCCGTAGGTCCGTCCGCCTCGATGCCGCCGCAAAGCCATGCCGGATTGCGGTCCTCATAGTCACGGCCGCCGTGGTTATGGAACCAGTAGAGATACCTGCCATTGCTGCATTTCCACTGGAAGTTCGCCGCCCGGGGGTGTTTCATCAGCCGCCCGTCGGCAAAGGCCCGGTACCGCGACGTCTCCCAGGTGTGCCCGCCGTCGCGACTGTAGCTCTCGACGGGGTGCCCGTCCACCGAACGGTAGACGGCGCAGAAGGAGCCATCACTGAGCACCACGTAGCTCTGCTCCTCCGCCACGAGACCGCCGCCCGGCGGGGTGCGCAGGCCGAAGTCGCCGTCCGGCAGCGTTTCCCAGGTGATGCGTGCCGGATCCGGCTCGGTGAGCAGATTGCTGCTTCTCAGTAGCACGCCCTCGGAGCGCACGAAGAAGCCCTCCCCCAGCCGCCCCACCTTGTGCAGCGAGACATAGGCCGCGCCGGCATGGATGAAGGGCTTGCCCACGTTCCAGAAGTACCGCAGCTTGCCGCCGTAAGGGTTCTGGCGGTCAATGTCCATCTCGCGCACGTCCAGGTCATAGCGGCTTGCCGACCAAGTGCGCCCGTGGTCATCGCTGTACTTCGTGACGAAATGCCCCAGCGAGTCCACTCGTCGGCACTTCCCATCCGGAAACGGCGGGTCATCGGCCAGGCACTCGCGCACGTTGTCGGTGTTGTGGTTGTAGAAGCAATAGACGCGCCCGCCGGGGACCTTCAGCAGCACCGCATAGGAGGCCTCGGGGCCGTCGCCAGGCTCCACATCCACCGGGTCTGACCACGTGCGGCCCTGGTCGGTGCTGCGGACCGTAACGACGTGCTGCCCACACTCCCCCTCAACGCCGGGCCCGGTGGTGACCACACAAAGCCACGCGCCGTCGTCGGTCTTGACCACGTAGGGCTGGTCGCTGTAGTTCTCGGTGGGAATCTCCCAGCCGTTGGCGATATGCCGGGGGTCGGGTATAGCAGT
>JABLXH010000008.1 GCA_013178155.1 Armatimonadota bacterium | reverse complement strand
TGGTGCAGGTCGGCGTGGTGGGGCTCGGCGGGCACAGCGCTGACGATTGACCCGATCACCGGCGACCGCCCTGACCACCTTGTTTCCTGGCAGGGCGAGGATGCCCTGGACCTGCCCGAGAGTCAGCCTGTCATGCTGCACGTCCGTCTGCGGGCGGCAGAGCTGTTTGCGATCGAATGGGTCAGCGGAGCCTGACCAATGAGCCAAGGAGGCTAGGATGGGGGCCACAAGCAACGAAGTCATTCGCGTCGGCATCATCGGTGTGGGGCGAGGGATGTCCTTCGCCCACGGCTGCAAGCATGTGGGGATGGAGCTGGTGGCGCTGTGCGACATCTGGGAAGAGCGTCTGCTGGCGGCCGGCGAGCAGCTCGGTGTGGCCACCTATACCGACTATGAAGAGTTCCTCGGCCACGACATGGACGCCGTTATCTTGGCCAACTACTTCCATCAGCATGCTCCGTTTGCTATCAAGGCGCTCGACCGCGGCTTTCATGTCATGAGTGAAACGATGGCCTGCAAGACCATGGGCGAGGGTGTGGCATTGTGCGAGGCTGTGGAGCACAGTGGCCGCATCTACATGTTCGCCGAGAACTACCCCTTCTCGGTGGCTAACCAGGAACTCCGGCGACTCTACCAGGCCGGAGAGATCGGGGAAGTGCGCTACGCCGAAGGCGAGTACAACCACCCGGGCGAGGAGCAGTGGCGACTGTCCATTTCGCCGGGCTTCAATCACTGGCGCAACTGGCTCCCGCCGACTTACTACTGCTCCCACGCCCTGGCCCCTCTGATGTGCATTACGGACCGGATGCCGGTCAGCGTCAACGCCCTCTCGATCATCGAGGAGGCTACCCAGACACCCCGTAACACCAAGGTGTCTGACGTGGGAAGCGTCATCCTGGCGCGGATGGACAACGGCGCTGTCTTCCGCATCTGGGGCCTGATGATGAGCAGCATCTCCCGGGTGCGCTATGAGCTGCACGGCGAGCGCGGGCTCATCGCCACCGCTGAACCCAACCACTGGGCCAATGTCCGCATCTTCCACGAGCCCTGGCTGCTGCGTGAGGGCCAGCAGCAGGATGTGACCTACGCTCCGGACTGGCCGGCGCACGGAGACTTGGCCGAGGCGGCCGGCCACGGTGGTGGCGACTTCTGGACCAACTTCCACTTCGCCAACGCGATACGCGACGGCCAGCAGCCGTACCTCAACGTCTACCGTGGCACTGCCATGGCGGCAGTAGGCATCCAGGGCTGGCGATCCTGTCTGGAAGAGGGACGTCCGATGCCGGTTCCCGACTTTAGCGACCCGGCGGCCCGCGCCCCCTATCGCGATGACCACTGGTCGCCCTTCCCGGAGGACGCCGGGCCGGGGCAGCCACCGCCGTCGCTGCGCGGGATCATTCCGCCTGCGCCGGAGGTGGCTGAGCGCGCGCGCGAGTACTGGGCCAGTCTGGGGTACCACGAGTAGGGAGGCAACGATGCTGCGGTCTGTCACTCTGCTGATAGGGGTTTCCCTTTCTGCCGCGGCGTGGGCCACGACAGGTTGGCACCATCCGCTGTATCTGGGCAATGGCGAGCTCTGGCGGCAGCGTGTGCCGGTGGTAATCCGCAACGCCGGCGGTGATGACGCCTTGGGCCAGTCCGTAACGCTGGCCATCGGTGCGGGGCCAGGTCAGGCCGACCTGGCGAGCCTGGCCGCGGAAGCCATCCGCGTCTGTGACTCTGGCGGGGTCGAGATGCTCTACGCCATCGCCGATGCGGCCGGGAAAGCCGTTGAGGCCGGCCCGATCCCCGCCGTCGGAACCATCACCATCCCAGTGGAATGTCCGGCGGGGGCGACGGTGACCTACTACGTCTACGCCGACAACCCCGCGGCCTGGCGGGTGCCCGATTATTGGCGCAGCATCGGGAAGCTGCGCAACGGCGGTGTGGAGGAGGGGGAGGGCGACACGCCCGACGGCTGGGTGCATGACACCAACGACGAGACGCATCAGACGGCCTGGGTCACTGAGAACCCGCGTTCCGGGAATCGGTGCCTGAAGACGACTGTGGCGGCTGGCGCCGAGGCCACCTGGATCGCCACTCGCCAGGGCAACATCCAGATCGTGGGGGGAGCACGCTATGTGATGAGCGCATGGGTCAAGGCGCAGGACGTGGCGGGCTTCGCCGGCTGGTACATCCACGTCGGCAACGAAGACAACTACATGATCATCTCCCCGATGCTGGACGGCGGAGGCGGGACTTACGACTGGAAGCAAGTCCGGGCTGAGTTCACCGCCCCCAACGAGGCCAACCTGGCTGACCTGGGCACGGTGTTGTGGGGCACGGGCACGGCTTGGTTCGATGATGTGGAACTCACGTGCCTGGACGAGAAGCCGCCCACACTGACCGCCACTGCCGGGCCGCGGGAGCACCTGGAACTGCGCGAAGTGGGGCGGGACGCGCCCTGGTATTCCGAGCCGGGGAAGCGTTTTGCCTACCGTGTGCCGTTGCACGTGACCAACCTGAGCCAGGACACCGAAGCTGGCGGCCTGGTCTCAGTGCGCCTGACCGGACTGCGGGCGCGCCTGGGGCGACAGGTTGACCTGAGCCGGCTGCTGGTGAGGGACGAGGGGCAGGCAGTCCCATCGTACCAGCTCCAGGACACGCTGCTCTTCGCGGGTGCAGCCGAACCCGGGGTGCGCCGCACTTACTATCTGTACTTCCCTACCGGGACGAGCAGACCCGAGACGTCCCCGACAGCAGCGCCGGCGGTCGCGAATCCGGCCCTGCCCGAGGCGTACCGGGACGCCCAGGCCATTGGCGCCGGGGCGGACTATGCGGAGCTGCTCGATAGCCCCCGGAACCTGGTTCGCAATCCCAGCTTTGAGTTGGGTGATCGCCTTCCGGAAGCCTGGCCCGGCAGTGCGGAGGGTGAACTGCCCGCCGGGGCAACCCTGGGTGTGGAGGAACCGGGGCTGTTCGGTCAGCGGTGCGTGAAGATGACTGTGCCCGCCGACGCCAAGACGGCCTGGACCGGCTGGCGCCAGGACGTGCCGGTACAACCGGGCCGGACCTATCTCTACGCCGCCTGGGTGAAGTGTGAGGACCTCAATGGGGGCATACAGCTCCATGCACACCTGCGTCAGGCCGACGGCACGCTCTGTGGCCAGGGGGGCATGACGGGCGCTGGCCCGGCCATCAGTGGCGACACCGACTGGACACTGATCTCAGGCATTTTCCGTACGCCTGCGGACTGCCGCATCTTCCAGGTCCATCTGACCATGCTGGCTACCGGTACGGCCTGGCACGACGGCGTTCTCGTGACCGAAGTGCAGGCCGGGGAGCTCGGCGGCCTGGAGAACCGAAGAGACGCGCAACCGGCGGGACTGGCCGTCTGGCCGGTGAACCCGGTGGTCAAGGTCTTCCGCGAGGATCTCCCGCCAGATAACTCTCCGCCCGCGGCCTTGTTCTGCGCGCGCAATGAAGCCGAGCCGCTGCAACTGGCGGTGCGCAGCGGCGAAGCCATGAGCGCCATCACGGTCAGTGTCACCCCCCCGCGCAATGCTCAGGGAGAGACGCTGGCTAACACCGAGGTCGGCGTGGTCGGCTATGTGCCCATAGACCACGAGAGCAGCTACTACAGCACAGAGAGCCCAACGTGGCGGCGTAAGTTCCCGACCACCCCCGGCGCCTGCGATGGCTGGACGGGCTGGTGGCCTGACCCACTGCTGCCACGGGATACCTTCGACCTGAAGGCCGGTGAGACGCAACCGGTCTGGGTGACGGTCAAGGTCCCCACTGACGCCCGCCCTGGCGACTACCGAGGAACCGTCGCCTTCCGCCAGCCTGGCAAGCTGCTGCGGCAGGTGCCCTTCACGGTGCACGTTTGGGACTTCGCCCTCCCCGATCAGAGCCACGTCAAGGCCATCTATGACTGTCGTCAGGGCGGCGGCATATGGCAGGTGGCGGGCCTGGACCCCCAGCAGCAGCGGCACCGCTTCTGGCAGTTCATGGCCGAGCACCGCGTCTGCCCGGACACCATCCATCCGGCGCCCAGCCTGCGCTACGAGAACGGTCAGGTCATCGCCGACTTCGCCGCCTTCGATGAGGCGGCCGCTTACTACTTCGATGTACTGAAGTTTCCTCACGCCTACACGCCCTGGACCTTCTACTGCTTCGGCTGGGGGCACCCGCCCGACGACCGCTTCGGCGAGGCCCCTTACCCCGGTGAACGCCCGTACGAGGGAGTGGACCGGACGCAACTGCGCCCCGAGTTCAAGCGCGCGTACCAGGCGTGCCTGAAGGCCTACTGGGACCACCTGAAGGAAAAGGGCTGGGCGGACAGGGTAGTGCTCTACATCTCCGATGAGCCTTTCGACAATCACGACTACATCCGCGACCAGATGCAGGCGCTGTGTGACATGATCCACGAGGTGGACCCGGCCATTCCCATTTACTGCAGCACCTGGCACCACCAACCTGCCTGGGACGGCTACCTCAACGTCTGGGGCATCGGCCATTACGGCATTGTGCCCGAGGAAAAGATCCGCGAACTGCGACAGGGCGGGGCGCGGGTCTGGTGGACCACGGACGGTCAGATGTGCACCGACACACCTTACTGCGCCATTGAACGCCTGCTCCCTCACTACTGCTTCAAGTACGGCGCCGAAGCCTATGAGTTCTGGGGCATAGATTGGCTGACCTATGATCCATACCAGTACGGCTGGCATAGCTACATCCGGCAGGCCGGCGAGCCGGGACAGTACTCCTGGGTACGCTATCCCAATGGTGACGGTTTCCTGGCCTACCCTGGCAAGCCCATCGGGTATCCGGGGCCCGTTAGCTCCATCCGTCTGGAACAGGCGCGAGAAGGCGTTGAGGACTACGAGTACCTTTACCTGCTGCAGGAGCGAATCGCGGAGGCGCGGGCGGCGGGGAGAGACACTGCGGCCGCTGAAAGGGCCCTGGACCAGGCGCAGGACCTGGTCAGCATGCCCAGCCCGGTGGGACGGTACTCTACCCACATACTGCCCGATCCCGACGCGCTCTTCCGCGTTCGCCGGGCAGTCGCCGAGGCCATCGAGGCACTGCAGGATTAGCGCGCTATTGCGGCTTGTGCGCCACAGCCAGCCAGCAGCCGTGCCGCTCGCCGGCGGCGGTGTCCATCAGATAGTAGCGGCGCAGGTAGCGGGTCAGCAACCAGGTGCGCAGACCGCGCGGGCAAAGAGCCAAAGCTTTCAGCTCCCGGCGGTCCAGCACCCGGTAGACCGGCTGCGTCAGGGCATGTTCCATGAGGTCCCACACCGCCACCACTGGCGCGGGGAGATACGGGTCCAACCGCGCCACCTGCAGACCGTGACGCTCCAGCATCGCTGCCCAGGTCTCTCGGCTGTGATAGTGGTGGTGGGCCAGTCTCCGGTCGAAGTCAGCCAGATAGGCCTCTGCCAGAGCTGCCTCGCCGCGAGCGCGCAGGCGTTCCGGCATGCTCAGGCAGCCCTTGAGACCCGGTGCGGGCACCGTGAAGACGAGGCGCCCCCCGGGCCGCAGAACCCGCGCCGCCTCGGCGATGACCGCCTCGTCATCCGGTATGTGCTCGAGGACGCAGTTGGCGAGGATGCTGCCGAAGGCGGCGTCCGCGAAGGGGAGCGCTGTGGCGTCGGCGCGGAGCACAGCCCGGTAGGCCCCCAATCGGTGTGCCTGGCGCAGGTCGCCCCAGTCCAGGTCGAGACCGATGGTCTCGCGCCCCGGTCCGAAGAGGAACCGGGCGAACTGCCCATTGCCGCATCCGATGTCAAGGATGGGCTCCGGGAAGGACTCCGTAGCCAGCAGGCGCAGTTCCACCGCCCGCCAAAGCGCAAAGGAGGGCAGCGTGGGTGAGACTTGCAGGTACTCAGCGAGGTAGTCGCGAGGGTGGAGTCTCGCCACCAGCGTTCTCCAGTGGGCCCATCATGGCCGTGGTTCAGGGAGGAAGTGACTTTTCCCGACGCCCAAGCCGGGGGCCAGCCGGCTCAGAAGGTTATCTTCTGCCGGTGGATATGGACGCTTTGCAGCAGCCCGATGCCTGCCATCATCGTGAGCATGCTGCTACCGCCGTAGCTGACGAAGGGCAGCGGCATGCCCTTGACCGGGCCCAATCCGGTGGCCATGCCCACGTTCACGAGAACGTGTACCAGGACCATGGCCACCACCCCCGTGGCCATGAGGCGGCCGGAGGTGTCCTTGGCTGCCGCGGCGATCGCCAGTCCCCGGTACACGACCAGTCCGAAAAGGCCCAGCACAAACAGCGAACCGAGGAATCCCGTCTCCTCGCCAATGACGGTGAAGATGAAGTCGGTCTCCTGGTCGGGCACGAAGCGCAGGCGGCTCTGCGTGCCCTTGAACAGGCCTTTGCCCACGAAATGCCCCGAGCCGATGGCAATCAGCGACTGCTGCTGTTGCCAGTTCTTGCCCCGCGGGTCGGCGTCCGCCTCCAGGAAGGCAGCCAACCTCTCCTTCTGGTGGGGTCGAATGATGTCCAGGCCCCAGGCGGCCACAAAGAGCATCAGGAAAGCGAGCGCCAGTCCGCCCAGGTGCGTTAGCCGGCAACCGGCGACCAGCGCCATGGCCAGCCACATGAGAAACAGCAGCACCGGCGTCCCCAGGTCCGGCTGAGCGAGCACCAGCAGCGTCGGCGCGCCCATGTAGGCCAGGGACTTGAGCACCAGCCCGAAGTCCTCGACCTCATCCTCCCGGGTGGCGAGAAACCCACTCAAGGCCAGGATGAGCGCAATCTTCAGGAGCTCCGACGGCTGGACATTCAGTGGTCCCACCGGTATCCAACGAGCTGCCCCCTTCACGATGTGTCCCAGGCCCAGCACGAGGAGCAGCAGGACGATCGTGACCCCCAACAGAGGTACCGCCAGGCTCTGCAACCGACTGTAGTCAACACACGCAAACAGAAACAGCAGCGCCAGGCCCATGAGGGCCCAGACAGCCTGCAAGGCCAGCTTCCGGGTGCCCATCTCCACCCGGGTCGCGCTGTAGACCATGGTCAGCCCAATGACCACCAAGGTCACAACCGCGACCAGCAGAACCCAGTCTATGCGTGCAGCGAGGCGACGAGGCAAGATGGCTTCCTTTCGTGTCGGGGATTATAGCACAGACCCCCTGGTCCCATCACGATGGAAGAGAGCCTTGACATACCCTGCTGCAAATGTATAATATATAACAACATAACGTTTAGCGAAAGGGAGCCCCCCATGGATAGCTTCAAGGTCACCTGCCATAACACCCGCGACACGGTCTTTTGCGCCGAGGCACGGGGATACCAGCTGTTCTGCGACGCGCCCAGCAGCATGGGTGGCACCGACGCGGCCATGGTACCGCCAGAGAGCTTGCTGGCTGCCCTGGGCAACTGCCTCGGTGTCGTCGTCGCTATCACCTGCAAGAACAAGGGCATTCCCTACGAGGGGATGACTGTCACGGTCACCGCCGACGCCGTGGACGGCGGCAAGCGCCTTGACAACTTCCGTGTCGAGGTGAAGATGCCGCAGGAACTCGACGAGCGCCAGCGCCGAATCGTGGAGGGCGCCAAGGAGCTGTGCAAGGTGGGGCATACCCTCGCCCACGGCGCCAAGGTCGAGGAAGTCATCCTCTAGACGGTATCACGACCGCTGGGCCATGACTTGCTGACGGCGGAGCTGCTTGGGCGCTCCGCCGTCGCTTTCTGGCTGTCTCACTGCACCAGAGACCACGGCACCGTGGCCGCATGTGCCTTGCCGGCCTCCAGTGCTGCCTCCGGCGGCGCACCGGCAAACACGATGGCCCTGATAGCTGCCGCCAAAGCCAGCGGGTCCCCGGGGCCCGGGAAGAGCACATTGCGGCCGACCAGTGTCCCCCGCACGTTGGCTCCGGCAGCCATCCCCGCGGCGATGTCGCGCAGGAGCGGCAGGGGATCACCGGAGGCCTCGCCGCCGAGAATCAGGATCGGGCAGGTGGTGGCCGCGGCTACCTGCGCGTAGTCCGTGCCATAGGGCAGTTTGAGCCACGTCCCCAGCGATGAGCGTCCCAGCGCCGACGCCACACCGCAGACCCGCGCCATGCTGGCCGGGTCGCGCAGCACGGCCAGCCTCTCGTCCTGGCGTTGCACAACCAGCGGCTCCACGAAGGCCGGCAGCCCCACGTCCAGCAGGTCGTTGATGGCCGCTGCACACCAGGCAATGGTCTCGCCGCTGGCCGGGTCATCCGGGTCCAGGCGGAACATCAGCTTGCCGCCGTCCAGGTTCATGGCGACCAGCCCCTGGGCGTCATAGGCCGTAAAGGTGTCCCGGAGCTCGAAGCTGGTCCCCAGCAGGCCGCCCCGGTTCATGCAGCCGATCAGCAGCTTGCCTGCCAGAAGTCCCCCTGCGCCCTGGTCGGTCAGCAGCAGGTCGGCCGCCAGCACCTCCTCGATGATGTCCGGCGTCCCCATGAGCCCGTCCACGCTGTCTCCCGACAGCACCCGCAGGATGCGGGCCAGGTACGAGTGGCGGTCCGCCATCGCCAGTGGCTGCCCCAGGGCGGCGGTCACCATCCGGCCCGGGTGGTCGGCGGCCAAAAGGACGAGCCTGCCCTCCGGGGCCAAGACCTGCCTCCGCCCGCGTCGGCGTGCGTTCTCGCGGATATCCCCCGGAGACGAGACGCGGAGATCGGTGATGTCGGAGAGCAGCCTGCGGGACAGGACGCTGCCGGGCTCGAAGCTCTGCTCACTCACCGCCGGCCGCCTCTCGCTTCTGGAGCGCGTCGTGCACCGTCCGCAGCAGCAGGACCGTCCGCCGGGCGTTGTCGCCCAGGTCGGCAAACACCGCCACAGCGTCCGCCATGAAGCGGAAGACGAAATAGATCGCCAGGGCGGCCGCGAACATCAGTATGGCCGTGCCGAGACCCAGGGGGATGGCGCCCCAACCAGCATCCTCCTGCGCGACTGCTCCCACCAGCATGAGCAGCCCACCAGTGGCCAGGAGCGCCGCCAGCACGGTCCCGATCTTCAGCAGGCCACGACCCGTGGCGCGGACGGTGCCGTATTCGGTGCGGCGGTCATCGAAGGCGATGTCCTCGCGTGTCAGCCGCAGGATCTGGTCCTCGGTGCCGGTCTGCCTGACCACCTTGCGCAGCACCTCATCCGGGTCCACAGGGGGCCGGTGGGCATGCCGCGCCTGGGCTTCGCGCACCGATTGCTCCCACGCCTCGTCCTCGTCCTTGGCCCCGAGACCGCGCGCCCTGATCCCGGCGGGGGTCAGCGCCTTGCAGTCATGGCAGATCAGCGCCCCCTCAGGGAGGGCCGCTCCGCACTTGGCGCACTTCTCCTCAGGCATGTGATCACCGCTTTCGCTCGCTTAAGCCTAGAGACAAACAACAAGCCGGGCCAGTTCCCCTCCGGCGGTGTCGAGTGCGCCATGGGGAAGCCAGACACCTGCCTGGGACAGCGTAGCAGGCCCCAACAGCAAGGCCGGCGAACATGAGTCCGTTTCATATCACAGCGGAGAGAGCCATGCCCGTGACCAGTCGCGAGATCATCCAGCGGGTGCTAGCCTTTGACCAGCCCGAGCGCATCGGGTTTGCCTTCTCGCCCTACAGGGGGGAACCGCGCCTGAATGACCTGCACTGGGGCGGACCTGCGCCGGATCCTGGCTTCGTGCAGGAGCAATGGACCGAGGGCAACCTGCTTTGCAGCCGCGATGAGTGGGGCAATGTCTGGGGCAAGGTGGACCCGCGACACAGTGGCGAGGTAGTGCGCGGGGTCATCCAGTCCTGGGAGGACCTCGACAGCTACACCCCTCCGCCACTGGACGATCCGGCCCGTTACGCACATCTTAAGGAAGCCTGGGGCAACAGCCCGGACATGTACCACCTGGGCGGCTTCCCCGGTTTCGCCTTCAACATCACGCGCTACATGCGCGGTTTCGAGCAGTACCTGCTGGACTGCGCGGCCGAGCCCAAGCAGGTCAACCGTCTCAACGACATGGCCGTCTCGCTGGTGGAGCGGATCATTGACATCTACGCCGAAGTGGGCGCTGACGGCATCTTCACCTGCGAGGACTGGGGCACCCAGGACATGCTACTGGTCTCGCCAGAGATGTGGCGCAAGCTGTTTATGCCGGGCTTCGAGCGCATCGTCAGCCGGGCCCACGACCACGGTATCACGGTATGGATGCATAGCTGCGGCTACGTCTGGGAGATCATCCCCGACCTCATCGCCGTCGGCGTGGACGTGCTGCAGTTTGACCAACAGGAGAACTACCCCTTGCAGCGCCTGGCCGACCACTTCGCCGGCAAGGTCACCTTCTGGTGCCCGGTGGACATCCAGAAGGTGCTGCAGACCCGGGACAAGACCACCATCCAGGCCTACGCCCGACGCATGCGGCAGTTGCTGGGCGGCCAGGGCGGGGGGTTCATCTGCAAGGACTACGGCGACTGGCGCGCCCTCGGCATCACCGAAGACGAGCAGCACTGGGCCTACGAGGCGTTCCTGGAGGTGGCGGCGTACTGAGAGAAGCCTCTTGCCTGGGACGTCAGTCGCTGACGCGCTGGGCGTTGGGGACCGACGCACCCACGCGGGCCTCGCCAGCGTCTCCGGCAGGAGCCTACTCCCCCGTGATCTCCTTCAGCTTCGCGAAGAACGCGCGCTTGCGCTCCGTGTTCAGCCCCCAGTTCACCGGCGGCGACTGGTAGCCGTCCACGTAGTCATTGGCCCCCGGGTCAAAGTAACCCCAGGAGCAGTACTCACCGATGGCGGCCACCAAGTTGTTGCGCGGCTGGTCGAAGTCGAAATGGTCATCCTCATTGACCAGTATCGGCATCGGCCGGTAGCCTGGCACCTGGCGCGTCTGACGCACCATCTCGGCCAGGCGCTCCGGATCGCCGACCCCGTTGCCATGCAGGAGCAGGAAATCAGCGACGCGGACCACGTTCTCCCGCGGGATGGTCCCGCCACCGTAACTCGTGCTCACCAACAGCCGCCGGCCGTTGCGGTGGTGCGACTTCACCCGCACCATCAGTTCGTGCACGCGCTCGGGCTGCAGGATGGCGTGATCGTAGCGGACGTTACACTCGTTGTTAACCTCAATAAGCACATTGCGGTACCCCCGATCGAGCACCCACCCCACTGCGCTGTCCAGTCCCCGCACCACTGCCGCCTCGTCGCGCAGTCGCTGGTCCTGGCCGAAGTAGAACAATCCCAGGATAACGACCATGCCCAGCTCATCGGCCCGGTCCACGATCATGGCCAGCCGCGCCATGTACTCCGGACGCAGGTCGCCCGCCTCCGTGAAAGCCGAGTTGTGCCAGGGCTGCTCGTTGCTGTACCCCTCGGGGCTGCCGCCCTGCAGGTTGAGCGTGAAGGCCAACAGGCCATGGGCTCGCCACTCCGGCATGGCGGCCACAAACTCCCGGGTGTTACGGTCTGGGTCCCAAAGGCCGGTGTCGGGGTAGGCCCAGCGCCCGCGGGTCTCCGGGTTCAGGTCGTCGAAGATGCCCTGGACCATCCGCGAGTTGAACAGCAGTCCCTCGATCTTGTGGCCCTGCCAGACACGGCCCTCATAGGTAGGGCGGCCGTTGACCAGGAAAGCGTCGCCCCGGATGGCCACCTCGGTCTGGCGCGGGGCTGCGGCGGCGACACCGCAGAGCAGGACCGACAGACATATCAGGACCAGCATCAGGCTACCCTCCGCCGCGGATCCGCAGGGCCATGTCCTGCGCGATGTCTGGTGACTTCAGCGCCTTTGTGCCGCCAGGGTGGACGAACGGCTCGCGCTGCACCACCGCTCCCGTCATCGGGTCCACCCATTCGGCGGTGTAGTCGCCCGCCAGCAGGTCCAGCGCTAACTCGACGGCCCCCACCGTAGCCGCATCATCCACCGCGCAGACATAGACGGCGTACTGTCGGCCCGCCTCGGCCAGAACCTGGACGGCCACTCCCTCCGGCACTCCACCCCTCACGATCTCCGGCATCGGTCGCATGGCGATGAAGTCGAAGGCGCGGATGAACCGGCCCAGGAGCCGCAGTTGCCGACGAAGCTCCGCGCCGCCACTGCCGGGCTGGGTGTCGGGGAACTCGAAGGTGCCGTCCTCGTGGCCGACAGTGAAGGAGTAGTCGAGGTTGTTGTACAGCCCGCCCCCCGCCATGATGAAGGCCCAGGCTTCCTTGCGATAGTGCAGGGGTGCCGTGCCCGCAAAGCCGGTCTCGTTGTCACCGATGACGCGGTTAAGGTCGTAGTTCATGCCCACCGTGTCTGGCAGCCAGGCATAATGGAAGTTGTAGATGCCCTCGGCCGGGTGCGGGCTCTCGACCTGAGCCCGGTGGTTCGCCACATTGCGCGAGATAAGATGCCGGTGCAGGAAGGCCTGCTCGGTCTCGGCGATGACGTCAACCATGTGCAACTGCCAATCCAACGGTATGGGCCCACAGTACGGCTCATTCATCACTTCATAGTACAGATTGTCGAAATCGCGCAGTTCGCTGACAACCTTGCGCACCATGGCCTCCTGGAACGGCAGCAGGTCATTGCCAGGGTCCAACGTGTAGACCGCCTCGCGCCCGACGTCACCGACGCCGTTGATGTTGTTGCTGGCCTTCATGGGGCTCAGGTTCCACATGCTGTCACCGTAGAAGGGGCAAAACAGGTTCACCTCAACAATAATCCCACGCCGCGAAGCCTGCCACACGAAGTCCTTCAGCCGCGCGAAGTAGGCCTCGTCCCAGCGCGTGAGGTCGAACTTGTTGCCGCCATTGGCATACCCCGGCTGGTCACTGCGAGCCCACGGGCAGATAAAGCGCCCGGGAGCAGGGGCAAGGGTGTTGCCGGCGATAGTGAAATCGCCCGGTGCTTCGCAGTAAGCTCCCACGAACATCCGCGTGTTGTTCATGCCGTCGCGCTTCATGGTGTCCAGGTACTTCACATAGTCAAAGTCCAGGTTGAGCACTGCCCCGTAGTGCTCGCCGGAGGTGATGATGACTGTCGGCTCGCCGCGGAAGAGAAAGTAGTGAGGGTTCTCAGGATGTAGCCGCAAGGGCTCGCTGGCTGCCCCCATTGCCATGGTGGCCGCCAGGAGTCCTGCGCCAATGAGTACCATCGCTTCCATCGCACATCGCGCTCCTCTCGTCGTCCATGAGAAGTGAAAGCCGCCCTGGACTTCGTGCCGAGCGCCCTGGTTCCCTCCTCGGCCCGGAACCAGGGGTCGCGTCCCGCGTTGCGACACGTGCGTTCAGGGCGCTATACTGAGGTTGTGCTCGGTACCGCGGAGGTTCCCAGTGGCCACAGCGAGAGCCCAGTTGCAGGTCAGTGGTATGCACTGCGCCTCTTGCACGGCGCGTGTACAACGGGTGCTGCTGCGCCTGGAGGGTGTCTCCGAGGCGGTCGTCAACCTGGCGGCCGAGCGGGCGGATGTCATCTACGACCCCGAGCTCGTGGGTCCCGAGCAGTTCATCGCCGCCATCGAGAAGGCCGGCTATGCCGCCGAACCGGCCACCGAGGAGTCGCGGCGTCGTCAGCAGCAGGCCAAGGCCGCCGAGGCGCGGACACAGTGGCGCCTCTTTCTGCTGGGCGCTTTGCTGTCCGCCGCGCTCATGGTCGTGGCCGTGGCCCCGCACCGTCCGGGCCATGAACTGCTGCAGCTACTGCTCGCCACCCCCGTGCAGGCGCTCCTGGGCTGGCAGTTCTACCGCAATACCTGGGCCGCCATCCGCGGCGGCACGGCCAACATGGACGTGCTCATCGCCCTGGGCTCCTCGTCGGCTTACCTGCTCAGTCTCTACCTGACCTTCGCCCCGGCCCATGGTCCCGGGAGTCGCCACCTGTACTATGACTCGGCCGCCATGATCCTGACGCTTATCACCCTCGGCCGCTTCCTGGAGGCCCGGGCCCGAGGCCATACCTCGGAGGCCGTGCGGGCGCTCCTGCGCCTGGCGCCCCGCGAGGCCACTGTTATCCGTGACGAAGTCGAGACCGTGGTCCCCGTGGGCCAGATCCAGGTCGGCGATGTCGTCCTGGTCCGGCCCGGCGATAAGGTCCCCGTGGACGGCGTGGTACTGGAGGGCGCGTCGGCGGTCAACGAGGCCATGGTGACCGGGGAGAGCCTCCCTGTGGACAAGAGGCCCGGCGATGAGGTCATCGGCGGCACGCTCAACGAGAGCGGCTCCTTCCGACTTCGGGCCACCCGCGTCGGCGCGGACACCGTCCTGCAGGAGATCGTGCGCCTGGTGGAGCAGGCACAGGGCACGCGCCCGCCCATCCAACGCATGGCGGACACCGTGGCGGCGTACTTCGTGCCCGTCATCCTGGCCCTGGCAATGCTGACCTTCGCCGGTTGGCTGATGATCGGCAAGGTGCAGGTCACCCAGGCGGTCATCGCCGCCACGACGGTGCTGGTCATCGCCTGTCCCTGCGCTTTGGGGCTTGCCACCCCCACCGCCGTGATGGTGGGCACGGGGCTGGGGGCACAGCAGGGCATCTTGATCCGCGAGGCGGCGGCCCTGGAAACCGTCGGCCAACTCCAGGCTGTGGTCTTTGACAAGACGGGGACGCTCACCCGGGGCGAACCCGAGGTCACTAACGTGGTGCCCCTTGCAGGTCAGGCAGACGAGGTCCTGCGGCTGGCCGCCTCGGCCGAGGTCTCCTCCGAGCATCCCCTGGGCCGAGCCGTGGTCGCCCGGGCACGCACCGATGGTCTGAGCCTGGAGACGGTGGAGAGCTTCCAGGCGGTGACGGGGCAGGGGGTCCGGGCCGTACTGCCCGACGGCCAGCAACTCCTGGTGGGCACCGGGTCATTGCTGCGGGACGCCGGGATCAGCACCACGGCCGCCCGAGTGCAGCGTGAAGCGCTGGAGGCCCAGGGGAAGACGGTGCTGATGGTAGCCCGAGAGGGTACCCTCCTGGGCCTTATCGCCCTGGCCGATACGCCGAAACCGACCTCCGCCGAGACCGTGGCCCTGCTGCGGCAGATGGGCCTGCGCACCTACCTGCTGACCGGCGACAACCGGCGCACCGCCGAGGCCATTGCGGCTCAGCTCAACATCGGGGAGGTCCTCGCCGAGGTAATGCCGCCGCACAAGACGGCAAAGATCGCGGAGCTACAGGCGGCAGGCCTCAAAGTTGCGATGGTCGGTGACGGCATCAACGATGCCCCGGCGCTGGCCCAGGCCGATGTCGGCATCGCCCTGGGAACCGGAACCGATGTGGCCATCGAGGCGGGAGACATCACTCTGGTCAGCGGCGACCCCGCGGGCGTTGTGCGAGCCATCCGACTCAGCCGGCTCACGCTGCGCCATATCAAGCAGAACCTTTTCTGGGCTTTCCTCTATAATGTAGCCATGGTCCCGCTGGCCATGGCCGGTGTTCTCAACCCGATGCTGGCCGCGGCGGCTATGGCCATGAGCAGCGTCTCGGTGGTGGGTAACTCGCTGCGCATGAAGCACTCAGCCCGCCATCTGTAGGGGCGCACGGCAACGCGCCTGCTGCCGTCTGGCATGACCGCCGAAGGAGCACCCGATGTCCGACCCTGCACAGCGTGCCGCCGAACTGCGTGAGCAGCTCCACTACCACAACTACCGCTATTACACGCTCGACGACCCCGTGATCAGCGACGCCGAGTACGACCAGTTGCTGGCGGAGCTGCAGGCCCTGGAGGAGCAGCACCCGGAGCTGATCACGCCCGACTCCCCCACCCAGCGCGTGGGCGCTCCACCCCGCACGGAGCTGGGCACCGTACAGCATTCCCTGCCGATGATGAGCCTGCAGAGCCTGTTCACGGATGACGAACTGGCTCGGTTCGACGAGAACTGCCGGGAAGCCGCCGGAGGCGGAGTCGCTTACCTCGGGGAGCCGAAGTTCGACGGGCTGGCCGTGGAGCTTGTCTACATCAACGGAGTGCTGGAAGTGGCCGCGACCCGCGGTGACGGGATCACTGGTGAGGACGTCACAGAGAACGTCCGCACCATCAAACAGGTCCCGCTTCGTCTCCGGGGCGCCGCGCCTCCGCGTCTGGAGGTCCGGGGCGAGGTCTACATGCGGCTGGGTGACTTCGAGGCCCTCAATCAGCGCCGCGAGGCGGCCGGCGAGCCGCTTTTTGCCAACCCGCGCAACGCGGCAGCCGGCTCCCTGCGCCAGCTTGACTCCGCCATCACCGCCCAGCGCCCCCTGGCTATCTTCTGCTATGACGTGGGCCTTACCGACGGTCTGACCTTCGCCACCCAGGAGGAGATGCTGGCCGCCCTGCGGGGCTGGGGCTTCCCTGTCAATGACCTCGCTCGGCTCTGCGAGGGCCTGGAGGGCTGCCGCGCCTACCACGCCGAACTGGGCGAGAAGCGCGACAGCCTCCCGTATGAGATAGACGGCGTGGTTTTCAAGGTCAACGATCGCCGCCTGCAGGAGGAGCTGGGCGCCCGCAGCCGCAGTCCGCGCTGGGCAGTGGCGTACAAGTTCCCGCCCCGCCAGGCGACCACAGTCATCGAGCGCATCGTGCCCAGCGTAGGTCGCACCGGGGCCATCACGCCGACGGCTTACCTGCGGCCCGTGCGGGTCGGGGGCGTGACCGTCAGCCGGGCCACACTGCACAATCAGGACGAGATCGACCGCAAAGACATCCGCGAAGGCGACACCGTCATCATCCAGCGGGCGGGTGATGTCATTCCTCAGGTTGTGAAGGTGATCCCGGAGCATCGGCCCCCGGACAGCGCCCCCTACCGCCTGCCCCAGACCTGCCCGGTCTGCGGCACACCCACCGTCCGGGAGGAAGGCGACGCCGTCCTGCGCTGCCCATCCGTTGACTGCCCGGCGCAGATCGAGGGACGCCTCGAACACTACGCATCACGGGGAGCGCTGGACATCGAGGGCCTGGGTGAGAAGTGGGCCGCGATCCTGACCCGCGAGGGCCTGGTCCGCCACGTGTATGACCTTTACAGCCTCACCAAGGAGCAGCTCGTGGCGCTGGAGCGCATGGGGGACAAGTCGGCCGAGAATCTGCTGGCAGCCATCGAGCGCACCAAACAGACCACCCTGGCTCGCTTCCTGTACGGGTTGGGCATCCTCCACGTCGGCGCGGTGGTGGCCGAGACGCTGGCCCAGGCCTTTGGTGATATCCGCAAGCTGATGGAGGCCAGCCTGGAGGAACTGACGCAGGTGCCGGGCATCGGCCCCGAGATCGCCGCCTCGGTGCACGGTTTCTTTCGGGCCCCTCAAAACCGCGAGGTCGTGGAGAGGCTGCTGGCGGCCGGCGTGAACCCTCAGCCCCCTGCGCAGGTTCCCGCCTCCGCCGGCCCGGGGCCCCTGACCGGCAAGACCTTCGTGCTGACCGGAACACTGGAAGGCTTCACCCGCGACCAAGCGACCGCAGAGATCACCGCCCGTGGCGGCAAGGTCACCGGCAGCGTCAGCAAGAAGACCGACTATGTGATCGCGGGCGCTGACCCCGGCAGCAAGCTGACGAAGGCCCAGGAGCTGGGCGTACCGGTCCTGGACGAGAACGCCTTCAGGGCCCTGCTGGCAGAATCCGGACTAGGAACACCGGCACAGCCCGGCCTGGACCTGTAGCCAGCCCCATCAGCCAATGACGCGCCCCGTCACAGGGAACGACGGATCCTGATAACCGCGTCCGGAGTGTTCCCCGGGCGGCACCAGTTCATCCACCGCCGCCTCGAGCTCCGGCGTCCACGCGACCCGAAGCGCGCCCAGATTGTCCTGTAGCTGCTCCAGAGTGCGCGGGCCGATGATGGGCGCTGTCACTAGCCGGTTGGCCATGACCCACGCCAGCGCCAACTGCGAGGGCGTACAACCAACGTCGCGGGCCAATGCCCCTACCCGTTCGGCAATCTCGAAGTTGGCCGGTCGGTACTCGGTCTGCAGCAGTCGCACGTTGCCCCGCGCCGCCCGCGAGTCCGGCGGCGGCTCCTCCCCCGCCCGGTACTTGCCTGTCAGCACCCCTCTGGCGAGCGGGCTGTAGCTCACCACGCCCACACCCTCCGCCTGACACAGCGGCAGCAGTTCCACCTCGATGTCGCGGTTGGCCAGGTTGTACAGCGGTTGTGCCGCCGCCAGGCGGTCCCAGCCGCGCAAGTCCTGTATCCCCAGGGCGCGCGCCACCTGCCAGGCCCGGAAGTTGGAGACCCCCACATAGAGCACCTTGCCCGCGCGCACCAGGTCATCCAGCGCCCCCAGCGTCTCCTCCAGCGGTGTCGTGCGATCGGGAGTGTGCAGGTAGTACAGGTCAATGTAGTCCGTACCCAGGCGCCGCAGGCTAGCTTCGACGCCCTCGCGGATGTGCTTGCGGCTGCCCCCGGCATCATTGGGGCCGCCGCGGTCTGTCGCGATGCCGACCTTGGTCGCCAGCACCACTTCCTCGCGCCGTCCAGCCAGCGCCCGCCCCACCACCCGCTCCGAGGCCCCGGAGCCATACTTGTCGGCCGTGTCCAGGAAGTTGATGCCCGCGTCCAGGGCGGTCTGGATGATCGCCTGGGATTCCCGCTCTGGCGTCGGATCGCCAAACATCATGGTGCCCAGACAGAGTTGCGATACTTTCAGGCCGGACTTGCCAAGATTGCGGTATTCCATCGTCATGCATCTCCGTTTCTAAAGCCCGCCGACCCCTGAGGAGGGTGGCAGGTGCAGGTTGAACACCAGGTCCACCACCGTGCGCAGGAAGGCGGCCGAGAACTCCCCGCAGATCAGTCCGAGGAAGAACGGCCGCGCGCGACGGTAAGTCTCCAGGCCGCCGTAGCGCAGCAGCACGGCCTTGAAGAGCCACGTGATGAAGATCGGGAGCCACAACCGGAATAGCCCGAAGCTCCCCGACACCAGGTACCCCACCGGGTGGAAGGGCCACCACACGAACCGGGTGCGCATGGCCGCCAGAAACAGCGTGAAGGCGATTCCATAGGCGTAGGCGCCCATGGCTCCATAGTCCGGGTCACGCGGCACGTTGAGCACCGTGCTGAGCTTCTGCCACGGGTCACGCCCGAAGGCCCAGCGGATGATGTCGGCGAACTGCGCCGACTCCACGCCGGTCTGGTACACTACGTGCAGATACGCCCAGAAGGCCGCCAGAGCTGCTACCACGGCCGTCAGCGGCAGCAGCCGAGACAGGCTGGGCAGGGCCATGCCCGCCTCATGGCCGATGCGCAGAGCATCGGCCTGAATGGGCATGGGTAGTTGGCGGTGGGTGCGGTGCAGCCAGAAGTACATCCCCATGACCGTCCTGTCGCGGGCCGACCAGGCGCGGCTGCCGGTGATGGCCGGGAGGATGTCATCGGCGCCGACCTGGTACAACTCGATGGTCGGCAGACCCAGTTCCGCCCGTAGACGTGACAGCACCAGGCTCAGAGTCAGGAAGATGGCGAAGTACAGCAACGCCGCCGTGAAACTCGCCCCTGCAGCCATGGAGAAAACGATGAGCCCGGCTGTGCCGCCCAGAAAGCCCCAAACCGCGACGGGGCTCGGCAGCGGCTCACGCCCGGAGCCGGTGGTCGTTCGCACCTCCGCGCTGCGGTCTCCCCAGGCCGCGCGCCAGGTCTTGGCGAGATGGTCCCGCGCTGCCCAGAGGATGAAGCACGCCAGCCCGAAGTAAGCCCCCACCCCTTGTTGCTGGATGTACGGGAACCGCTGGGCCTGACGGTGGCCGATGAGCGCCCCCGCTACCATCTCCAGCCGCGCGAACCAGAAGAAGAACCACACCGAGAAGGCCAGGTTCAGGGGCAGCAGGTACGCCAGGCCATAGCTGAACGGGTACGAGGACAGAGGCACTGCCCCCATGGCGCTGAGCGGGAACTCGCGGAAGCTGTGGTAGAACACGCCCACATTCAGCGGCGGCCACGCCGGCCAGAGGTTGTTGGCTAGCCGCCAGAGCTGCACCACAGCGCCGAGGCCGAAGGCGGCCCAGAAGGCCTTGTTGCGCAGCAGCCCGACGGCCGGCGAGGTGATGTCCAGCGGGACCTGCGCGATGGGGTAGTTCAGCCGCTCACGGTCCCACTGGCGGCGGAAAACGGCCATCAGGCAAAGCTGCGTCCAGACCACCAGCGCCGCGAACAGCACCCACCACAACACGGGCCCGACCCACGGCTGCCACAGCCCGGACTCATAGAGGCTGGCCTCGCCACCATAGAGCTTGCGCAGCACCAGCGGATCATCCACCAGCAAGTGCCGTGGCAGGTGCGGGAAAATGTCTTCTTCCCAGTGGTTCTCGGGTGTAACGTTGCGAAAGACCCAGGTCATCATCAGGAAGATGATCTGGAGCTGATCGTGTCCCGCCAGCGCACTGGTCACGACGAGCATGATGTAGATGGTCAGGATCTCGCCGCGGGAAAGCTCCCAGCGTGGCGCGAAACGGTGCAGCAGCGCCTTCACGCCCACCAGAACCAGCAGGATCGTGAGGCAGTGGAAGAAGATGGCCGAGGTGGTGGCATTGTCGGAGTACCGCACATGCTCGATGTGCGCCAGCCACCAGGTCGTGGCCGGGATGAGCAGCAGGCCGATGACCACCGCACGCGGCGTGACGCCTGACGGCCGAGAGTGGGCCGCACGGCGCCCACCAGCCGCGTCCCTGACGTTCTGCTCACGGGGGGATGCCGACACGCGCTGCCAGTTCGGCTCAGGCGGGGTGTTCTCCTCCCGCGCCCCGTGGGTCCTATTGACTCGGCACTGGGCCAGTGCGAGAATCAGCCCTGGTCGCCGCGTCACCCGCAGGGGGTGGTTTGGATGCCATGCCGCCGGTGGTCGCTCGCAGCCCCGCTTGTGGCCGCGCTGATGCCGCTACTCCTGTCCCCAGCCCCTGCCGCCCCCACCCGTCAGTTAACGGCCGTGCCCTATGACCCGGCGCTGTCGGTGTATGTCGCGGAACGCGGGCTCTGGCTCGACCACAGTACCTTGCGCGAACGGTGGGGCAGAGGCGAGTGTCTTGTGGCTGCCTTCGGCGCCGAGGAGCACGTGACGGCCGACCCTGAGACCTGGGCGCAGCGACAGATCAACGCCCCGACGCCCCCCTTTGGCTGGGCCCACCTGGAACCCGTGACCGACCGCGAGATGGCCCTCGAGTTCACCATCTGCGATCAGCAGCGGCGGCTGGGCAGAGTCGTGGTCAATGACTGCGACTCGAGTGCGGACCCGTACGTCGCCTGGGCTGGCGGAGGAGGGGCGACAGTCACGGGCTCTTGCGCCGTGGCTGCCGGCTCCAAGCTATTCGAGTTGGTAGCGTATGCCCGCGGCAGCGATGCCGTGCTCCTGCGGCTGGGCATCCTCAGTCCCTCGGTGGACGGCGCCGTTGTCAGGCTTGTGTACGCCTGGGACGTCAACCGCGGCGATGAGCGTGACGCCTGTCCGGTGGCCGACCTGAGCCACCCGGGGGGCAGCCCGGAGGAAACTGAAGGCAAGGTGGCGGTGGGGCCACCTCAATGGGTGCAGGGCTGCGCCGGCGGCAACGAGATCCGAAACGACGGCGCGTGTGGCTATTCTGTCGCCCCGCTTCACTGGCTGAGACGAAGTCAGGTTGTGCACGTGGAGGCGGCTGTCGCGGGACTGTCTGACACCGAATCGGCCACCGCCACCAGCGCCTGGCAGACATGGGAGGCCGAGCAGAAGGCCGCCTGGGGCGACCTGAGCCAGACGGAGCTCGCTCTCAAGGGCGCTCCGGTGCCACCCCTGAGCCAAGGTGTCGTGCACTTCCCGGTGCGCCTGCGGCCGGAGATCACCGCCCTGGTTGTCTTTCCCTACCAGGGGCACCCTCGCTATGCCGACATCGGAGCCGAGAGACTTCAGCAGCGAGCACAGGAGCAGTTCGCCGCCGCCTACGGGAGCCAGACACCGTGCAGGACCGTTGCTCGAGCCATCGCGGACTCCTGGACCGCCACAGATGTGCGGCACTACCAGGCCGGCCCGCCGGCGCCGCTGGGAGCTGTCTGGAAGCTCGTGGCGGAGGAGAGCGGGGCGCCGTTCCTTTCGCCCCTTTCGCCCACTGTCGGCACAGCGCTGCTCGAGCTATGCCGCGTCGTTGTCTCATCCGACCCCTTTGCGATGCCTGAGTTTGAGCTCTGCGGGGGTACGGCAGTGGCTGTGCTCGATGGCACCTGGCTCGACCCCGCCCCGCCGCGCCCGGCACAGACCGAGTACTCGCTCAGGTTCCCGGATGACGGGCCCGACAGGGGCAGGTGTGCGGCCCAACTGCCGGCCGGCTGGTACTGGCTGGTCACCGCGCAGCCCAACGATCGAGGGTGGGCTGCCCCTGTGCCCACCCGCGTGCCGTCGCCAACCGCGCCAAACGGCTGGGGGCTGCACTGCTACGAGACAGGGGCCATGCCGCTGGAGGTCTGGTGCACCTCGTCCCGCCGTCCTGAGGCCTGCCAGGTCGAACTCCAGGCCAGAGGGGTTGACCTGAAGTGGCGGCCGGTGGTCGTCGGAGACACGGTCACGCAGCCCGATGGCCGCTGCGTGTGGCGGTGGGATGGGCTGCTCATCGGGGCGTCCTACCGTGTCCGCGCCCGCAGCCGGGGCGCCCCCGACGCCCCCTGGAGTGAGTGGCAGGAGTTCTGGGGCAGCAGAGGCAGCCGCCAGATCATCTGGCTTGAGGTCCCGCACCGCTAGCCCCGGCAGGCCGCTGCCGCTTCCTTCGCCAGCCGTGACCAGGCTATCAGCGCACGGCCACCATCAGCATTGATGGTCTGGATGTCGCACAGCTTCAGGTTGAAGAGGTGGTCGCCCGCGCCGTCCGTCAGGCGGACCAGTTCCTCCCGCATCTCCGCCTCGCCCCACAGGAAGAGCACATTGGTGGGGTGGGAGTGGACCTCCAGCACCACATGCGCCGGCAGGGCAGCCGCGATGGGCGCGACCTGCGACCAGGGGGAGACATGGAATTGCCGCAGGTGCGGCAGGTCGCGGATGATCGCGGCCTTGCGGGTCAGGTCCTCGCAGCCATGGTAGTAGACCTTCCCCCACAGTTCAGCGATCCGGACATTGTACGGATGCACAAACTCGGCATAGGTGTCCGGCCCGTAGGACGCCGCTGACTGGGCATGCAGGTAGCCCCAGGCCCCCGACAGCAAGCGCTCCTGTCCCGGCGGGAGGTCATCCCAGGGGCTGTGGAGCTGGCATTCGGCCAGCCCCACCGCATACCCCGCCGCCTCCCGCGCCCGGTGGTAGCGCACCATGCCCTCAGTCAGGTGGTCCATGAGCGCATGCAGCCATTCCGGGCGGTCGTAGCAGTCCAGCAGCAGGTTGTCCATGCCACGCAGCCGCACCGCCCACTCAAAGGGGCCGTTGTGAAGCGCGTTGCACTGAAAGACCACCGGCAGGGCGTCGCCCACGAGCTCTCGCACCTGCGCTTCCTGTTGCTGCCGGCTGGCCTCGTCCGACCGGAACTCCGGCCACCGGAGGCGACTCAGGTCGGTGTCCTCCTGCAGGGGCGGGACCGGCTTGTAAGCACCCCCGGCAACCTCCGGGCTCTCATACGCTAGGGGCACGCCCCATAGCTCGTCTGCCGCCAGGGCCGGCAAGCACGAAAGCTTCAGCGTCGGGTCGGCCGGGGTGTCGTCAGGGATGTTCCTGGCCCGCCAGAGCGTGTGCCGCAGGTGGGTCTCGATCAGGCGCGCCATACCGGTCTTGTGGACGAACACGTCTTCGGGCAGTATCTGCTGCCACACCAGGTCCTGCCAGCCCTGGAACATGGCGCAACTGACCGGGACCTCACGGGTCCGACCGTTGAAGTGGTCGGCCCAGAGTCTCCGGCGGCGCTCCTGCTCCGGGGAGGCCCATAGCGTCATGGCCTCGGCTGCCAGGTCGGTCAGGACAGGGTCGGGGCGGCTTGGCATATATGCACTCCTCGCGGGATCTCAGGTCAGTTCGGGCAGGTAGGGTTGCTGGCGCCGCAGCATCTCGTCCATCATCTGCCGGCAGCGCCGGGTGTCGTCCACCGTCGGCTCCAGGAGGAGCGCCTGCAGCAGCGCCTGGCGACTCCCGGTGGCGTAGGCCTCCACCAGCAGCTTCTGGATGGCGACCTGGGTCTGGCACAGGGCCGCGACCGGCTCGGGTAGCGGTCCCACCGGCGCGGGATGGATGCCGTCGGCGTCCGCCGTCGCCGGGACCTCCACCACGGCATCAGTCGGCAGATTGGCGATGGCGGGGCCCACATTCGGCACATTGACCGATTCCCGTCTTGCGCCGGTGTTGAGCATGATGTCCGTGATCAGAGGCGCCACCAGTTCGCCACTGGGCGCCGCCAGTTCCTCGGTCACTGCTCTGGTGCCATCGGCGATGCTGCTGACCACCTGCGCCGGGGCATTCTCCCAGGCAGCCCCAGCCTCCACCCGGGCTTCGTACTGCAGGTAGTGCGGCCCCAGGAACTCATAGCCGAAACGGAGATACTCGCCGATGTGGTCGTCCGAGGGGAAGGGCAGCCGGCCGAAGGTCTCGTAGAGGAAGCGTGTCAGGGGTGGCAGATTGCCGCTCCCCCCCTGACTCATGGCGCGCTCGAACTCTGGCAGGAGATCCTGCCCGGTGGCACGGTCGCGGATGCCCAGGACCCAGTGGAAGTGGTTGAGGCCGCCCAGGTCCAGCTCCAACCCCTCAGCCGGGCGGCCGAGCACCTCCGCCACCGTCTGGTAGGTGCTGTGGAAGCCATGGCACAGGCCGGCGGAGCGGACCTGCGTCAGTTGGCTCACACCCTGGCAGACCCGGCTCTCGGGGTTGGTGAAGTTCAGCAGCCAGGCGTCCGGGCACAGGCGCTCCATGTCGCGAGCGATGGGGATGATCAGATGCAGGCTGCGGAGGGTGTGGAAGGCCGCGCCCGGTCCGCCGCACTCGCCGTACGGATGGCGGAAGCCATAGGCCAGCGGCACCAGGAAGTCCTCGCGCCAGAGTTCGTAACGCCGCACGGAGACGGCCGTGACCACGAAGTCGGCCCCCGGGAGCGCCTCGCACCGGTCTGTGGTGGCCTCCAGCGCGACCTCCAGGCCCCGGTAGGCTCTGATGGCTGCAGCGTAGCGCGACATGCGGTCCAGAGCGGCTTCGTTGGTGTCTACCAGCACCAGGTGCAGCGAGCGGTGCGCCAGCAGGTCTCGCGCCGCCAGCAGACTGTTGATGGTGCCGGGACCGAAGCTACTGCTGCCAGCCCCGATGAGCACGATCTTGACGGGTTCCATAGGTGAACACCTTGCACGGTGGTCTCGGTGCATCTGGCCGGCACTTCCTCCCCGTGCGTCCGTCAACCTTCGCCCTGACAGCACGGAAGCCGCCTGCTGTGGACAGGCGGCCTCCGGTAGGGCTCTTGTTGAAGGTGTTAGCCACGTCGTCGCCGGCAGAGCATAACCCCCGCCGCGGCGCTACAGAGCAGCAGGGCCCAGGTTGACAACTCCGGCGTCGTCCCGTACTCGTTGCCCTCCGGTATCAGAAGGTACGCGTGTTGCTCGCCGTTGACAATCCCAAAGCCCGTGATCTGCCCGGCATCGTTGATTCGTGTCGCACGGATCAGGGTCCAACCAGACCCGGGATCCACCAGGTCGTTGAGATTGCGCAGGCCGTTGGTCTCATCCCAGATGAACGCGCGGTACTTGCCGTCGGCTTGCTTGGATCGCCCGACGATTGTGCCCTCGGAGTTGATGCCCAGGCCCTCACTCACGTTTCCCCCGAGGGTGCCGATCTCCGTCAGCCCGGAGGTTACGTCCCAGACAAAGGCATGGGTGAAATCCTCTCCCCAGAGGAACCCGACTGCTTGTTCAGCCTCATTCAGGCCCATGCCGTGGGCGCCGACCGTGTCCGGGGTGACCGGAATCTGGGTCCAACCCGAGGTCTCATCCCACAGCGCTGCCCGGCGCTGTGTGTTGGCGATGCGACTGGTGCCCGCGACGACACCGCTCTCGTTAATGTCCTTGGCCCAGCTATCGCGCCCGCCGAGAGTCCCGAGGTCCTGCAGACCATTGGTCTCGTCCCACAGGAAGGCGCGAACGCCGAGATTGCGGCCTATGTGGCTGTGCCCAACGACCTGCCCCTGGTTGTTGATCCCGCGGCCGTAACTGAACTTGCCGCCCAGGGTACCCAGGTCCTCCATCGGGTTGCTCTGGTCCCACAGGAACGCACGGGCACCCTTGCTCCAGCCGAGTAACCAGCTATCACCGACCATCTGGCCACTGTCGTTCACGTCATAGGCCCAGCTATAGTCGCCTCCCAGGGTAGGAAGCTCGCGCATGCCATTGACGGAATCCCACACGAAGCCGCGACGGCCGGTTGCCACGGGAATGCTCGAACCCACGACCACTCCATCGGAACTCAGTCCGCTGGCGCGCGTCTGCGTCGGTTTGCCGAGCGTACCCAGATCAACGATGGAGTATTCGGATGCCATGGACAGCCCAGATGCAACCAGTGCTGCCAGGGCCAGGACGGTGAACCAGCGAACGCTGGCGCCATTGGGAGCGAACTTGGCCACCTCTCTCCCTCCTCAGTGCACGCAGTGCCGGCCTGTGGCCGAACGTCGCCCGTAGGCTGCGAGTACCTGAAGGGGGTGACCACGGTGAGAGGATACGACAGGGGTCACCACGACTCAAGCGAACACCGATTTCGGGACATCATAGATTATAGCACACCTCTTCCCTTTTTGGGCGAGCAAGTTGGCATAACTGAAGCGAATTCCATACAGGAGGCGGCCAAGCTGGCGACGAACTTTACACCCGCTGCGCTGCCTGCGTCCGTATCTGCCGGAGGTGCGTATGGTGCCGGAACGAGTTCTGCTTCTCGCGATACCACTAATGCTGGCCCTCGCCGTGCGACCCGCAGTAGCGGCAACCCTATTCGTCGCTCCGAACGGCAACGACGCCTGGTCGGGTACCATCGCCACGCCGAATGCAGCCGGCACCGACGGGCCTTTGGCTTCGCTCGTGGGCGCGCGCGACGCTGTGCGCAAGCTGAAGGCCGCCGGGCAGTTGGTGGAACCAGTCCGCGTTGAGTTCGCCGCTGGAACCTACCCGCTGACCGAGCCTGTCATCTTTGGGCCCCAGGACAGTGGGACCGAAGGGGCCCCCGTGGCTTACGAGGCCGCGCCCGGGGCAGAGGTAGTCCTGTCGGCAGGCCGGCGCATTGCGGGCTGGCAGGAAGGACCTGATGGCGTATGGAGGGCCAACTTACCGGACGTCGCTGCCGGCAACTGGACCTTCGAGCAGCTCTGGGTCAACGGCAAGCGCGCCATCCGGGCCCGGACGCCCAACAAGTTCTACCACTTCATGGCCAAGAAGGTGAGATACGCCAAGGACCCCGTCACCAGCGAAGTCGCCGACCTCAATAGCCGCGCTCTCATCGGCTACCCCGAGGACGTCGCGCCCCTCCTGGACCTCAGTCCGGAGGAACTCAAGGACGTCAACCTGGTGGCCTATCACTCCTGGGAGGTCTCCCGCAGCCGTATCACCGCCGTGGATCCGGCCACCAACATGATCGTCGTCGCCGCGCCCATCGGCTGGGGCTTCGGCTACTGGGGTGCCAACCAGCGCTACGTCCTGGAGAACCTGAAGTCCGCCCTCGACCAGCCAGGAGAGTGGTTCCTGGACCGTAACGGCACGTTGTCCTACATCCCTCGCCCCGGAGAGGACATGACGACCGCCGAGGTCATCGCCCCGGCCGGCCCCGATGCCTTCGTCCGGTTTGCTGGGGACCCGGCCCTGGGAATGTATGTGGAGCACGTGACGCTCCGTGGGCTGTCTTTCCGATACTCCCAGTGGGTTACTCCGCCCCAGGGCCATGCGGACGGACAGGCCGCCTTCACCGTGCCCGCGGTCATCATGGCCGACGGAGCGCGGAACGTCACCATTGACCAGTGCGAGGTGGCCCACACCGGCATCTACGGAGTCTGGTTCCGGCGTGGCTGCCGGGACTGCAGCGTAACCCGGACGTACCTGCACGACCTGGGGGCGGGGGGCGTCCGCATCGGCGAGGGCGGCATTGATCCCGATGAGAGCAACCAGACCCACCGCATCACAGTAGACAACAACATCATCTACCAGGTGGGGCGCATCTTCCCCGGCGCCATTGGCGTCTGGATCGGCCAAAGCAGCGACAACAAGGTCACCCACAACGACATCTCCGACACCTACTACACCGGCATCTCGGTGGGCTGGAGCTGGGGCTACAACCCCACCATCTGCCACCGCAACACCATTGACTTCAATCATATCCACCACATCGGCCAGGGCGTGCTGAGCGATATGGGCGGGGTCTACACCCTGGGCCTGCAGGACGGCGCCACAGTCAGCAACAACCGCATCCATGACGTCTACTCCTATGACCTGTATGGCCGCGGCGGCTGGGGACTGTACAACGACGAGGGCTCCAGCAACATCACCATGGAGAACAATCTCGTCTATCGAGTGAAGACCGGCACCTACCACCAGCACTATGGCCAGGACAACCTGATCCGCAACAACATCCTGGCCTTCAGCATGGATGGCCAGATACAGCGGTCGCGGGTTGAGCAGCACCGCTCCTTCACCTTCCGCAACAATCTGGTCTACTGGGATCAGGGGCCCTTGTACGGCGCTGGCAGCATGCGCGACGCCAATGTGGAATCAGATCACAACCTTTACTGGAACGCGTCCGGCGAACCGGTGAAGTTCCATGAGTTCACGCTGGAGGAATGGCAGGCGCAGGGCAAGGAGGAGGGGTCCATCGTCGCCGACCCGCTGTTTGTGGACCCGCAGAATGGAGACTTCCGCCTGCGTGAGGGTTCCCCGGCAACCCAGGTAGGGTTCACGCCCTTTGACTACACGCAGGCGGGCGTCTATGGTGACCCGGCGTGGGTAGCGCTCGCAGCGGGCCTGACCTACGCCCCGCTGGAGTTTTGCCCGCCGCCGCCCCCGCCGCCACCGCTCAGCATCAGCGACAACTTCGACCAACAGCCCGTCAACACGCCGCCGGTGGATGCCCAGGCCAACACGGAGAACAAGGGCGACGCCATCGTCGTGACCGACGAAGCGGCCTACAGTGGCAGACAGAGCCTAAAGATCATGGATGCGGAGGGACTGCAGCACGACTTCAACCCGCACCTGGTCTACGGGCCGAACCATAACTCCGGCGTCACCACCTGCCGCTTCGCCATGCGAGTGGGAGCGGGGGTGGTGATGTACCACGAATGGCGAAGCTGGGATGTGCAGCCCTACCGCGTGGGCCCCAGCTTCTGGGTGCGCGACGGGAAGCTGCAAGTGGCAGGCCAGGACCAACTGGACCTGCCGAGTGACGAGTGGATCCTGTTTGAGGTCAGCGCGCGAGTGGGACGCGACGCCGACGGGCTGTGGACGCTTCGCGTCACGCTGCCGGGGGAGGAACCACGGACCTATGCCAACCTGCCCTGCGGCAGCCCGGACTTCCGGAACCTGACGTGGTTGGGCTTCAGTAGCTCCGCCAAAGCCAAAACGGTCTTCTATCTGGACGACCTGGAGTTTGGCAATCAGCCACTGCCCTAGGCTCCAGGCGAGGCCACGAGGGAGATGATGCAGATGAAGTCCTTGACGGTTGCTGCCATCCTGGTGGCCATCGGGATCACGTCCCTGGTGGCTGCGCAAGAGGCGCCGATCAACGTCCCACTCAAGGATTTCCGGGTGGGCATCGCCAATGGGTTTGAGACCGCGCTGACCCTCGGCGATGGCAGTGTCGCCCGCGGCGACTTCTCCAAGGCCGGTGCCGAGCGACGCCTGCTGGCGATTCAGGCGGTACCGGTGGGGCCGGTCACCGGCGTGAAGGCCCTGGTCGTGCGCTACCGTCTGCAACTGGCCGAGGGCGCCCCTCCCAGCCTGGCCGTCGTGGCCTTCGACGAGGATGGTGGGAGCTGGTACCGCGTCGGCGAGGCCATGAGCCCTGGCGAGCCCGCAGAGGGGCGAGTGTCGCTGTCCGGCCTCCGCCCGACCGCCTTCAGTGCCACCCCCGGCGCAGAGCTGGTGTGGAACAAGGTGACGCACCTGTGGTTCGGGTTCGCGGCCGACGGGGCGGTGCGTGGCACGGTGGACTTCCAGGAGGCCAGGCTCACCAACGAGCCCTATCGTCCCTCGCGGCCCCTGATCGTGACCGGGGACAACCCCGGGCAATGGGGTGTGAGCCAGGACCCGGCGGTCGTCTCCACCCTTACCACACCCAACGAGGGCCCCGACGGTCGTCCCTGCATGAAGTACGAGTTCACGGTCCCGGCCGGGCGGCACATGTACTGCATCCCCGGCACCAGTGTTCCCACCGCTGACGTGGAGCGATACACGGGCCTGCGCTTCACCTACAAGGCCACCATCCCGCAGGGGCAGGGGAACCTGCTGGTGAGTGTCCAGGAGCGGGGCGGAGCACAGTACTACGCCGACCCTGGCCCGCCACCCAGCGCCGAGTGGACGACGGTGACCCTGCCGTTCAGCACCTTCAAGTTCGCCACCTGGAGCCGGGACGACAACAATCAGCTCGATCTCGCCGAACTGGCTCGTGTCAACATCGGCTGCCATGGCACGCCGCAGGGTGAGAACCTGCAGGGCCTGATCATGGTCTGCGACATCCAGTTCGTGCCCTGAGCCATGCGGGGTGGGCAGTTTGCTCGCATCGAGGTCATGCTGGGCCTGGAGGGGCTGGAGCGGTTGCAGCAGTCGCGGCTGGTGGTGGTCGGATTGGGGGCCGTGGGGAGCTACGCGGTCGAAGCGCTGGCCCGGGCTGGAGTAGGGCATCTGCGGCTGGTGGACCATGACACGGTCAAGGTCTCGAACCTGAACCGCCAGCTTCTGGCGTTGCACTCAAGCCTCGATCAGCCCAAGGTGGAGCTGGCGGCAGCGCGGGTCCGTGACATCAACCCCGGCTGCCAGGTGGAGGCGCTGCGGGTATTCTGCCACACCGATACCTTGGACGAGGTTCTGGCGGGGCCGCCGGACCTGGTCCTCGATGCCATCGACTCCTTCAACCCGAAGCTTGAGCTGATTGGCGCCGCCGTGGAGCGAGGGCTGCCTGTGCTGTCCTCCATGGGAGCGGCGCTGCGGACGGATCCCGGCCGGATTCGCGTCGGGCCTCTCACCGAGGCCACACACTGCCCTCTCGCCCGACGTCTTCGCAAACTCCTGAGGCGGCGCGGGGTGACCACCGACATCCCCTGTGTCTACAGCGACGAACCCGTGAACACCCGGTTCGTCCGGCCTCCGGAGCCTCGCGACGCGCCAGAGCAGGCCTTCAACCAGGGCCGGCCACGGCGCGTGCTGGGCAGCCTGCCCACTCTCACCGGCATCTTCGGCCTGACGATGGCCCACGAGGCGCTGCGGCTGCTGCTGGGCGACCTCTGGCCTCACCCACACCCCTCCGGAATGGAGCCGCCATGCGCGCCCTGACCACTATCGCCCTGCTCGCCGTCTCGGTCTCGCTGCTGCAGGCTGCCGAGTCCCCTGCCTACCGGCGCCTGCCGCTGGCGGTCTACCGTGACCGCATGATGGGCGGGTGGCTGGGGCAGATGGTGGGCGTGGCCTGGGGGGCACCCACTGAGTTCAAGTGGTGCGGCCAACTCATCCCCGAGGCCGAGATGCCACGCTGGAATGAGGACTGGGTCAACGCCGCCTTCGGCCAGGACGACCTCTATGTCGAGATGACTTTCCTGCGCACACTGGAGCAGTACGGCCTGGACGTCTCCATCCGCCAGGCGGGAATCGACTTCGCCAACAGTGAGTATGCGGTCTGGTGTGCCAACCGCGCCGGGCGCGAGAACCTGCGTAAGGGGATCGCGCCCCCGGACTCCAGTCATCCGCGCTTCAACCGCAACGCCGATGACATTGACTACCAGATTGAGGCCGACTTCTCGGGCCTGATCGCCCCGGGTCTGCCGAACATCGCCATCGCCCTGGGCGAGAAGTTCGGGCGGCTGATGAACTACGGGGATGGCCTCTACGGCGGTCAGTTCATGGGCGGCATGTACACCGAGGCCTTCTTCCGTCGTGACCGCGTAAGGATTGTCGAAGCCGGCCTGCGTTGCATCCCGGCGGGGAGCCAGTACGCCGAGATGGTGCGGGACGTCTTGCAGTGGTACCGAGAGGAGCCCAGCGACTGGGTGGCGACCTGGGAACGGGTCAATGCCAAATACCTGCGCAACCCGGCCTACCGCCGCTTCTCCAGTTGGGGCACCGGCGATAACTCGGTGGACGCAACCCTCAACGGGGCCTACGTGGTGCTGGGGTTGCTGTACGGGGAGGGGGACCCCGAGCGCACCATCGTCATCTCGTGCCGCTGTGGCGAGGACTCCGACTGCAATCCCTCCAGCGCGGCGGGCGTACTCTTTGCTTCGCTGGGCTATGAGCGCATCCCCGAGCGGTTCAAGGCCCGTTTGAACCGGGAGACCAGGTGGGCCCACACGCAGTACAACTGGGACAGCCTGGTGGCCGTGTGCGAAAAGCTGGCGCGGCAGGCGGTCATCAAGGCGGGCGGGAGAATCGTGGTCGAGAACGGCGAGGAAGTGATGCTCATCCCCCGCCAGACCCCCAGGCCCGGCCCGCTGCTGCGCTCGTGGGCTCCCGGCCCCATCGCCGGTAGCCGTTTCACCCCCGCCGAACGCGCCCGCATCCGCTTCCCGGATGAGCTCACGGCCGGCCTGGCGGCGGTGGCGCCCGGCTTTGCACTACGGGACTGCGGCCCCGACATGGCCTCGCCGATCTTTCATGGTGAGTTCCGGGGCCGTGAGCGGGTCTTGCAGACCCACCCGCTGAACCGGACGACCGGCTCCCGGCTGGTGCGCCGGCTGGAAGTGCCGTCCAACAGGCAGACGCGCCTGGAGATTGCCGCCGGCCACCACGAGGCGGGGGACTGGCTGCTGGTGGTGAGAGCCGACGGAACGGCAGTGCTGGAACTGCCGGTGGGCCCGGAGACGGCCACAGGTGGGTGGCTGGAGACGCAGGTGGACCTGACGCCCTACGCCGGACGAACGGTGGACCTGGAAGTGGTCAACCAGCCCACCGGTTGGATGTGCGAGGCAGCGTATTGGGGGAAGGTGGCAGTGGTCAGCGAGTGAGAGAGGGCCCGGCGGCAAGGCCGGGCCCTGCTTGCGTCCGTCTCTTGGCCCGCGCCCCAGCGCTACGGCATCAGCGACCAGTCAGGCCAACTGTACGCGTCGCCTGTGGCGAAGAGAGGCGTCACTGCGCCCGTGCTGACGTTGACTTTGGCGACATTGGTGCCCAGCCGGCAGGTCAGGTAACTCCCGTCCGGCGACCAGGTGGGGTGCTCACCGTAGCCGTCGACCGAACTCTCCGTTACCAGCTGCTCAGCACCCGTCTTCACGCCCGTCGCCGGGTCTACCGTGACGTAGTAGACGTTGCCCGCCCGGCTGTAGGCGATGCGGGTGCCGTCGGGTGACCAGTCGGGGTACGCCCCCTGCACACCCACATAGGTGGCCGTTCCGCCCATCACCGGGATCACAAACAGGCCGCCAGGCTCTGGCCTCCCCGAGCTGTAGAACGCGATCAGGTTGCCGTCCGGCGACCAGGTCGGGAACATGTCCTCCGGCTGCGTGCCCGCCACCTTCGTCCCAACACTGGCGCCCCCGCTGGTATCAACGACGTAGATCCCGTCATCCGGGGATCCAGGCACACTGTCCTGATGCAAGGCAACCCAGCTGGCCTTGGCCGCTGCTGGGCACCAGTCCGGGAAGCGGCCGTATACGCCCGGGCGCTCCAGTTGCTGGTCTGTCCCGTCTTGGGCCATGCTGTAGATGCCCGCAACCGTGCGGAGAGAGCGGAAGACGATCCGTGTCCGGCTTCCGTTCCAGGAAGGAGTGATGTTGAGGCCGTGTGCATCGAAGTTCGTTAGCTGACGCAAGCCGGATCCGTCGCTGCCCATGATGAAGATCTGGTCCCCGGCTTTCTTGCTCGTGCCCACATAGCGTTGGAAGGCAATCCAATCAGGCGTGTTCGGGGACGGGGGCGGCGGGGGTGGCGGCTTGGCTGCGGTATCCACCATGCCGCCCGTCTCCGTCATCCCGCCACAGCCACACAGCCCCAACACCATTCCGGCGACTAACACGAGCACCACCAACCCAAATGCCTTGGACATGGTTACGACCTCCCTTTGGTCTGCTGCGCCCTGCCTGGCAGGCTGCAAGCGTTGCAGGAATGCCCGTCTGCGTGTCGTATCATGGTACTAATGGCTGGGTGATGTGTGTCCGAAGTGAGTCCGTAGACTCACTCAATTTGCGGAAGTGACTGGCATGCGCGCCGCGCAGAGCATGGGGCTGTTTCTGAGGACCTGGCGGAGCGAGTGGGCCGGGTTGACGCGGGGCCAGCTCGCGCTGGCGGTTAGCCGCGCCGCCGGCCGCAACGTGGCCGTGCCTGTCATCCGCGCCTGGGAGATGGGACAGGCGCCTGGGAGCACCGAGGAGTTGCAGGCGCTGCTGGAGGTCATGGGCCGGCACGGCCTGTCGCGGCCGGAGGTGGAGCAGTTCCGGCAAGCGGTGTTCGCAGCTTGCCTGGACCGGCACTATGAGGGGTTGCTGGGCGGCGAGTCCCTGGCCGATCTGCCCGATCTTGAGGAAGTGACGGAGGCACTCTGCGCGCGGGAGGACGTCCAGCGAGGGACACTCAGCCTGGTCACGCTGACCATCGGGGTAGAGGAGTTGCGCCAGGCCCGCCAGGCCGACCTGCTGTCAACCCGCGGGAGACGAACAGGCCGAGCAAGACAGGCGGCTCTGGTGCGGATGCTCGATGTCCTCGCCCGGCGGCACGGTTACTCCGGGAGAGAGACTGTGGCGGCCCGGCTGTTCGCCGAGGCGGCTGACGTCGCCGCCACGGATTTCGGACCGAGCGGCCTGGGAGGCGATCTGACCGAACTTGTGCTTCGCTCCAGGGCGGTGCAAAAGGAGTATGTGGCCGCCTATGTCAAAAGTGCGGGGATCCAGACGAGCGGCGTCAGTGGCCATTGTGCGCGGCGCCAGATGGAGCTCTACGCGGGGTTGTGGGCGCGGGGCGAACGCGGGGCGGCGGTGGTCAGCCTGACCCGGGCAGCCAACTATGCTTCCGAGGGCCCTCAACCGGAATCGGCAGCCGAGCTCCTGGCCCAGTGCGACCGGTTGCGCGGCTGGGCAGATGGCTGGGAGGAGGTGGATTTCCAGCTATTCTGGACGAGTCTCAACCTCGGGCTCCTGAACCGGGCGCAACGGCATCTCGCGGTCCTGGCCCGCTGGCATGGTGCACCGTTCGCCGGCTGCTCGAGGGCGCTGATGGCGGCAGCTTGGGCCTTGGCCACTGAAGACCGGCAGGCGGCCGAGGCGGAGGTGGAATCCGCCATCGCCATGGCTGGAGAGACCGGCTACGACGAGGTTCCAGCGCTGGCCAAGCGGTTGCTGACACGCTGTGAGAGTGGCCCGAGAATAGTGCGCGAGCGGCCCTAGCCCAGGTCCACCATGACCCAGTGGTCGGGTCCGGCGTGGGCCAGCTTCCGGGGGAAGCCGCTGCGCAGGAACTCCATGTAGCGCACGACCTGCTCCAGCGGGGCCTTCAGGCCGTAACGCGATGCCAACTCGGCCTGCACCTGGGCCGCCGTCGGGCGGCCCAGGTCAGCCACGATGTCCAGGATGCGCTCGGAGTTCTCCGGCGTGAGCTTGGTCAGGTCTGACATGCCTACCCCGCCTCAGCCTTCGCAATGGCCTGGCGCAGCCGGTCCGCTACGCCCTTCGCCGCCTCCTCAGAGATCATGCAGTTGTGGTTCACCAGCCTTGGCAGGATGGCCTCTGCGGTCGGGCACAGACCGTCCTTGTACTCATAGCTGCCCTTGTAGTAGGGGCAGCCATGCAGGGGACAGCCCTTGCTCTGGTAGGCCACCGGCACCTGGAAGAACCGGTACTTGTACGCCGGAACCTGGGTGAAGCCCACGTTCCAGGTGTCGCCGGTCTCAAACAGCGCCGCCTTGAAGGTCTCGAGGTCCACTCCGTGCTCATCGCCCCGGAAGAGAAAGGAGAAGATGTAGGGCGAGTTTCCGCAGCCCTCCCTGATGGCCCGCGGCTGCAGCCACGGGCACTCCTCCACGACCGCCGCCAGATGTGCGTAGGACTTCTGGTACTCGGCGATGTAGGCGCGCACTTTCTCCAGTTGCGCCAGGCCCACGGCCGCCTGCAGGTCCGTCATGCGAAAGACCGTGGCCAGGTTCGGCGGCGACTCCCCGAAGCCGATAACGCTGCGGATCCCCTCGGCAAGGGCGTCGTCATCGGTCACCGCGATGCCGCCGTCACCGGTGGTCATGTGCTTGCCCTGGCACAGGCTGAAGACCCCGATGTGGCCCCACAGACCGGCGTACTTGCCCTTGTAGGGCAGGAACATGGCGTGGGCATTGTCCTCGATGAGCACGATGCCCGCCTCGTCAGCGACCTGGCGCAGGGCGTCCAGCTCCGCCGGCAGGCCCCAGAGGTTAGTGACGCAGGCGGCCTTGGTGTGTGGTGTGATGTTGGCGCGCAGCGAGGCCGGGTCCATGAGCCAGGTGTCGGCGCAGACATCGGCCCACACCGGGTGGGCATTCTGCCATAGCGCGGCGATGGCGTGAAACTGCACCAGCGGGTCGCAGATCACTTCGTCACCGACGCCGGCCCCGGCTGCGTACCACGCGGAGATGAGCAGCGACATCGCCGAGTTGGCCACGATAGCGTGCTTCACCCCATAGGCCTCGGCGAAGGCCTCCTCCAGGCGCCGGGCGTACTGCCCGCCGGACAAGCGACCGCTGGCCAACACCTCCTGCAGGTATTCGATTTCCTTCCCGTCAAAGCGGTCAATGCCCATCTTGATCTCCCTCTGCGGCCCGCCGGGCGGGGCCAGGTATAGTTACTTGCCAAGGACCGGCAAGGAACCCTCTTCAATGCCCTGGACCAGGTCCCTCACCGTCTCAAACGTGACATCATGCTCTTGCCGTGCCACCCGAAACAGACGTCTCAGCAGTTCCTGCGACAACCCGTCCTCCGCCCCGACGCATTGCACATGACACACCAGCAGGAACACATCGCCCTCAGCATACACGCGGCCCATGTCTTCCACCGCCAGCGCCAGGTGCGGCGCGATCTTCTCCGGGGTCAAGTACCAGGCGTACTCGCTGATGATGGGGAGGTTGATCACCCGGTCGGTGAGCCAGTATGGCTGCGAAGGCACCTCGGGGTCCCAGTCGCCGGGGTCATCGTACTGCTCGATAATGTACCTCCAACCCCGCGGGTCAGTGACCTTGTTGGAGACATACTTCATCCCCAGGTCAGCCACCACCTCATATAACACCGGCTCCTGGGACAGGGCGCCCGTCCGGAAGCACAAGGGCTGTCGTCCAAA
Organism: Armatimonadota bacterium; assembly: GCA_013178155.1. Lineage (GTDB taxonomy): Bacteria > Armatimonadota > Zipacnadia > Zipacnadales > UBA11051 > JABLXH01. The sequence goes on along the minus strand of JABLXH010000008.1, from coordinate 45,516 downwards.
GGCTGCCGCGAAGATGCCGATGGCGATCTGCAGCTTATCGCGGTAGGCGTCGGGTCGCCACATGTGCCAGTACTGGTCGCGGTAGCGCTGCCGTCCGGCCTCCAGGTCTCCCCCCAGGGCCACGATCATGTCCGGGATGGGCCCAAACTCGCAGCCCTTGTGGTCCAGGCCATGGAGCTGGCAGTCATGACCGTCGGCCTCGGCGCCCTGCAGCGCTGCGAGCCAGTCCGGCTGCCGGTCAAGCTGCCAGTCACCCTCCCCTCGGGGCACCACAAAGAACGTCGCCGGGACAGCTTCCTGGTCGAAGAAGCGCCGCGCTCGCTCGAAGATGGCCAGGTCCTGGATCAGGCCCCCGGGGTCGTCAACTGTCACATAGAAGCGCTTGCCCATTCCCGGCGGCCTCCTGTACTCCTCTCAGTGTGTGACACGGCGGCATGCCTCGATGGCGGCCGCCACCTGCTCGCGTGCCGCATAGAGGTCCTGTGGGTCATGAGTATAGTCAGTGAGGCTGCGCGACAGTCGGTCCGGTGTTCGCAGCGCGCGCCGGGCCTGGTCCAGGGCCGCGGCTGCGGGGCCATCCCCGGCCGACATGCCCTCCAGCCGCGCCACTTCCTGCCGCAACAGCCAGAAGTACTCGCGGTCCTCCAGCCCCTCGCGCAGCATCTCCCATCGGATCGAGTCCACTGGCCCCGCGATAACGGGCGTGTCGCTGGGTTCGCGGCAGGCCGGGTAGAGCATGAACCCATCGCCGTTGCCCCAGGTGCCGCCGTCGGGCGTGTAGCTCATGGCGTCGGTCCAGGGGTTCTTGGGCGTGCCGTCGGGCTTGTTGGCACGCCAGTTCAGGTGCCAGTAGAGCTCGCCCGTCACTCCGTACTTCTCGGCCTGCCAGGCACGCAGGCGCGGGTTGAGCGCCGGGTGGTCAATGAAGTCGTTGGCATAGGGGGCGTGCGGGCCGCAGCAGACATACCACCAAACCTCGTCGCCCGCCCGCTGACGCTGACGACAGCGGGCGGGGTCAAAGGCCGCGGTGACAGGCACCCAAAGGTCCACATACCCATACAGCGGCGGTTCTGGCTGTTCGGTCAGCAGCCGTCGCAGGCCCGGACAGTTCTCGCCCAACAGCTTCATGCCCTCGATCACTGTGGGATAGGCCGCTTCGTCCGGCTCGTCATACCAGTAGGAGTACGCCTTGCTCAGCCACCCCTTCTCGCGCAGATGCTCGATGAGCGGGCCGTACATGAGCTTGTGCAGGCGAGCGAACTCTGGCGTGCCCCGGCCGTACCCGCCGATGCTGCCGGGCATGCAGGCCAGGTTGAAGGCCGTGAAGCCGTAGCCGTCCAGGTACTTGCGGCAGCCCTCGTCGAGCTTCGTGAAGTCATGGGAGAAGGTGAAGTCCTGGCGCTCTTGCACCTCCGCCTTGGTGGGCGCAGCGGGCTGATAGCTTCCCGGGTCGCGAGGGTCGAGGCGCTGTTTGATCGCCTGGACAGCTTCCGTCAGGCCGTCCGCTGAGGTCTTGTCGGTCACAAAGTACACCGCCAGCGGCCCCCAGCCCTCGTGGGTCTGGCCCTCACGGATACGGAACGGCTCCACCGGATTGGCAACATTGAGGGCCTCGGCGCCGACGGTGATGCCCGCCGTGCGTACAGCCCCGTCGAGCCAGATCATGCCGAAGCCCAGCCCGTCGCCCGACCAGGCGGCATAGTCAGGGCCATTGGCGACCTGCTTGGCGGTGAAGGCGGTGCGCGGCAGGTGGTAGAACTCGCGCACTTCCACCTCTGTCGGATCGGTACCCTCCATGCGCAGCAGCCGCATCGCCAGCCAGTTGTCGCCGTTGGGCACGTAGATGCGAAAGACCAGCCGGAAGCTGCGCTGTGCCGGCTGAGAGCCGGTATACGCCGCTACCACCTCCAGCACCCGCATGGTCGGCGTCGCGCTAACCTCCTTGACCGACTGGATGGCGTTCACGTAGGGCCAGCTCACGCCACTCCCCTGGTAACCCACGCCGACCTTCTCAAAGTGCGTCATCGAGGTCTGCTGCCACGCGACCGGCTTGCCGTCCCAGGTGAAGGTCCAGGGGCTTTCCTGCGTCTGGTCCAGGGCTATCCCGAAGCGCCCGAACTGGTAGGTCCGCCCCGGGCCCTGCATGCGGATGACCGGCTGGTAGTAGCGCAGCGGGTCATAGGGCGCCATGCGATGCCGAGCCATATTCTGCAGGTACAGGTCATAGACCCGCTCCTGCTGCGCCGGGTCGGTGATACCCAGGAAGCTGTAGTCCGGCGACATCCCATAGGCGGTGGCGGTGTGGGTCTCCTCCGTGAGGCTGAAGGCCCGCACGCGCAGGTGCACGGGCACCACGCAGACGTCGCTGCCGGCGCGGAAGGTCACGGCTCCGCGGTAGAGACCGGGCCGCGTACCGGCCGGGACATAGGCGCGCAGCCAGATGGGCTGGTTGACGCCAGCGCGGCATTGGATCTGGCCGGCGACGGGCGGCAGCGGATCCGGCCAGTCCCCGGGGAAGCCAAAGCTGTCGGTGGGGGTGGTCACCGGAACATAGTCCACATGCAGCAGCTCGAAGTGTCGCGCTTCCAGACGTCCCTGGACGCCCACAAAGTTGCCGAGGCGGACCTCCACCTCCACGTCCTCAGGGGGCCGCAAGACGATCTGAGCGCACTCGTACTCCCGTCCCGCGGCAGTCATCGTCACCGCCGGTGTCACCGTTGTCGGCGCGGGCTTGTCGCGGTGGATCTTGTAGGTGGCCTCCGCCCACCACAGGCCCAGCTTCTCTCCTCCGGCCAGCGCGTAGCCGAAATCCTCGTTGAGCACCGTCGGCAGGTCGTACACAGCCCTGCTGGCAGCGACCACCGGCCCCCCGGGGACGCTGACCGTCACCAGCACGGCGGTGGTCTGCGCTGACAGCAGCCGGTAGGGCACCCGCACTTCGGCGGACATGCCGGCCACCAGTTCCGGCACCGCCACAGCCCGTTCCTGCCGCCGCTTGCCGGTCATGGTGACCGCGCGAGCCTGCAGCGACGGCCAACTCCCCGCTGACTCCAGCCGCAGGGTCTGGACCGAAGTCCCCGCCTCCTGTGAACCATGGTCGGTGACCGTCAGCTTGAGAGCTGGGCTGGTACCGCCGAAAGTGACCAGCCCGAAGCGCTGCGGCACATGGAAGCCACTCAGCGTCGGCGACCAGCAGGTCGACTCGCCGCGAGTCGTGTCATTCCGGCAAAGGTTCAACCCCACCAGACCCGGACGGTCCGGGTCCAGACCCAGCTCAGCCAGCGGGATGGCAAGTTCGGCGGTCCACTGGCCCTCCTCCCGGCTTGTGGCTGACTGCCAGTCGGCGTTCCAGGACACCTCATAGGGCGTCGCGGACTGGATATCGCCGCTCTCGTCACGCTGGACGTTGCCGAGGTTGAGGATGAAGTGTCGATAGGTGCGCATCGTCGCACCGGCATCGGCGAAGACCTCGACGCTCTCATCGAGGTACACATCCGCGTCGCGCTGGCGGTCGGTAAGCTGCGGGGCCCGAGCGAGCTCCAGCGAGCACCGGAACCCGATGTAGAGGTGGCCGTCCGCGCACAGCACGTGGGCCAGCGTCTCGCCGCGGGCGGGGCGACCGTCGAGGTTCAGGAAAGGCCCCAGCAGTTGCGCCGACTGCCACGCCGCTTCGTCGAGACGGCCGTCCAGTTGGACGTCCGCGCCGGTGGCCAGGGGTACGACGGCTGTGGGGCACACCTGAGCGCCAGGGTCGGCAACGCTGAACGAGCCTGGCACAGCAAGCAGCGACAGGACGAGCAGAGGAATCACTGTCACCCTCAACAAAACCACTCCTTCCCCGCGTATCGGACCGGACGCAGTCCAGCAATGGCGCGATTTCCCCAGCCGCGCCAGCGTACCTGCCTCACGTCATCCCCGGGGCTTGCCGCAGCGTCTGCAGTCGGCTCGGTGCGCCGGCCTGCCACGCTGCAACCGACAAGCTTCGGTGCAGCTACTCCTGTGGATCCGCCGCCAACGACGGGTACCGGCCGGTCCGTGCCGTAACTCCTGCCCGCCGGGCCCCCGTCAAGGGTTCACCGCGCAGAGCCAGGGTCACCTCGGCCCGGGTGGTGTGTTCGTCCGCGGCAGCGCAGACCAGGCGCACGGTGTTGGCCCCCGGCTCCAGCGCCAACTCGCCCGAGGGCGAGACTGTCGCCAGCACTTTCCCATTGGGGTCGAAGTGCCGGCAACGCCCGGCGAAGTCCAGTTCCACATACTCGTCCGGCTGCAGGCTGACCGGGAAGGTGAGCTGTTGTCCACCCGCCTCCAGCCCCGGCGACTGCAGCGCCCCCGGCAGTTCCCGCAGGGCCTCGAGGCGCCCGATGAGGCACTCCGCCCGCGCGCCGGCGGGCAGGCCATTGAAGTACAGGCCCACCTCGCTGGTGGCGCTGTAAATGCTCCAGTCGGTGTAGAACAGGTCGGTCCATGTCCCCGGCCAGGAGTATTCCCAGTACCGGCGGTCCTCGGGCTGCTCCAGCTCGACGTACCGCCAGCCGCTGAAGTCCAGGGGGATGTAGTGGTCACGGCGACAGTTGGTACCTGCTAACTGAACGTTAAGGATGCCACCGCTGCCGTTGGCCTTCACCCATAGCCCCAGGCGGCGGTGCTGTGAGATGTCCACGGGAGCCGGGAGCTTGGCCGCAATCTTGGTCCAGCCGGAGGGGCCGTCGCCGTTGTTGGCTGCCGTGTAGGCCAGGGCGGCGGCACCGTCCGGCGTTTTCTCAATCGCCGGCTCTATGCTCTGGGTGAGGTTGTCGGCCGCCGTGCCCTCGGCCACGAACGGATTGCCCGCTGCCGGGTCCACCAACACCACGTTTCCAGGGTCGCCGTAGGCCGCCAGGCGGCTGCGCGCCCGGAGCCGGATGAATGGCCTCTGTGCGCCATAGGGGTTGTCGGCAGTCCACGCCGCCCGAGCCTCGTCTGCGGCGTTCGCCACTATGGGCGGCCCAAACTGCATGGGCCGCAGGTCCCACTCTCCGTCAGCGCGTTGCTGCAGGTCGAACTCCGCCCGCGGCTCCGTCAGCGCCGCCAGCGCAGAGGGGCTGAAGTACTGCTGCTGCTTCAGCTCGTCGCAGGCCCGGATGATCGCCAGCATCTCCGGCATGCGCTCGTTATTCCACAGGTTCGCCGCGCTGACGCTGAAGGAGATGGGCGCGTTCCCGCCCAGCGCTTTCAGGCACAACAGCAGCACCTCGTCGGGCGTCACAGCCTCAGCGGTCAGGGAGTGGACATGGGGGGCGAACCAGCCCACATCGCCACTGAGAAGGTTCTTGGCGTGGTAGGCCGGGTTGATGCCCTTGAAGCGCAGGGTGTACTCCCGGCGGCCGAAGTGGATGGGGTCGAAGTGCGGGCTGCCGCGCGTGATGACGTGCCAGGAGTGATGGGTGTAGCAGGCATTGCCGCCCATGAAGACTGGCTTCTCGAGGCGCTTCTGCAGACCGAGGGCAAAGGTGCCGATGCTGCGCCAGCGCGGCTCCGACTGGTAGAGCAATTCCTCGCCCCCGTCAAGATAGGACATATCCGCTCCCACGGCATTGAACACCTCGGCCAGTCGGTCGCAGATCTCCTCGTCCATGTCGGTCTGGATGTCCGGGGCGTAGACCGTGTAGCCCCAGATGGGGAAGCAGTTGACGAGGTGGCCGACCGCCGTTCCGGCGGGGTGGGCGGCGACCGTGGTCCCGTGCAGGCCGCGCTGACAGTCGGTGAAGCCGCTGTCGGTCCGCCTGGCGTAATGGATGATCTCACCCGCCACCAGAACATCGCCTTCATCCGGCCAGCCCGCTGTGCCGCCCTCCAGCGTGAGCGTCGTCGCCTGCTCGTCCAGGGCCTCCGCCAGCACTCCGCGGCGGTCCTGCAGCAGCCGGGGATCGGCCCTGGGCACAAGGTAGGGATCATCCTTGGGGCCCCAGCCGACCATGCCCTGCATGATGTGCAGACCCACCTGCATCCCCGCCGCGTGGATCTTGTCGCAGACAGCCTTCAGCCCTTCCAGCCCGTGCGGGAAAAGCCCCGTGTTGATCTCGTAGGATGGGGTCGAACGCCAGGGGTAGAACTCGATGCAGCCAAAGCCGTTCCGCGCCACCTCGATGACGTCATCCACGTTGGCTTCGCCCAGGTCATGGACCATCAGGTAGGACCGGAACCGCTCGGGAGACTCCTTGATCCACACACCGTTGAGGGTCGGGTGCGGCAGGCCCTCGGCCAGTTCGACACGACCAATGGCGCTCAGGAGCTGGCGTTGCGGTTCGGGCGATCCGGTGGGCAGCCCAATGATGGCTACGCGGGCGCCGACCATACCGAACTCCGGGTAGCAGCGGGCGCAGAGCTGGCCACGGCTGGCGTCCGCGCCGAAGGACTCGACCTGTTCGTTGCAGGCCAGCACACAGGCGGCGAACCGGTCATCCCACGCCGCATTGACCAGGGTGCCCACGTTCTCGCTGATGGTCAGGTGCAGGTTAGCCAGTTGCAGCCACTCGATCCCAGTCCCCTGGACCTTGGTGACGGTCAGAGCCAGATAGCCGGGCTTGGCCTCGGGCCGCAGGCCCACGACCACGTCGGTACCGGCAAACTCCACCCGCAGGGTCTGCTGGACTAGCAGTACGGACGATGACGGGTAGAGCTTGCCGGCGATGCCCACCTGCATGAAGGGCTGTTCCGGCGCGCAGACGTTGTGCTCTCCATCCGGTGAGCCGAAGTAAGTGTTTCGACCATCACCGCTGACCTCGTAACGGCACTGCTCATTCGCCAGCACAAACCCGGGTCGCACCGAGTCAGCGGCCATCCCCGCCGTCGCGACAAGTCCCATCGTGAGCATGAGTGCAGGGCCTCGTATCATGGGTTGTTTACCTCAGTCTTCGTATAGCCAGTCCAGGTCCACCACCGCCACGCGCAGGTCAATCGGGGCGTCGCGCATGGCCCCCGTGGGCAGGTACTCGGAGGTCCAGTAGCTGAAGACCGCCGTGCCCTGGCTGGTGAAGTTGCAGGCCGGGTTGCTGAACGCCCTTCCGGGGTCGGTCTCGATGTCGCGGACGTGGCCCCAGGTCTGCCCCTCGTCCTGGGAAATGGCCACCGTGAGCGGCGTCCGCATCCCGAAATGAGAGAAGTGGCCGGGGTCGTAGGGTGCGTTGTTCCAGACGACCAGGAGGTCGCCGGTCCGGGGGATGCGCACCAGCTCCGGGCAGGACTCCGGTGAGCGCAGGCCGCTGGTCTGGGCCAGGGACCAGGTCACTCCACTGTCCTCCGACCAGGCGTGAAAGATCGCACCGAGCTGGGTCCGCATGTTCATGAGTATGCGGCCGTCGCGCAGTTCCTCCACATGTGGCTCCATGGCCCCACGCATGGGCAGGGCCACCCAGTTCCGGGCTTCCCGCCACGTCGCGCCACCGTCGTCGCTGTAGACCACGCCGTTGACCCACGGGTCGGCCACGCTTTCGGCCTCCGGCGCTGGCGCCGAGATGGGCCAGAGCAGGCGCCCGGAGGACAACCGCTTGATGACATTATTCGTGGGCCCGTAGGGTCTACGCTCCCAGCCACGGCCCAGAGGGGCAAAGGTCTGACCCTCGTCATGGGAGACCCAGACCTCGCCGGTGGACAGGATGGGCGAGACACTGTGGTAGCGCATGAAGCCCAGAAGCAGGCCGCCATCGGGCAGGCGCAGGAGGCTGGGGCTGTAGCAGCTCACCTCGTCGCCTCCGGGCCTGGCCACGACCCGCTTCTCACCCCAGGTCAGCCCACCGTCGGCCGAGGTCATCGCCATCAGCCGGGCAGGCCAGAAGTCACTGTCCAGGTGGCCCTGGTCGCCCCTCCAGAACTCCTGCCAGACCAGCAGCAGGCGGCCATCGGCCAGTTCAGCAATCGTCCCCTCTGACTGCCGAGGGAACTCCTCGGTGGCGGGGGCAGCGACGACGATGTGAGGTGTGGCAGGCATGTGAGGCCTCCCAGGGCAGTTGCCAGGGCCCATTGCCAGCGGCGCCGGCAGTGGGACCCCCGTTTGGTTGCTCCGGTGCCAACGCCAGGGCTCGCTGGCCGTGGTGGCGCTACTCTCCGATCAGCTTCCCCTTTGGCACCGGCAGCCAGCCGTTGATCTGGTGATCGAGCTGGCCCAGACGGCGCAGGTCGTCCAGCGCGGCCGCGATGGCCTGGTGGCCCTCCGGGCGCTCGACCCCCGCGTTGTCGAGGCCCTGGTTCGCCGCCAGCATCAGCCGGGTGCCCGGCCCGAGCTCAAAGCGCGGTGTCACGTCGTAAAGGAACAGCCCACAGAGCGCCAGTTCCAGCGCTCCCTCGCCGGTGGTGACGAATCGCGGCTCCTTGGGGTTGATGTACAGTTGGTTCTGGCCCAGGTACACCCGTCCGTGGTAGCCCCTGGCCTCGAGGATGGGCTGGTCAACGTTCAGGTGTATCTTCGCGCCCTGAACGGTCACGGCACCGGGGGGCAACTCCGGCTCGCCCTCCAGCAGCAGGTGCCGATCCGCCTGCTCCACATAGAAGTCGCTCATCACCAGCGACTGGTTGTCGCGGACATGAACGGTAGGATCGCTGAGGGTGGCCAGGCGCATCATGAACCCCAGAATGCCTTCGCGCTCCCGCCGTCGCCCCTGGACCGAAACGGTGCCCTCATAGGAGTTAGCGAACAGGAAGCGAGCCGAGGCGCTGTCATCGAAGCGCAGATTGCCCTGGGTGTGAAGGGCGTAAACGACGCTCCCGGGCGACAGATTCTGAAACAGGATGCCCTGCCGGTCGGGCTGTTTCTGGTACATCCCGTAGGCAAAGACGTAATCGTAGTTGCAGCGAGAGGGACCGCCGGTGGACGTCTGCCGGATGTCGGCCGCAGTCTGGTACGGCCCGGCGTCATGGTGGCCGATGGTGAAGGCCTGCAGGGTCACCTCCTGCGGATCGGACACCTCCATGCCCACCCCATCGGCGGGTCCGGTCCACAGCAGACGGGTCATGAAGCCGCTGCCGCCGACGGTGTACCCTCCACCGGTCACACGCAAGCTCTGGCTGATGGCGTAGTGGGCGGCAGGGAAATAGGCGATCGCGCCCTGACCGTGCTCGCGCGCGGCGTCAATGGCCGCCTGAAGTGCCGCGGTGTCGTCGGTCTTCCCGTCAGCCTTGGCGCCGAAGTCGCGGACGGCGTCATAGACCTTGCCCGGCTGTGAGACCTCCGACCGCAGGAAGCTCTGGCGTGCGCTCTTCACGACTCCCCGTCGCTGTCCCGGCGGGATGAAATGGATCTCCGCGCCCGGCACGCGCTCGACCAGCTTCTCCACCTCGTCGGGGGTGTTCTGGGAGATGAGCAGTCGCTGGGAAGCGCTCAGCAGCCGCACCGCCGGTCGGGCGGAGGGCGGCCGGCTGAAAACGCAGTCAAACATCAGCACCGGCGCCCCGGCCAGCACAACCGCGCCCTCGGCGTCCTTCCAGGCCGCCACATGGCAGTCCTGAATGGTCAGCGGAGCGATGGTCCCCCCCTCGGTGACAAAGCGTTGGGAGCCGAAGGAGGTGCAGCGGCGGATGGAGTCCCCATGCTCGCTCTGGATATGGAAGTCGGTGGTGCGGCTGCGCTCGAAGTGGCAGTTGCGGGCGTAGAAGTTGCCCTTGAAGTCAAAGATGCCAGTACCGCAGTCCCGAAACTCACAGCCGTCAAAGCTGTTGTCGTAGTCGTTGAAGGTGAGCATTGCCACCGCAGTGCCGCACCGCTCGAACAGGCAGTTGAGGTAGGTGATCTCCGCCGAGGCCACTTTCTGCTCGTGACCGATGCGGATGCCATAGCCGGTGAAGTCGCGGTAGGCCTCGTGTTGGTGGCGGACCTCGGTCTCGAAACGTTCATCGGACTTGTGGTCAAAGCCGACCGCTGCCTTGCCCCGTCCGTCCCACGTCAGGCCGACGTAACGGCTGTAGGCCACGCCGTTGCTGCGAAACATCACTCCCCCGTCCGGGCCGTCCCATACCAACCGGGTGTCGCGACCGTGCCCGATGAGCAAACAGCCCACGCGGGGGCCGTTCCACACCAGCGGGCCCGTGATCCTGTAGGTCCCCGCAGGCAGGTAGATGCTCACCCCGTCCCCGGGCAGGTCCAGCGCCGCTTGCAGGGCGGCAGTGTCATCGGCCTGGCCGTCGCCTACGGCCGCCGGCGTCACGTCGGTCTGGACGTTGACCCAGTCCGAGCGCTCCTCCCAGTCCAGCCGGGGGATGTCCGGGGGTGAAGCGGCCAGGGCGCAGTGACAGATCAGGATCAGCGACACAGCAGCAGCGAGCCTGGTCATTGGTCCCTCGTAACCTCCCGCCAGACGCTTAGCGCACGTTCGTGCACTGGATCCCCCGCCGTCTCGTAACTCTCCATCAGTCGCATCAGGCCGTCCGCGAGCTTTGTCGCCGTGTCCAGGTAGAGCCGGTCGGCAGCCGGCCCCGAGGGGCCAGGCAAGGATGGCAGCGTGCCCGCCCGGATCAGGTCTACCCGCTCGCGCAAGGCCTTCAGGTGCTCCACAGCCAGACGTGCCTGCTGGGCCTCGAAGGTGTCACCCAGGCCGGCGGCCTCCATGTGCCTGTAGAATCGCCCCACCCGCGCCAATGCCACCATGGCCGCTGGCCGGGAGGCTTCGGCACTGGCCACCAGGGAGCCGTTCAGATACAGGCGCAGGCCCTCGGCCTCGGCGAACGTCGCCACGACATGGACCCATTCCCCCGGCACCAATCGTGCCGCATAGCCCAAGTGCCCCTGCTCAGTGATGAAGCGCAAGCTGTTGCCAGGGCATGTGTCCAGGAGGTAGCCGTCATCCACGCCGGCGGTCACGCGGTCTATGAGTCGCCCGCCGCTGCCCGGCAGTTCACCCGGCCGGACCCAGGCTTCGAGCGTATAGGCCGTGGTGAGGTTCAGCCGCGGGTCGCTCGGCACTTCCAGGTACCCCTCCCCGGCGAACCGCGCCGCCTGACCGGTGCCCACCGGGACCATCTCGAGCGTCCCCACGACTTGTGCCGGCAGGTCGGGGTTAGCGGGGTTGGGACACACGCCGTCGGCGCAGCGGTCCAGAAGGTAGTCGGCCACCAGCGACGGGTCGGGGAACTCCCCACCGGGGTCAGCGGCCAGCCCCGCGACTTCCTCCTCTGTGAGAGCCCGCGAGAACAGCCGTGCCCGCCGGAAGTCACCCACGAGGCGCGTCTGTCCGTTGCTGTCCGCTCCCAGGCGCAGCGGACGCCCGTTGCCTGCCAGGCTTGTGGTGAGAGCACGGATATCCCACAAGGGGTCAGCTTCATCCGGCACGGTCAGGGGTGGCGGCCAGCGGTTCGCCTCAAAGCGCGGCTCAGCGCCACCCAGGCAAATGACAACTCGCGCCCGGGCCGGCAGCTCATCATAGGGCAAAGTGACGGAGGCGGTGTCGTGCCGGTTCCAGCGGTGTCCGTTCAGCCAGACGGCAGCGACCGCCCCGGTGCCGCAAGTGGACAGGAAGACCTGCTTGTCGCCGAACCGCACCGGGAACTGCTGGCGCAGGGCGGTGATGCCCGGCGGGATGTGGGGGATGAGAGTCAGTTCGTCAGCCGAGTACAGGTACTCAAACAGCCCCCGCAGCATCCCCAGCGGCCCACCCCAGGAGTCATATACAGTGTTGACGGGCTCCTGCGGCTGGTACACGTCGCCGCCGAAGTCCACCAGCGGGTTGTCAAACCGGAAACGCCGCGCGAAGCCCAGAAGCTGCTCCATGGCCCGCCGCGCGTCCTCGTAGGCCCCCAGGCGGAAGTAGGCCAGCATCATCCGCGCCTCACAGGTGGTCCAGTGTCCGCCGTTGACCCAGCGCCCAAACTCCCACAGTCCGGTGGGCTCGGTATACATGTCATCCAGGGAGGGGTAGTTGGTGATGATGAGGTCATGGGGTCGCAGCCCCCTGATGGCCCCCATGGTCCGCCAGATGCGCCGCGCCTGGGCCTCGTCCACCACCCGCAGCGCGATGGCATCGTGGTTGCAGACCGCCTCGAAGTAGCCGTGCTTCTCGGCGCCGTAGACCCCGTGGCGCGTGCCATCGGGGTCGAGGTACTTGATGAAGTAGCCTGCGGGCGTCATCAGCCGCGCCAGGCCCTGCTTCGCGCGGTCGCGGCGGTCAGCGTACAGGGCGGCCTCGGCCGCACGTCCCGCCAGCTTCTCCAGCTCGATGAGACGGTCGAGCGCCGCGATGGTGGTAACCGACAGGCCGGTCAGATAGGCCTTGTCGTAGGTCCCGTCGGGTCGCTTGTAGCCGGCGTAGCTGGGGGCCAGGAGATTCCCGGCAGGACCGGCCAGGAACAGGTCATTCGCCGGATCGCGCCGCGTCTCCAGGAAGTTCGCCGACCGTTCGAGCAGGGGCAGATAGTGGGCGATGGCCGCCCGGTCGCGAGTGACCAGCAGCATCTCGGCCTGCATGACCACGCCGGCGGCCGTGAACTCCATGCCCCAGTCGTGGATGTCCACCCGCCCGTCGCCCTGCTTGTAGAAGATCCAGCCCGGCGCGGCAGCGTCGCACAGACAGCCATCGGGCGCGATCCAGTGCCAGTCACCCCCACCCTCGCGCTTCCCGTCGCCCATCTGACTGAACCACAGGTCCTGAGAGTTGCGGACCCAGGTAGAATAGGGCTCCCGGAAGAACGGCAGGCCGCAGAAAGTCGGTCCATAGCTGTTCTGGATCCACCAGGCCCCCCAGGTCGGTCCCTCCACGAAGCCGTGCCACGCCGGCGTGTAGAGCATCCCGATGTTCTGCAGGTCGGGGCTGGGGTAGAGCATCTGGTAGCACGTGTCCAGCAGGCGCAGGTAGTCGGTGTCACCCTCGCCGCTGACGTACCGACCCGCGAAGGTCCCGGCGTTGGTCGGCGCAGGCATGAGGCCGGCCCCCAGGGCCAGGAAGGCGACGGTGAGTTGAAAGCGACGCATGGAGCCCCTCTCTTTGCAGGCCAGCTTACGGCACCGGGAGCGGCGGGAAGGCCTCGCTGACGGGCAGCACGTAGATGGTCTCGGCGATCCGCATGCCACGCGCACCCGGCCCTCCCTGTACGTAAGTGACGCGGTGCTCGCCCGCTTCACGTGGCGTGAAGCCCAGAACCACCAGCTCGCCGCCCCAGCCTGCCTCCACCTCACGTGTTGCCAGTACCCGGCCGTCGGGGCCGGTGACTGTCATCGTCGCTGCGGGGCCCCAGCGTCCGCAGTAGGCATAGGCCACCCAACGCTCGCCCACGGCCTCGGCGGGTATGCCGACCGCAAACGCCGCTCCGCGTTCGGCAGTGTCCTGCCGGTCCTCGGTCCCCCCCTCGAACACGTTGTGCTCGGTCTCGAAGGGGTTCCAGTAGCTGTCGAGTTTGATCCCGTAAGCGCCCAGGCCCTGGCCCCGCACGGCATAGGCCCCCAGCTCACCGGTGATGAGGCGCGTGAGGTTGAGGTTCGCCGCCTGTCGCTGCAGCGATCGCCGCCACTCCGCCAGCAGGAAGGCGCCGATCTCGCGCTGCCGCTCTTCGTAGCGGGCGTCCAGCTCACGAACCAGACCGTCCCGGGGGGTCAGCAGGATAAGCCCGGCCACCTCAGCCCGGGGCAGCAGGACCTCGTCGCCCGAACGGGCCAGCGGTGCAAAGCCTTCCGGCCCGACCGTGTGAGCCTTCCAGTTCCGCAGCCACGGCAAGTCGGGCAACTTGATGCGGACGTCCTGCAGGGGCTGGTAGCGCACCCCGAGGCGGTTCTGCTGGTAGCTGTCGTTGACCCATGCCACCAGCACCGCCTCCTCGCCGCAGAGAAGGGTCCGCAGCCAGAGCTTGTCCGTCGAGCTGGTTGCCAGCTTCGTCGGGTGCGCCAGAGCCAGCAGGGGCGAGACGTGTTCCAGTTCGCGGTAGACCTGGCCAATCTCATTCCAGATATCGGGGAACTCTCCGGTCCCTCGGGACCAGTTGGTGGGCGAGTTCTCGGTGCAGTGGATGTAGTTGAACAAGCCCCGCGCTCCGGCGCCGATGGCGTAGTACAGCATCACCCGCTGCTCCAGGGCGAAGTTCGGACGCGGGAAACGCTTCTGGGCGAACTTCTCGGGGTCGCGTGGCCCCTCCATGACGCCCTGGAAGGTGAAGGTCACCGGCCGCGGCCCCGCCGCCAGCACCGCCGTCTCCACCACCTCGCGCACCATTGTCGCATCGGCGCCGATGCTGAGCGGATAGCAGTCCGGGTTGAGGATGTCGGCGATGGGACCGTAGATGTAGTAGTTGGCCGGCTTGTAGGTGAGGTCAATGGTCAAGAAGCTGGGCCGGGTGGGGTTGCCCTCCCGCACGGTCTGGGCCCGCCGCTCGATCTCGGGCGCCAGAAACCCGATGCGCAGGGGATGCGGCAACTCAGTGGCCTGGAAGTAGTCGCCGCAATCTGGCTCGTCCATCAGGTAGTGCGCGTAGAGCCCCGGGTGCTTCACTTCATACGGCTCCACCGGCGCGTCGCCGATCATGCTCACCCCGCGCATCCCCAGCCGCGCCATGCCGTCCAGCAGACCCTCGCCGCTGCGCGCGAAGTTGGCGTAACTGTTGCAACCGTTGCGGGCGTAGTCCTCCAGCGTGCCATAGCCGTAGGAGCCCAGGGGGACAAAGGCGTCCAGGGTTCGCACGCAGGCAGAGGCTCTCCCACCGTCGCTCGTGACCACGGTGTAGGTGTGGTAACTGCCCAGAGCCAGGGGTTCGAGCAGATGGAGTGAGACCGGCGAGCACCCGCCGATGAAGCCCGGAGCCAGCAGACGGCACTTGGCGGTGACATCGCGGCCATCCAGCAACACCCGCGCCAGTTGGCGCTCAGCGCCGTCAAGGCTCTCAGCGACCAGAAAGACGCGGTCGCGACTGTCGCTGAAGCCGATGGTGGCGATCTTCAGCGGGTGTGGATCGGGGTCGATCCGAGCGCTCACGCTGGTGCCGTCATCGAAGCTCACAGCCAACGTCCCCGCCTCCGTTAGCGGATTGCGCAGGCGGACCATCACCTCGCCAACCATGCCCGGGGCCAGGGGCCGGGGCAGCAGGCGCCACCAGATCACTTCATGTCTGGCCCGCAGGTCATCAAGCGCTGTACCGTTCCATGTGAAGCTCGTGGGGCTGATGGGCTCAGTGCCGCCGTTGCGGACGTACAGGCACAGGTACCCTGCAGCCCGGTAATCCTTCTCCACAAACTGCTGAATCCCCGGAGCCCCCTCAAACCACTTGTACAGCACGCCCCGATCTGGCGCGTAATACGCAGAATCCACCGTGGCAGCCAGAATCGGGCTCGCCAGGAGCAAGCTCAACAGGCAACGCATGGTTCACCTCGCGTGGTGTGTCGGCGGGCAGCGTCTACTGCGCGCCCAGAACCGTGTACTCCTCCAGCAGCCGCAGGTACACGCGGTACTGCTCCAGCGACACCCCCGGCGGCGTCTGATGGTCCACGCCGGGGATGAAGCCGCCGGACCGCATGAGCGGGAGCAGGCGCTCAAACTCCTCGCGCATGGCTGCCTCGCCGTGAGGCATGGTCATCTTGTCGAAATGGCCGACCATGCGGAAGTCCGGGAAGGCGGCGCGCAGGGCGTTGCCGTCCACGCCTGCCTGGCGCTCAAGTGGCAGCACGCCCTGGATGCCCACGCCCTGCATCCACGGCACCATGTCGGTGATGTTGCCGTCGGAGTCCACGATCACCAGGGCTCCCATCTCTTCCACCACGGGGATGACCTGGCGGTAGTAGGGAGCCAGGAACTCGTCGAAAAGCTGTTTGGACAACATGGGGCCATGGTTGTACGACATGTCTTCGGCGAAGACTACAAACAGCGGTGTGCACACCGGCGCCAAAGCCTTCAGCAGCCGGACATGGTAGTCGGCCAGCTCCTGGTTCATGCGGTGCATCAGGTCGGCGTGGTCGTAGAAGGCGTAGAAGTGGGCCTCGATGCCAAACAGCGTGCGCGGGTACCAGAAGAAGCCCTCGATCGTCACCCAGACCACGCACTCGCCTTGCGCCTGCTTCTCGCCCCACGGACGCAGGCTCTCCACTGTCTCCTCAAAGGGCGGCAGCAGGTAGGGCCGGATCCGGTCGTAGTCGTCGTGCCCTGTGACCGGGAAGCCGCCCTCAGGACCGGGAAACTCCGCTGCTCTCGGGCCAAACCAGCACTGGTAGTAAGGGTCGAGGCCAAAGTATTCGTACATCTCGTAGCGGTCGGTGACCGGCAGGCCCTCCTCGGCCCAGCGGGCTACGGTCTTGTCCCACCAGCTAGCCCACTCGATGCGTGGCAGGCGGTCCACGGGCTGGAAGCCCATCACAGCACGGAAGCGTTCGGCATGGTTCATGGGCAGGAATCCTTCGTGAGTTTGGTCAATCCGCCAGCCGATGTCTGCGCTCAAGGTCGCCATTGACGCCCGGCAGCTCGCGCAGGGTCCTTCGGGAGACCGCACCTATCTCCTGAGCCTCCTGCGTGAGTACCCGGCACTGGCCCCCGACTGGCATTTCGCGCTCTGCTACGGACAGGACGGTCCGGCGGACCTCCCGGCCGATGTCGCAGATGACAGCTTCGCCGTGCATCGGCTCCCCGCCTCCCCCGGCTGGCTCTGGACCCCCGTGGCCTGGCCGAGATTCCTGCGCAGAGGGAGTATGGACGTGGCCCATGCGCAGTATCTCGTGCCGCCCCGTGCTCCGTGCCCGACGGTCGTGACTATCCACGATGTGAGCTTCCTGCGCCACCCGGAATGGTTCCCGCGCCAGGCCGTCCGGGTCATGCGCCGCCTGATCCCCCGGTCGGCTCGCTGGGCCACGCGCATCGTCACCGGCTCCGAGCATGCCGCCGCGGAGATAGCCGCGCTCTGCCACGTGCCGCGAGCGAAGGTGGTGGTGACGCCCTATGCGGCCGGGGCCGAGTTCAGCCCCGGTGACCGTCACACGGCGCGGGAGCGTGTCGCGGCTGCGTACGGGTTAGACGACCGCTATGTACTGGCTGTGGGCCTCATCCAGCCCCGGAAGAACCTGCCGCGCTTGCTGGAGGCCTTCGCCCTGGTGGCCAGACAGCACGGGGACCTGGCCCTGGCCATCGCCGGGCGAGACGGTCCCGAGGCCCAGGCAGTTCGACAGAGGGTGGCGGACCTGGGCCTGGCTGATCGCGTCCGCTTCCTGGGCACTGTGCCGGACGCCGACCTGCCCGAGCTGTACCGGGCGGCAGAGATGCTGGTCTACCCCTCACTCTACGAGGGCTTTGGACTGCCGGCCCTGGAGGCCATGGCTTGCGGCACACCGGTGGTGGCCTCGAACACGACGTCGCTGCCGGAGGTGGTGGGGGAGGCCGGCCTGCTCGTGGACCCTCTGTCCGTCGGAGAGATGGCGCAGGCGATGGAACGGGTGCTGAGTGAGGCCGACCTCGCCGCACGTCTGTCGGCCACCGGCCTGGCCCAGGCCCGGCGGTTCTCGTGGCGGCGCTGCGCCCAGCAGCATCTCGCCCTCTACGCCGAGCTGGCGCGCGATGTGCCCCGCAGAGGCTCTAGCCCGGCGCGCTCCAACTGAAGGCCCGCGGCATCTCCGGGAAGGGGTTCTCGTCAAAACGGCGCGCGGGCTTCCCTCCCTGCAGGTGCCAGTCGGCGAAGTCCAGGAACGCCGCCCAGTCGGCCGGGCCATGCTCGTGGTCGCCCTCCCGGAACCAGATGCCGATACGCTCCTCGGCCCCCAGAAAGCGGTACACTTCCCGCGCCGCGTCATAGGTCTGGTAGGTCCCCGAGGGGTTGGCCCACAGGTCGCCCAGGGCCTCGGTGGATAGCAGGCAGCGAGGGGCCACGAGGGCCTTGAGGGCATGCTGGTCGAAAGGCAACTCGCCTTCCCGGCCGACGAAGCCGGCCAGGCGCTCGGCGTACCAGTAAGGCACCATGCGGATGCCGTCCTCCAGCTTCTCGCAACCCTCTGCGTGCCAACGGTAGCAGCCGGCGCCGCCGCTGCCGGAATTGTTGGGCGCGGTCAGCGCGATCCGTTCGTCGGTGGCCCCGGCCAGCAGCACCGTCTTGCCGCCGCGGGAGTGGCCGGTGATGGCAACACGCTGCGGATCGGCGAAGTCAAGCGTGGGGAGGAAGTCCAGCACGCGGTGGTACCCCCAGGCCCAGGCGGCGATGGCCCCGAAATCCAGGCCAGGGTAGACCAGATACAGGCCAGCGTCGCGCTCAGAGCGGTAAGCATCCGGGACGATCTCGGTGCGGTTGAAGGTCACGAGGACGTAGCCCCGCTCCAGTACGTCCAGCACGATCCCCTCGCGCAGTGGCCCCCAGCAGCCATCGCCGTTGACGACCACCGGCAGCGGCCCCTCGCCGGCGGGGGCAAGCACATCTACTGTAAACCAGAAGGGACGCTCGCCGCCCTCGATATGCAGCCGGTAGCCGAAGCGGCGGGCGTTGTTCAGACGCGCGGACGTGGTGGGATGGAGCAGCTCCGGCACGACCGCCGCGGGGCTGGGCGGGAGATGGCCGTATTCGATGCTCAGGACCAGCTCGCCTAGCTCCTCACGGCGCCGCCACCAGTCGTCGGGCGACTGGACACGCGTACCGTCGCTGAACGCAAACAGGTCGGGCAGTGGGTCAATGAGCGTGTGCATGCGAAGCTCCCTGGGCTATCTGCCATGATGGGACCGGCTGGTCTTGGCCGACCGGGAACCACTTCCTCACGGCCAACAGACCGACCTGCCAACGTCGCGGAGGGGCTCGGGCTCGGGGTGAGGAATGGGCCCAGGAAGGTTGTCGCCTGGCCGAAGACCCCACCCCTGGGGGTGAGTGGCGATGAGACCATGTCTGGCCCTATTCTATGCTCTGGCTAGCCTGCTGCTGGCCCTGCAGAGCCAGGAGGTGGCGGCCGTGGAGTACGGCGTGGGCTCCTGGAAGTCCACCGAGCTGGGCAACCAACGTGCCGTCGTGCGCGTAGCCGAGGCCGCCGACGCCGTGCGGGTGCACCTGCCCTGGCGGCGGCGCGATGCCGAGCCCGAACGGAAGGCCATCTGGGTCCATGGGCCCTCGGGTCAGCAGATCGAGAACGGCATCGCCCCGGTCGTCAACCGCGAGGCCGGCGATGTGGTCTTCCAGGCCCCAGTGGCTGGCGTGTACCACATCTACTTCATGCCCTACACCACCAGCGGTGAATGGTACTCGCCACGGGTACAGTACGTGCCGGCCGAATCCCGGGCCCACAGCGACTGGCTCGCCCGCCATCACCTGGGAACACAGGAGCGAGGCGACGGGGCATGGCGCTCGCTGCCGGAAGCGCAACTGCTGCGCTTCGAGGCCTGCAGCCCGTTCCATCGCCGTGACCCGATGGAGCTTTGTGCGACGGCCGACGAGGTGCAAGCCTTGCGGGCGGCCCATGCCGGCGAGCCCTTCCTGCTCTTCCCCGAGGTCCGCGAGTACCCTATCCGCATGACCGACGACCTGCCGCTGCGGTGGATTGAGCGCGGCCCCGGCGGTGCTCTTGAGGCTGCCGCCCAGCGCAATGAGTACTTCGTCTTCCAGGTCGGCGTCTACGCCGTGGATCGTGACCTGACCAACCTGCGCGTGACGTTCACCGACCTGACTTCCGGCGCCAATGTCATCCCGGCCGCGGGCCTCACCTGCCTCAACCTGGAAGGCACGGACTGGCTGGGGCGGCCGGTGCACAAGGCGCTTACGGTGCCTCAGGGCAAGGTGCAGGCCCTATGGTGTGGGCTGCAGGTCCCGGCCGACTCCGCCACCGGCACCTACCGGGGCGCGGTAACGGTCAGCGCTGACAACGCCCCGCCCCGGTCCGTAGGTATCGCCCTGGCCGTGCGTTCCACGGTATTGCCCGATGGGGGGGTAGGAGACCTGGACCGCCTGGCGCGCCTGAAGTGGCTGAACTCAACCATCGGTCTCGATGAGGAGCCAACTGCGCCCTACACGCCGCTGGAGGTGGAGGGAAGAACCGTGCGATGCCTGGGGCGACAGGTCACTTGGAATGTCGCCGGCTTCATGGACAGTGTCCGCAGCGGCGAGCAGGAGATCCTCGCCGCGCCCCTGGAGTTGAGCGTCGAGGCCCCCGAAGGCCCGGTGCAGTGGGAAGGAGCCCCGGCGCGGGTCACCCACCGCGCCGCGGGGGCCGTGGTGTGGGAGACGACGCGACGCGCCCGTGGGCTCCGACAGACCGTCCAGGCGAAGATGGAAAGTGATGGCTATCTGAACTACAGAGTGGTCCTGGAGGCGGACCGAGCTACCGAACTGCAGGATATACGGCTGGACGTGCCGATCCGGCGGGAAGTGGCGACCTATATGATGGGTCTCGGCAAGATGGGGGGCCTCCGGCCGGCCGAGTGGAAGTGGGACTGGAGTGGCAGACAGCCCACCAACGCCGTCTGGCTGGGTGACGTTCACGCCGGGCTGCAGTGCAAACTGAAAGGGCCTCTCGACGAGTGGCATCTGGGCGCTGCCGAGCCGGGTGCGGTGCGCAACTGGGGCAATGACGGCAAGGGCGGCGCCACGGTCTCCGAGTTGGGAGCGGACACTGTGCTCTTCCGCGCCTTCACGGGCCCGCGGGCGATGGCCGCTGGCGAGCGCTTGGAACTGCGCTTCGGGCTGCTGATCACCCCGGTGAAGCCGCTGGATCCCGCCCACTGGCAGCAGCGCTACATCCACGAGTACAACACGGTTCCCGATGTTGCCGAGGTCGTGGCCAATGGCGCCAACATTGTCAACATCCATCAGGGCAATGCTCACAATCCCTACATCAACTACCCGTTCCTGACCACGGACCTGATGCGCCAGTATACCGCCGCTGCCCATGCGAGGAATGTCAAGGTCAAGATCTACTACACGGTCCGTGAGCTAAGCAACTTCACTCGCGAGCTTTTCCCGCTGCGTAGCCTGGGGCACGAGGTCTTCACCGGCGGAGGCGGAGGGGGCGACTCCTGGCTGCAGGAGCACCTGGTGAGCGACTACGCCGCGGCCTGGCATCAGCCCTACCCCAACGGCGAAGTGGACGCTGCCATCGCCACGGTTGGGCTCTCCCGCTGGCACAACTACTACCTCGAAGGACTGGCCTGGCTCGTGCGCGAGGTGGGGGTTGACGGCCTGTATCTGGATGGCATCGGCTACGACCGCGAGATCATGAAGCGTGTCCGCAAGGTGCTTGACCGCTCGCGGCCCGGATGCCTGATAGACTTCCATTCCGGCAATGACTACGCCTACATGGACCGCCGCGTCAGCCCCGCGAACCTCTACATGGAGCACTTCCCCTACCTTGACAGCCTGTGGTTCGGGGAGATGTATGACTATGACTTGCCGCCCGACTACTGGCTGGTGGAGGTCTCGGGCATTCCGTTCGGCCTGTACGGCGAGATGCTGCAAAACGGCGGCAATCCCTGGCGGGGCATGCTCTATGGCATGACCAACCGCCTGCACTGGCAGGGTGACCCTCGGGCCATATGGCGTCTCTGGGATTACTTCGGCATCCAGGATGCCGAAATGCTCGGCTACTGGGAGAAGAACTGCCCGGTCCGCACGGACCATGAGAGCATCCTCGCTACCGTGTACCGCAAACCGGGGCGAAGCCTGGTGGCGCTGGCCAGTTGGGCGCCCGCAAGGGCCTCCTGCCGGCTGACCGTGGACTGGGACCGGCTGGGCCTGGACCAGGCCAAGGCCGGGTTCTACGCTCCGGCGGTGGACGGGTTTCAGCCCGCGCGGCTCTTCCGGCCAGGGGACACCATCCCGGTCCCACCGGGACGGGGCTGGCTGCTCTATCTGGACGAGGAGGTCCACGAGGTACCACCCCAGGTAGACGCCTACGCCGGACGGCAACTGCTGCTGCAGGACGACTTCGACCGTGAGGCTCTCGGCGACCCCTGGACCGTTTCCCTGTCGGCACGGGGACAGGCGGCTCTGACGTTGCGCGACAGCGCCATCGTCATCTCCGCCCTGGACAACTGCTACGCCTTTGCTGAACGCCCGCTGCCGCCGGGGACGACACTGGTGCAATGCCGGGTGGAGCCGGGAACCGACGCTGGGGCGACGTGGGGGCCGGGGCTGACGCTGCTTTGGCCGGATGATCGGGTGGTGCGGATCAACGTGCGCTCCATGGGGACCTTCGGCGTGGATGATGGCACAGACTTCGTGTTCCCCGGACGGACGGCGCCGGACGAAACCTACTGGCTGCGTATCCGCCTGGAGGCCGACGCGGTGGTGGTCGAGAGCTCGGTGGACTGCGAGTACTGGGACCCCATGCACAGCTACCCGCGCGCCCTCTATCCAGACAGCCCGGTCGCGGTGCGCGTGGGGAAGGGCGGACCAGGTGGACGCGCCGAGGACTTCAGTGAGATGGCGCGGCCCGGCGAATGTCGCCTCGGCGAACTGCGGGTATACGGTGCTGCCGGCAGTGCGCCGGGAGGTTAGTCAATGGCCGTGAACTCGTCCTTCGACACCTGACAGAGGGGGCAGACCCAGTCGTCAGGCAGGTCCTCGAAGGCTGTGCCCGGCGGAACGCCGTTGTCGGGATCGCCCTCCGCAGGGTCGTAGATGTATGGGCAGATATTGCACTGGTATCTCTGCACTCTCGTCACCTCCCAGGGCTTTGCAGTGCTCTCCGGGGACGCACTGACTCAACCCGGCGCATCCGGCAACTGGCACCCCAGCACCTCGTGGCCGCAGGCAGCCAGAGCCGCCAGCACCCGCGGCAGGTCCGGTTCATAGCCCGTATGGGCTTCCACCAGCATCGGCCCTTGGTAGCCCACCTCGTCCAGGGCCGACAGCACCGCCGGCCACTTGATCTGCCCCTTGCCGGGCAGCCAGTGGCGCTCCACCTCCACCCCGTCGTTGTCCGACAGGTGGACCGTGGCGACCGCGCCGCCCAGGGCACGTATGACCGTCGCCGGGTCCTCGGCGGGGTGCATGTGCACCACATCGGCACAGAAACCAATTTCGCCGTCGACGAGACTTCGCAGGGAGAGGAGTTCCTCGGTCCCCGCGCCCAGCGCGAGCGTACCCGGCGGAAGGTATTCAACAGCCAGGGCCAGGCCGCGCTCCGAGGCCGGCTGGCACAGCTCGTTGAGGCTCCGCACGGCCCGTGCAACGGCCGGCTCCCGTGGCTCCCGTGGGTGCGCGAGCAGGCCGCTGTGCACCACTACCAGCGATGCGCCGGCGGCCCGTGCGCGGTCCATGGCCGCCACGAGCGTGCTTACGGCGAGCCCGCGGCCTGTCTCGTCGGCACTGGCCAGATTGCAGGCCTCGCCGTAGGGAGCGTGCAAGGACCAGACGTGCAGCCCCAGCGCCTGAGCCGTGGCGCCCAGCCGCTCCAGTGCGGGCGGGTCGGGCAGGCAATCCAGCGGACTGGCCCATAGCTCCAGGTAAGCGATGCCCGCCTGCGCCGTGAGCGCCAGCTCAGGCTCCCCCCACGGGGTGGGGTAGAGGTTGGAGCTCATGCCAAGACCGTGCGATCGGCGCACCGTATCCTCCCGGGTTGTGGGCCTGAAAGGCCATTTCCGCGGCCCGCGAGGGCTAACCTGCGTGGGCCCCCGCCGGAGACCGACCTTGCGACTGCCGGTCGCGATAGGGTAAACTCAGGGAGCCCACCGACCGTCGCAGGGGGGTGGGGGCGGTGGGATAGGCGGCTCACTGGGCCTGTCAGAGTCACGAGGCAGCGCTGTTGTGGGCCTGCCGCGGCGCGTGACGCCATTGCCGATGGGCGTCTGGCCGGAGTACACCAATCAGGAGAGGAGTTTGGCCAAGCAGCCATCCCGATATGAGTAATGCGACCTTCGAGTTTTCGGAGCTCCGGAAGGATCCGCTGGTCGAGCGGTGGGTGATCATCGCCGCTTCGCGGGGCAAGCGCCCTGACCAGTTCAAGGAGGAGGCGGAGACCAAGCCGCCAGGCTTCTGCCCCTTCTGCGGCGGCAATGAGCATACCACCCCGCCGGAGATCTGGGCAGTGCGGGCACCCGGAACCCTGCCCAACACGCCGGGCTGGGACGTGCGCGTGGTGCAGAACAAGTTCCCCGCCCTGACCATCGAGGCGGATCTGCAGCGGAGTGGTATCGGCCTGATGGACCGCATGGGAGGGTTTGGCGCCCATGAGGTGATCATCGAGACACCAGACCACGAGATGGACCTGGCCGTGGCGCCCCTGGAGCAGATCAACATGGTCCTGGAGGCCTACCGCCAGCGGGTGCTGGACCTGCGGCGCGACAAGCGCTTCCGGCATATCGTGGTGTTCCGCAACTTCGGTGCTGCCGCCGGCGCCTCGCTACCCCACCCGCACTCACAGTTGATTGCCCTGCCGATTGTGCCGCAGTTGGTCAAAAGCCTGCTGTCTTCGGCGCTGGAACACTACTCGCGCAAGGAGCGCTGCATCTTTTGCGACCTGATTGAGCAGGAGCTGGCCATTCCGGACCGGCTGGTGCTGGAGAACCAGGACTTCCTGGTGCTCTCGCCCTTCGCAGCCCGGGGGCCGTTCGAACTGCAGATACTGCCGCGTCGTCACATGCATGACTTCACACTGATGAGCGAACATGAACAGTGGGCGTTTGCTGACATTCTGAAGCAGACGCTCATGCTGTATCGTGACGTGCTGAAGAATCCGCCCTACAACATGATGCTGCAGACGGCGCCCTGCGCCGTGCCCCGACCCGGACATCCGGAGTACTGGGGCACCATTGAGTACGACTACCACTGGCATGTGGAACTCATGCCGCGTCTAACCAAACAGGCGGGCTTCGAGTGGGCAACCGGTTTCTACATCAACCCGGTGTCTCCGGAGCTCGCCAAGGCCTACCTGCGTGGGGAGATCGAGGAACCTCAGGCGGCAAGCGCCTGAGGCCTCTTGGTTGGCTCTTGAGGGAGAGGGCTGGGTACCGGGATGCCGAGCGAAAGGCAAGAGGAGCTGGCGGACGATCGGTTTGTGCCGGTGGGTCTGGGGGAGCGCGAGAAGCTGGCGCGCTTCCTGGAGGCCCATGGTCGCCAGATAACCCAGGACTGGCTGGCGCGTTCCGCGGCCGACGAGGCCGTGGCTCGCCCGTACCTCGCCGAGGGGCCGGACGGTGCGGGTGAGGTCGCGGCGTCACTGCTGGCTCTGATTGAGCACGTGCGCGAGGGCGGGCACGACATGCATCTGCCCGCCCACGCCGCCTGGCTGCAGTGCTGGCACGAGACGGGGATGAGCCGGGGCAATATCCGGGATCACTTCCATGCCCTCCGCGATGTAACCCTGGAAGCTTTGGAGCGAACCGACACCATCGGCGAGGCCGAGAAGCGGCCGCTGCGGATGCTGCTGGAAGCTGCGGTACGCAACCTGCGCCTGGAAACCAGTGAGTACGAGACGCGGCGACTCCTGGCCGAGGCTGTTGCCGAGCGGCAACGGTACCAGGGTCTGTTTGACACTTCTGCCGACTCCATCGTGATTGTGGACCTGGAAAGCCTGGAAATCCTGGATGCCAACCCGGCGGCGGAGAGACTGCTGGAACGAACCCGCAGCGAGCTGCAGGGCCTTCCGCTTCGGGCTTTGCACGATGACCTGCCCCTCATCCTGCCCGGGCTCCTGGCGCCGCGACCGGACGGCCGCACGCCGACTTACAACCTTCCCCTGCGGCGACGCGACGGCTCACTGATGGTGGTGGCAATCAACGCGACCACCCTGGAATACGGCGGGCACCGGGCCTCACAGGTCCTCATGCGCGACATCACCGAGCGTGTGCGTTTCCGTGAGGAGTTGGCCCGCCGCGCCGATGAGTTGCAGGAGCAAGTGGCGGGCCAGGTCAGCGAACTGGAGCGCCTCGGCACGTTCCTGGAAAACATCATCGATGCCCTGCCCGCTCGGCTGCTGGTGCTGGACGAGAACCTGAACGTCCTGCACGCCAACCAGGCCTATCTGCAGGAGCGGCGCAACTCCGACCCAGTCGCCGGGCGGCACATCACCGAGGTCTTCCCGCGGGAGCTGCTGGAGGACGCAGGGTTGCTCGATCAGATGCGCCAGACGCTGGAGACCGGCTCCCGCCTTCGCTGGTCGGCTTACCGGCAGCCCACGCCGGACCACAACGAGCGCCTGCTGGACATCGCCATCGAGCCCTGCCCGGGGGCCGAGGGGCAGAGGTACCTGCTGGTCACGCTGGAGGATGTGACTGAGCGGCAACGCCAGTTCTACGCGCGCCTGGTGCTGCACCACATCGTGGAGGCGATGCTGGGCGTGCGGGACGTGGACCGGCTGGTGCATACACTTCTGACTGGCATAACGGCCGGCGGGGCAGTGGGTCTGGGGTTCAACCGGGCGGTGGTGCTGCTCGCCGATGAGGAAGCCCGGCTGCTGCGGGCTGAGCAGGGCGTGGGACCGGAGAGCCCGGAGGAAGCGGGGCGCGTGTGGAGTGAGCTGTCCACGCGGCTCACCCTGGAGCAATTCCTCGCCGACTACGAGCACCTGCCGCCGCCGGAGCAGCGGCCGCTGCGTGACATGATTGAGCGGCTTGTCTTCCCGCTGGACGACAAGGAGAGACTGCCTGCGCTGGCGGCCCACAGCCGCGAAACCATCCATGTCCTGGATGCCGGGTCAGACCCTCGGGTTCCGCCCGAGCTGGCCGAGGCTCTGGGAGCCGACGAGTTCGTAGTGGCTCCGATGGTGGTTCAGGACCGGATTATTGGCGTCGCCATCGCCGACAACAGGATCACTCAGCAAAGCATCCACGGCCCTGATATCGAACTGCTGACCGCGCTGACCAACCAGGCGGCGCTGGCCATTGATGGCGCCATCTTCTACGCCCAGGCCAAGCGCCGGGCCGATGAGTTGCAGGAGGCCTACAGCAAACTGGAAGCGGCCACGGAGCGACTGGTGCGGTCCGAGGCGCTGGCTGCTATCGGTGAGGTCACCGCCATCGTCGCGCACGAAATCCGCAACCCCCTATCCACCATCGGTGGCTTTGCCCGCATGCTGCGCCGGCGGTGCCATGAGGTGGAGATCGTCAAGCGCAACGCCCGCATCATCGAGGAGGAAGTTGCCAAGCTGGAGGACATCCTGAGCGGGCTGCTGGACTTCTCGAAGCCGAGTCGGCCCCGCCTCGAGGCCTGCTCGCTGGCGGAGATCATCCGGGCGAGTATTGTCTCCACCCAGGGGCAGCGTGAACGCGGCAACTTCGAGCTCATCGAGCAGATCAGCGAGGACCTGCCGCTGGTACCGGTGGATTGCCACCAGATGGAGCAGGTGGTCAGGAACCTGATCATCAACGCCCTGGACGCCATGCCCTACGGCGGGAAGATCACGGTCGGGGCCCGACGGGAGGGCAACCAGGTCATTCTGTGGGTCTCAGACACCGGGATGGGCATCCCCGCCCACCACCTCGACCAGATCTTCGACCACTTCTTCACCACCAAACCGACCGGGACAGGGCTGGGGCTGGCGCTCGCCAAGAAGATCGTCGAAGACCACGGAGCACGCCTGGAGGTGAGCAGTGAGGAAGGGGTGGGCAGCACTTTCTCTGTCATCTTCAACCTCGATGAAGGCGAGCCGGCGACACCGGCCGTGCTTTCTGCGGGCGAATCGGGGGACACAGGAAAGGGGTCGTCATAGATGAGCAAGCCTGTGGTGCTCGTCATCGAAGACAACGAACCAACGCGAATTCTGTATTCTGAAGAGCTCAGCTATGCCGGCTACGAGGTCCTGACGGCCAAGACCGGGCAAGAGGGCCTGGATATCCTCCAGCAGCAGCCGGTCGATCTGGTCGTACTGGACATCGCCATGCCGGGCATGGACGGGGTAGAGGCCCTGGGCAAGATCCTGAGCATCAATAAGCAACTGCCCGTCATCCTCAACACCGCCTATTCCAGCTACAAGGACGACTTCATGACCTGGGCGGCGGAAGCCTATGTGGTGAAGTCCAGCGACCTCACGGAACTGCTGACGGAAGTGGCCAAGGCGCTCAAGAGCCGCGGTATCGAGCCGCCGCCATTGCCGGAACCGGTGGAGGACTAGGTCGGCATGGGTCAGGCGCGGCCGCATCAGCGCGATGTCACCGTGATGGTTCTGGCCGGCGGCGAGGGACAGCGGCTACATCCCCTGACCCAGAGTCGCGCCAAGCCCGGGGTACGCTTCGGCGGCACCTACCGGATGATTGACTTCACACTCAGCAACTGCGTCAACTCCGGCCTGCGCCGCATTCACCTGTTGACGCAGTATGCCTCCATGTCTCTATCCCGCCATGTGCGCCGCACGTGGGGCCCCCGGCTCAACGACGACATGGACGAGTTCGTGGACTTCGTGCCGCCCCAGCGCCTCTTCTCGGATCGCTGGTATGCCGGCACCGCGGACGCCATCTTCCAAAACCTCTTCCTGCTTCAGGAGGAGCGGCCCCAGCACGTGCTGCTGCTGTCGGGTGACCATGCCTACAAGATGGACTACTCGCTGCTTCTGCAGTACCACTGCCAGCATGAGGCGGAGCTCACGGTCTCGTGCCTGAAGATGCGACGAGAGTCGGCAACCCAGTTGGGAGTCCTGCAGATCGACCGCGACGGACGCGTGGTCGGCTTCCTCGAGAAACCCGCTGACCCCCCGGCCCTGCCCGACGACGAAGAGCACTGCCTCGTTAACATGGGGGTCTACGCCTGGCGCACCACGAGCCTCGTGGAGCAGGTGGTCGCCGACGCCCGCACCGACAGCCACCACGACTTCGGCCGTGACATCATCCCGGCCATGGTGGCCGCCGGGCGGGCGGTCTATGCCTATCCCTTCGTCGGCGCGGGTCGCTCGCCCAACTCCTACTGGCGCGACATCGGGACCATCGCCAGCTACTGGCAAGCCCACATGGACCTCATTGCGCCTCTGCCCGAACTGGACCTCTATGATGATCTGTGGCCCATCTACACCTACAAGGCGCCCCTGCCGCCGGTCAAGACCGTCCACAGCGGCGGTCATCCGCCGCCGCACATCGGTTGCGCCATCCTCTGCGCCGGCTGCATTGTCAAGAGCGCCACGGTCCGGGACTCCGTGCTTTCGCCCGGCGTGGTGCTGGAGCCCGGAGCCGAGGTCGTAGAGTCAGTGGTCATGGATGACGTCACCGTCGGCGAAGGCGCCCGGCTACGGCGCGTGATCGTGGACGAGGGCGTTCACATTCCGGCCGGCTATGTGATCGGCTATGACCCGCAGGCCGATGCCGAGCGCTTTGTTGTTGCCGATAACGGCATCGTAGTAGTACAGAAACGTTCAGCTCTGGACTGACGGCCCTGGATCTGCCTTGCTTCCACGACAGTGATTGAAGGAGACCAACAACATGAAAGTGCTACTTGCCTCTGCCGAGGTTGCACCGTTTGCAAAGGTTGGCGGGCTGGCCGATGTGGCCGGCAGCCTGCCCAAGGCTTTGCATGAGCGTGGCGTGGACATCCGCGTCATCATGCCCAAGTACCGCGGCGTGACCGCCCCTGGACAGCCCCTCCGGCGGCGGCTGGAGAGTGTCATTGTGCCCATGCCCAGCTTCGTCAGCGGCTGTGCGCTGGACGAGTCCACCTTGCCGGGCACCGAGATTCCCATCTACTTCGTCGAGCACAACCACTACTTCGACCGTGACTCCGTGTACGGCCCAGGGGGTGGGTTCCCGGACAACTTCGAGCGCCTGGTGTTCTTCTGTCGCGCGGTGCTCGCCTCGTTTGAGGGTCTGGGGTGGGAGCCGGACATCATCCACCTCAACGACTGGCACACCACGCTGATTGCGCCCTATGTGGTGACCTGGGATCTGCCCTACGGGACGGTTTTCACGGCCCATAACCTGGGGCCCAACTACCAGGGACGCCACCCGTGGTACTTCATCACCCAGGCGGGTCTCGACCAGGGCGACCGACGGGTACGCGAATGCCTGCGTGACGAGCAGCTGAATCTGGCGCGGGTGGGCTTTGTCTTCAGCGACATGATCAACACGGTCAGCAAGGGGTATGCCAAGGAGGTCCAGAGCCCGGAGTTTGGAGCCGGCATTGACGATCTGGCCGTGGCCCGGGCCGATGACATGACGGGCATCGTCAACGGCATTGACTACGACCTTTGGAACCCGGCCACCGACCGTTCGCTGCCGGCCAACTTCTCTGCCGACAACCTGGCGGGCAAGCAGGTCTGCAAGTCGGCCGCCCAGCAGGAGTTCGGCCTGCCGGTGGACCCCGCCGCTCCGCTGATCACTATGGTGACCCGACTGGACGACCAGAAGGGGCTGGATCTGTTGCACGACGTGGTGGACGAAGTGGCCCAGGAGGCGCAACTGGCCATTCTCGGCACCGGAGACCCCCGCTACGAGCAGTTCCTCGCGCAGGTGAGCCGCCGGCTGCCCAACGTCAAGGCGCGGCTGATGTTCTCCAACCAGTTGGCCAAGCTCCTCTACGCCGGGGGAGACATGTTCCTCATGCCCTCCCGGTACGAACCTTGCGGTCTGGGCCAGATGATCGCCCTGGCCTACGGCAACATCCCGGTGGTGCGTGCCACGGGAGGGCTCGCCGACACCATCAAGGAGAAAGGGAAGACACCCAACGGCTTCCGCTTCGACGCCTATGACGCCGGGGAGATGCTCACAGCGATCAGACGCGCCCTGGCGGCCTATGCCGAGCCCGACACGTGGGCCAGGCTGGTCCAGAACGCCTTCGGGTGCAATTTCTCCTGGGACGCCTCGGCGAAGCAGTATGTGACGCTGTACAAGAAGGCGCTGGCGAGGGCGAAGGCGCGTTAGGCAGCGGCCGACAGACGGGAGTTGCATACGGGGGCGCGGCCCGTGCCAGGCGGAGTTGCGCCCCCTCTTTGCAGTCTTTTCAGTGCCCCAGCAGACCGGCCAACCACGCCGGCATGCGGCTGGGCCGCGCGCTTGGGCGCTGCCGCTTGCGCCGGGGACGCTCGCCGATTCCGATCCGTCGAATTGCTATCCACGTGCCGAGGCCGATAATGACCATTATCCCGCTGAAGATGCTGTAGGATTCCCAGAAGGGCATGTTCTTGGTCATAGCCGTCCACTCGGACATTCCGCCCATGGAGGCAATCAGGTTCAACGGCAGGAAAATCGTGCTAATCACCGTCAGCTTCTTCATCAGCACGGTGAGGTTGTTGTTGATGATGGAGACCCGCGCATCCGACATCTCGGTCAGGATCCGCTCATGTAGTTCCACGAGTTTGAGACACTGCTCGTTCTCAACGATGAGATCGTCCAGGAACTCGCGCTCTTCGCGGGAGAAGCCGATACGGTCCGCATACATGCGCAGCTTGGTCAGCAGGACCTGGTTGGACTGTACGGCGCTCTGGTACATCACGAGACCCTTCTGCAAGTCGAACATGCTGGACAGCGCACGGTTGCCCAGCGAGACGCCAATACGCTCCTCGATGCTGTTGGAGAGCTGCTGGACCAGTCGCACGTCCTGCAGGAATCTCATGATCGAGCTGTAGATGAGCTGTAGCAATGCGCCGCGGAGGGTACTGCAGCGTCCGCCCGGGCCGCGGCCGCCAAGAAGCACAGCGCTGTCGCCTTGCACGATCACGAGCCGTGTTTCGAATAGGAATGCGCCCAGAGAGGTCACCCGGAACTCGGCCCCGCTCTCATCGGTGACACTCTCGGGCCGCTTGAGGATGACCGCGACGTGCGAAGGCTCAAACTCCAGACGCGCCAGTTCGTCGGGGTCCAGCGCCGACTGCAGGGTGTGCTCGTCGATCTGCAGTTCGGTCGTCAGGAACTCCCGCTCCTCGGCTGTGGGGATGCCGTACACGTGGATGGGGGCGTTGGGGTCGTGGGAAGGGGTGAAAAGCCCTCCCCTGATGTCATAGCAGAACTCAGCCACGGCGGCCATGACGTCCTCCTTGGGCAGCGAAACTGGAAGAGGCTGAGCCGCCGGGCAACGAAAGGCCCTGGCCATGGGCCAGGGCAGGAGGGGACACGCGGAGCTTGGAAGCCCACCGACTAGCGCATCGCTCTGGGCTCCTCCGGGGTCCTGGCAGGCACAGCACTCAGATTGGCTAAGTTAGGGTTAGTACTATGTGGCTCGCTCATTATGAATATGGCACCTGCCGGCACGACGAATGGCAACTCTGCATACTTTACGCTGAGATCGTCGCTTTGTCAAACGCTTTTCCGGGTCGCCGGTGCTGCCCCCTGTGGCGCTGGGGGCAGAGGGGAGAGACAGGCTCAGCATGAACCGCTCGCTTGGCCTGTTTCTTGGCGTGGTGCTGCTCCTGATGGGCTCGCTGACTGCCGCCGAGGACGCCGGCGAGCCCTTCGGCGACCTGCCGCTGGTGGACGAGGTGCGCTGCGGCGACCCCGCTGATCCCCACCTCTTCGCTGAGCAACCAGAGGGTGCCAGCGTCATCCAGACGCTTCTGGGCCGCGCCTGTCGCGTGCTGCCGCCAAGGGGGGAGAGCTGTTTCTTTGCCTATCGGATTGGCGCCGGCAAGGGCCTGCAGCCGGGCGCCACGTATGTGCTGACGCTGGATTACCCGGAGGACCGGCCGCGCAGCGTCTTCGTGGAGAACCGGGGCTGCGAGACCAACCTCGGCTTTGCCACTGGCGCTGCCGTAAGTGATGTCGTGCATGCGCGGTATGTGCACCTGAACCCGGAGTCGGTGCAGTATCCTCTGTCTGGCCAGTATGAGACCTGGCGCACGCTGTTCACTCTCCATGACCGCTTCCCCGACCTGCAGCAGCCACGCGGTGAAGGGCCCCGACCGCTCCTGCCTGCCGACGGCTTTTGGGTCATCATCTCTCAGCCCCAGGGCAGCAAGGTGCTGGGCTCCGCGGGAGCGGCGGTCAGTCGCCTGCGACTCTATGCTGTCCCTGACCCGGACCGACTGGCGCTCAAACTGAACCCGCCGCCTGACGAACTGCCGCGCCGTCATCTCTTCTGGCGCGAGGAGATGTCCGACGGGGTTGTCCAGAGCCGCGATCCGGCCCAGCGCGGGGTCACGGACGAGATCGCGTGGTTTGAGCATCGCGCCCGGCTGATGCGCTTCCTGGGTGTGAACACCTTCTGCCAGGACCTGCTGGAGTTCGGCCACAACCAGGGCTGGGACAGTGAGCCTTACGGCGGCAGCAACTGGGTCAACCAGACGCCCCATCCCCAGCGCTGGGAGCAGATCCTGACCATGCTGCGCGACCGGGGCTTCGACTTCGACGTGCTGCCCTACTACGAGTATGCCGGCAGTATCGGCCAGCAGTCCCTCGGTATCCAGCGCCGCTGCCGGCCCCTGGGCAAGACGGGGTCGTATACGCACGTGTCCTGGTCCGAAATAGCCAATGCCGACATCACCGACCCGGAGACTCTGGACGACCTGAAGAAGGTACTGGAGCTAACTATCCTTCGGCATCGCGACAAGGCTCGCTTCCTGGGGGCGTGGCTGCGCACCCGACCCAGTGCGATGCCCATGAGCTTCGGAGATGGCGCGCTCCTGCGCTTTGCGGTCGAGGCCAACGACCGAAGGGTGGCGACGCGAGAGGACCTGCAAGCCGACGAGACCCTGCGGCAGCGGTACTACGAATGGTGGTTCGGGAAGCGTCGCGACTTTCTGGTGGCTGTGCGCGACTACCTGCGGGCCAATGGCCTGCCGGAAGCAGTTGTGCTGTTCACCGCCGAGGCTTCCGAGGGAGGACCACCGCTTCCGGGCCGGCAGTTCGTGACCGACGACCCCCAAACCTGGCAAGAAGCCCTGGCCGCCCACGACGAGACGCGGGGCTTCACCGTGGCGCCCTTCGACCAGGTGGTCAGCGAAAACGCCCACCTGCGGATGGTCCTGGCCCCGCCCTTCACCTGGGGCGAATGGGAATGGCAGCACTCGGTGCCCCAGGCCGACCCCCAACGCTACCGGGACAGCGAGGGAGTCCTGCTGACTTATCCCTGCAACCGCCTGTACACGGTGGGTTCGCCGGAAGCTTTTGAGGCTTTCCGGACCCGGGGGGGCCTGGCCATCGTCCATCACTACGGGCTGAATGAGGGGGAGATGGATGAGAAGACCGGGTACTTTGCGGCCGACGTGGAGCGTGCGGGCCCCTACTGCCTGCTGGCCGAGGCCCGGGCGGTGGCCTACGGTGACCCGCGCTACATCGGCTTCCTGGCCTCCAACGCCCTCAACCGGGGCTTCCCGCAGTACTTCCGGGCCTTTGCCGCCAACTTCCTGGCCCTCCCCGCACTCCCCAGCCGCGTGCTGACGGGGGCCGCGTCCGACCCGGAAGTGGTGGTGCGGGAGATGGCTGCAGGCGGCCGGGGGACATACCTAGCCGTCGTGAACACGGGGATGGTGACCAAGGCCGGCGTGGCAGTCACGCTGCCGCAGGCCGGTCGCGCGACCGCGGCAGCCACCGGCGAGACCCTGGCCGCACGTGATCGCCGGCTGGTCCTGGACCTCTATCCCGGTCAGCTCCTGGCCATCCGGATCACGCCCGAACCCTAGTCGCCAGGCACTACATGGACCGCGTCCTGCGACAGGCCAATCTGCACCCGGTCTCCTGCTCGCAGCCCCAGCCGCGCCACTTCACGGGCGGTCAGCGCCGCCACCAGCGGGACACCCGCGTCCAGCTCGACCTCGTAGGCCAGCCCCTCCCAGCGCATCTGGCTCACCTCGGCGGTCACCGTAGCCTCCGCCCCCAAGTCGCCGTCTCGCGAGATCGCGACCGCATCGGGCCGAATGCAGACCGCGTATCCGTCGCCATGGGGCGGAAGGTCATGCAGTCTGTCCAGCAGAGGCCGCAGCCAGGGCGTGTCAAGCAGCCGGGACAACGGCAGCACGTTGGCCATCCCGGTGAACTCGGCTGCCCGTCGGCTGGCCGGGCGGAGGAAGACCTCCTCCAACGGGCCCACTTGCAGGAGCCTGCCGCCATGCATTACGCCGACCCAGGACGCGAGAGCATGGGTCTCCTGGAAGTCGTGGGTGACATGCAGCACCGTCAGCCCAAGCTCCGCCACCAGTCGTCGGAGGTCGGCGATAATGCCGCGGCGGGTGAGTTGGTCCACCGCGGAGAAGGGCTCGTCCAGCAGGAGGATCTGGCACTGCAACACCAGGGCTCGGGCCAGAGCGACCCGCTGGCGCTCACCCCCGCTGAGAGTTCCCGGCCGGCGCTCCAGCAGGTGGAGGATGCCCAGCCACTCCGCCATGCCCTGCACTCGCTCGAGGCGCTCCGTGCGGGCCACGCCGCGCTCGACGAGACCGTAGGCGATGTTGTCGGACACCGACATGTGGGGGAACAGCGCGTAGTCCTGGGGCACATAGCCCAGCCCGCGCGCCTGGGGCGGGCTGGAGGTGACATCCACCCCGCCCACCAGCACGCGCCCGCTCTCGGGGTGGTGCAGGCCAGCGATAGTCTCCAGGAGCAGGGTCTTGCCCGAGCCGGTGGGGCCCACGATGCAGAGGTACTCACCCGGCGGCACGGTCAGCGAGACGTCGTGGAGGGAGAAGCTCCCAACATGCAGCCGCAGGTTCGTGACTGACACCATCGCCGCGGGTTCTACCATAGGTAGCCGCGCCCTCCGAGACGCTTGAAGACGATGAGAGTCACCAGTGCGATCGCCATCAGGAACAGGGTACCGCCGGCGGCCACCTCCAGGTCACCCACGGAGTTCTTCAGGTAGATCGCGGTGGGCAGGATGACGGTGCGGTACTCGGTGGCGCCGCAGAACATGACTACCGGCCCGAAAAGCCCCATGCAGCGGGCCCAGGTGAGCACCGCGCCGGCCACCAGGCCGTTGTGGGCCAGCGGCAGCACGACCCGGCGGAAGGCCCGCCAGTCGCTGGACCCCAGCGTCCGCGCCACCGCCGGCAGGCGGGGGTTGACGCTGTCGAAGGCCGCTTTGGCGCTGCGCAGGGCGAAGGTCATTGTGGTGAAGAACTGCGCCACAACGATGCCGGCTTTCGTGTAAGGCAGGTAGATGCCCAGCTTCTGCATCGGGTCGCCCAGGTAGTAGCCAAAAAGGATCAGCAGCGCCAGGCCGGCGGCAATCGGGGGCATCACGATGGGCAAGTCCAGCAGCGTATCCACCAGGAAGTTCAGGCGCGTCTGCCTTTGCGAGAGCGCGTAAGCAGCGGGTATGGCCAGCAGCATCGACAGCGCTGTAGTGATACTGACCGTAAGCAGGGTGAGTCGGGTCGCGTGACGGGACTCCGGGGCCAGGATGGCCTCCAGCAGACTGCGGCGGTCGGTGAAGACTACGAGCCCGATGACTACGGCCAGCACGAAGATGACCTGAAACCACAGCGCCGCGACCCCTCCGGCGTGAAAGACTGCCGCAGTGGCCTGGCCACGCCTCACGCGGCTGGTGGGGGAGGTCACGAGGGCGTCTTGCATGCTAGTTGGCGCCCCCATCATCCCGCGGAGCCAAGCGGACGCCCTGAGGACGCTCCGTGCGGAAGCCCCGCTCCTCGAAGATTGCCGCCGCCTCGTCCGAAGCCACGTACTCCATGAACTTGCGGGCCTCCTCGGGGTGCTGGGAGACCTTCAGGGTGGCCAGCATGACCTCCGCCACCTCGTTGAGTCTGGGATCAATCTTGATGATGTCCACGTGCTCCTCCACCATCTCCGCGCAGGCGTCCCAGAGGATGCCGGCGTCGGCCGCCTTCATGGCCACCGCGTTGGCCAGCTCCGGGATACAGCCGGCCTGCATGACGACGTTCTTCTGCACCGCCTCCCATATTCCGGCACGCTGCATAATCCGCTTGGTGACCGGTCCGACGGCCAGCGCCTTCGGATGGCCGATGCCCACCCGGACGCCGGGTTTGGCCATGTCCTGGACGGTCTGGATGTTCTTGGGGTTGCCCTTGGGAACCATGATGACGGGGAGGAACCAACACACCGTGCGTGTGTCCTCCACCAATCCCCGCTTGGCGGCCTGGTCCACCCAGAAGGCCTCACCCGGCATGTAGAGGTCACCCCGGCGGCTGTAGGCCAATTGCCCCAGGAGCATCTGCGCACCGGCGTAGGCGAAATCCACCCGCACGCCCGTGCGCCGGTAGTAGGTCTCGGCAATGACGTCCATGGCCGGTTGCAGCGCCGCCCCGCAAGGGACGAGCAGCGAGACTTCGCTCTCGCCCGCCGGCTTGGCGGCCACTGGCTCAAAGCCGTACTTGGCCCACAGCGCCTGGGCGCGCTCCTGGCGCAGGTAGTCCAGATACGCCCGCGCCGGCTCGCTGGCGGGACCGCGCGCAAGGGCCACTACCTGCACGAGCGGCACGGTCTCGCGGGGTAGGAAAAGGCCGATGCCAAGGGTAGACTGGGAGTGGCCGAAGAGGACGCAGGGCGCATAGGTGACGGCCGCCTCGGCCCGGCCCTTCTCGACCGCCTCACATGACGCGTGCGGAGAGGCCGCGACTTGCAGCTTTGGCTGCAGCTTCTCCCAGAGGTTCGCCTGACGCAGAGCCTCGCGGAACGCCTGGCCGGAGGAGTCCCTGTCGGGGTCGGCGACGGCGATGTGCTTCACGTCTGGCCGCGCCAGGTCCTTGAGTGCCTTCAGCTTCAGCGGGTTACCGCGCGGAACGGCCACAATGACGGCCACGTTGGCGACATGCGCCGGTTCACCGGCCAAAGCGGGGTCCCGATCGCGCAGGGCCGCCAGCTCCGGACCACCCATGACCACCACGACATCACCGGCCATCGGGTTCTCGGTCTTCGCGGAAGCCAACTCATCCACAATGGAGGTCTGCAGTTGCAGCCTGGCTGCCGGATGCCCAAGCTGGAACTCCCTGTGGATGTCATCCAGGGCTCGCTTGAACAACTGCGGAGCGGCCACCGTCAACTCCGCCGCCCCCGCCCGAAGCTTGCTGGCCTTGGTCTTCGCCGCGGGTGTCACCGCCGAACCGGTGCGAAGACCGCAGCCGCCCAGGATCAGAGCGCTACCAGAGGCGACAAGCGCCAAGAGTGGGGCCCACAGCGGACAGCCCGATCTCAATCTGCGCACGGCTTGTACCTCCCGCCAGTATGCGTTCTCGGGGCCCACGCATCCCTCACTTGAAGACATCGGACGGCTTGCCGTTAATGGCCTTGCAGTGGCCGTCCATGAATGCCACGTTCGTGAAGCTCCACCTACCCATGCCATGAGCGAAGGGTGCTCCTCGCGACCAGTAGAACTGACCGAAGACGTCGGACCACATCCATAGGTCAGGGCTATAACTAAGCGTGAGCTGCCTGGGAGGGTGCTGACTGGCAAACGGACCCGTATGGGCGTGGATGGCGTAACTCGACCAGTAATAGTAACCGATGTTCCCTAGCGCCCAGTTGTCGGCGGTAGGCGACAGCAGTGGGTCGTAGGCAGCGAGGATGCTGATGGAGGGGCAGTAGAAGACCTGGCTGTTTTTGACATACGGGTAGAGTCCCTGCACCACGTTCCACAGGCTGTTGCCCTGAGTGGCTCCCACCGGCAGCAGCTCGTCGTAGTCCTGGCCGTACATCATGGCGGCCAGGGCCAGTTGCTTGAGGTTGCTCAGACAACTGGTGCGCCTGGCCTGTTCGCGAGCTCGAGCGAAGACTGGAAACAGGATGGCGGCCAGAATCGCGATGATGGCGATGACCACGAGCAGTTCGATGAGGGTGAACCCCCGGCGGCTCTGCATGGTAATCATTCCTTCCAGCTATGATAAACGACTGCATTGTAGTCGTTCGCTGTCAGGGACTGGCGCATGACAGCGGGAAGAAAACCATACAAAATGGAAAGGAAAAGGGGCGACGGGGTCCGGTACCGCTGGTGGTGGCGTGCGCCCGAGTTCACCCGACGCCCTGGTCAGCAGGTGCTGCGGGAGGCGCGGCTGGCCCAAAAGAGGATTGCCGACGCACCCGTGGAATGGGGAGACGGAGGTGTTGCCCTGTGTCACTCGCGCCCGCCAATCCCACCCGTCTCGAGGCCGACCTGCGTGTGCTCTGTGACGACATCGGCTGCCGCCTGGCCGGCTCGCCCAATGAGGCCAGGGCCGCTCAGTACATCGCCGCTCAGTACCAGGCTCTGGGCCTGGAGACCGAGATCCAGGAGTTCCCTTGTGTCTGCTGGGAGTGTCGGCAGGCCGTCATGCAGGCCAGGCGTGGCCGCCGCTGGGTGGACATTCCGGTTCAGCCCAACACCCAGTCGCCTTCCACGCCGGGGATGCTGGAGGGTGAGCTGGTCTACCTGGAGACCGCCCACCCCTGGGACCTGGAGGGCCGCGACCTGACCGGCAAGATCGGCTTGCTCTTCGGCTCGGCCTACGCCTCCCTGGAGCGCATGGAGCGGCTGTGCAACTCGGGGCTGGTGGCCTTGCTGTATGTGGACGAGCGCTTCCCGACCGACGAGAAGGTCGCCTCGGGCCTCATTGCCGGGTGGATAGACCACCTGAGCCTGCCCACGGCCACCGTGCCCTACCTGCGGGCCTGGGACTTGGTGCGCGACGGCGTCAGGGACGTGCGGCTACAACTGGACATGCGCAACTTCCTGAGCCACTCCCAGAACGTGGTCGCAGTCCTCCCCGGCCGCCGCAAGCTGCCGCCCCTGGTGATCGGCGGGCACCATGACTGCGTGGCCACCAACGTCGGTGCCGAGGACGACGGGACAGGTGTGGTTGTCACCCTGGAGCTGGCAAGGCTGTTGCGTGACAGCAAGCCCCTGCGCCCCATCCGCTTCGTCAGCTTCGGCTGGGAGGAGAACCTGTCCGAGGGTGCGCGGCAGTATGTCGTCCACCCGGCCAACCGGGCGGAGACCACCGCGCTGATGGTGAACATCGATTCTGTGGGCTGCTGGATGGGCACCGACGAGGTCTGGGTCACGGGTGATGCGAAGCTGCGCGCCTTCGTGCGGCGGCACCTGGAGGAGCAGCGCTTCGTGGCGAAGCTGAGGCCCGACATCACGCCGTTCTCGGACCACTACCCCTTCAACCTGGTCGGCGTGCCCACGGTCTGGCTATACCGCGGCAATTGCCCCGGCGGGCGCTGGTACCACCACAGCCGCTTCGATACCCCGGACAAGCTGAACATGGCGCGCCTGGCCCGGACCACCGACCTGGTGGCGAGCATGGTGGGCGAGCTGGC
Organism: Armatimonadota bacterium; assembly: GCA_013178155.1. Taxonomy (GTDB): domain Bacteria; phylum Armatimonadota; class Zipacnadia; order Zipacnadales; family UBA11051; genus JABLXH01. Next base: position 5,575 of record JABLXH010000008.1, on the reverse strand, counting down.
CCAGAGCGCTGAACTGCCCTTCCCTCGCGACATACCCGCCGCCCAGCGCCGCCAGATCGAGCAGTACCGGAAGGACCTCTACGACCCCATCGGCGACTGGCGCACCCCGGAACTGATGCGGCCGGAGGGGAAGCGGCGGTCTGACATCCTCTCCTAGATGACCGAGGGCAGGAGATAGGGCGCGGGACTCGAAGGGTACCTGTAGCAGGTATCCGCGAACGCAAACCCCGGATAAGGAGGGTCATCGTGCGGCATCGCCTACCGGTTCCACGCGCAGTCTCGGTCATGGTCCTGTTGTGCTGCCTGATGGTCGTGTCTCCTCTGCTGGCCCAGATCCAGCGAAACCCTAACCCACGGCTCACAGTCGCTAGACCCCTTGACCTGGCCGCCATCCAGAGCTCCCAGGCGCTCCGACTCAATGAGTTCCGGCAGGTCATGGACCGGGCCAAGGTGCCCGAGAACGTGCGCCGCACCTACGAGTCCAGTTTCCAGCAACTGCCGCCGGATCTGCAGCTCGACCTGCTTTCCCACACCTCTGTGTCGGTGGCCCAGGCCCTTGACCGCCGTGTGATCAGTGAGAGCATCGTCAGCGCTCGTGTACGGCCCGACTTGGTGTTGCGCTTTGCGATCAGCAGCATCTGGCCTGACCAGGGGCCAGCCGGTGGCTGGGCGTACATCTTCGGCGTCGGGTTCGGCGCCGACTGTAAGGCCCTTCTCGACGGCAGCATGACCGAAAGCTACTACGTCGAGTACAGCGAGTTCTTCCCCCGGAGCGTAGCGTTCCGAATACCCTCGGGGACGAGCCGGGGTGTGGATCACCAGGTGGTGGTACGCAACACGGCCACCAACAAGAGCACTAGCGCCTACACCTACAGAGTTGTGGCTCCGCGTGGCTACCGTGGCTACTGGGGCTGGCAGTTTGCCAACTTCTCCTGGACTTCCATCCCCTGGGAGCTATACCGAGATTACTTCGGCCAAGGTACCGTTGAGTACGCCGACGGCACCCACCGCCCGGCTGCGCAGAGCTGGTTTGACAGCGCCTACACCAAGGCCGGCCAGGGCGGCAACTGCTATGGCATGAGCGTCTCGAGCCTGCGCCTGAGGAACGCCGAGTTGCATACGTACTGGCACGGCTGGTTTGACAACCCGGCAAACCACCAGGCCTACACCTGGTTCTACCCGTGGCGAGTGGAGACCCGCCAGACGGTGCAGGAGGACCAGGGCGCGTGGTACACACAGGAAGTCCTGGATGTTCACACCAGTCTTTACAACGCGCAGACACATCGCCAGGTCTTCGACCGAGCGGCATCGCTGGTGAACCAGCTCACCAATCGACCGGTGCTGGTGATCTGGGCCCCCACGTGGGGTCACGCCATGGTTCCCTACAAGACGGAGGTGGCCGGCGACGACCGGCGGATCTTCGTCTGGGACAACAACAATCCATACCGAGAAGACGAGACGGGCTCCACTGACCCCAACGTGGCCCACGTGGCGTGGGGTTCTAACACCTTTTCCTATGGCGGGGCAAACAAGGCGGTCTGCATGTCGTATGAGGAATGCACGCCCGCCAACCCGCACTTGCCAGGCAGCGAGTATGGGGGCCCAGGGGCCGAGACCGTCGTGGCCGTGCTCAGCCCCGGCACCCGGGCGACCCAGATCACCGACGAGAAGGGGAGACGCTTCTTCAACCCCGATGGCAGCGTCAACAACGATCCGAACACCCGTATCACCAACTCAATGCGGGTGCTGCCGCTGGTCCTGCCGCCCTATAGTGGCAACCCACCGAGCGGTGCGGAGGCCCCTCGGCTGCCGGCCAACTACCCCGACATCTACGTGTTCCGCCAGGCTGCGGGCAAGAGCCTGACTTTCTCGCTGGCAGGGCAGCAGGCCAAGCAACTGAACCTGTACAGCCATGGCATGGTGTTCGAGCTGCAGGCAGCGGGAGCAGGCGAGGTGCGGCTGCTGGACCTGCTACGCCCCAGCTATCGCGCGGAACTACCAACTCCGGGGACCCTGCAGGTCTCGGAAGTCGGCTTCATTCGCAGCCGGGGCGTCGGAGACCGGGTGCTGCGCGCCCTCAACTTCCGCAATCTCGGCGCCCAGTCCCTGGTCGTCGGCACCACTCCTGACGGCGGGCAACTGGAGGTGCGGGGCGCTGCGGGGCTGCAGTTTGACTTGCGCCTGATTGGCCCGGCAGGACGGGGCCAGCAAGGCGGGCTGTTCCGCGACCTGCAGCTACAGCAGGGCACCCGAGCCGTGATCATCCCCACCAACTGGGCCAGCCCTGCCCAGAGCGCGCTTAACCTGCAACTGCGCAACCTGCAAAGCAACCAGTTGGAGCGCCAGATCCAGGTTCCTCGGGGCCAGTGAGTGGCCCGCGGGGCGATACGGAGTCGTCAGGGGACGCCACTGCGGCGTCCCCTGACCCCATCCGGGGGAGGGATGGCGGGACGTTGTGGCGAACGGAAGCGCCAGGTCGGTTCCCTTCCTGGCGCTTCTCCTGGGGCCGTCCAAGGAGGCTCTTGTATGGCTCAGTTCAGTCGCATGAAGGTGCTCAATGCCATCTATGACACCGGAGTTGTGCCGGTGTTCTACCACGGTGACCTGGAGGTGGCGAAGGAGATTGTGCGGGCGTGTGCGGCCGGCGGGGCAAAGGTAGTGGAGTTTACCAACCGCGGCGATTTCGCCTACCAGGTCTTCGCCGAGCTGGTGAAGTTCTGCCAGGCTGAGCTGCCGGGGGTCATCATGGGGGTGGGATCGGTCTGCGATGGGCCCACGGCGGCGCTGTACATCGCCAATGGCGCCAACTTCATCGTCGGCCCGGTGCTGAACCCGGACGTGGCCAGGACCTGCAACCTGCGCAAGATACCTTATTCGCCGGGCTGTGGCAGCGCCACCGAGATCCAGCAGGCCCACGAGTTGGGCGTGGAGATCGTCAAGGTCTTCCCGGGCAAGGAAGTCGGTGGGCCGGGGTTCGTCAAGAACATGCTGGGGCCGTGCCCGTGGACCAGCATCATGCCCACCGGCGGCGTGGACGCCACGCAGGAGAGCATCAGCGCCTGGATCAAGGCCGGAGTCGCAGCGGTGGGTATGGGCAGCGGCCTCATCACCAGGGAGATCGTCGCCAACAGGGACTGGGAGGGGCTGCGCGTCCAGGTCGAGAACTGCCTGCTGTGGGTCAAGCAGGCCCGCGGCGTGCCCATCTTCCTGGGCGTCGAGCACCCCGGCATCTACCCGACGGAGGACGGCAAGGGCGAGGAACTGGCCCAGTGGTATGCCGACACCTTCGGCTTCAAGCTGGCGGTCGGCAACTCGTCCATCTTCCTGTCCGGCCCGGGTGCGGGACGCCTGGAAGTCGCCAAGAACGCGCTCTATGACAAGGCCCATGTGTGCGTACTGGTGTCCGACTTTGAGGCGGCGCTGGCGGACCTGCGCGCCAAGGGCTTCGACTTCGAGGAGTTTGGCGAGAAGCCCGGTGTGCTGAAGGCCGCCTATCTCAAGGGCACGGACCCCGCCGGCCACCGCGTGCACCTGCTGTGGAACCCGAGTGTGGGCTCATAGGGACGGCGACGGCGGGGATGAGCAACGGGCACCAGGCAAGCGGCGGCCGTGACCGGCAGGAGTAGCCGATGCCGGAGGGTGGGGCGCTAGTGAAACAGCCACGGGCCCGGGAACTCCCGGGCCCGAACCGTGGCGTCACCTGGCGCTCCGTGCTGCTGGGGCTGCTGCTGATCCCGCCTAACTGCATTTGGGTGGTGCAGGTCGAGATCGTCCACTACTCCGGCCACCCGACGTGTCTCTCTATCTTCTCCAACGCCGTCTTCAGTCTGCTTCTGGTCATCCTCGCCAACCTGGCGCTGCGGCGACTGCGACCCGCCTGGGCCCTGACCCAGGGCGAGTTGCTGACCACCTATATCATGGTCTCCCTGGGCTGCAGCGTGGCTGCCCACGACATGCTGCAGATGCTCATCCCCACCATCCCCCACGCTTACTGGTTCGCCACCCCCGAGAACCACTGGGAGCAGCTCATCCACCCGCACCTCCCAGCCTGGTTGACGGTCTCCGACCAGCATGCCATGCGGGGCTACTATGACGGCGGCACCAGCATCCTGGAGCCGAGCAACTACCGGCCGTGGCTGGCGCCACTGGCCTGGTGGGGCAGCTTCATTCTGGTGCTCGTGTTCGTGATGCAGTGCCTCAACGTCATCATGCGGCGACAGTGGACCGAACACGAGAAGCTGACCTACCCGCTGACCCACCTGCCGCTGGAAATGACCCGCGACGGCGGAGCCTCGGGGCTCTACCGGCGACCGGCCTTCATCATTGGCTTCCTGCTGGGCGCGGGCCTGGACATCTACAACGGTATCGCCTTCCTGATTCCCTCGATGCCCAGGATCAACGTGAAGCTCCACGACCTGTCGCGGTACTTCGTGGGGAAGCCCTGGAACGCCATCGGCTGGACACCCGCGTCGTATTACCCCTTCGTGGTGGCACTGAGCTTCTTTCTGCCCACGGATGTCTCGTTCTCCTGCTGGTTCTTCTACCTCTTCCGCAAAGCCCAGCAGATCATCGCCGCCGCCACGGGCTGGGGACAGCTCCCCGGCGCACCGTACCTGCTGGAGCAGGCCTGGGGAGCGTGGATGGCTTTCGCGGCGCTGGCAGTGTGGAGCGCGCGGCGGCACCTGGGGTCGGTGTGGCAGACGACCTGGGGGCTGCCCGATGGCGTGGACGATTCCCGCGAACCCATGCGCTACCGCTGGGCGATGCTGGGGGCTGGGGTCGGACTGGTGTACCTGGTCGCTTTCTGGGTCAAGGCCGGGGGCGCGACACTCCCGCTGACGCTGTACTTCGTGCTCTACTACGCCCTGTTCGCAGCGGTATCCAAAATGAGGGCGGAGATCGGTCCGCCAACCCACGAACTGGGTAGCATGGCGACCACGCGCATGGTCGTGTCACTTCTGGGCAGCCGCAACCTGGGCCCCGGGACGCTGGTAAGCTTCGCCATGATGTGGTTCAACAACCGCATGGTCCGCAGCCATCAGATGCCGGTGCAGCTTGAGGGCTTCAAGATGGCCGAGCGGTCCGGCACCGACTACCGGCGCTTGGGCGTGGCCATGATGGCCGCCATCCTGGTGGGGCTGCTGGGCGGGTACTGGGCGCTCCTGAGCGATGCCTATGGGAGCAAAGGGGCGCGCGGGACGGGCTTTGCGATGGAGACCTACCGGCAACTGCAGAACTGGATGGAGGCGCCCAAGGGGCCGGAGCCCCTGCCCATCGCCTTCATGGGCGCAGGGGCACTGGTCGCCCTGGCTCTGGGCGCGGCGCGCATGCGGGTGGTGGGCTGGCCCTTCCACCCCGCGGGCTATGCCCTGGGAATGGTGTTCGGCCTGGACTATGTCTGGCTGCCAATGCTGATCTCGTGGGTCATCAAGGTCCTCGTACTGCGGTACGGGGGCCTGCGGACCCACGCCGCCGCCATCCCGCTGATGTGCGGAGTCATCCTCGGGGAGTTCGCCGTAGGCAGCTTCTGGAGCAGCCTGAGCGTGGTCCTCGATAAGCCGATGTACACATTCTG
>JABLXH010000079.1 GCA_013178155.1 Armatimonadota bacterium | reverse complement strand
TGGCGCTTGTCGCATTCCTGTCCGGGTGTGCCGTCGCACAGGTCGAGCCCGGAGAGGCCGCCCTCGATCAGGCCTTCCCTTTGGGCGTGTATTGGCCGTGGGAACGGGTCCAGGGCATGGCCCAGCGCAACGGTGTCGAGAAGTGGGCCTGGGTGGAGCGCTGTCTGGACGACATGAAGGCCCACCACATCAACGCCGTGTGGGTCGTGAACATCGGTATCCCGGACTTGCGGCCGCTGGCCGACCGCTGCGCGGCGCGGGGCATTTCATTGCTCCCCGGCCTGGGGGAACTGCACTACAACGTTGAGTGGCGCCGCAACAACTGGACCTACCTCGAAGAGCAGAGCAAGGCCGCTATCGCCGCCGCCGGCGACTCCCCGGCCATCCTGGCCTGGGTGCTGTGCGATGAGCCCGGCAGCGCCATTGTCGGGGAAATGGAGACCTTCCGCCGCAAGTTCCGCGAGTGGGGCGCGAAGCAGCCCACGACGGTGGTCACCATGTGGCCGGATACGCCCACCTACGCCGAGCAGGCGGGTTTCGGGGCCCTGTGCACCGACGTCTACCCCTTCTTCTCCGAAGGGAACCCCAACGGCCCCAACACCCCGGCTTCGTCCCAGGCCTGGTACAAGCGCCATGTGGGCATCACCGCCCAGGCGGCGCTCAAGTCCGGAAAGACGCCGTGGATCATGCCCCAGTGCTATGCGGAGATATGGGGGCCATGGGCCTATACACCGGAGGGCAACATTCGGGCCCTCCCCGGTCGCGCACCACGCCTCCGCGCAGGGCGGGGCGGTGGCCTCGCGCGAGGATGTGCTCTGGGCCCAGGTCCGGATGCTGACCGACTTTGGCGTGGCGGAGCACGTGGCGGACAAGCTCATCCGCACTGCCGCCGGCAGCATGGGTGGCCGCAGCACGGACTACCGCTTCAACCAGATCGCCGAGGCTCTGCAGATGCCCTTCATGACTATCCACGGCCCGGCGGACCTCTATCTGTACTGCGAGGGGCACCGCATCCTGCGCGAGGAACAGCCGCGCACGGTTGGCGACCTGGTGGACATCTGCGACAGTTGGCCGGAGGTCCAGTGGATGATGGACCGGGGCCTGGGCACTAGCGTTGCGGTGGGCGACCCGAAGAATCCCCTGGGGAAGGTCTACGCCTGCTTCTATGGTGGATGGAACCCGACGCCGGAGGTGTTTGAGGCCATCTGCGATGCAGGCTGCGGCACGCTGTGGGTGGTGGATACCAGCGAGGCCCTGAACGAGGTGGCGCGGCGCCGCCGGGTCAGCATCGTTGTGATACCCCACATGCCGGCCGACAACTACGGCCTGAACCGCCTCTTCGACGACGCCATGCGGCGGTTCGGCGACTTCGACATCGTCGAGACCAGCAACTTCGTGCGCGTTGACCGGCGGGCTCAGGGGTAGGTGTCAGTCGCCCCAGGCCTCATTGGCCAGGCCGAACGTCTCCTCGGCCTCCTGGGGTGTGCCAATGCCGACCACGACACCGTCCACTCCCGCAACCGAGGCGATGTAGCGCATTCCCTCATCAGGGGCGATGCGGCCCATTGCCAGCGGCTTCATGGCGATGATCTTCTTGGACGAGCGCCGGACTGCCCCCAGCACGTCCTCCACGCACGGACACATCCGCCAGGCGATCTTGTTGACCGGGGTGTTGATGACCGCTACGTCGAAACCCTCGGCGACCGGAATCGTCTCCCCCCCGTTGTGGGTAGACATCCCCGGAACGAACCCCGCGCCTCGGATCGCCGCCAGGAGCTCGGCAAACTCGGGCCGAAGGGTTCGCTCAGAGCGCCAGAAGAAGGAGTCCGTGTCCTGGCCGTGGACCAGGCAGACCTGGCAGTTGACCCGGTGCAGGAAGTCCAGGTGGTCCATCACATCCGGGTTGACGATGACGATGTTACTCCAGGCAATACCGGTCTGTTCCTGGGCGGCCTCCAGCGCCTGCGCGATCAGGTCCCCGCGCGGATGGCCGGTGCTCAGCATCATGCTCCGCACCCCGGCGGCCGTGGCGGCGAGAACGATGTCGCGGATGGGCTCAAAGGTCGCGAAGCGGGTCTCATACTCCTGGGACCGCGCACGGCTGATGTACGAGTAGCCCAGAAAAGGGTTATGTCCCAGGATCATCCGCGAGAAGGAGCGGTCCTCAACCTGAAACGTCGCGCCGGGACTGGCCATTGCTGTGCCGCCTTCCTTCCGGTATGCAGAACTGTCCGGGAGTTCGCCCTGCCGCCGTGGCACACC
>JABLXH010000078.1 GCA_013178155.1 Armatimonadota bacterium | reverse complement strand
GTCAGTCTACGAACCGGTAGCAGGGGATATGCAGGGCGAGGCTGACGATATTCAGGACGCTGACCACCACGAAATCGGCCAGGATGAGCCCCAAAAAGAAGGGCTGGCTGCGCTGAGCCAGCCGGTAGCCCCCGTACTTGGTGATGGTCGCCTTGGCGATCCAGGCCACCAGCAGGGGCATCCAGGCATGCCCCATCTGCAGGTTCCCCGAGATGGCATACCCCAGCGGGTGGAACGGCCAGTTGACATGCCGCATGCGCATGACCTGCAGGAATAGCGCAAAGCCCAGCCCCACACCGATGGCGGGCAGCGAGGCCAACTGCGGCCCCTGGGGGGCCTTGAGCCAGCCGTCGAGGGTGGTTAGCGGCCACAGGTTGAAGCGTCCCCCCTGGGCCAACGCCCCCACCCCATAGTAGATGTGCAGGAAGCTCCAGAAGGCTGCCAGCGACCCTACCACCCCCGCCAGCATCAGCGCGACTACGACCCCACGGGTCGTCCCGGCCGTCTGCTGCTGCATCTTGATGCCTTCGAGCTGGTGCGGCATGGGGTGGCTGCGGAAGATGCTGCTGAACCAGGCGAGCATGGCGATCCCCGCCAGGTCTTTCTCCGGAAAGGCCCGCGTGCCGAAAACAGAGGACAGGATGACATCAGGACCAGTGAAATGCAGGTCGTGCACCGGAGTTCCGAACTGCGCCCGGACGCGCGTAATGGCCAGGGACAGGATGTAGTAGATGACAAACACCCCTACGGCGGTCAGCAGCCGCATCCCCATGGCCATGGCAAAGGCGACCAATCCAGCGAGCCCAAGCAGCGCGCCCAGCGCCGCCAGCCGGTATGGCATGGGCTCGTCGCTGTCGGCCAGCTTGCCGGGCACCCCCAGGATCGTCTGCCACACCCGCCGCAAGTGGTCTCGGGCCAGCCAGATGCCGAAGACCGCAAACAGCAGGTAGGCCCCAAAGCCCTGGTGGTTGGCGAAGGGGAAGCCACGCACCTGGTCCAGCCCCAAGAAGGCGCTCAGGACCAGTTCGGCCTTCCAGAACAGGTAGAAGAACCAACTGGAGAACAGGAAGTCCGCCGGCATCAGGTAGCCCAGTCCGATGAGGAACGGGTAGAACGATCGGGTCATCCAGCCCACCGCGTTCCAGGGCCGCCCCTTGAAGTACTGCCCGATGCTCTCCTCGAAGATGGGAATCATCGGCATGGCCGGGTAATGGAAGGCAAAGGCGTTCCAGACCTCCACCGAAGCCGCCAGGCCAAAGCCCATCCAGAAGACGGGGTCATGGAAAAGACGGGCTTTGGGACTGGCGATCTCCAGAGGCAGATTCACGAGGGGACAGGCCAGATGCTCTCCGTCCAGCCACCGTCGCCGTAGCAGGCTGTTGAGGCAAACCATCACCAGCAGCAGCGTGGCAATGAAAAGGCTCCACCACAGAACAGGCTGCAGCCAGGCGCTCAGCACGCCGGGGTCATAGAGCGAGGCGCCGCCGTCATAGTAGCCGTAGAGCACGTCCTTGGACTGGACGGTGAGCCAGCGGGGCAGCAGCGGGTTCAGGACGGTGTCCCACTTGTTCTCCGGGCCGGCGACCCAGAACGAATAGCTGAGCAACGGCATGAGCGTCTGGATGAAGTCAATGCCGGAGATGGCGGTGCTGATGCATACCATCGAGTAGACGATCAGCATCTCGGCGGGCCGGAACGCCAGCCGTGGTGACAGGCGCCGCAGAAGCAGGTTGGCTCCCCGAAGCAACAACAGGACGAAGACGGCGTTGAAGAAAAGGGAGAAGACGCTGGGAAACGCCGTCTGCCGGTTGCGCTCCATCTGTGCGATCCAGTAGACGTTGACCGGCACCAGCAGCAGCCCCACAGCCACAGCGCGCACCGACGCACCAGGCAATGACGCGATGCGTACGGATGACGTGGAAGGAGATTCCGTCCGGGCACCGGCGTTCATGGGCGAGTCGTCATCGGGAACACTGGCGTTCCGCCGCCGTGGGAGGATAGAGAGTGGGCACACAGGCGGCTGTGCGCTCCGCTCGCCCCACTCCCCTGTCGGTTAGGCATAGCCTACGGACGCACAAGGGCTTAGCGATCAGCCGCCAATGGTACTCCACGGGCCGCTTTGGCCGGTGCGAGCGGCGCTGTGACCAGGTTCGCCCTGGACGGTCCGCCGACCTGCAGGCAGCCGGAGAGCACGAGTGGCGCGGGCATCCGGTGACACGCCTCCGTGGACCACGCGGGGGCACGACAGCGCCGGCGCGTGCTCATCGGAGTGAACCGAGGATAGCCTCTGCGTGCACCAGACGCACGAGCCCGAGCCCTGTGGAGATTGGGGCACCGGCGGACCGACGCGGGCCCGGGTGCGATGCTCCGCCCCCCGGGCTGTACCGGGCACGTAGGCAAGTCAGCATCCTCGCCTTGGGCCTCCCCCTCCACCTGGCCGCCTCGCCCGTCATACTGAGGACCCTACCCAAACCACTGCCCCGCACCACTTCCGCGGTGGCACTCTAGCCAGCTCGCATTGCAGGGTCAGCCGACCTTGCTGCGCGGCAAGGCTTCCTCCTGTGGCGATGCTGGCAAGCTCGGCAATCGTGCCGTCCAGTGCAGGAGCTGGCGGGGGCATCCCTGCACACACTCCCCACACATGACGCAGTCCGTGGTACCGGGAGTGGTGTGCTGCAGGCACTCATGCGGGTACTCGCCGCAGCGCGGCAGATCCTCCCGCTGGCGCTGGATTGTCAGCAGACTGACCTTGTTGAAGACACTCAGAATGGCGCCCAGTGGGCACAGGTAGCGGCACCAGAAGCGGGTGACCAACACTGACAGCGCCAGGACGATTGCCAGTACCCACAGGCGTATGCCGTAGTGGGACGCGCCCAGGGCCGCGGCAGTCCTTACAGCATCCACGTTGAACACCGATGGGCTGCGAACGACATATGCGTAAGGCCGTCCTGCGACCTCATGCAGGGCGAACACCAGGTAGATGACCAGCAGTAGCAGAGGGTACTTGAGGTACTTGAGCGAGCGGTCCACCGTGGTGAAGTGCCGCGCGGAGAAGGCCTTGGCCCGTGGCAACCTGCTCAGCAGGTCCTCCACCAGCCCCATGGGGCAAGCCCAGCCGCAGAAGAGCCTGCCGGAGACGAGTGACGACGCCAGAAGACCAATGATCACTGGAATCTGCAGGTAGCGCCCCGGGCAGTCGGTCAGCGGACACGAGGTACATGAGACAAACGGTACAGCGAAAGGGCAGCGCAGCCAGCCGATGGCAAGCCACTCCCCGGCAAGGACCAGGGATGCCAGCTGCACGACCCGGCGCCAGATCGTGATGCGTTGCAGCGGCTGCATGGTCAGGTAGGAGGGTAGCTTCATGGAATCAGTCCAGATGCCCTTCGTGCAGGATCCGTCACTCGACTGGCCTGCGGTGGTCCGGCCGGGCCGCGGCACTGGTCCTACGGCGCAGGCATTGGGCCAGCCTCGCCTCTGCCTGCGGCACAACCGTCTGGTCGTACCCCCCAGGAGACGCCCGGGTCACTGTTAGTGCTTTCAAATACTCCAAGACGGTCTCTTCGTCATCGATCAGGCCGGCGTCGAAGAACTCGTTGGCAATGTTGAGACGCTGGCGGCAGTTCGGCTTGCTCTTGCGTGGTGGCGCAGGCAGAGGATTCGCCAGGCCACCCTTGGTCAACTGTCCAGCCGTGATCAGCGCCTTCAGTGCGGCCTCACTGCGCCGGGCCCAGGGGCTGTTGGGGTAGTCACGCAGACATAGCCGCCACTCCAGCGCCGCAGCGCCGGGTCGGCCGAACCCCAGAGCGGCCAGACCCGCCTGGTAGCGGGCCCGGGGCTTGAGGCTTGTAGGTCCGTATTCACCCTGGATGAGCTTCACCATCTCCTTGAACGCGAACCGGGGAAGGCCCTGTTCATAGAGCGCCACACCGTAGGTCATACCCCGTTCAGGCCAGGTGTCGTAGGCCGGCTGCCAGGCCGGTAACGGGGCCAGCGCAGCCGTTTTCTGCCCTGTTTGCCCATCAGGAAGAGCGGCCAGCGCAACGGCTGCGTCATGGGCTGCCTCAGTGCCGGGGAAATCATGCAGCGTCTGCTGCCACTGCCGTTGCGCCCGACCGAAGTCACCACGCATCCACTGGCACAGCCCCAGGCCGTAGCTCGCCGCCGGCATGTGGCGACTTGGGTAGCACAGGACCAGCACCTTGAGGTAGCTGCGGATGGCGAACTCGTAGTCTCCGGCCAGGAACAGGA